>NZ_CP007753.1:600000-1200000 GCF_000757845.1 Prochlorococcus sp. MIT 0604
TGGGTAGCATATTTATTTTTCTTGGGAGAACTTTAGGTCTTTCAGATACAGAAGAAATTCTTGAACAGAGCGATAATCTAAATGGAAAAAATAAGATAGGAATTTTTGAAGATTTAAGAATTCTCATAATAAATCTTGGATTCTCCGGTTTGGCAATTTCTTTTGGTTTTTTGCTACTTAGATTTTTAAAGTATATTTCAAGTTCTTTTGGTGATTTTTCGAAGGAAATTATATTTTCACTACCAGTTTTCCCTTTTATCCTAATAGGTTCTCTTCTTATTAGATATATCTTAGAGAAAACCAAGAATACAGAATTCATTTCAAATATTCTCCAAAGAGAAATTGGTATTTTATCTACAGACTTATTGATTTTTACAGCTATGGCAAGTTTAGATATTGCTGTCGTTTTTGATAATTTGATATTAATTTTAGTGTTAACTATTTTCGGTCTATTTTGGAACTTAATTTGTATTGCTTATTTTGCATACTTTATTTTTGATGATTATTGGTTTGAAAAAAGTTTAATAGAGTTTGGAAATTCTACAGGTGTAGTAGCTTCTGGATTACTTCTTTTAAGGCTTGCAGATCCTAAAAATATTTCTAAGACTTTACCAATTTTTACATCAAAACAGCTATTCGCTCAGTTAATTCTTTCAGGGGGGCTATTCACAGTTCTGGCGCCATTAATGATTTCTAAAATTGGGCTAGATTATTGGACAGAGATTTGTGCGCTTATTACATTCACAATTCTTTTAATTGCACTGATTTTTAATAAATTAGAGATGAAAAAGTTTCAATAAAAACCCTAGAATGGTTTTAGGTTTAATTTTATTTTAATGTCATTTACTCCCTACAATATTCCACCTCAAGAAAATAAAGGAAAGTGGTTTAGGAGTCATTTACTTGGAAGGGAAATCGAACTTGGTGAATTATATAGTCTTGGAACAAACGATTTAGATTTGCTTATGGCGGAGACTGCAGAAATCAGAAGTGATCTCGATTTTAAGGAAAAAAATATTGGTAAATTTAGGACTGCAGGATATTTTTTGGAGTTAGCAAGAATAATTGAGAAAAGGAAGTTCTTAGAGACTTAGTTATAAGGAAAATAATTCTTTCTAGAATTTGTTGCCCATAATTCGTATTTATACATTAGGGATCTAAATTTTATATTATTTTCAAAGGAATCTAACCAATTTTTTATTGAGGGCTCCAAATAATTTGTTCTTTTTTGACTTTCACAAGCGATTTTAAATTGTCTTACGAAAGGCCAAATAGACCAATCAGCGATTGTAGGGTTATTCCCAAAAAAGTAGTTTTTTCCTGCAAGAAGGTTGTTCAGTCTTTTAATAAATTTATTCGCCTTCATGAAATGAAATTCTTCATTAATATTCTGATATCTTGTGGCGTATTTAAATCGATCTAAATGATATTTGAATTCGTTATCGTTTTCATTAATTATTTGAAAAATCTCTTCCTTTTTGTTTTCAGGAAAATAAATTAATTTAACATTTTCTTTTTTTGACTCTGAGAGTGCCCATAAGATGATTTCAAGGCTTTCTTCAATAACTTCACTATTTTTTTTTATAAGTATTGGAACTGTTTTTGTCTTTGATTTATTTAGAAAATCTACAGGTTTGTTTTTTAAATCAATTTCTCTTATCTCTACTTTTATTTCACAAATTAATAGCGCCCATCTAACACGAATTGCATATGGACATCTTCGAAATGAATATAAAATATCGTTTGTCATTTTGTAAAAACTTTTAATTTCCTTGATTCTTTTAGTATTATCTAAATAGGAACAATATCAATTTTACAACGCAAATGCCGGGATATGTTTACCTCATTAGAGTTGGAGAACTTTATAGAATTGGGAAAACGGATAATCTTGAAAAGAAAATTAAGAAATTAAAACCAGATGAATTATTAACATCAATTAAGACAAAGGAGCCAGAAACTCTTGAAGCAAGATTACTAAGAAAATATAAGTCACAAAGAATTCCTGAAACTGGTTATTTAAAGCTCTCTAAAAGACAAATTAGAGAATGCAAAAAGCAATTTGAATTAAAGGGAAGCTTGCCTCATACTTTAGATGCTGAAGTTTCTATTACTCTGTTTGCATCTTTTTTATTATTTTCATTAAGTTCCCTTATTTTTAATTACCTAAATTTTGGATTTGTAAAAGCTATTTCTTATTCTTTTGGAATGGCATCTCTACCAATGGTTGTATTGTTTATTACAGGTAGTTTTGGTGGATACTTTTCTGAAGATTTGTCTCTTTTTTCATTATTAACTAATCGAATAAAAGGTTTATTTATAGCAATTGCAATGCTCTCAATGGCTTACTTAATTTTCAATTTAGGTTAAATTTCATAATTACAATTTAAGGCAATTTCAAATGGAACTGATTGGGTAGGTAACTTCAGAATAGTAGAGCATATTTCCGCAATATCTTCAGGTTGTGTCATGCTTGATTTGTCTAAGGAAGAGATATTTTGGGCCATTTTTGTATTAACCCAGCTTGGACAAATTGCTGAAACCCTTATATTTTTATCCCAACCTTTATTTTTCATCGTTTGGCATAATCCCATCAAAGCAAACTTTGAAGAAGAATAAGCGGCTAAATCACCTTTAGATCTTTTCCCACTCATTGAAACTAAAACAATAATTCTTCCTCTGCCAGAGGTACATAAATGATCCCAAGAAAGCCTACATAAATTCCAAATTGCTAAAAAATTGATATTTAATGTATTTAAAATATCTTCTTCATCACCATCTTTGAATAAGAATGGAACTTTCGATAATACTCCAGAACAATTTATTACTGAATCAAATCCTCCAAATTCATCTTCTGTATTCTTTATCCAATTTTCGGCTGTAATTTTTTTTAATGCATCATAGTGATTGATTATAATTTTTCGTTCAGGCCATTTTTTTGGATCAATAGCGCTTCCTTTTAATGATTCTAAATCTCTGATGCCAACACTAATTCTATTGCCTTCTTTTAATTCTTTATGTGCAATATTTAGTCCAATACCTCTACTTGCTCCACTTATTAGTATGGTTCTCATTTTTAAACTATATGTTTGGAAATATTATCCTAAGTAACATTTTAAATTCTCTACCATGCATAATCATAAGACCTTTCTTTACACTCCATGGAGCTTTTAAAAACATTACGCACATCGCATATACAATCTCCTTTAAAGAAAGAGTATCAGTTAGAAAACCGTACCATTGATTTTTAGGTAGTTGGAAAAAACTACCAAAAAATTCTCTCAATAGTTTCTCGTCAAACCTCATGAGTTTTTCTAATCCAAATTGGTAAAGTGATTTCTTCCTAATTAATTCTTTTGACCATAAAGTTTCCCAACCTTTTCTAGCAATATGATAAGTACTTAGATTTTTGTTTTTAATTGCTTCTGAGACTGCCTTAGCGACGAGTGGAGCTCTTCTTAAAACATTACCAATTAAATATCCAGATGCAGGATGTACCATTGAAGCAGCTCCACCATATCCAAGTATTTGTTGCTTGAAATCTGGTATTGGCATATTCATAGGGAGAAATAAGCCAAGCTCTTCGTGCTGCATGCTTGTGATTGATATATTTCGATAAGAAAGCCTCTTCTCTAGTCTTTCTTTTAAATTTTCCATTGTTAGAGGATTTACTAAACCAAGAGATGTCTCTTCAAGAAAATATTTACCATCCCCCATATCCATGGCATAAAGAAAAGTGGGCGGTTCTTTTTTTTTCTCATCGTTAAGATGGTCATTTCTATAGTCCATTAATACAAACTGCCCTTTCTTAAGTGGAGGTTTACTAAAGTTACCTACTATTCCATAACAAGTTTGGACTGCTAAGGGACCACACGATTTTAATTTAAGAAAAACAGGATCATATCCTGTTGCATCTACTACTAATCTTGCAGAGTAAGTCTTGCCATCTTTTGTAGTTACTGTACTTTTGTATTTTTCAAAATGTATTTTGTTTGCAAAGCCTTGATGCCATTTTATAAAAGACTTATTGCATTCATTAAACCAATAATTGTGGAGTTTCTTCTTATCAAATAGTCCATAATCTAGTGAATGTTCCGTGGCTTTATTCTCGTCGTCCTTTTCTTCTAAAGCGCCATGCCCAAAAAAACTTACAGTATTCTTCCATCTATATTCAAGTAAATCCTGAAGCCCGAGTTGATCAACTTCTTTCCCCCAAATACCATATGTGTTTGGCCAAGGTTCATCTGGTCCATTTGGAGAAAGCACTTCAACATCTAATTTTTCCTTCCCTAAAGCTGAGGCAATTGCCATACCTGCAGGCCCTGCACCTAAAACAAGTACATCTGTCATATTTTCTTTTGACATTAAATATTAATCTTATGATTAAAGAAATTTATGGAACAAATTATTATTTCTGCGC
This sequence comes from Prochlorococcus sp. MIT 0604, assembly GCF_000757845.1. Classification (NCBI taxonomy): domain Bacteria; kingdom Bacillati; phylum Cyanobacteriota; class Cyanophyceae; order Synechococcales; family Prochlorococcaceae; genus Prochlorococcus; species Prochlorococcus sp. MIT 0604. The sequence goes on from NZ_CP007753.1 coordinate 604,418, forward strand.
CTAGGGTTATATATTTCATCCAATATTTGTAATGAGAGTAGATTAATAATAATCAAATTACTCAAATACTAGTGACTAAGTTTTCAGTGTTTTAACAATAATTTATAAGATTACAAAATAAAAAAAACTTACTTTATTTTTTTATCATTAAAAAAAAAATAGGAATTTAAATGATTAAAAATATAAATATTTTAATTACTGGAGGTAATTCAGGAATAGGTTTTTTTGCCATTATTAATTTACTGAAGAAGGAAAATATTCTATATATTGTAATAAAAAACGAATTTAGAAAGAATGAATTTCTCAAAAAAATTGAGAAATATTTTGATGAAAATTACCTTAGTAAATTTTTAAATATTATTGAAAATTGTGATCTTTCAGATTTAGAGAATATTAAAAAGATTAAAGATTACTTTATTAGTAAAAAAATTTTTTTAGATGTCGTTGTTTTAAATGCAGGATTGCAATATACAGGCTCTTTTTATCCTAAAGTATCAAAACAAGGCATAGAACTAACTTTTGCGGTAAATCATCTTGCACATTTTTACTTGGTAAATGTGCTGAAAGATTTTATTAGAAATAAAGAAGAATCTAGAATCATTATTACATCATCAGATGTCCACGACCCCAAAAGTTCAGGTGGCAATATAGGAAAGAAAGCGGGACTTAATAACCTAGTTGATTTTAGAAAAAAAGTAACTGGGCAATTTTTAAATTTTAATGCTGATGAAGCTTATAAAAATAGTAAGTTATGTAATATTTTGTTTGCTAAAGAACTTGAAAAAAAATTAAAAATATCCTCCAGTAAAATTTCTGTAATAACTTGGGCTCCTGGTCTAGTAATACCAAATGATCATTCGGGTTTTTTTAGATACAGTAAACGTTTTAATCTCTTTGGATATTTAATTTTTTCTAAAGCTGCAAAAAATATTTTAGGAATTTCTGAAAGCATAGAAAATGCTGGAAAGATTCTTTCCGAGATTGTCCTTAATGCAGATTTAAATAATGTTGGTTTCATATATTTAAGTAATAAACTTATAGCTAGAAAAAAACATAAATTAGTTGAAAGTAACGTTAGTGATGAAGCAAATAGTGATGAGTTGTCTTCAAAACTTTGGTTTTTAAGTGAAGATATTTGCAGATCATTTGGATTTGTTACTCTCAATATTTAAGGTTTGTGTTGGGAATGCAAACTCTATATTATTGATTGCAAATTCCTCAATAATTTTTAAATTTATAGATTGTTGAGCTTCCATTGCGGCAAGATAATTATTGGTTGGTATGTAATAAACAAGTTCGAAATTAAGACTAAAGTCACCAAAATCTGTGAAATGACACCTATCAAAAGAAGCATCTTTTGTCTCTTCAACTATTTTTTTTATTATTATTGGAATCAATTTCATAAGTTTTGGAGAGGTTTCATAAACAACTCCTAATTTATGCACTAACCTTCTTTTTTCCATTTGTGCGTAATTTGAAATGATCCCATTTGTAAGGGCGCTGTTGCTCATTACTATTACTTCTCCATTGATACTTCTTATTCTTGAGGATCTTACTCCGACCCTCTCAACCATTCCAAGGACGCCATCAGATTTTATAAACTCACCTTTTTGAAAAGGTTTATCAAGCAAAATTGTTATGTATTCAAAAAACTCCTGAACTGGATCTTTCAAAGCTAATCCTGCGCCAATACCCCCTGCACTGAGTAGAGCCCAAATAGCAGTCATTTGAACTCCTATATTTTGTAAGAAAAAGATTGAACCAATAGTCCATGTTAATGCTTTTATTAAAGGAGTAAGTGAAGATATCATTGAACTGATTGAGGAATCATTAATTTTCGATGTCGATTCTGTTAAAGATCTTATTAAAACTTTGTTGAGAGCTTTTATAATTATTATCAATATAAATAATTTCAGAATATTCAATAATACAGAGATAAAATTTATTTCATCAGCAAAAAAGTAGTCAATTGAAAAATAAAATGAGAGGAGAAAACCTATTGGTTTAATAATTCCAGAGATGACCTCAAAAATAAAATCATCAAAATTTGTTTTTGTACGTTTGGTGATCTTTTTGAAGAATATTTTTGAAACTTTAGAAATTATTATCGAAAATAAAATTCCAATAAAAAAAATAGATATTGCCAGAAGGAAGTTTTCAGTAACTAATTTCATATCCAAATAGAACTTAAAAATTTATCTTTAATAAAATTTTAAATTATCTCTAGATAACAAACCAGTCTTGATTTTTCTTTATCTAATTATTATATTTCTAATTTCTTTAAATTCTTTTCTATCCGCAGTTTTGCATAATTCAAAAATTATTGATTCAGTAGTAGTTAAGATCGCCCCCTTCTGAATCATTCTCTTCAATGCTATTTCATGATCTACCCTATTTCGACTGCTCATAGCATCTGATACCAGAATAACTTCAAATCCTTTTTGTAAACAATCTAAGGCTGTTTGTTGAATACAAATATGCGTTTCGATACCACAAACTATCAAATTTGTAATTTTCTTATTTTTAAGTTCTTCTAAAAACCCTTTTATATTGGCTAGGCTAAATTCCATTTTCTCAATTTTTTTAAATCCATTTTTGGGCAATAATTCAGGTATCGTTGTACCCAATTTGAATGGGTTCTGTTCAGATAAAAAAATATTTTCTTCTAAAATTTGGTATGCATCTATTAGCTTTTTGATGTTTTTGGTTATTAAATCCTTTTTAAATATTGCTCTTATAATTTTTTCCTGAACATCTATGATTAGTAAAGCATTCACTTTTGGTGATAGTTTGTCAGAAGATTTTCCATGCCCCTTCATCATTTGTATTCAAAGATATATTTAACATAGTATTTTGAACAACTTTAGTAAACATTTTAAATCAAAAAGTTGTTTTACTCTCATCTATAGTTATTATTGAGAATAGCCATGGGTTAATTGTTGTCATTATCCTCTCAATACAATGTCATCACATCTCCCCTAGGAGACGGTTTACATAAAGATGGGAAGAGGTTAACTCCTCAAAGGCTTAAGGTTCTTAATTTATTTGAAAATATTGGTTCTGGAAAGCATCTAAGTGCTGAAGAGGTACATGAAAAGTTAGTTAAATCAAGCTCCAAAGTTTCACTTGCAACAATTTATAGAACTTTAAGACTTTTAGTGCAAATGGGTTTGCTTCATGAATTAGAACTCAGTGAGGGCGGACACAGATATGAGTTGCTTAGTAATGAAACACCTGATCATCATCATTTAATTTGTATTAGGTGTGGTAGAACAGAAGAATTCGAAAATGAAGAAGTTTTAGAAGCAGGCAAAGTTGCAGCAAAAATTAATGGGTTTAAACTAATTGAATCCTCTTTAAACGTAAGAGCTATATGTCCTAATTGCGTTTAGCAGATTTTAACTTAAAGTCCCTCCGCAACTTGATCCTGCACCTGCAGTACAGGCAAAACAATGTTCTTTTACAGCTACCCTGTAGTCAAAAGTAAATGACTCATCCAAAAGATCAAAAAGTGTCTTTGGTCCTTTATTGTCTCGGAAATTTATCTGTTGATTAAAGTCACAATCATAAATTTCTCCAAGCCAATTTACACTAATAGTTTTTTTGCACATAAGATTTTCTAAATTATTTTCATTAAAATTTTCTTTTAGTAATTTGTAATAAATATTTAGTTTGCCTTCTCTTCTTAGAGATTCTTCATATCTATTTATTGGCATATTAGTTATTGTGTATAAGTTATTAAAAACAATATTATATTTTTCGAATAGTATTTTTTTATAATCTTTTTCCAATATTTTCTGAGAGGGTGGAAGAATTGGGCTTACAGGATTGTAAACAAGATTTAATTGCAATCCATTTTCTTTCTTTCCATAGCCTAGATCATTAAGAATTTTTATAGCATTAATACTTTTTTCAAAAACCCCAATACCCCTTTGAAACTCAACATTATCTTTTTCATAACATGGTAGCGAAGCAGTAACTATTACATTATTCTTTGCAAGAAATTGAGGAAGATCTTCATAACCTTCTTCAAAGAAAATTGTTAAATTGCATCTATCAATAATATCAATTTGTTTTGTGCTCAAACTAGCTATTAGGGTTTTAAATTCTGGGTGAAGTTCTGGCGCGCCACCTGTTATATCTAAAGTCTTGATTTTGTACTTATCAATTATTTTTGGAATGAGAGATATTATCTCATTGGACATTTTTTCAGTCCTTAGAGGACTTGAATTAACATGACAATGCTTACAAGCCTGATTGCATTTATAACCTATATTGATTTGCAATGTTTCTATAGGTTCTTTATATATTGTGGGGAATTTTTCTTTCATGAATCTATTATTTATAAATTGTCATTTGAAAATTCAAAAGTCAACTATTTTTTTTAAAGTTTGATCTCTTATTAGCAAGTTCAATAAACCAACTTATATATTCTTTGGGACCATTTTGAAAAACCAAGTCAAACTTTAAGTTGTCATAAAGATCGCTGATCCCTGTTAAACCAGTTTTTTTTGTAGAAGGTCTTTCCACTTCCCCAGAACTACTATCTACAAAAATTATTTTATTATTAATACCAAATTCATTACCTAATATTTGTATAAATTCTAAAAAAGATCTGTCACTTCCTCCTCTCAAATAATTATTTTCATTAGTTTTTTTTTTTGATGTTATTGTATCACCAACTCCTACTATCAAGGGCATATCTTCTGTTTGAATATTACTTTTGCATAAATCAATTTTTCCCATAATTGAATTTGGAGAGTTTCTAAAATTAAAACTTCTTCCAAAAGGAGCTTTACCAGTTTTATCCTCAATAAATTTATTTAAAAGAAATAAGACTCCAGAATCTTTAACTGCTCCTTTAATAAGTAATTGTATGTCTGTTGATCCAATATCATCTTTAGAAGAAAGTTTAATTCTTTCTTTACCATTTTTATTTCCTAAATTTGGCGAAATATGCAGGAAAAATGAGTTCTCTAAGCCTTCGGATTCAGCTTTAAAGATGATTTCATTCATCATTTTTTCAAAACTAATTTGAATAAGCTTTCTTTTATCAGAATCATTTTTAACTAAATCAAATAGACTATTGAAATTAATCGTTGGCGAAAAGCGTGTTTCACATATTGATTTTTCTGCGTGAAAATTGATGTCTTCTTGGCTAAGTTCAGGAAAAATATTTTTAACTATAAAATTAAACTTTGGTCTTATTAGGCTAGGTACTTTAGATAAAAAATTTAGTTCTTTTTCTGAGACTCCTTCAAAACTTATCTCACCATTATTATCTTGATACTCTACTCCACAGGCTGCTAAACCTCTTAAATATAGTTCTTTGTTTTTTGGCTCAGTAGTGCTTCTTAAACTTCTTTCTATTATTCTGTTAACCCCTCTTGGACCTTCATGTTCCCCGCAAGTTAATACAAAGAATTCCTCTGCAAATTCTTTTACTGCATAGATATATTTCGATTCTAATTCTCTAGTCATTGGATCTTTAACTAAAGGGATGCAAACTCCGTCAATATCTTGAATAATTAAAATATTTTTAGAAGAAATTAATTGTTTTTGTGCCTTTAAATTACTTTTCATATATTCCATATTTATAATTATTTCTCTTTTAATTTAATTTCTATATATCAGTGAAATTATAAATTAAAAAATTCAATATTTACAATAAATAATTTGCTATGGTCAAGAATTGCATTAATGTAGAAAAATGTTGGTATGGGCTAGAAATTAAAAAATTATCAAGAATTTCCAAAAATGAAAAATAATTTTATAGAAAATCTAAATGATGAAAAATATTTTTATTCATTTATTGAAGATTTAGAGAACAGCAAAGTTGGATTCTACAGTGTTGGTTTATATCCTGCATCATTAGCATATAACTGTGCTATGCATGGAAATTCAAATAATATTCTCTTAGCTCCTAGGGAAGATAGAGATTTGTTAGGCGCTTTCTCAAATGATGTCCTTTCTGATATGGATAATGAGGCTATTGAAAAGATTAAGAGAATGGGACATTATTCTTCAGAGGGAATAAGAAAGTCTTTTGATCTAAAAGATCTTCTTTTGGAATGTAAAATTGTTATTCTTTCTTCAAACAGTAACCACATACAAGATGATGTTAAATATGCTTTAAAACTTAGAAAAACTTTAAAAAGAGAAAATGTGGTAATTGGCTGTCTCGTTGGTTCTTTTTGCATTGATAATAAAAACAAAAACCCCTTTATTCTCTGTAATAAATATCCAAATTTAGCTTTTTTTACAGGATTTCATCGTCACGGAGCTTTAAGAAATCCAAATGATAGTTTTACTGCGAATTTCTGCCATCCTGATGCCCTAACTGCTTTAATAGGGGCTCGAATTTTGAATCAATTGTCACCAAAAATCCAAGTTTCTCCAGGAGTTCATAATATTGAATGTCAATACATAAAATCAATAAAAAATATATCATCCATATTTGCAGGTTTTGTAAATAACTTTCATTCCGATAAGCCAGGGATGCTACCTACCATTAATACGATTTTGTTAACACAATGTTTAGATCAGGCCGCATCAGTATCATTACAAGTTAGAAAAGAAAATCAATATAACAATAAATATATTTCATTAAAGGAACTTGGATATGGTGAAGAAATAATTAGTGCAAAGGAAAAAATTAATGATAAATTTTTCGAAAAAGGGGATTATACTTTTTCTCAATTAAATGCTGTTAAGGCTGATGTCTTAGGGAGTATGACTTTACCAACTGAAGGAAAACCAACACGGAATTTCCAAGCAGGACAAGTTTTATCAGATATGCTTTTGCAACTCAATAGATGTCCAAAAGATGTCTCAGAATTTATAAATTGGTGTAAAAAATACTCACTCAGTCAAGGAGGTTTAGAAGGTCTAAAATCTTTAAAATTTTGGCCAGATATTTATAAAGAATTCAAAATCAAAAATAATAATTGTTCAATGATTAATCTTATTTATTTATGTTTTAATGCTAATTCAGAAGAAAAAAAAGAAATTTATAAGGTTTTAATTAGTTCAGAAGAGATTACTAATTTTTGCCAAGAATCTGTGAAATCTGAATTATCTTTAGAACTAAATGAAAAATTAAAAGGAGATTATCTTTTTAATGATATTGAAAACCTTTATGATAAATTGTTTATTAAAAAAGAGGAAAATGATATTAAAAAAAATGAATATAGTAATCAAATTTCTAAAAAATATCCAAGCTATATCAATGTATTGAAAATTATCAATAATTATTTTAATAATTGATTGTTTATTTAATTTGCTAAAAAGCTAAGTTCTTTATTTATTTACTAATATTGATTGCGGGGTTAGACTTATTATGATTTTAAAAGTATTTTTTTGAAAAAGGAATTATCACATCGTTCTCATGAACTGAAAGCTCTTGGCTGGAATCAAGAAGACTTGACAAGATACGAAGATTTATGGGACTACAGTCAAAGATGGGGATTAATAAATTTAGAAAGAGAAGATAGACAGTTTTTAAAGAAAGCAGAAAAGTTACTCCCAAAGATCCAAAATAAAAAGACATCCGTAAAAAAAACTATTGAAGAAAAATCATATTATTTATGGTTAAATTTTTACCTCGATGAAATTAATATTTTTAGTAATTCTAATCTTCCAAAAAATAAACATGGTGTTTGGAAACTCCTAATTGAAGAGGAAATAAAACTTCTTAAGGAATTACAACCAGTTATGGGTCTTCCAGATACTTTAAAAGCCAAGAATCTATTCGAAAATAGAAAAGAGCTAATCAATAAAGCTTTTAGCGAATTTGACGCTAAAAACAACGATAAGGTTTTCAATTTTGATGAGGTTCTAAACAACTCAGAAAAAGATGTTGGTAAGAATTGGAAATCAATTACTGAAAAAGATCCTGAGGCTAATAAAACTTTTCCAATAATTGATTCTGCAAATATTGAGAAACTTAGATCGGAGATAAAAGAGGATTTGAGTTTATATATGAAAGATAATTACCCTTCATTAAAAAAGGATTTATAAATATTTATCTTTTTTTTGTTTTTTTTTTGTACATTTTTAAGTTAAATAGATAATAGGATTATTTAAAAATTTTGAGCAACCAAAAGTTCGAGACTCTTCAGTTACATGCAGGTCAGGTACCTGATCCAACTACAAATTCTAGAGCAGTACCCATTTATCAAACTAGTTCCTATGTCTTTGATAATGCCGAGCATGGAGCGAATCTTTTTGGATTAAAAGAATTTGGAAATATTTATACTCGACTTATGAATCCCACCACAGATGTTTTCGAAAAAAGGATGGCAGCTTTGGAAGGAGGTATGGCAGCACTTGCAACATCTTCAGGTCAAGCTGCTCAATTCTTGACAATCGTGAACTGCATGACAGCAGGGGATAATTTTGTCTCTACATCTTTTCTCTATGGTGGGACCTACAATCAATTTAAAGTACAATTTCCAAGATTAGGAATAGAAGTTAAATTTGCTGATGGTGATAGTGTCGATAGTTTTAGAAATAAAATTGATGATAAAACCAAAGCAATTTATGTAGAATCAATGGGAAACCCTCGGTTCAATATCCCAGATTTTGAGGGACTCTCTGCTCTGGCGAAGGAAAATGGAATTCCCTTAATAGTGGATAATACCCTTGGTGCAGGTGGTGCTTTAATAAGACCAATTGATTTTGGAGCCGATGTTGTTGTAGAAAGTGCAACAAAATGGATCGGTGGTCATGGGACAAGTATCGGAGGGGTTATTGTTGATGCAGGCACCTTTGATTGGGGAAATGGTAAATTTCCACTAATGAGTGAGCCAAGCGCTGCTTATCATGGGCTCGTTCATTGGGATGCTTTTGGTTTTGGTAGTGATATCTGCAAATCTTTGGGAGTACCTGATAATAGAAATATAGCTTTTGCGTTAAGAGCAAGACTCGAATGCCTGCGAGACTGGGGATCCGCTCAAAGCCCTTTTAATTCTTTCTTGTTATTACAGGGTTTGGAAACTCTAAGTTTAAGAATAGAAAGACAAACTTCTAATGCTCTTGAATTAGCAAAATGGTTGGATTCTAATTCTAATGTAAGTAGTGTTAATTACCCTGGCCTTGAATCTGATCCATATTACTTAAGTGCCAAAAAATATACTACTGGAAGGGGAATGGGTTGCATGCTTATGTTCTCTCTTGATGGGGGTTATGAAAATGCAGTGAAATTTATCGATTCCTTAAAATTAGCCAGCCACCTTGCTAACGTAGGTGATTCAAAAACATTAGTAATTCATCCGGCTTCAACAACTCATCAGCAATTATCTGAAGAAGAACAATTATCTGCAGGCGTTACTCCCACGATGGTAAGAGTTTCTGTAGGAATTGAGCATATTGATGATATAAAAGCAGATTTCGAACAAGCACTTTCACAAATTACATAGGAAAGGAGATTTATTGGCTTTAATAATTCCTAGCAACTATCACAAGATAAGGGATGTTGAGAAAAATCATATATCCTGGATCGAACCAGAATTAGCAAAAAGACAGGATATACGTCCTCTTAGGATTGGTATATTGAATATCATGCCTCTTGGCAAGCAGTATGAATTTAACTTACTACATCCACTTGGGTTATCTCCTCTTCAAATTGAGCCAGTTTGGATAAAGCTTGAAACTCACTCTTATAAAACGTGGGATCTTAATCATCTAAATAATCTATACATAACTTGGGAAGAAGCAAATAATCCAGAACCGTTAGATGGAATCATTATTACTGGAGCACCTATTGAACACCTACCATTTGAGGAGGTTAAGTATTGGAATGAATTTGTGAAAATTGTAAATGAAGCCAGAAATTCTTGTGCGAGTACTCTTGGATTATGTTGGGCGGGCTTCGCGCTAGCTTATTTGGCAGGGGTTCATAAGCATGTTTTTGATAGGAAATTATTTGGGGTATTCCCTTTAAAAAGTCTTGTTCCTGGTCACCCTTTGATGGGTACACAAGATGATGAATTTATATGTCCTCAAAGTAGATTTGCGGGATTACCAGATTTGGAAATGGAGAATGCCCAAAAAGAAGGGAAATTGAATTTGTTGGCCTATGGAGAAAAAGTTGGATATACAATATTTGAATCTAATGATCAAAAACAACTTATGCATTTAGGTCATCCTGAATATACTGTGCATAGAATTATTAGTGAAATTGAAAGAGACAAAGAAAAGGGAGATGTTCCTCCTCCTGAAAATTTTGATCTAAATAGTTCAAAAACCGCTTGGAGATCTCATAGGAATTTGCTTTTTCAGCAATGGCTTTGGTTTTGTTATCAACAAGTAAGTCTTAATTAACTTTTTTAATGAGCGCTTTCAATACCACCTAGTCTTTCAAATAAGTTAAGACTTTCTTTATTTAATCCTACAATTTCAACTTTAGAACCACCATTCTGGAATTTTCTAATAATTTGCTCAAGAGCAACAACGCCACTTTGATCCCAAATATGAGCTAAAGACATATCAATTACAATATTTTCAGGATGTTCATGAATATCAAATCCTTGTAAAAAATAAATTTTACTTACAAAAAATAATTGTCCTTTTATTTTGTAGGTAATCAAATTATTTTCTTTAGCTCTTGAGACAGTTATAACTTTTGCGACTTTTCTGCTGAAAAGAATTGCAGCTAATGCAACTCCTGCAATAACTCCAAGTGCAAGATTATGAGGTTTTGTAAGCATTGTGACTGCAAATGTCATAAGCATTACTGCAGTATCGCTTTTAGGTATCTTTCTAATATTTTTTAATCCATTTATATCTGCTGTACTTATTGCGATCGTTATCATGATTGCTACTAAAGCAGCCATTGGTATTGCTCCAATCCAAGACTTCAAGAGGATAATCATAATAAGTAAAGATATACCTGAGGAGAGGGTTGATAATCTAGATTTGCCACCATTTTCAGTATTCATTACAGATTGCCCAACTAAGGCACATCCTGCCATTCCACCAAATAAGGATGCCACAATATTGGAGATTCCCTGTCCTCTTGCTTCTTTATTTTTATTAGAACTTGTATCAGTTACATCGTCTAAGATATCTTGAGTTAAAAAGGTTTCCATTAAACCAACGAGAGATATTGCAAGTGAAGTTGGTAAAATTACCCCTAATGTTTCAAGACTAAAAGGTACTTTCCCATTTTCTATTGATCCAAAAGGAAGAGAAATACTTGGTAATCCATCAGGTAATTTACCCAAATCGCTAACTGTTGGTACATCTAGATTAAAGAATATGCTTATAAGAGTAATCACCACTATTGCGATAAGTTGAGATGGGACTACTTTTGTGATTTTTGGAAGCCCATAGATAATTACTAATCCTAGGATTACAAGAATCCAAACTACTGGAATCTGAGAGTTAACTGGATATTGACTTATAGTTTGTTCAACTAATCCTTTTGATTCTTTAATACCTATTCCTAACTGAGGTAGTTGTGCTTGAAATATTAAAAGTGCTAATGCATTTACAAATCCACTTAATACTCCTGTTGGCACGAATCGCATTTGGTAAGCGAGTCTTAAATATCCCCAAAGAATTTGGAATATTCCAGTTAATATTCCAGCTGCAATAAGATAGGGGACTCCTAATCCAGGAGCTTTTGATTCTCCATAAGCAACAAGTCCAGTCATTAAAAGAGCTGTTGAACCTGTGGCTGAAGTGATCATACCCCTTCTTCCTCCAACAATCGCAATTGTTATAGATAAGCAAAATGCACCAAAAAGGCCAACTTTAGGATCTACACCAGCTATACCTGAAAAAGCAATTGCTTCTGGGATCATTGCAAAAGCAACAACTAAGCCAGAGAGAATATTTGACTTTGGATCATCTAACCAATTTTTTGATAAATATCTTGAGAAATTTGACATTTTAAGTTTCTTTATAATTAAGAAGTTACCTCATAAAGGAGGCAAAATACCTTGTGGGTCAAAAATATTCTTTAAAGTTTTTAATTCATTCATTCTATTTCCGAAGGCTAATTTAATTTCTTCTTCATGAGAATTCAAATGATTATGCAATTGGGCTAAGTGAATATTTGGATAAAACCTTTTTAGCTTGCTCCATGATTTATAAATCCATTCCAGAGCGACTTTTTTTTCCTGAAGATCATTTTTTTTCCATGATGCATATATCCATGGTTTCCAAGTACTTTTTCTATGAACAAAAAAGCTTGAGCCATGATTTAACTTTTTAGTTTTGCCACCTAATTGTTGAGAAGCAATATAACAGGAATTATTAGGTTTATTATCCATTATTTCACTCAAACATTTTATGAAAATTGGGATATCATTTTTTAAATCTTCTCCAAGAAGACTAATTACTTCAGAATGGTTATTTGCATTCAGCTCATATAAATTCAATTCCCTTGGAAAAAAATTAATTTTGTTAAAGTTCTCATAAAATTTTTTTTCTAAGGCTGGAAATTTGTCTAGAAACATTAAGTATTCTTCTGTTCTTTTATCCTCTAAATTATTTTTGAGTTCAGCAAAAATATATATATAGATTTTTTGGGCATAAATCCATTGAAGACTAATATTTTCTGGAAATTCCTCTGATAGTTTTATTATTTCTGAAAGTTCATTTAGATTTACAAATCCTTCAATAACCTTTATTGGATTAGATTGGATAGTCTTAAGTTCTATTTCGGTAATAATTGAAAAGAAGGGTGCTGCGCCTTTAATTGCTTCCCAAATCAATTTTTCTTTTGGATTTATTTGATTTTTTTTTAAAGAAATAAATGTGCCATTTCCCAAGAAACCTTTAATTGATTCAATATTATCAATGGCTAATCCGTAGGCTCTACTGAGCGGGCTTACTCCACCAGTAAGTATATAGCCTGCTCCAGGCAGTTTAGAAAGTCCGATTGGAAAACTTCGATTATGTTTTTGTAAATGATTTAGTAGATCCCCCATTATTACTCCTCCTCCAATTGTTACTAAATTGGTTTTTCTATCTAGTTGAATATTGCTGTAATTTTTTCTTAGATCAAGAGTTGTAAAACCATTTTTTGCACAGCTAGAGGTTGTACCTCCACTACATACGCAAAGGTGCTTGAATTCTTCATTAGAATAGTTATCTCCATAAAACAAGGAGTCTTCAACGTCATAAATTACTTTCTTTAATTTTGCATCCTTTGAGTTAATATTAGGAACTTCTAGCAAGTTTTTTTTTTCACTACATTATATTGTTCTTTACTATTATGGTATAAGTAATAATTTGAATTTGGATAATTTAGACTCGAAGTTAAGTAATCAAGTCGCGATACTTATTTGTGGACACGGGAGTAGAAATAAACTAGCCATTACTGAATTTCAAGAATTAACTAATTTAATCCAAAAAAGATATCCAAACTTTTTAGTTGAATATGGTTTCTTGGAATTTGCTAAACCTTCGATTGTTGATGCTTTAGACAAGTTAAAAGATCTTTCTATAAAGAAAATAATTGCAATACCTGCAATGCTTTTCGCTGCTGGCCATGTAAAAAATGATATACCTAGCCTGCTTATGAATTATTCAAGTAAAACAGGAATTGAAATAATTTATGGAAGAGAATTAGGTATTAATAATTTAATGATTAGTGCAGCTTGTGAAAGAGTCAAAGATGTATTTAAACAAAATAATAATCTCAAACCTGAAGAATCATTATTAGTTGTTGTAGGTAGAGGCTCTTCTGACCCAGATGCGAATTCCAATGTTTCAAAAATTACGAGAATGATCGTAGAGGGTATTGGTTTAGGATGGGGGGAAACAGTTTTTTCTGGAGTAACTTTCCCTCTTGTTGAACCTGGCTTGAACAATGTTGTGAGACTTGGTTATAAAAATATAATTGTTTTCCCTTATTTCCTTTTCTCAGGTGTCCTTGTTACAAGAATAAAAAGGCAAAGTGATTTAGTTGCGATTAATAATCCAAATATTTCATTTATACATGCAAAATATCTTTCTTCGCAGTCTTATGTGGTCGACACTTTTGTAGAAAGGATTGAAGAGATTCTTAATAACAAAGGTAATAATTTCATGAATTGCTCAACTTGTAAATATAGATCAAATTTATTTGGCTTTGAGAAAGAAGTTGGAATGGTACAAGAAAGTCATCATGACCATGTAGAGGGCTTGGGTATCAGCTGTGATTTATGTGATCCTGAATGTAATGGTGCTTGTGAAATACAAAATCAAATCCCAACTCATAATCAGGAAAAATCAGACACAGTAGGAGGTGATTACTTAGAACATGAACATGTAGAGGCGCATCAACATGAACATAATCACCATCACCATCACCATAGTATTTACCCAAATTCAAAACACCCTTTAGGACCTGTCACGCTTCGCTTGCCTGATAAAGACTAAATCTTAAGAAAATCCGTTGAAAACAATGAATCACCTGTCTCTTTCTCGACTAAGTCTTAATAGACTCAGTACATATAAGTATTCTTAATGTAAAATCGTGAAAGTATTTTGAGCTAGATTTTCCACAATTTGCAGGTTGTTTTCCACGTCCAAATCCACACTGCATTAGAAATGGCAGTATTTTTCAAAAAAAACAGGACTTCAACATTATTGTTGACATTTTTTTAAGATCTATTCAATTTCATTATTTGAAAAAGAAGTTTTTTAAAAACCGACCTATAACATGAGTCTTATTTGATAATCTGAAAAGTTTATCAGAAGATTTTTCTTGATATTTTTAGAAAAAAATATCATTATTGTTGATGTAGAAAAATAAATTTATGGATCCAATCAGCCAAACAAATTTAACTGATAAGAAACACGTAGAGTGCTCTTCGAATAAAGTCTCATTAGAAACAGAGCTTTCAGAAACTCTTTATAACACTATGAAAGATTTCGTATTAAGTAACCCGACTTGGGATCAATATAAGCTTATAAATTCAGCATTAGCTACTTTTCTCGTTCAAAACGGTTGTACAGATAATTCTGTCTCAGAAATTTATTTAAATCAATTATTTAAACCCTCTAAGTCTTTTTAATATTTAAACAGGCTCTTCTACTCAAGGCCATCATTGTAAGTGTGGGGCTTTGCCAAGATGATGTGGGCCAGCATGCTCCATCTAGTACCAGTACATTCTTGCATCTCCACAATCTATTAAATTTATCAACTACGCTATTTTCTTCATTTAACCCCATTGGTGCTCCCCCTACCTCATGAATATAATATCCAGGAGGAGGAGGACTACTTGAAAGTGCTATCAAATTTTTTGTAAATAAACTCCCTAATGGAATATTCATTAGTTCATCAATATTTTTTATTTTTCCATTTGCAGCTTTGACTGATTTTTGTATTGTTTTTTCCATATGTTTTGCCATATTTAACTCATTCTCGCTCCATGCGAATTCAATGTAGGGAATTGGTATTCCCCATTCATCTGTTTTTCTTGAGAGAGAAACTGAGTTTTTCTCTCTAGGAAGAACTTCACCATGTGCGATAAGAAAGCCAATGGATTTGTTTGCGTCTTTTTGTAAGAATTTAGGTATACCTAATCTATCAATTGCCCCCCAGATTCCATAACCTCTATGGAAATTTATGTCGTCAATTTCTGGTAAATTTGAACCAAAAGGAATAAAGAAGCTGCCTGCTCCAGAAAGATCGGAAGGATTATCTAGTGATTTATCTGAGTTTTTTGCTTTTGGGACTGAAAAAAATCTACAGATAGATATGTGATCCATTAGGTATTTACCTAATTTCCCAGAATTATCTTTAAACCCTAAGGAATTTGATTTGTATTCTGAGTTCAGTAATATTCTCAGTGTTGAAATTGTTGATGCGCAAAGAAGAATTAAATCACAATCCAATACTTCTTTGTGTCCATTTTCTAGGTTTACAATCGTTAGTTTTGAGGCAAGCTCTGTTATCTTGTTAATCTCAAAAGACTCCACTAGGTAATTAGAGATTATTTGTACATTTCCAGTATCTAATGCTTTTTTTAAAGAGCTTCCTACGCTAGAGGACTTGGGCCAATTTTTTTCTTTTACAGATGAATTACGGTCAAATCCTCTTGATTGGATAAATGGATAGTTTAATTTTGATTTAACTTTGCTGCCAAAAACATTTTCGTTTTCTGTAAGAGGAATTTCACCAATATATTTACCGTTTGGGACCTCCTTGATATCATCTTTTCGTCCATAAATTCCGCAGAAATTTTCAATAAAATCGTAGTGCGGGGAAATTTCTTCGTATGAAATAGGCCAGTTTGGGCCGAATCCGTCTTTTTTAGCAGGATGAAAGTCTTCTGAGGCAAGTCTTAATGTTATGCCTCCCCAAGTTAATGATCTTCCCCCATATTGTTTACCTTGTGTCCAAAGAAATGGCTTTTTTTTTGGGAAGTCATAAGGATGCTTCAATTCATCTGAATATAAGTCAGGATTATTTTTCCAGTAACCAGGATGTTTGCACTGATTGGCATGCTTTTTTGTTATCACCCCTGATAATCTTTTTAATGTACTTTTGGGCTCATGATTACTAGCTTCATGCCTTTTAACTTGAGGCCCTGCTTCTATTACTAAAACTTTGATCCCTTGTTCTGCTAATGTAAGTGCTGCTATTCCTCCTGTAGCTCCAGAACCAACAACAATTGCATCATAAGGACTTATATCCAAAACCTATTTCGTGATTTGCTATTTCAATAAATATAGCATTCAGTAAATAATTAATTTTTAGATTTCAGCTTAAGAAGTTAGAATTTATTAAAATACTACTCAAACAAATGAGATTTATAATTTTAACTTTTTTAATAGTTGTTTTAACCCTCCCTTCAAGAAGCTTCGCTGCGTTAGATTATGGTAAGCAATCTTTGGTAGGGGCTGATTTTTCTGGATCTGATTTAAAAGGAGCAACTTTCTATTTGACTGATTTACAAGACGCAAATTTGTCAGGTTGTGAGCTCCAAAATGCGACTCTTTATGGAGCAAAATTGAAAGATACTAATTTAAGTAACTCCAACTTAAGAGAAGTAACTTTAGACTCGGCTGTTTTAGATGGAACAGATTTATCAAATACTAACTTGGAGGATTCTTTTGCTTATAGTACCCAGTTTGAAAATGTAAAAATACAAGGTGCAGACTTCACAAATGTTTTTTTGCCAAAAGATATTATTAGGAAATTTTGTGAAAGTGCTACTGGAACTAATCCAATTACAAATAGAGAAACAAGAGAAACTTTAGAGTGCGATTACATTTAAATTTATGCACATACAAGTTCTTTTTTAATCTTTCTTTGTTTATAAAGTGATCTTCCAACAGGCCAACCTAAAATAGATAAATGTTTCATTAAAGAACCTGAGTATTTGAAATAAAAATTGTCTGAATATTTGATGCCAAGTTCTTTTAAAGTGGTTATTAGTAAACATAGATCTTTCTTTTTGCCTTTTTTCATATCCAATAATATCAATGCGTCACTTGATAATTTTTTTTCTAGTAACTTATCATTTTCAGCAAAACCAACTTTAAGTGAATTTAATGCATCAGAATAAAGAGTATAAATTATTCCATCTTCAGAATTATCCATAGAAGTATCTACATTAAATCTTGATGATATTAATGTTTTGTATCCTTTAATGATTTTTCTGTTATTCATAATTATTTGATTTCATCCTGAGCTAATTCGTATTTCTCCAATAGATTGTTTACTTCTGCTAATGCAATCCTCTTTTGACAGGCCGAGTCATATCTATTCACTGCTATTGAAGGTATTGAACCTTTGCTTTTCATTTCCCTTATACCAGTTTCTAAACATTGAAAAGCAACACTTGATAGATCTCTTCCTTCTGCTGCGGCCCATACTTTCAAAAGATAAGTAAGATTTGATGGTACTGAGATCTGTACTTTGTTTGAATTTGAAGTATTTAATGCAATATCATCGAGACTAATTTCTTTAGAGGAAATAGTTTCTTTAACCTTTTTCTTCAAAAATTTTACTTGGCTTATAGCGTCCTCTTTATTCTTTATTTTTTGTTCTATTTCAAACAACTCTTCTTCGGAATTAATTAAAGCTTCTAATGCCCATTTAGCATCATCTTTCGCAACTGCGGTTCTATCGAGCCATTCATCTCTTATTTTTGACCAATTACTAGGCATAAGCTTTATAAGATAATTCTATGATATATAAATCTATATAGATTGTCTATGAATTCTAAATAGATTAAATATAGATTGTTTAAAGTTTTAATTCTATTTTTAATAATTCCTCGTCTTAGAAATAATCTTTTACAAAAATTGAAACTGCAGAATCCATCCAATGTGATTTTAGAGGTATTTTTTCGCTAATTGAAAACGATATATTTGATAATTAAATCTTATGAAATTTTAATTATTTGTTTATTTAATTAAAAACTTTTGAGCCTTTAATCTCTTTCAATAAGTTCAATTTTATAACCATCAGGATCCTCAACAAAAGCCAAGACAGTAGTACTGTTTTTCATTGTTTTAGGTTTGGTCGTTATTTTACAACCATTTTTTTCTAATCTTTGGCAAATTAGATGAATATCTTTTACTCCAATAGCTATATGACCATATTTATCTCCAAGCTCATAGTCTTCAGACTTTTTGTCCCAGTTATAAGTTAATTCAATTACTGAGTTTTCTTTTTCTGATCCATAACCAACAAATGCCAAAGTGAATTTTCCATGAGGGTAATCCTTTTTTCGTAATAAATTCATTCCTAATCTATTGACGTAGAAATCAATGGATTTATCTAAATCTCCAACCCTCAACATTGTATGTAGGATACGCATTTTGAATTATGAACCTGAATCAATTATCTAATATTTAATAACCATCTGCCAAAGTTGATTTTTTCGAAAGTAGTCTTTTTATTAAGTTCAAAAAATTAGGTTAAAATATGAATACGAAATTTCAATAACATATTGAATCAAATATTCCAAAGACTCTCATCAGTATTTTTATATACTTTGCCATTAAAGGCATCAATACCTTTTGGATATTATTTGTTCTATAAATATTCATTTTTAAAAATACTATTATTACTAACTTTTCCGATAGCAATAATTGAAAAATCTTTGCCTTTTGGTAGTTTTTTATTATTTATAATTCTGTTTGCTGGATTAGTAAGAAATCCAAATGTCCCCTATTTCGTTAGATATAACGCATGCCAAGCATTACTTATCGATATTGCTTTGATAATAATTTCATATCTCTTGAGAATATTTCCCATAGTTGAATTAGGCTCAATAATTTTTATATTTATACTATGTATTTTTATTTATTCGATTTCTCAATGTATTTATGGAGTTGAACCTGAAATTCCCTTAATTAGTAAATCTGTAAGAATGCAAATTTAAAAAGATTTTTAGATTTACTGACTTTCTTTAGCACTCATTCAGAATAGATTCCCATCTTTGTTGACTTGCCTTTATCGCTTGCATTGGCGGATTAGCCCCCTCTATTTCAAAGGCTTTAATTAATGATTTATTAGCTAATAGACCTAATCTCGCTGCCTCTCTTTGCCTAGAGCATACTTTTTTTCTTGATCCCTCTTTTAGACTGCTTTCGATTTCTTTAAGAATCTGGCTAGCTTCATTCGATTTAGAATAAAAATCATTCATATAAACATCAAGTGCCGTATCAGCAAAGATTTCAACTGGAGAAAATATTGTGACTAAGCACACTATAAAACTTATAAATACAAATATTTTCATAAGAATCTTAAGTAAATTTTTTCTCCGATCTCTTTAATACTAAATAAAAGATAAGAACACTAATTGTTCCAGATGGGCCTATTAAAACATGCCAAAATTGATCGCCACTAATTGAGAGCCTTGTGCCAAAGAAAGTCGTGAAAATAATACCAAATATTGGGTAAAGAATAAATAGCCAATCTTTAAAAACTCTTTGCCAATTTATAATTAGAAGGATACTTATTATTACTTGAAAAAGGAGAGAAATAGTTTTATCAAAAGAAAAATATGAGATTATTGAACATAAAGAAATACAAATATTAGCTTTTTGAATAAATTTATTTTTAATAACTGATATAGATAAACATGTTAGACCTAAAGATAGGAAAGAATAAAATAACCAATTCAATAAAGAGGAGTGATCTACATAAATCCAAGATGTTTGGGTATGATCTATCATTTCAGAAATCGATGCCAATCCTAAAAAAATAAAACCGAAAGGTATCAATTTGTTCTTGCTTATATGTTTGAATTTATTAATCGATCTAATACCTAATAATATTGGGATGATTGCCGCTTGAAAGTGGGCAAATAATAAAATTGAAAAAAACAAAATAAATTCTCAAATTTAATTCACCCTAATTTAAAAAAAACAGTTTAGGGTCACCTTAGTAGAGAAATGTACCATTGCCCGATTACTATAATCAATATTGTGAGAACAAAAGGGAAAGCAGGATATCGTGTTTGAAAATTAGCAGGTGGCCAAGGAGACCATGATATTAATCTTCCTTGCGGTTCATTTGAAATAACTTTTTTTTTTGATTTTTTGGATATTAAATTATCTGTGGCAAATCCTTTATTCATAATTTAAATAAAATTTATCCTAACAAAAACGTTTCAGAAAGGTGTTTTTATTATTAGGTTCTCTTTATTTGAACGGAGGGGGTGTCCATAGAGTCCATTCAGAATGAATAGTCCTGAACTGATTTGAATTAATAATACGCCAGAAAAGTCATATTGTCCCAAACACATCCCAAACACAAATGGATTATTTACAGTTAGCAAACCCTAAAAATAAAAAGATGAGATTCGACCAAAAGGTAGACAGGGACTGAAGTTTGTGCTATAATATTACTATCAAAAGGGATAAGCAGTTAGAGTAATCGAAAGCATCTTTTGAATGTAATAAGTTCATAGTTTTGAACTTTTTTATAGCAAATATCAGTCAACTTAACCCATAGAAAAAAAATGAAAGACTTAAGGTCTCCAATACCTTTGGATAGGTATTTCTTGACTATTAGTGAGACATGTAATGTGTTCTCTACGTCAAGATCAACACTTACTCGCATGGAAAAGAATGGTCTTTTCCCAAAAAGAGTAAAAATCACACCTAAAAAGGTCGGATATAAAACATACGAATTAAGAAAACACTATCAGGAAAACTACTAATGAAATTAATTGAAAATTTTGCAGAATTATTGCACTCAGATCAACTCCCAGATGATTTTGGAGATTGGTTTATTTTTGAAAAAGGAGATGAAAAATATTTTACGATTCCAGAAAAAAATCCCCGTCTTAATCGTTACTTGGTAAATTCTGAATTTTGGAAACTTCTAATGTGGGGAGTGAGAAGGGATTTTTGGAATAAAAAAGGAAAAAAACAATTTGAAAATAGAAAGAAAATTCTTGACCAAATTAAAGTCTTTCCATATTTCACATCTCTCAGATCTCTTCATGGATATATCCAAGAAAGAAAAGAAACGTTGGGATATACAACTAAAAGAATTAACGATTGGAAGAAAGAGATCAAGAAAGGTATGAGTCCTGAAGAAATAACTTCTTATCAAATTCAGAATCATTCAGGAATAGATCTTGATACTAACTACCGCAAGTACGTTGAACCAGTTCTGGAGGAAGTCAAATGAAAGTTACTAATGAAGAATCTCTTCAAATGTATAGAGGTGAGACTTGTGCATTAAAAGAAATCATTTGGTCTTATGAGCAGTTACTTCGATTAATTAATGAATTTTATGCTTACCAAATGGATAGAAGAACAAAAAGAACAAAATCTCATCTTGAGCAGATTCAATATTTTGAAGCACTTATCCCAAAACTGAAGGAATCACTTTCAGAAAAAACAGATCCAGAATATTTCTTGAGGTATCACAAATGACTTCATACAACCAAAAAATTGGAAATTACGCAAAACAAATGGTTGAGACATTAACTGATGAAGATTGCGAATATTTACTTGTTCATAACCAAAGAACAAGACACTTAGGAAACGTCATATGGGATGTATGCAGTAACAGAATCTTGAGGAAAACTAATGACTAAAAACAAAAAATTAGAAGATCAACTTAAAAGGAACAAATTTCAATTCGAAAGAGGAAAAATGTTTCTTAAAAATCAAAGATACTTAGTAAGGGTTGAAACTGAGGGATTCCAATGGGGTACTGATAATTTAATGGTTGAGGAATCTGTCGAAATAATATCTATGAATTTGGATGAATTAATTAAAAATCTTGGATTTTTACATAAACCTTATAAGACTTATCCTGTCGGATTAACTGAAAAAGAGTATGAGGAATTGCCTTATGAAAAGTACGAATGGGGGATTCATAAGTCAGTAGTAATACTTCAACAAACTGAGGATGAATACTAATGCTCTCTATTACCAAAATTAAAAGGACAAAATCTAAAACTCACAAGAAAGTAATACCAGTTCAGGAGCGAACTGGTTTATATCTAATCGTTGAACCTCAACCCAAAAACTGCAAAAGGTTTGAAGGAAGGATGCGTTATCCAAGAGGAAGAAAAGGCAAAACTCAATATATTTCTTTGGGTGTCTTTGATGAAAAGAAAAACGATCCAAAACAAGTTCTCAATAAATGGGAAGAAATCAAAGAATGGTCGATTAAGAATGATTTGACTCCACAATTATTCTTTGAAAATAAAGGACTTGATAGAACGTCTAAGAATATTTCTCTTAAAGAATTAATTGATTTATTCAGCAAACATTACCAAAAAACTATTGTTGAAAGAACATGGATTTCAAGAAGAAATCGTTTAAAACAAATTCTTGATTACTTTGGACATGATCTACCAATTAAGAACTTTGAAATGCAAAACGGAGGACGAACTCTTGTTCTGGATATGCAAAGACATTGGGAAGCAACTGGTCGATACGATCAGGCAGGGAGACTCAGAACATTGTTGAAGCAACTATTCAACTTTGCAATGGATCAAGCATTAATGCCTGAAGGACAAAACCCTGCGACAAGAAAACCAATGACTGAAGGAGTTGGACATATCCCAAAAAGTAATCCAACTATTGATTGGAATGAGGTTCCAGAATTTCTAAATTTATTGCATGAGAATAAAAGTAATACTTCTATTCTTGTTCAATTAGCAACTCAAATGCACTTGATGATCGGAGTCAGATCAAGTGCTGTAGTTCGTATGGAGTGGAATTGGATTGATGAAGAAAATCAACTAATTAGGATCCCTGCTTCGACTGAAGGTTTGAAAAGAAAACTCAAATTTAGGAATGATAAAAACTATGACCATCTAATTCCAATTACTCCTGAAATTAATCAAATTCTTGAAATTTTAAGAGTAATTAATGGTTATCAAAAATATGTTTTTAAATCTCCTGAAGGAAAAAACTTTATACATTTATCTCCTGAATCAATTAATTCCCACATCCAAAAATTACTTGGACAAGGAAGATTAACTGCTCATGGTTGGAGGGATGTCTTAGTGACCGCAGGGCAAGAAGTAGGAAGGTTTCCGAGGGATATTATCCTTCGACAAATAGGTCATACAGAACACAAGCAAGGTAGTTCTGGAGCATACGACAATACAGTCTTTCTCCCTGAGAGAAGAGACTTTATGAAGTGGTGGACAAAATCTTTAGTCGATCAAGGATTAAAGATTGGAGGTGTTAATTAACAAAAAAAAAGAACCATCTTTTTAAGGATGGTTCTTTAATCATCTACAAAATAAAAGTTGAAAAAAGAGTCAATTCATATCTCCGTGATTATTTAGAAGGGAAAAGAAAAAGACCAGTTGGAAAACAATAAAAAAACTGATCTTTTATTTTGTAGCAATGGGTAATCAATCAATCCCACTATTATTTATTCGACCTACTGAAGAGAATTTTCCTGGAGAAATTTTTTTCTCTCATCCGTAACACTTTGTAGGTTAGGTTCCCTTAGACTTTTTGTTTTAACATCTTGGTCTTCACGAGAGAGACAAAATAGTTGTTGAGTGCTGAGGTTACAAAGTCCTCTTTGGTGGTTTCGTAAGGTAGTTGTTTGATTGCTTTTTCAATCCTTTGTTCTAACCTGTTTTGAATCCTGATACTCATCTTCCCTAAACTCCTTATAGTATTTTTTGATAATTAGTTCCTTCAAATATTCTTCTGGTTTTTGATTATCTTCTTCAGAAAGTCTTCTCAACATCCAATCTATTTGAGGTATTAATCCATAATTTTTCATCAATATCCGCCTTGCATCCTTCCCAATGTGAATCTTAATTTCTCATCCCAAAGTTTCATTTCAGGAGTAGGACTTCCTGTAGACCACTCAGAAGTAACCCAACGAAATCTTGGTTGAGCATCAGGTGGTTCATCAAACAAGACTGGTATTTTGACTAATTGATGAGTCCTGAATCTTGGCGGTTGAGGGTCGTTCTTCTTCTTCTTTTCATATTCGTAATAGACGTTCTTCATCAATGGGTTGTAATTGATTAAGTCTTGATATGTTCTTCCGTAGGTCATGAGTTTAAAAGAATAGATTGTGTATTTCGCTAAATTCCTGTTGAGCAGTTTTAAGCACTAATGCTTTATGGAGTTGACTGTATCCCAACCTATATTTCTCCATTAATTTGGTTTCCATTTTCTGGATATGTTTTTCTTGTTTGTTATATGAAACCTGTCTTGATTTCTTCAATGGAACTGGATCAAAACCACCTTCGGTGGTTTGAACTGCGTTCTTTCTCTTGGATAGTAATTGTTGCATTATTGTATGGAATTAAATGTAAGGGAGATCGGTTACTTTCTTTCTGACTGATATTTTTCGATAGTTAACACGCTTTATATACATCACGTACTTATATTTATTTGGGTATTTAAAACCTTTTTTCCCTTAAGTTTTCTCTTTAAGTTGTCCTTAAGGACGATTAAGTAACCTAAAGGACTTAATTAAGACCTAAAACACTTGATTCAAACGCCACAAGGACATTTATACGATTTTTATCCTAAAACTGTATAATTGTTAAGAAAAGTTACTAAAGGTATGACTATAACTGGGATTTGGACACTTTTACTGTGAATTTCCTACAAATAAGTATTGAAGTCTGAATATAAACAATAATCTAAGCAGATCTTAGATGGCGACTGAATAAAGACTATTTTAAGGGGTATCAATACAAGGGAGGATTATTTCAGGCACCTCTGAGGCGATTCTGAGTGGACTAAATCAGTCAAAAACCTTGTATTACAACTATTTTTGCCTAACTGATTGAAAATAGACTTTTTCTGCGGGATACCTTGCTTTCACAAGTTCTTCTAAATGTCTTCTATCGGTAGTATCACTCTCAACTTCTACTACGTGAGATCTCTTTTGAAAATCTACATATCTGACTTTTGCAATAACTCTCATTTGTTTAATACCTCTACTTGTTCTGATTGTACAAGAAGAGCATCTCTATCAGCAATAATTCTTCTAATGGTTGCAAGTCCTAATCCAGTTTGTTCTCTTATTCCTCTATAACTTTCTCCTTCATCTCTTAATCGGTAAACTAATTTTTCTTTTTTCGCACTTGTTTTTGGTCTACCGCCAAGAGAAAGGTTATTTTCTCTTCGATAATTAACAGACATTTGAACACGTTCAGAAATTTGTTCTCTTTCTACTTGGTTTAATCCAGTTAATAAACCAATAAGAACAGGTGCAAACTTTCCAAGTGCTTCTAAATTAACTAATCCATCAAGCGTGATTACATTTATCCCTTCTGCTTGTAAGTCATTTAATCTTTGGATTACTTCAGTTTGAGTTCTCCCTAATCTACTGAGAGTGCAAAGTTTAAGAGTATCTCCTTTTCTTAGTGATGAAAGACACTTCATTAGTTCTGGTCTTTCTTTCTCTGTCTTCCTTGTGCTGATTGTTTCAGAAAATATTTGATC
Source organism: Prochlorococcus sp. MIT 0604 (assembly GCF_000757845.1). NCBI lineage: Bacteria > Bacillati > Cyanobacteriota > Cyanophyceae > Synechococcales > Prochlorococcaceae > Prochlorococcus > Prochlorococcus sp. MIT 0604. Next base: position 630,278 of record NZ_CP007753.1, read on the forward strand.
GCATCCACTTTCTTTTAACTTTTCTACTTGTGGGTCTAATATCTGTGTTCCTGTTCCAGAACTGATTCTTGCATACCCAATCACTTTGTTCATTTGTTTCAGTTACCAATACTGTTACTGAAATTATAACATAAGAACAACCGAACACCCTTATTGAAACATTAAATTAAACAAAAATTACCAATTTGGGGTAGTTTTTGCGTGGGTTAATTATGTTTCGCAAACCTTAAGGTTGTTGAAACACATATTTTAAGCAACTTCAGGACACCAACCTTCACGAAGTTCTCTTCTTTTTACCCAGTATTTGCATCCTTTTATTAGATGATCTCCTTGAGGTATTAATTTCTGATGGACAGGGCAAGTTAATAGAGTCACGCATTGAACAGTACAGGCATAACGAAAGTGATCGCAACACATACAAATCTTTGTTCTTTTCTTTCTTAATTGATCTGGTTCCCAATCATTGAGATACCCCCATTCCTCTTCGTCAATCATGAATAGTAATACAAGTGTACTATTAATGATAGTTCATTATGTTCCCAATAAAGTATCTAATCTTATTCTTAAATCACATTTAACGGATACTGTTTATTAATTAACGATTGCTATTTGATATTTAAGGATTGTTGTTTATTAATTAGTGATTGTTATTTGATATTTAAGAATTGCGTCCCAAACACACGTCCCAAACACATCTATATTTCGTCCCAAACACATCCCAAACACATTTCTAAAAATATGTGATTAAATTTGAACTGATATGAATTACGTTTTCTGCTGAATTAATGTAGGAATCCTTCTATATCTGCACTATGAGGAAGTTTTGGTTCAGGAGCATTTCATCTGAACCAATCTGATTAGTTTTAGGTACGGAGGGGGTGGGATTCGAACCCACGGTACCCTTGCAGATACGCTAGTTTTCAAGACTAGAGCCTTAAACCACTCGACCACCCCTCCAAATGGAGTATTCAGTTTTGAACACTTTTACAGTATAGCAAAGGGAAGTGACAGCCTACAATAAGCCCGACAAGCTGTTTTATAACGCCTACAAAGTATTCTCTAACACTTGACATAGACTTGACATTCTGCGACATTTTAAGACATATATTCGGAACTCATTCGGAACTCAAAAAGACTAACTTGTGAAGAAACTTTTTGGTATTGGAAACAAAACAAAGCCTGGGGGAAGTGACCCAGCTAGAGGTTCTAGTGCCAGAAATTCGGAACTGGATTCGGAACTGGTTAACCAAAATATACTAGAAATTAACCAAAAGAACAAAGAAAGGGGTATAAAGGCTAAGTTGCTTACCAAAGGGAACTACCTCTATATTCGAGGAACTTTTGCGGATACGGACGGAGTAAGAAAAGAAAGGAAGATTCCACTTAGATTGACTTCAGAAATAAGTAACCTTGTCTCAGCAGAAGCAAGGATATTGACCTTAGTCGAATATGTAAATAAAAACGGATTTATACCCGATCAACTTATGTGGGACACTCCGAAGGTTGAAGTAAAAGGTACAACCAAAGGAATAACTGTAAGTGAAGCTATAAAAGTATTTGAGATTAAATATTGGGAAAACAAAGATAGAGATAGCTTACCTAAACAACAGACCTGGAAAGGAATACTAGGTCACTTAAATAAACTTCCAGAAAATTCAACTTTAAATATGGGAGTTTTAATTGATGAGATAAAACTAAGCCAACCTGAGTCAGATAAAAGAAGAAAACTTTGCCAATACTACAAAAGGTTTGCTGAAGTAAACGGACTAAATAATATTGAACTTATTGATGACTATGTAGGTAAATACAAAGCAAAGCAAAGAGTAAATATTGACCCAGCAAAGTTAATAGAGTTGGTCGAAATGGTTAGAGATAACGAGAAGTGGGGGTGGTTAACTGCAAGTTTGTACGTTTTCGGCACAAGAAGTGGAGAAACATTTTCACTCATACCCGATTTGGATAGCGGTACTGCCACAAGTGTTTGTATTCCAAAAGGTAAGAAGTCTATGTATATGAAATATCCAATAGCACTTACAAAAGAACTGGCTATCAAATGGGAACTGGATAACATTCAACGAGAATATTCGTTTGATCTAAATAACTATGACCCAACCAGAACCAAATATCTTGGCAACCAATGGTTAAGGTACTTAAAACCTAGAGCAAAGGAACTGGGTATTCCGTTCCTGGAACTTACAGACATTCGACATAATTGGGGTATTCGATCTATCCACGCTGGTATTGACCCAAGAGTTGCGAGTAAAAGTTTAGGTCACTCAATCAATACTCACTATTCTGTCTATAACTCAACTTATGAACAGGTTGATGCTATAAACGCAAGTAAGAAAATAAACAAATGAGCAGTACCAGGGGGGTAAATTTTAATATTTTAGGTTTTCAAAAACCTTATGAAGGACCACATATAAGTAGAAAAGATGCGATAGCAAAAGGATTAACAAAGTATTTTGAAGGGAAGACTTGTAGAAGGGGACATATTGATTTCAGATGGGTAGAGGGTGGTTGCAACGCTTGTTTAAACGAAAGGAAAAGAGATAGAAGAAGAAAAAATGTAGTTGACCCAATACAAGGTCCTTATATATTGAGCTATGGTCCTTACTTATCTGCAAAACAAGCAAGAGATCAAGGATTGAAATTTTACTATGCTGGTCCTTGTTTTAGATGTGGTTCTGTAGTTGGTAAAAAGGTTAAAAAAGGCTGTGTAACTTGTACTAAACTTTCTGATAAAAAATGGAAAGATCAAAATCAAGACAAAGTAGATGATTATCTTAAAAAATATAGAAGTACAGAAAAAGCAAAGAATACATTGAAAAAATGGACCGATATAAATGCAGATAAATTAAGAGAACAAAATAGAGCTAAGGAACAAAGAGCTAGAAATAATTTAACCCAAAGAGCAATAGCAACTCTAGTAAGAAATAGAGTTACTGCTGTTTTACAAGGTAGGAGTAAATTAAAATCTTCTCTTGAACTTACTGGTGTTAGGTCTTGGCAAGAGTTAAGAAATAGGATTGAAGAACAATTTCAGGAGGGTATGAGTTGGGAAAATTGGACCAAAGAAGGTTGGCATATAGATCATGTAAGACCTATTGCGTCTTTTGACCTAAACGATACTGAACAACATAAAACCTGTTTTAATTGGAGAAACTTACAACCATTATTAGGTTCTGAAAATCTTCAAAAATTAGATAAATATACGGAAGAAGACGAGGAGGTTTGGATTAAAAGAATGAAGGACTTAGGTTTTGAAGGTGAGCTATTTCTTAAGTTTAAATAGTTCTTTCTGTCATTTGTAGAGGTCTTCCAGTCTCTAAATAATCAATTCTTTCTTTTGTTTCTTGTAGTGCTTCAGCTAGCTTCTTATCAGACCAACCCCTCTCTACAATTCTGAAAAAGGAATTGATAGCTTCCGTTTTTGCGTACCCTTTTGTCTTTTCATTCTTGATTATTTTCAAAAGTTGAACAGCAACTTCGGGTGCTGAATCAATAAGCATTTCGTAGCTGTTGTCTAACTTGTCCTGTATTCGTTCTTGCCTTTCCTGGACTGCTTCTTTATAGAACTTCTTAGCTTTATCGTTCTTATTAACCCACTCTTTCAGAGTTTGATATTTCTTCAAACCTACCGCAGTTGCACTATCTGCCCAGGTCTTACCCCTAGACTTGTGCAATAACGCTTCCTCGATATGTGGGGGAACTTCACTTTCGCTAATACTTGGTCTTCCTACCTTGCTAATACTCATAATTTCTAGTTTGTTCCTATCCTTCCGTGATACCTAAGTTGGTTGTTAATTACGTCTGCTGTTGTTTGTTTCTTAGATTCTTCGTGCATTCTGTCCATTAACGACATACCAGCTTTTCTTTCTCTCTCTTGCCTTTGTAGTTCTTGTCTTTGCCGACTTGCTTCAATCTCTTTTTCTATCTTGTCATTCTCATATTTTATTTTTTCGTCCCTGATCGTATTCGCAAATTTTTCGTAGCCGTACCGCCTTAATTGGTCTTCGTCATCTGTCCAAAATGCTTGGTCATACAAATGTTGTTGGAGTCTTGAGTCTTCTATTTCTTCTATTGGAGTTGCAAAGACAGCCTGAAATAGTTCGGGGTCTATATCTCTTAACCTCTCTTGGAGCGTTACCGACATATTTGCTCTAGTGACAGTATTAATATTTGGAATTGCTTTCCCTGGATTGATGGAACTTAGAACTCTGACCCAGCGATCAAGTAGAGGGTGTTTCATGTCTAGTAATAGATAACTTTTGGTGGTCTTTGTGCGTGAGTATTGTCTATGTTTGGACTCCTCTCGTACATCAACTGACGTGGCGAAATGTTCCTTCTTTGGCACTCGTGGTAGGCCATTGCTGCCCAGTCTTCAGCGTCTTGTGAACTATAAGGAAATAGCTTCAAACCACACTTCAAGCACCTTTGTTGGAACTGCCAGTCTTCGTTGATATGTCTTTGATTTGCCATTTAACGACATGACTCCTTATTAAAATTCTAAGATAGTTTTTATCTACCGATCAGCCGATTTGTATTTTTCTCTAGGCTGGTTAGTTTGTATTATTTTTGACACCCTATGTAGTTGCACTATTTATTAATTAGTGTTATTATTTTGTTTAAGTAAGTTCCCCGTAGGTGGAAATAGAAATCAAAAAATAGCAACCAGACCCCCTGCTATAGCTACAAAGTCAAATCAGTATTCTTTATATGTAACATAGGTAATTCGAGAAAATAAAAATATTTTTATCCCTTATTTGTAACACCTCTATCTATAAAAAATACTGTATTTTATTTAAGTAATATTGGATATTTTTCAGCGAATTGAGTTTCTAAAATGTCAGTAAGAGAAACTTGACGTTATTTACACGTCTACAACTAGCTTCTCGGCAACTAGAAAACTTATCACACGCTATGAAGACTAATCGTAATGGTCAGTCAAAAGTTTTAACAACTGCTGAACTTGACCTATTAATCGAAGAACTTCCTGGAGGAGTTCATACAGTCCTGGCTAATGTTTGTCGCCGAACAGGTTGCAGAATTTCAGAAGCCAGGCAACTCAAATGGGAAAACATTTTTCCAACTGGAATAACTTTTCCAAAACAAATTGTGAAAAATAAATTGGAAGCTCGAACTGTTCCAATCTTCCCAAGTTTGTATGACCTTCTTCTCAAATGGAAACATCAAACCGAACTTATAAAGGGCCAACCAGTTAGTCCAAGTGATTGGGTATTTGTTGGACGTTTTGGCGATAAACCAATAACTCGCCAGGCACACGGAAAACAACTACAGAACACTATTGAAAGGATTGGTTTTAAGGGCGTCAGTAGCCACAGTTACAGGCGTTCGGCACTCTCAAGTGCAAGCTCAAAAGGATTGCCATTAAAGGCGATTCAGACCCTAAGTGGTCATAAAAGTTTAGCGGTTTTATCTCGATATTTAGAGGTTTCCGAGGAGGAACGAAAGAACGTAGTTCAAGCCTTTGCTTAGATGCTATGAATGGGCGACTTTTCCTTGAATGGGCGGTTTTTCTATCTCTAGGACTAAATCCCATTGAGTTAACTTATCAACTACTGGTAATTCATCATCAGGTTTATTGTGGTCAATTACGATCATTCTTAAATCGGGAGGTGCAACAACCATTTCTATTCCGTTCAGCCTATGTACCTGGGTTAAATATTCCCTGTAATACTTGCTGTTACTCATAACAATAGTAATTTTTTTCCTATGAATATTTTAAGCCGTCTAAATACGAAAAAATACGCTTTTTATAATGAGTTCCAATACTCGTCTAAATCTCGTTGAGCCTTCGTTTGTTCTTCTTGTGACATTTTAAGTTTGGGGTGTTGGGACGTTTTTTTGTAGCCCACCACTACGTTTGAGAAGGTTTTCTTCGGTGTCACATTGTCCCCGCCAGTTTCCCAGCGAATGGCCTTGTGCTTAACACTCTCTCTTTGATTACTTTCCTTATTTTTGGTTGTGACATTGGGACAGTTTCCGCTATCGCTGTCTATCGCTGGGGAGTCGGCTGTCACATCATCATCATCTGACTCTGGGACACCTGGGACTTTCCCTTGTGTCTCTTTTTTATGCCAGTACCTACCTCTAGTTTTATTTATTCTCATTTGTCTTTTTTCGTAGCCCAAAGAAGTTAGGACTTTTCCAACCTGAACAGCATCTAATTGTTTTGGGTTTTCGTATGGGGTTATTAATTGAGTTCCTAAGAATACTTGTCTTGTTGTGAAATAGTCGGGTGCAGACTCTAAATAGTCCAGGACAATATCCTGGAATATATTTTCCTTTTCATAATTGGTACTCCTTACTTCACTTAACTGACTTTCTTCCTTATCAAGTATTGGTTCATAACCTTCTCTATAGGCAAGAACAGCACTAAGCCAAATTGCGTCTCTATCGCTTTTAACTTGTTCAATATTTATAGGTTCAGTTACATGAACAAAATTAAATCGTCTATGCCCTGTTTCGTCATTCAAAAGTTCGGTGCTATTGGCAGTACCAACTAAACAAGAAGGTCTAGCACCTTTGATTAAAGAACGACCATAAGGAGGTCTAAAAGTATCGTAAGAACTTGTAAGTAATGCTTTAACTTTAAAAGATTCGTTTTTCGAGGTTAGGTTTTCTAGTTCTGCTATTTCGTAGCACCAAGAACTTTGGATAATTAATAACCGATCTTTTGGGTCACTTGTGGGGGTGTCGCTGAACCAATCAGCCTTAGGCATTAACGCACTAAAAAATGAACTTTTTCCGATTCCTTGATCTCCTTGTAGGACAAGCATAGTGTCATGTTTGCAACCTCTATGGAAAGCCCTTCTTACCTGACCAACTAACCAATTCTTGACCATCTTATTGCTTAGTTTGTCTTCGTATTTGATGTTTAAATAGTCGCTGGCGATATTATCAACGTCCGCTTCGTATAGCTTTAATTCCTTCTTTTGTTGTTCCAGGCTTAGTAAATATTCTTTTACTGGGTCATAACTATTCTTTTGAGAAGCATAAATTATTGCGTCTATTGCCGCTTGTTTTCCAACTTTCCAACCACACTCGCCCAGCTTTACATATAAATAAGTTATTTCTGTCTCGGCCAATTCAACTCCGTCTAGTTCTGGTTTAAGAGTCAGTAAATTAAACCTTAATCTCTCTTTCAGTTGTTCTTTTAATAGAAGACTTAACCTCCCAGGGTCTAGTTCTTGCGATCTAGTTATTCCGTTTCTTTCATTCCAACCTTCTGGTAGTCCTTTAACTAAATTAACCACTAATCTGTAACCTCCGATTAAGCAATTCGAGTGAGCTAGGTTTATGTCTTGCGAAATATGAAAATCTTCCGAATGATTTATCTTCAGTCCGTGAATATGCCCAGGTATTAAATAAAACTTCCCCTTTCTTCAGATCAAGAGGTGGTCTATAGGTAATTCCGTGAAAACAACTTATTGTGTTTAAATCGTCCGTAATTGTGCAGACAGGTCTTTCGACTCTTCCGCAAATCGGACACTCAGCTAACCTAGTCCAACCACTTTTGTTCTTAGTAACTATGCCAGGTGTAGGAAGTTTTTCGTTTACGTATTGCTTCCACAATTTAAGAACTTTATTCCACTCTCGAACGCTTGGAGGTCTAATAAAACTAGGACTCTCGTTGTCGTTCCAGTAATACCTACCGCCACTCGAATAGTGCGAGCCAGACACAATAACTTGTCTTCCAAGTGTATTGCCAAAGAACTCGATAGCTTCTCTGCGGTTAGGTTCTTCTAGGGTATAAATTGGAAAACTAATTTCCTTTTTACCTTTGGCATTTGGTGTAATAGCACTTAGTTGTGCTTTGGTGGGACAGAATATTCTTTTAAAATATCCTTCGCAACCAGTTCTTCTAATAGTCCAAGTAGGTTCTCCCCAACCAAGAAGTCTATTTAATCCTTTACTAGCTGAGTCGCCGTCTATGTCTTCAACAAATAAGTTGTCGCACCTAACGCCAACAGATATAGCAGACCTGTAGTTCCAAAGTTGATCTACAGTAAACCCTTTGAGTTCTGGTTTATTCCAACCACTCAATAAACCACCTCTAGGATTAACAGGTGCTTTTTTCTTTTTAATTAAAGAAGTTGGGTGGTCTGCACCTACAGGTAGCAAGACAAAATCTTCTTCTAGTTGTTTTAGAGAATCTAAGTCTTTGGGAAGTAGCACTTAAACGTCCCTCCCCTTACTGCTAGGACTACTTGTATCTTTTTCGGAACTTTCTAGGCTTGATTCAAGAATAAATTTCTTAGCTGATTCAATACTTGTAAATACAAAATCATCTACTAGAAAAACGACTTTAATTTGCTTATTTCTCATTCTTCCAACCTCCTTACTTTCTCGTTACACCTTTCCTTAATTCTTTTATCTAACTTTTCGTCTGCTACATCTATAAATTCAATTAAATTATGATCTAACTTTTCTATATATACAGAGTCAATATCTATATCCCATAACTCCCCCATTTCTACATAACAAATAGACCACTCATATAGCTTTTCGGCATTGTCAAAAAGTACATGAGTTGAGAAATCAACGAATAATCCTTTTTCTCCATAGCAAGCCAATTCATCATTTAGCCAAGCCTTAGGGTTAATTGTTATAGAACCTTGAGCAGTATTGGGGAACGCAAACTCCTCGTCACGAACTACACAATATTTGTTAATTTCTCCCCACTCGTTGTCTTCTTCTTCAAAATCGTTTGCCCTGGTATATCCCAACTCATTTAATTTAAGAATAAGTTGGTCAACAGTTTTAATATCTCGAAGAAGGGTTAATTGATTATTTTTCATAACCGCCTTTCCTAGATTCAAAATCTGCTATGGCTCTAACATTGTGATATTCGTATCTGTTTCCGTTAAATCTGTAGCTATCTACTTTAAATATTCCTTGTTCTCTGTATCTTGCGATTTGCCTATAAGTAACCCCGATTAATTGGGCTACCTCGGAGGGCCTTAACCAGACTTTGTTTCTGGTTGGAGTAAGTTCAATAAGTTGTTTTACCTGAGACGTTAGATTTTCGACTTCTGCAATTAACCTATCAATCCTTACTTCAGAATTAATTTGTGACATTAAAAAAGACAATAAGGGTGTGAAATACACCGCTTATTGCCCTGAGAAATATCTCTTTACGGACTCTTAGAAAGCACAGGTGAAGGCTGATTAATACCCTACAGCGTCGGGTCTTTTGGTCTAGATTCAGATTAAGCACGGCGGAGCCATTAACTCCATTTCACTTTGACCAGCACTTAAACGAGTTACTACCAATTAATTGAATTGATAGCCTGGGACGTTAGCCTTATCCTGTAAGGTTGCAGTCCTCGCTGCCTACTCTGACACCATTTCTAAGCTGGCATTCAGCAGAACAAAAGAATTAAAAATTCTCTTATTACTTATATTGTTGTGGAAATTTCTTGGAAAGTCAACCACTTTTCTACACATATCATTAAGCAATCGCTAGTCTTCAAGACTAGAGACCATTAAAAAAAGTCCCTTTCGGAACTCATTCGGAACTGTATGTCCACTTATACTCAAAACTGCTGTTATAACTTAAACCTTAGAAACTTTTCAAGACTAGAGCCTTAAACCACTCGACCACCCCTCCAGGCAAAAAATATTAAATTTTTAACTTTTTAATTATAACAAAAGGTGGTTGATTTTTTCGGAAACAATTCGGTAACGCATGTCAAGTTAGATATCAAAGCCATTGCCATAACTAAGCATAAATCTAGCTTTCAAGACTAGAGCCTTAAACCACTCGACCACTCCTCCAAGCATTAAGCCTAAAGACTAGCAAAAGTATAAAATCAAAGGGGTTTCTCCCACCTAAATCTAAAATATTGAATATATAAATGGTGCTACGACAGTACCTTGAGTGACTACTAAAACTGTTCCAATTATTAAAATTGTAAAAATTAAAGGCGCCAACCAATACTTCTTTCTGATTTTAAGGTAGCTCCAAATATCTGATATTAGTTCAAAAAATGCTTTCATAATCAAAAGATCTTATCTAAGTCAATTCTATCGTCTTTTCTGATTTCACGATATGAATTAGATTTATTTAATCTTCTTTTTAGTGGATCATATCTTAGTAATTTCATGATTGCGGCAATAGGTTGCATGATAAAAATAAAAATAATTGATAAGATAATTCTGCTATTTATAGAACCTAATAGATTACCAAATTTAATCCATAGATGATAGGGATACCTAAGTGTTTTCGGTGATATAAAAGATAATGTGCATAAAATAATACCTATAGCTAATGTCCAGTATCTAAATTCATGCTTAGTCAGGAAAGGAAAAATAAATCCAAATAACAATGGGAAAGTTATCCCAACAAGTAATCCAAAGTCTCTAAATTTTTTAACGGAGCTTATAGGAGTCATAATTAATCTAATTCAAACTGTTGTTGCCAGTTTTCATCTGTTTTTGAATAATTTTGTTCTGACTTTAATAGAATTTGATTTTCAAGAACCAGAACATCCATCTCAGTTCTCATAAAACAACGATATGCATCTTGAGGAGTACATACAATAGGCTCTCCTCTTACATTAAATGATGTATTTATAATGGTAGGACAATTAGTTTTACTCTTAAATACTTTTATTAAATTATAATAACGAGGGTTTGTATCGCCTGAAACAGTTTGTATTCGCGCTGAATAATCGACATGAGTAATTGCAGGAATCTTTGATCTTAAAATGTTTAGTTTATTAATCCCTTTCAAAGAACTCTCTTCATTTTTTATCTTAATACATAAGTTTTTTTTCACGGGTGCGACAAATAGCATATAGGGACTTTTGGTATACAACTCGAATTGAGTTGACAAATCCTCTTCAAGAATAGAAGGTGCAAATGGTCTAAAACTTTCTCTATATTTAATCTTTAAATTCATGACACTCTGCATGTTTTGGTTACGTGGATCTCCAATAATTGATCTCCCACCCAAAGCTCTTGGCCCAAATTCCATGGCTCCATTAAACCAGCCAATCACCTTCCCATCAATAATTAAATCACTAACTTCGTTGTATAAGTCCTTATCATCCATTGTTTTAAATGGAGCTTTTATGTGAGTAAGATATTTAATAATGTCTTTATTTGAAAATCTTGGACCAAGATAGGAACCTTTCATTGAATCATTTTCATTTATATTACGCTGACCATTAAAATAATTATAAAAAGCATAAAGCGGTCCTCCAATAGCAGAACCTGAATCACCACTCGCTGGTTGAACCCAAATATTTTTGAATATATTTTCTTTTAATATTTTGCCATTTGCCACGCAATTTAATGCCACACCACCCGCCAGGCAAAGATTAGACATTCCTGTTTCTTTTTTTAAAGTCTTAGCTAATTTAATAACTATCTCTTCAGTTATTGTTTGAATTGATGCTGCCATATCCATATGAAATTGATTTATCTTTTCCTCTTTAGCTCTTGGCTTTTTATTAAAAAGTTTATTAAATTTACTACTTGTCATCCTTAATCCTCGATGATATTTGAAATAGGTCATGTTTAATCTGAAGGTTCCATCTTCTTTAATATCTATTAAATTATTTTTGATTATTTCTGTATACTTTGGTTCACCATAGGGCGCTAGGCCCATCAATTTGTATTCACCAGAGTTTACCTTGAAACCACAAAAATATGTGAAAGCAGAATAAAGTAACCCTAATGAATGAGGAAAATTTATCTCCCAAAGTAATTTGATATCTTTACCTCGCCCTATCCATGCTGAAGTAGTGGCCCATTCACCAACTGCATCCATACATAAAATAGCAGATTCTTTAAAAGGACTGGGATAAAAAGCTGAAGATGCATGAGATAAATGGTGTTCTGAAAAAAGTAATTTTGGTAGATATGGTTCCTCTTTTTTAACTAATTTTTGCTGAATTAACTTAAATTTATCTTTAAGTTGCGATTTTAGAAATAACTTATCTTTTGCCCAAACTTCCATTGCTGCAACAAAAGATTTTATACCTCTTGGGGATGTTGCTAAGTATGTTTCCAATAACCTTTCAAATGTCAATAATGGTTTTTCATAATAAACAATTGCCTCAAGGGATCTCATATCTATCTCATTAGATTTGAGACAATAATTTATAGCATTAACTGGGAAACTTGAATCGTGCTTTATGCGAGTAAATCTTTCTTCTTGAACTGCTGATATAATTTCTCCATCTTTTATTAAAGCTGCAGCACTATCATGGAAATAACAAGAAATACCAAGAATATAAGAGGTCAAGGCGAGATATTTTTTATTTAGTATTTTTACACAATTTATAATACAAAGCGATATCTTTATCACTTTGTTTTATTTCTTAAAAAATGTTTAAATAACCCTCAAGGAACAATTATATTGTTTGATATTATCTAATTAATATTAGATTATAGATATGAGTGAATTAGAGAGATATAAGAAAATAAAAAGTTCATTTTTATCTGATCTTAATTATCTAGATAATGATCTCATTTATAACAATATTAAATTAGACCTAATTGATGGGAGTGTTCCAAACTTTATAAATAAAAAATTAGATAATCTAACTAATACAATGTCTGATTTTTATAATGATGTGAAATTCCCAAATTATGATGATTGTGAGGACTATGCTTCTCTTTATGATAAGGGCAGAAGTAATTTATTCACTAAAAGATTAGATGATGAGTTAAATTTTGGTTCCAAGGTTCTTGAATTGGGATGTGGAACAGGTCAGTTGTCTCTTTTTCTTTCAAGATGCAATAGAGAAATTTATGGGGTAGACATATCAAATGGGTCTTTAATATTAGGAGAAAAATTTAGATTAGAGAATAATATTAACAATGCTTATTTTATGAAAATGGATGTATTTGATTTGAAATTCAAAAAAGATTTTTTTGATTTCACAATAAGCAATGGGGTATTGCACCATACTAAAGATGCAAGAAAAGCTTTTAGAAACTTAGTAACTGTTACAAAACCTGGAGGAATAATAGCTATAGGCCTTTACCACAAATATGGTAGATTTTTTACAAAAGTAAAGCAAAGGATTGCTAAAGTTTTAGGGAAAAATATCTTCTTATTAGATAAAAATTCCTTAAAGATTAAAAGTAAAGACAAACGTGATGCATGGGTGATTGATCAATTTATGAATCCACATGAAACATTGCATACTCCATCTGAAACAATGAAATGGTTCGAAGAGGATGGAGTCGATTTTGTAAATTTAATTCCACATTGTGATAATGTAAATACTCCAATATTCATGGATCGTCCAAAACCATCACTTTCTTATTTTAAAGAAATTTTAATGACTATAAATAGGAAACAAATTCAGGAAGGTGGTTTTTTTATAATGATTGGAAAAAAGATTTAGTAAAGAAAAAAAGATTTTTTATTTTTTTATATTTATTTATATAGATATTTTAAAACACTCTTTCTAATATGAGGGTCAGAAAATTTCCAAATATATCCATCTATATAAAAGTGAAATAATTGAAAAATTATGGGAACTAAATACAAAAATGTGAAATTTATATTGCCGTCATAATTCTTCACCATACCTTTTATAGAAAATAAAGTCATTATCAAAGAATAAGAAAATATGAATAATATTTTGCCAATAAGAGGGGATATTAAATTACTTTTTGAACCTTCATTTTTTTTGTTTTTTCTCAGATATGAATACCATATTATTGCAAGGTATTGACACCAATGCATTCCAACTCCAATTGCAGTAGCAGTTGCTAAATCTTTAAAGAATAATAAAGGAAGATAGATAGAAATCCCAGTGATTATTGGTAATAAATCATCTATAAATTTAGGCATTAAATCATAATTAATGATAATTAAAATTAAAAAATAAACTGATAATAATAAAAAAATATAGATATTTATTGTATTTATATTGAATTTATATGATAAAATTCCTGGATTTTTTAGCCCTATTGAAAGAAATAATAGGGAGCTAAAATACACAGAAAATTCATATATTTTTTTTCTAATCCCATATACCTTTAATATGCCTGCACTTTGCTTGGTCACATGCCAGCCTGAAGCAATGTAGTGAATTATAATAATGACACTTGGGGAAAGTAACCAAATAATTATTGTCAATAGCAATACATAAATTGGTAAAAATACAACCTTATAAAAATTTTCTTTTACCCACGACCAGTTTTCTTTATCCATAAAGAATAGCCATGTCGAGGCAAAATGTGTTTCAGCAAATAAAAATAGTGAAGAAAGGAATAATAATTGTGCTTGTGATGGAAAGTTTAAAGCTAAAAATATATAAGTTAGTGGAAACCATAAAGGAAATTTTATTAATATGTTCTCTAATGCATTATTAGATGTGATAAGCTTTCCCATTCTTTCCATGGCTAAGATTTTAATTTTTTCTTAGTTAAGAGATGCATTTTTGAATATATTGTTCCCATTTTTTATGACCAGAAACTGAAAGATGAGCCGAATCAACAAAATCTTTTGGAGAATAATTATTTTTAATTTTGTGATAAAGATTGCAGTATTTTGATACATTATTATTTTTTGATAACTTTTTAAGATATTCATCATATAACTTGATCGATGAAGAATAATATTCAGTCTCTTCAAACCATCTTTTTGGTGGAGCTAGTATTATATTTACTTTTGTATTTGTTTCTTTAATGCTTTCGCTAAAGTGTTTAAAAGATGTTTGAATTGTTTTTTCTCTAATATTTGATTCTTTTTGATTTATTCCCTTTCTTAACCAGTATTTTTGAAAATATTCATTCCCTTCATTTTTACTTTCTAGATTAGGTAAAATATGAGCCAGAATTACATATTTTGATATTTGGTTTAAAGCCTTAGGTTCTTTTGGCTCTGAGGTAAACCAAGGTAGACCTCTTAACTGCGATACATTACGCAACACATCATTAGGCGAAATTACAACAATAAATTCTGATGGATTTCTATCTGAATATAATGAGAAATTTCTTATGAATCTTCCTATGTTGTATAAACCCCATCCATTTAATCCTGAATTTAGGCAAATTGATTCTTTTATGTTAGAACAATAAATACTAGAGAATATTTCAGAATCGTCTGTATAAGAGCCACCGTATGTAATACTATCTCCAACAAAAACTATATATTTATCATTATTAGTTTTTTCTTGATTTGGGTTATATCTAAAACCTTCATGGTCAATAGATATATTTGAATTATTTCTTCCGATCTTTTTTTGATTAGGCCTTAGTCTATATCCAACAAGTGGATCTTCTTCGTAAATCAGGGGATCTCCTAACCCCACAAACCTTCCAAATAATTCGCAAAAAAATAGGCCAATTGCTATGGAAAAAGTTATAAGAAATGCATTTATTACGATTTTTTTCATTTTTATTTTTTAAGTGCTTAATAAAATTAATGATCTAAGATTTTATCTTCTTAATTTTAACTCTTTTTTTGTCAGGCGACTTATATTGATACCCTCGCGCTGATTCCAATCTCAGACTATACCAATTCAGTTAATGATCTTGCAATGATGAAATTAATAAATATGGTACTATTTTTTTTCGAGAACAAATCGTATTTTTATTAAAAGTCTCTAGTTGAACTAACTAAAGTATAAATTTGTGATAGTCCACTTTTTTAAATATCTCTTAGATCGCTTTCAAATAACTATGGGTTAGATAGTTTTCAAGACTAGATCCTTAACCCACTCGACCACTTCTCCAATGGGTTATTCTGTTTTAATGAACTTTAAAATATCATAATAATTGTGTCACAGACTATAAACTCAAAGATTTAAAAATTATTTCAAGAAACTAGTTTGGAATATTAATTTTTATTGATAATGATGAGTTAAATCTTTATAAAGGTCTATTTCTAGTCAAATTTTGTCCACAAAATTAGTTCACAAAAATCAGTCTCCTACCAAAAAAAAATCACCCAAAGTTAACATTTTGTTGAAATAAACCAAATAAGTTATTCCCAACTATGGCAGCGATTATTAAAACGAAGGCAACTATGGCGAAAAGAGCACTCACATCTTTTAGGTCATAAGGTGCTTTAAATAAAGGTTTCTTGTCTGCCATAGTTATCAAATATATGAATGCAATTAAATCATATTAGTTTAATACTTGTTAGAAGTATTAAGTGAATTTTTTAGATTAAGTTAGGACAAAAAAAAGCCACTAAAAGTGGCTTTTTTATTGATTGGTTGGATAAATGAACTAGCTTGTGTAAGCTTTTCCTCTATAAGTTAATTCGTTGTGCTGCTTTTTAGCTGCTTCTTTGTTCTGGACGTACTTTTGTCCTCTGTAAATTAGAGTCATTTTTTAAGCTCCGGTTTCGCTTAAGTCCCCGTTCCATGGCTTAAGTCGATTTGCGGCTTGCTATACGCAAGTTGAACGTTTTGGTAGCGATTGCTACAATTTAACCATAACATTCAAGGAAATTATTTGTCTAGGTCTTTAATAAATAAACTTAATACTTTAATAATGAAATAGGCTCCTAATCAATAAATTTATGTTTTTTATGTAGTTTCTTGCAGGTTACATTTTGTTCGTTTTTGAGAAGTATTTTTTATTTATTGAACTTTTAAATGTAAAATTCTTAAGATTATAAAATTTGTTTTATGTTTTCTAGAAGCAAAAAACCTACAGTAAAAAAATCCGCAATAGTTGAAGAGACTCCATTATTTGCTCAATTATTACCATTCGCAAACAGAATGAATGATAAGGTTCAATTGGTAAATGCTTTGGCTTTTACTTTTATTATGGGATTCTCAATTTTTGGAATTGCTCTATGGAAACTATCAGGGCTGACCTAGTTATTTAATTTTTGCAAAGCATCAATTTTTGATTCTTTGTTTTTAATTATGGTTATTAACCATCTAGAGGCTAGCCCTCTGGATATTGATCTATTTTTTAGAAATCTACATATATAAACGTGTAGATTTTTTTCGTTTTTGGAGTTAAATTTTTTCTCAAAATCTAAGATATCCTCTTCTGTAGTTCTTTTTCTTAGCTCATCCACTAAAGCATGACTAGAGGAATCATTAAAAATGTTCCCAATATTTAAACTTAATGTCATAAAAAATTTATGTCCCTATTTAAGAGGTAGCCATAAATTAAATTTTAAAAACTAATTTATATTTTTTATTTACAAATAATTTAAAATTTTAATCTTTGGGTTTAGCCAGAGGAAGCAAGCATTTATCTGAATCGCACCCAGCTGGCCCAGCTTCAGATAGTTCTCCAACATCATATTTATTAAGAGCGTCAAAGAAATCGTTATTTACTTTCCTTTCTATTACTTTATTCTGCAATGATATATATTCCTCTTTACTTATTGGTTCAAAGGGTAATCTCGGGAAAGTAGCGTTAGCACTAAATCTAGCCAGCAATGCTGCTGAAATATATCCCTCATTATTTTCTATTGCATTATGAATAGCCTTAGCTAAATCCTCGATTTCATTTTCTCTAAATTCTACGGTTGCAGAGGTATTATGCTCTGTGTAAAATTTCTGTACTTGCATGTAAAAATCAAATTGAGCTAATGCTGAGAAATTATTGATGTCTATTTGGTCTGCGCCGTCTATATTTGCCCAACTAACTTCTGTAGGGATTTCAACTAACCATTCTGTACATCTTGGATCAAATGGATTATCGAGCAAGCAACCATTTTCATCTTTATCAGATTGAGATGGAACAACTGAGTAACCATAATCCATGCAAGCTAAAGCGATTGGGTCATTTTTCCTGAAAGTTATTCTTCTTATGAATCTTTGAGCCTTTGGAGGATGCCACCCTGGAGCTGCTCCAGTAAGAAGACTTTTAGTTCCAGCTGGCTGAACTGTTGTGCATCTATTTGGTCTCCTTAGATTATGCTTATCACAATATTCCCATACAGTTTCTTTTACTATTTTTCTCCAAGAATCTAAGAATTTAGCTTCCTTTTCTTTGAAGGTCTTCCCTTCTTCGCTATTTGGCCTTCCTGCTTCCCACCATTTCAACCATGGCGTCCCAAAGGCATGGACACAAAAATCAAATAATCCAGTGAAACTTACTCCTACGATAGGATCATATTCCCTACTTTTTCTGTAACGCTCAACTTCAAATTCATGATTAAGTAAGCATGCTACAGAAAGAGCGGCTGCTTTAAAAGCTTTTTTTTGCTCTTCAAAATTTCCTGGATCAATCTGATTTAAATGAACTTCAGCCAAATTGCAATGGAAATCATTTCCCAAGATCTCCCCACAAGGGTTAAGTCCATATCGGCTCATCCTGTGGTCTAACTCTTCTTCTGAAAAAGGACCATAACTACTATTTATCCAATTTCTCGCTTCATCCTTGCCTTGTTCTGAGTAGATTTCAATAAATTCCTTTCTCAATTCATCATCTTTGAGAATATCTGCATTTGACCTTGCGATTGCTTCTGGTGCAAATTGAATGGCTCCCTCACCTGAATGGAATTGTTTTGTTACTGCATCCAAAACAGTTTGGTAAGTGGGTTTTGTATGGTAAACCCTAGTATGATTGGCCATTCTGAGGGCATCTTTTTCAGGATCTATTCTCCAATTACCATTCTCATCTTGACTCCATAAATTTTCTTTTGCTGATGCGGCTTCCTTATCATCTGAAGCAAATTGTCTCATTCCAGCACTTCTTCTTATATTCCCAGCAACTATGGTTACTGCAGCTTCATCAATTAATAAACAACACTCTACTGTACTTAATTTCCTACCAATTGCCTTTCCAAGAAGTGATGCGACTCTAGAGTAAAGATCTTTCAATTTGATAGGATTTGCCATACCACCAAAACCTTTTAATGATTCTCCCGCGGGCCTAATATCTTCCAAATCAATATAAACATCAATTTCTCTTTCAAGACTCTCGTTACTTGATGCCTCAAGAAGATATTTATAGCTATCTACCCATCCTCTTCTGCTATCTCCAACTTTGATATGAAGATCTTTTCCTTTAATTTCTAATGATGACTTTTCTTCTCTTTGATCTTTAGGAGTTATTCCAACTTCACTGACTGATTTAATGTTTATTTTGTTAATTACCGTAGGAAGATTATTTATAAAATGAGGCTCAATTATTGCACCTGTTCCACATCCCATCATGGCTAAGTCCATCATTAATGCGAAGGCTTCCCAATCAATTAAGTTTGTTGAGGTACAGTTGTATGCTCCTGAGAAATTTTGGTTCTTATTAATCCAAGGGGTTCCGCCTATCCATAACCATCTTCCTGAAGGTTGAGCTTTTTGGTTACTTTGCATCTCTCTCATTAGGATTAATTCTTCTTCAGAAAGTTTTCCTAATTCTTTTAATCCCGATAAATTCCTTTCGCCTACTTCGCTCCAGTTCTCCCTTTTTCCAGATGAAGTTTTTCTACTATAAGATCTGAAAAAAACTGGGTAAGCAGCTGGCGCAGTCTTTGGAAAATCATCTTTTTTAAGATTATTGGAATTGCTCTCTGAAGAAGCTTTATTTGGTGCAACAGTCACGATAAAAAAAACGTATGTAAATAACCCGTACTGGAAGAATAACTCTACCTGTGGCGTCTGCAACTATTCTTACCACTATTTAACGGTTTGTGTAGAATTATGTTTAATATGAAATCTTTGTTTCAAGAAAGAATATGGAAAGAGTCCCCGAGCCTGAATTAATGGAAGAAAAAGAGCAGGTCATTTCTTATGACGAAGCTGATTTTTCAGAAGGGGAAGTTAATCTAATTAATCAAATAAATCAATATCTTTTGAAAAAAAATATTTCTTTAGGTGAAAAAGATTTAATAGTTGATTTAGGATGTGGCCCAGGAAATATTTCTGAGAAGTTAGCAATAAAATGGCCTAATACTGCAGTCGTAGGAATAGATGGTTCTAAAGAGATGATTTTGAGAGCAGAATATAATAAGAGTATTTCTAATAATCAAAAAAAATTAAAAAATTTACGCTACATTTGTTCTGAAATCAAAGACATTAAATCAAATAATTTTTTATTTAAAAAAAGAATTAGTTTACTTGTAAGCAACAGTTTGATTCATCACATTACCAATCTTGAAGATTTCTTCAACACAATAAGAATTTTATCTAGTAATATTACTGTAAATTTTCACAAGGACTTAAAAAGGCCATTAGATGAAAAGTCTGCTTTAGAACTCAAAGCACAATGTTCAACTAAATATAATGAGATTTTAACTAATGATTATTATGCCTCTTTAAGAGCTTCTTATACTTTTAAAGAGTTAAAAAATTTCATCTTAGAGAATGATCTATCCTCTTTAGATGTGTTTGAGGAAGGTGAAAATTATTTAATAGTCTATGGTAATGTTTAAGAACCAAGTGAAAGGCCCTTATATTACATAAATGAGCTTAGATACTAAAATTCTAAATAATAAAGAAATACTGGATGCGGTAAATAAAAGAAGAAATTTTGCTATTATTTCACATCCAGATGCTGGGAAAACGACTCTTACCGAGAAGCTTCTTTTGTATGGAGGTGCCATTCAACAGGCAGGAGCAGTAAAAGCTAGAGGTAATCAGAGAAAAGCCACCTCAGACTGGATGGAACTTGAGAAACAAAGAGGTATTTCTATTACATCAACTGTATTGCAATTTGAATATGAAAGATCTGTAATTAATCTATTAGATACACCAGGACACCAAGATTTCTCCGAAGATACTTATAGAACATTAGCGGCTGCTGATAATGCAGTTATGTTGGAAGATGCTGCTAAAGGACTAGAACCTCAAACTAGAAAATTGTTTGAAGTTTGCAAGATGCGAAAAATACCAATATTTACTTTCATAAATAAAATGGATAGACCAGGAAGAGAGCCATTTTCTTTACTTGATGAAATTGAATCAGAACTTGGATTAAATACCCTACCTATAAACTGGCCAATTGGGAGTGGCGAGGAATTTAGAGGGGTTATTGATAGATTTTCGAGAGAGGTGATTTTATTTGATAAAGCAGTGAGAGGGAAACAATCGAATGAGAAAAGATTAAGTCTTGAAGATAAAGAGCTATCAAAATATGTAGAGAGAGATTTACTTGAAAACTCACTTGAAGAATTGGAGGTTCTTGATGAGGCAGGATCTAAATTTGAAAAAGAAAAAGTTTTTAATGGCTCTTTAACCCCAGTTTTCTTTGGATCTGCCATGACTAATTTTGGCGTAAGACCATTTTTAGATAGTTTTTTAAAAATGGCACAAAAACCAACTTCAAGAAATAGTAATAAAGGGGATATTGAACCTGCAAGCGATGAATTTAGTGGGTTTGTTTTTAAGCTTCAGGCAAATATGGATCCAAAGCACAGAGATAGGGTTGCTTTTATAAGAGTTTGTAGTGGCAAATTTGAAAAGGATATGTCAGTTAAACATTCCAGAACTGGGAAAACAATTAGATTATCAAGACCACAAAAAATATTTGGGCAAGATAGAGAAGTAGTTGATGATGCCTATCCTGGAGATGTTATTGGTTTAAATAATCCAGGGATGTTTTCTATTGGAGATACTCTTTATACGGGTGCTCATCTGGAATATGAGGGCATACCATCCTTTAGTCCTGAAATATTCAGCTGGTTAAGAAATCCAAATCCCTCAGCATTTAAAAACTTTAGAAAGGGTGTTAATGAACTTCGAGAAGAAGGAGCTGTTCAGATTCTTTATGACTTTGATGAGAGTAAAAGAGACCCTATACTCGCAGCCGTTGGTCAATTGCAGCTGGAGGTAGTAACTCACAGATTAAAAAGTGAATATGGTGTAGATGCAAATCTTGAAGCAATGCCATATCAATTGGCTAGATGGATTTCTGATGGATGGCCAGCCATTGAAAAACTAGGCAGAATATTCAACTGTAAAATAGTTAAAGATTGTTGGAATAGGCCAGTTATTCTTTTCAAAAATGAGTGGAATCTAAATCAGTTTGTTGAAGACAATAAACAATTAAATTTAAACAAAGTTGCGCCCGTTGTTAGTGGAGTCGAACCAATTGTTTTATAAAGTCTTAATGGATTATAAAATTAGTTAATCTGTTAGTATTGGAAAAAAAATTTTGGATTCAAACAGTAATAAAAATAATAACGAAAAATCACCTTATGAAATTTTAGGTGTAAAAGAAGGTGCTGCTTTTGAGGATATTCAGAAGGCTAGAGACATTAAAGTTAAAGAGGCTGGTGAAGACTTAATGTTAAAAGCGAAAATAGAATCTTCCTTTGATCAATTACTCATGGGTAGTTTGAAAGCCAGGCAATCAGGAAATGTAAGCTATGAAGCTGTGAGTGCCTCAAAAAAAGAAAAGCAAATTAATCAATTTACTAATAATAACTTCCCACTTCTTTCTAAGATAAAAAATTTAAATAATAACTCTAACAATTCAAGTCAGTATAGTCTGCCAAAAATAACTACCCCCTCATTTGATAATCTTTCAATAAAAATATCTGTTGGGCTTTTATTTTTAATTTTGTTATTTATCAGTCCAGACTCTAATAATAGACTTTTACTCTCTATCTCAACATTAATACTTACCTATACTCAAATTAAATCAGGGAAAAGATTTATAGGTTCTCTGGGTTGGAGTGTTACCTTTCTCTCGATAGGATTAATATTTGGTGGATTGCTTGAAAATAATTCTTTCATTCAGGAAGTATCAAACAACTCTTTATCAATACAAAAAATTCAAAGTATTCCGGCCATGGTTATTTTATGGCTGGGCGTAATTTTCTTATGATTGATTTTCTATCATAGATTTAATTTCTTCATAATTTATAAGATATTTATTTTTACAAAATTCACAAACCAACTCTGCTTTGCCATCTTTCTTGAGGATGTCCTCTAACTCGCTCTTATCAAGCATTTTCATCGCATTTAAACTTCTTTGTTTGGAACACTTGCATTTAAAACTCACTTCTTGCGAACGAGCTTTTTCAGAGATTGATTTATCGTCAATATCGGGAAATATATTTCTAATTAAATCAAGAAGATTATCTTTTGACTTAAATAGATCTTCGCTGAAAGAATTAATTTCTTTGCATCTTTCTTCAAGTAGTGAGACTAGCAGAGGGTCAGTATCTTTTTTAGGTAAAACTTGAGCTAATAAGCCCCCACTACAAATAACACTTTTATTTTGAATTTTTTCTCCAATAAATACAGCAGAGGGAGTTTGCTCTGAATGATATAAATATGAAGCTAAGTCTTCAGCAATATTCCCATTTACTAATTCAACAGTGCTTGTAAAGGGTTCTCCAAATCCACTATCTCTAATTACATTTAAATATCCTGTACCTAATGCTTTTGTGAAATCAAAAGAATATTTATTATCATCTATTTTGACTAAGTCCAATTCTAAATTAGGATTCCCTATATAACCCCTAACTTTCCCGTCTCTACCTGCATCAACTAGTAATCCCTTTAAAGGTCCGTCAGATCTAACTCTTAAAGTGACTCTCCCATGCATTATTTTCATCGAGCTTGCTAAAAGCAGTGAAGCACTAAATGCTCTGCCTAAGATACAGGTGGTTAAGTAAGAAAGGCCGTGTCTTTTTTTTGCTTCTAAAGAAGATTCTGTCGTTAAGACCGCAACTAATCTTATTCCTCCATTTGCTGCAGTAGCCCGAACTATCCTATCCTGCATGATTTTCTTTTATAAAATTTTTGATTTTCCCTTTTTCCAAGAATAATATCCTAGAAGGAATTCCTTCAAATAAGGCAGGTTCATGAGTAACAATAATAATTGTATTTTTATTTTTTAGGTCAAGAATTAAATTCTTCACATCATTTCTCATTGAATAGTCTAATCCAGCAGTTGGTTCATCAAGTAAAAGAATTGAGGGGTTTCTAAGTAGTTGAACTGCTACAGCTAGCCGCCTTTGTTGTCCGCCACTTAGTTGTTCTGGTGGTTGGGTCAGATTAAATTTTTTTAAACCAACTTTATTTAAAACTATTTCTATATTTTTTTCTCTTAAAGATTTATGGCCTATTTTTAATTCTTCACCAATGGTTGTACCTATAAAGTATCTTTCAGGAAATTGGAATACTACTCCACAAAACCATCTTCTTTGTCTAGAAGATAAAATTTTATTCTTCCAAGTAATTTTTCCTTTTTGTGGATTTGTTAATCCGCTTATTATTTCGAGAAGTGTTGTTTTTCCAGAGCCACTATTGCCGCAAATTAAAATGATTTCATTTTCATGAACTTTTAAATTTAAATTGTCTATTATTTTTCTTTCACCAGTTTGGGGTTGATAAGATATTTCTTTTAAATCAAGCATTATTAATTAAGTTATAGGTATGAATTTTAATCTAGTAATAACTTACTTATAATAGCTATAGATCTAAAAAGCTATTAGTCAATATGAATATTATTTTTAGGGAAGTTGATCCTTTTAATTGTTGGATATGGATTAGGTTTTCAGAATCACCAACTCAAGATGAAAAAAATTATTTAGATGGTGTTTTTGATAGTTGGTACGTTTTAGGAAGGTTAGGTGGATTTAATTCTGAAAATTTGCAAACTCATGAAGAGGGTTCTGATCTAAGTTGGATGTCTTACGATAATGACCAAAAAAACGCATCTCTTCCAGCCTTAATGCATAATTTAGGAATTATGGAATATCAAAACCTGTGGGGAAGATGTTGGGTTGATTTTGGAACTTCAGACTCCATTTCAATAGATATATTAATTAATTCTTTGAATGAGATATCAAATAATTATGTAAAAATTGAAGAGTTAATTATTGGGGGTGAAAATAATGATTGGGCAATTGAAGAACATGAAGATTTAGTTTTCAAAGATTAAGTGTTTTAGATGGAAGACTTAACAAGATTAATTATTTCCCATGAAAGAATTGAAAATATTAAGGAAAATAATTTAGAACTTTCTAAAGAAGAGGCTCATTATTTAAATAAAGTAATGAGAATAAAAAATAATAAAGAATTATTTATAACTAACGGAAAGGGTTCATTATGGAAAGCTATAAAAGTTAAGAATGATTATTTAGAAATAATTAAATTAAAAAACCCTTACTTATTTCAAGAACAAGAAATTTACTTGTTAGGCATAGCTGTTGTCATACCAAAAAGTGGTTTTGAGGATATTTTAAAAATGTGTACTGAAATAGGACTTGATTTTATACAGCCATTATTTTCAGAAAGACAGGTAAACAAAAATTTAAATTTTTCAAGAAAACTTTTGAGATGGAATTCAATTATCAATGAAGCTGTTGAGCAAAGTGAGAGATTATGGAAACCAACTATTTTAAATGGTATGGATATTATTGAATGGCTAAAAATTAGAGATAATCAAGAAAGAGTTTCAATTTCTGTAACTAGAGAAGAAACACTATATGACTTAAATCAATGGTTAAGAAAACAACAAGAATTTGGAAATAAAAAAGGAGGTATTTTTTGGAATGTAATTGGTCCTGAAGGAGGTTGGTCCGCTAAAGAAATTGATTTTTTTAAAAAAAATAATATTACCTTTGTTAAGCTTTCCGACACTATCTTGAGAACTTCAACGGCTAGTATTAACGCATCATCAATTCTAAATCAGTGGAGAATTGATTTGAAATTCAAGAATTAGATAAATATGGATTTAATTAGAAATCAATTTTTTATAGGTTTTTGCATTAATTTTATTTTGATTTATATATTTTGCAGGATTCCTTTGATGACGAAAAGTGGTTGGGTAAGTGCAGGCATCTTAGGCACAATTTTGTGGGGATGTTTGTCTTGGCAAGGATGGATGTCAGTTGTAATTTATTTATTATTTGGATCCCTCGTTACCAAAATAGGTTTTAAATTTAAAAAAGCACAAGGAATTGCGGAAAAAAGAGGCGGGAGGAGAGGTCCTGAGAATGTATGGGGCTCAGCCGCTACAGGATTATTTCTTGCCATTATGACCAAATTTAATGCTGCCAATGTAGTGATGTTTAAAGTAGGTTTTGCTGCAAGTTTTGCTGCAAAGTTGGCGGATACTTTTGGTAGCGAAATTGGAAAAAGATTTGGTAAAGACACATACTTAATTACTTCACTTAAAAAGGTGGATAGGGGAACTGAGGGAGGAATAAGTATAGAAGGAACATTAGCTAGTATTTTGGGATCAATATTTATGGCTTTTATAATGCTTCGTTTATCAATTATTTCTACAAAATATCATTTTATAGTTGTTGTAGTTTCTGGATTCTTGGCAACACTTTCCGAAAGTATTATTGGTGCTAAATTTCAAAACAAATATAAATTAAGTAATGAATTGGTAAATGCTATTCAGACAAGTATTGCTTCTATTTTTGCTATCTTTGCTCTTATTTTATATTCATATTTTTTAAATTAATAATATTTGGGAACACCTAAGATCCCTTCCATTTTGTAAGAATCTCCCAGCTTTTAAGTCTTTGGAAAAGCCAGAAATGACCTTCGGAATTTAGATGAATTCCATCATGCGTAATCCAATTTTTACTCCTTTTATCAGAGTACATTTCTCTAAAAGTAGGAAGAAATGGGACATTCTGATTGAGGCATACTTCCTCCATTCTCCTTTCATAAGTATTGCAAAAATCATTTGAGTACCATAGACATCCTGCGAACGGCATTTTGCTTTCGTCAACTGGTGTCAAACCAATAACAAATACATTTGTTTGAGAGTTCATTTCATTAATTAGCCTCTCTAATCCATATTCAAATCCATCTATATCTAATTGATGTCTTCCATTTATCTGACCAATTGCTGCAGTGTCGTTAAGACCTACATTTAGTAGGATTGCTTTAGGTTTATTTCTTCTCGTTTCTCCTCTAGATGACCATTCTTTTTCCCATCTAGATGAAACTTTTTCTATCCCATCTCCCCTAACGCCAAGTTGATAAATAACTGGCCCATTTTGGTTATAACCCCAATCTTTTCTAAGCCTCTCACACCATCCACCACCCTCGTTATCTCCCCATCCATAAACTGAGCTATCTCCAATTACAACAAGCTGTTTTGGTAAACTAATCACTATTACCGAAAAAAAATAATTACTTGATTTAACAAATTATTCTTACAAATCAAGTTAAACTATTTTTGATTTTACCATTTATTAATTCTCCAACTATTGCGATGGAGCTATAAGCTATCAAAACTATGGTGACTTCTTGCCATGCGAAGGAACTTAGTGATTCTTGCAATTGCCAACCTAGACCAATACTTCCAATAACCCCAACAATTGCAGTTTCTCTAATAATGATGTCAGATCTATAAGCGCAATATGCTAAGTAACTTTTTGCTTGTTGAGAAAATAAACCTAAAAGCCAACTAGTCTTTTTTGAGATTCCAAGAGATTTCATTGCAATATAATTTCTCTTGTCTTGGCTATCTAGATTTGTAAAAAGTAATTTGCTAGTAATAGCAGCGTTGTGGAGACCTAATGTTAAAGCTGCTAAAGATAAAGAAGGATTATTAAAAGTTAATAGAGTTAGAAGTATTACAGGTGTAGGTATTAAACGTAATAAAAATGCAAAAATTTTTATAAAAAATTTAGAAGTATTGTTGTTAAAAATTCCTATTACTAATGGAGGTAAACTAATTGCGATTCCTGTTGATAAAAGACTTAAAATTATTGTTTCTAATATAAGTTTTAAGAAATCAAATATTCCTAAATCTGATCTTGATTTAAAAAGAGAACTAACGGAATTAAAATTTTCAAAATTATTATTCAAAATAAAATAAAGAAAATATGAAAGAGAAAATAAAATTGTTATGAAAAAAACTGCAATAAAAAAAATAGATAAGATTTTATTTGTAGTATTAAATTTTATTTTTTTGAATATTAATCTTGAAAGAATTATCAAAATTGCTAAGGACCATAAATAAGTCCATAACTCTCTAAAATTCAAAGTTTGGAAAGATAAAAAAATACTGGTACCTATTCCTCCAGTCCCAAAAAGTCCTAAAATCACAGTACTTCTTATTGAACACTCTAATCGATATAAACCAAAGTTTTTAAATGTATTTATTATTGGATTCCATATTAAAGTTAGTAAAGAAGAAAATTTAGATGCATTTATTTGATTTATAGATTCAAAGCTTTTGTAGTCATTAGTTTCTAATTGTTCAGCAAAAACTTTTGAATTTACAGCAATATAAGGTATACATATAGCTATTATTCCTATAGAAAAATTTATTCCATATATTTGCATTAATATTATTCCCCAAACCACTTCGTGTATAGATCTAATTATTGTTAGAAAATACCTTATTATGCGGTAGAAAAAATTTGGAATATTAAAGATTTTATAAAAAATATTTGAGGAAATTATTCCAAAAATTGCTCCAAAAATAATACTTACTAACCAACTAAAAAAACCAATTAAAATAGTTTCATTTAATCGCTTAATTACGGTAATAATAATTTCATTATCGATCTTGGGATTAAATGCAGAAATTAAGAATTCTTGGAATAATTTAAATCCTCCAAAATGAATATTGTTTATTAATTGATACCCAAGAGGTATGCATACCAAAATTGGAAGAAAAGATAATGAGGTATAGTTTAATTTTAATTTGTTCAACTAATTAATATATTTTCTCTAAATGAATCTTCTTTAAGTTATTTCTTTTGATATTGAAAAAAATTTTACCATCCCTTATTCCAATAACTTTATCGAAATCGTTCAGCAAATCTAATCTATGTAATGCAACTAATGCCGTCTTTGGGGATTTTTTTGTTTTATTTTTATCTACATTTTCTAGCAGAAGGTTTTTAATTGTTGTTATCAATTTGGGATCTAGATTATTAAAAGGCTCATCTGCAAGTAATATATTTGATTCTTGAATTAATGATCTAGCTATAGCCACCCTTTGTTTTTGCCCCCCAGATAGTTTTCTGATTTTTTTGTCGTAAATAGAATTATGAAGTCTACATAATTTCATATATTTATGGGCCTTCTTAAAAGAACTTATATTTAGTAAATTTTTAAAAGCGAAATAAAAATTGTTTTCCGCTAGTAGTCCACAATTAACATTTTGTTCTGCAGAGAGATCTTCTATTAATCTTAAATCTTGCCATATAGTTGTTATTTTACTTTTCTGCTTTCTATCTAATTCCTCGAAACTTTCATTGAATAATTTAACCTCACCTTGAGTTGGCTTTATAGTGCCATTAAGTACTGATATAAGTGTAGTTTTTCCTGAACCGCTTTTACCTAAAAGTGCAATTTTTTCCCCGGAATTTATTTTTAAATTTATTTTATTTAGGATCAGATCATTTTTGTATTTATAAGATATATTTTCTAATTCTAAGACAGTATTATTCATCTAATTTTATTTAATTTCCTCCCGATTTCTTCTATATTTTTATATTGTTTTGATTCTGCATTTATAAATCTTTTTGCATTGAACATATCTAATATCTGTTCATGTGATTTTTGCTTTATATCTAAATTTAGAATTACTGATTTAAGTTCTTTTGTAAACCCTTCCCCGAATCTATTTTCAAGATCACCTTGAGCTACCCAATGATAGTCAACATATTCTGGTGTGATCCAGAACAATTCTAAATTTTTTGTTCTTTTGGGATTATTTTTAAGATTGTTTTCCCAAACCTGTTTATTTAAAGCTCCAGCATCAAATGCTCCACTATTAACTAAAGCTATAGTGGCATCATGACTCCCACTAAAACCTGCTTTTTTTCCTTTAAAATGTTTAATTTCTACCCCTGCTTGATTTAAGAAATATTCTGGCATTAATCTTCCAGAAGTTGAGTTTTCAGAGCCAAAAGTAAATCTTAAATTCTTTAGTTTTTTAAGTCCTTTAATGTTTGAAATTGAGTTAAGTTCTAAATTTTTGTTTACTATAAATACACTTTTAAATTCCTTATCGATATCTCTTTGAGCTATGACAATTGAATTAGGTGTTTGTAATCTAGCTTGAACTCCTGATAAACCGCCAAACCAAACTAAATCTAAATCTTTAGTTCTAAATCCAGATACTGCTGCAACATAATTAATAACAGGAATGTATTTAACTTCTACATCAAGTTGTTTGGATAATTCTTTTGAAAATAAATTAAATCTTTTGTCCAAAACATCTTGGTTTTGATCAGGTATTGCTCCAACTTTTAAAACTTTGGGATTTGAAAATACAGGTGATGAAAAAACAGAAAATAATAGAGATGAACTTAGTAGGAAATTCTTTAAATTAAACATAACCTAGTTAAATTAATAGTATTCAGAGATTGCTTTTTCAATCCTCTGTAGTCCATCTTTTATTTTAATTTCTGAAGCTGCACAAGATATTCTTATACATTGATCAGCTCCAAAAGCTTTTCCAGGTACAACAACTAATCCGTAATCTTGAAGAACTTTATTGCAGAAATCAACAGAAGTAATTGAGGAGTTGGGTAATTTTGGAAATGCGTAAAATGCTCCGTTAGGTTCTTCAATATAAATCCCATTTATATTATTAAGGCCCTCATAGAGAAGTCTTCTTCTTTGATCATAATGGCTATTTATCATTGAGAAAAACTCATTATTAATTTTTAAAGCCTCTAAAGCACCTTTTTGAACAAAAGAGCAAACATTACTTGTACTTTGACTTTGTAATGCTGAGGATGCTTTGATTACATCTTTGGGACCTACTAAATAACCTATCCTCCAGCCAGTCATAGCCCATCCTTTCGCAAACCCATTGATTATGAAAATCCTATCTTTTAAGTCATTTGCTAATGAAGATAAACTGTAGTGTTTAAATTCTTTTTTAAGGATTAGCTCGTAAATCTCATCAGAAAGAATATTGATATTTGGATTTTCTCTGGCTAAATCGGCAATTTGCAATAATTCTTCCTTTGACATAACTCTTCCAGTAGGGTTATTAGGAGAATTGATGATTATAAATTTAGTTTTTGAGGAGATTTTAGACTTCAAGTCTTTTATATTTATTTTAAATCCATCTTCAGCAGAAGAATTTGTAAAGATTGGATTCCCACCAGCCAACCTAACCATCTGGGGATAACTTAACCAGTATGGTGAAGGAATAATAACTTCGTCTCCAGCATTTAACAAAACTTGGAAAAGATTATATATTGCTTGCTTAGCACCATTTGTGATCATTACATTTTTAAATTCAATATTTAAATTGTTTTGAATTTGAAGTTTATTTGCAATTGCTTTTCGGAGATCTAAATTGCCCGCTGCTGGCCCGTACTTTGTAAATCCATCAAATATAGCTTTACTTGTAGCCTCTATAACTTCTTTTGGGGCATCAAAATCAGGTTCTCCTGCACTTAAATTGCAAATATCTACTCCTTCTGCAGATAATTGATTTGCTTTAGCACTTATCTGCAATGTAAGAGAAGGCTCAATTAAAAGTGCCCGATCAGATAAATTAACTTGACTCATTGACTTATAACTTTTCAAATATGACTTTTAATAATGACAAATGCATAAATTAACAATAAATAAAATTATCACACAATGGTTTAATTTAGTTCATTTTCTTAATCTATTTTATTTTCATGTTTTGAGTTCTTAAGATAAAATAGTTAAAGTTTTATTTTCGGTGAAAAGGTTAGTAATTGGGAGAGGAAGTGTATTTGCAGATTTGTTAATAATTGGTGAGGCTCCTGGGGCACAGGAAGATTTAGAAGGAAAACCTTATGTAGGTAAATCTGGTAAGTTATTAAACGAATTATTAATACAAGCTGGGATTGACTATAAGAAGGATGTTTATTTTTGTAATGTAATTAAATGTCGTCCACCAAACAATAGAAAACCCACTGCTAGAGAAATTAATATTCATAAACCTTGGTTATTACAGCAAATAAAGCTAGTTGATCCAAAATTTATATTACTTACTGGTTCTACTGCTATGAGAGCTATTTTAGAAGTTAAAGATCCTATAAGTAATTTAAGAGGTCAATGGATTAAAAAAGATGGGAGAGAAATTATGGTAATTTTTCATCCATCTTATTTGTTGAGATTTCCTTCAAAAGAAATCAATAAACCTTACCATCTAACTTTGAAAGACCTAGAGAATGTAAGTGGTAAACTATATGCCGTATAATTTAGTGAAATCCTTTTTGAATATCAAGAATTTTAATGTCATTAACTCAATCTAAAGAGGTTAATAGTCTCTCCAAAAGATATTCAACTCATATTGAGAGAAGGATAACTAGGACAGTAATGGTGGGTGATATAGCTATTGGAAGTGATTATCCAGTAAGAGTTCAATCGATGATAAATGAAGATACTATGGATGTCGAAAATGCTTACTTGGCTATCAAAAGACTTCATGATGTGGGTTGTGAAATAGTAAGGTTAACTGTCCCTTCCTTAGCACATGCCAAAGCAGTAGGAGATATAAAGGCAAAATTACTAGAAAATAATATCAATACCCCCTTGGTGGCTGATGTTCACCATAATGGTATGAAAATTGCAATGGAAGTTTCAAAACATGTTGATAAAGTAAGAATTAATCCTGGATTGTTTGTTTTTGAAAAATCAGACCCTACAAGAACTGAATATACAGATGAGGAATTTGAAACTATTAAGCAAACAATACTTAAAAGATTTACCCCTTTAGTTGAAGTTTTAAAGGCTGAAAACAAAGCTCTAAGGATTGGAGTTAATCATGGGTCTCTATCTGAGAGGATGCTTTTTACTTATGGAGATACGCCATTAGGAATGACAGAATCTGCGATGGAGTTCGTCAAAATTTGTGATGAGCTTGATTTTCATAACATAATTATTTCTATGAAAGCTTCTAGGGCTCCGGTCATGATGGCAGCTTACAGAATGATTGCAGATAGGCTTGACTCAGAAGGATATAACTATCCCTTACATCTAGGAGTGACCGAAGCTGGTGATGGTGATTATGGAAGGATTAAAAGTACTGCTGGAATTGGAACGCTTTTAGCAGAGGGATTAGGAGATACCATCAGGGTTTCCTTAACAGAAGCTCCAGAAAAGGAAATACCAGTGTGCTATTCAATTTTGCAATCTTTAGGATTAAGAAAAACAATGGTTGAATACATCAGTTGCCCCAGTTGTGGTAGAACACTTTTCAATCTAGAAGAAGTTGTAGATAAAGTTAGGAACGCTACCTCACATTTGACGGGTCTAGATATAGCAATAATGGGATGTATTGTTAATGGGCCAGGAGAAATGGCAGATGCTGATTATGGTTATGTTGGAAAAGGTAAAGGAACTATTGCCTTATATAGAAGAAAAGAAGAGATAAAAAGAGTCCCTGAAGATGAGGGTGTTAATGCTTTAATCCAACTTATTAAGGATGATGGTAAGTGGATTGATCCTTAAGGATTTGTCAAATTTTTGAATTATAAATAAATTCTTTTTATAATTAAAAATATCGAATTATTTGAAGATAAGAAAATTGCTTAAAAAAAAATATATATTTCTGTTTGCGACATCCTTTTCTGGTTTATTTTTAAATAATTTTGCAGAGGCAACAGTTTTAAATAATAGTTATAAAGAAGTAATTGATCATGTTTGGCAAATTGTATATAGAGATTTTCTTGATTCAAACGGCAAATTTCAAAAGTCCAATTGGATTAATCTAAGAAAAGAAGTTTTATCAAAAACATATTCAGACAGCAATGAAGCATATGATGCGATTAGAGATATGCTTTCTAATTTAGATGATTCTTATACAAGATTTTTAGAACCTAAGGAATTTAATCAAATGAGAATTGATACCTCTGGAGAATTAACTGGAGTTGGTATCCAAATAGTTAAAGATAAAGAATCTGATGATTTAATAATTATTTCTCCCATAGAGGGCACCCCTGCATTTGATGCTGGAATTAAAGCTAGAGATAAAATATTATCCATAGATGATATTTCTACTGAAGGTATGAATATTGAGGATGCTGTGAAATTAATAAGAGGACAAAGAGGTACTAAAGTAAAGCTTGAAATTCTTAGAGGTTCTAAATCCTTTTTTAAGACTTTATCAAGAGAAAAAATTGAAATAAAATCTGTATCAAGTAAAGTCAATCAAACCAAAAACGGCTTGTTAATTGGCTATGTAAGAATTAAACAATTTAATGCAAATGCATCCAAAGAAACTAGAGATGCTATTAAGGATTTAGAAACAAAAAAAGTCGCAGGATATGTTCTTGACTTGAGAAGTAATCCTGGAGGTTTATTAGAATCAAGCATTGATATCTCAAGGCACTTCATTAACAAAGGAGTAATAGTAAGTACAGTAAGTAAAGATGGTTTAAAAGAAACAAAAAAAGGAAACGGTCAAGCTCTAACAAAAAAGCCCTTAGTTGTCTTAGTTAATGAGGGTTCTGCTAGTGCTAGTGAAATAGTTTCTGGTGCAATAAAAGATAACAAAAGAGGAAAATTAGTTGGGAAGAAAACATTTGGTAAAGGTCTAGTTCAATCCATGAGAACTTTAGTTGATGGTTCAGGTCTAACTGTTACAGTCGCTAAGTATTTAACTCCGAACGGCACTGATATAAACAAATCTGGAATTATTCCAGACATAGAAGTAAGAATGAATACAAACCCTATACTTCAAAGAGAGATAGGAACTAGAAAAGATAAACAATATAGAGCTGGTGAAAAAGAGCTAATAAATATAATTAATAGAAAGAATCAGATAAGCGAATTTAATCCAGACACCACAAACCTTAATGCATTCCTAAAAATTAATAAGGAAGATAAAGTATTTTCATTAAATTAATTACTCATATCCAGCATTCTCTTTATTGGCACATAGGCTCTTCTTATTATTTCTGGGTCTAGTTCAATAGACGGGGAATTATTTTTCAAACAATCAAGAATTTTTTCTAAAGTATTTAATTTCATATATGGACACTCGTTACATTTACAACCTTCTACATCGGGAACTTCAATAAAAATTTTATTAGGTTCTTTCTTTTTCATTTGATGAATTATTCCAGGTTCCGTTAGTACCATGTAAGTTTTAGATGGATCTTTACTTACGAAATCAAGCAGCTTACTTGTTGATCCAATAAAGTCTGAGAGAATTAGTAAATTTTGACTACATTCAGGATGAGCAATTACTTTTGATCCTGGATTTTGATATTTTAATTTTAGAAGTGCTTCTTCACTAAATGATTCATGAACAATGCAGCTGCCAGGCCATAATTTAAGATCTCTTCCTGAATTTTTCTGTACCCATCTCCCAAGGTTCTGATCTGGCGCAAATATTATCTTTTTATCTTCAGGTATCTTTTTAATTAATGAGACTGCATTACTGCTTGTACATATCAGATCACTTTGAGCTTTTACTTCTGCAGTGCAATTTATATAACTTACGACATAGTGATCTGGATTTTCTTCCCTGAATTTTTGAAATTTATCTGAAGGACAATCGTCTGCTAATGAGCATCCTGCGTCAATATCTGGTAATAGGACTGTTTTATTAGGGCTAAGTATTTTTGCGGTTTCGGCCATAAAGTGCACACCGCAAAAAATTATTATATCTGCGTCATTATTTGCAGCTTTCCTAGATAGATCTAATGAATCGCCAATAAAATCTGCAATTTCCTGAATCTCTGGAGCTTGATAATAGTGCGCAAGAATAATTGCATTAGCTTTTCCGCAACGCTCCTTTATTTCAAAAATCAAATCCTCTTCGTTCTGAACTGATTTCTGTTTTGCAGTAGAAGTTATACTGGTCAGGATTTAGAATATCTCTAAATAGATTATATGCCTTTAAACAGAAAAAATTCTGACAAATTTAAAAATTGCTATTGTTGGTGACTGTCATGGTCAATGGTCTGAATTAGACTTGAAAGTTTTATCGATTATCAAACCAAATATTGTTTTATTTGTTGGTGATATTTCTGATGGAAGTGTCAAAATAATTAAAAAAATCAATGAGATCAAAATTCCTACTTTTGTGATTTTAGGAAATCATGATAGAGGGAAAGATTCTACAGGCGAAACTCTCTCAAAGCAGATACGTGTTCTTGGTAAAAAATATTGTGCATGGGATTTGAAAGTTTTTAATAATCAAATAAATTTATTGTCTGCAAGACCATGTAGTTCTGGCGGCGGCTATTATCTTTCAAAAGAAGTTAAAGGTGTTTATGGACCTATAACCGAACAAGATTCAACAAATAAAATTATCAAATGTTCAGAAGAGACTATTGAAGAAATACCTCTAATAATTATGTCTCATGCTGGTCCTTCGGGTTTAGGTTCAGAACCTAAAAGCATTTGTGGGAAAGACTGGAAATTACCATCTTTAGATTGGGGAGATAGAGATTTGTCTGCTGCTATTTCTCAAATACAAAAAAGAAGAAAAGTTGATCTTGTAATTTTTGGTCATATGCACAACCGGCTTAAAAGAAATCTTGGTTTAAGAGAGATGTTTAAAATTGATAGCAAAGGAACAATTTATTTCAACACTGCTGTAGTACCAAGATATAAAACTGATGAAGATGGGAAATTGCTAATTAACTTTTCATGGATTGAGTTTGAAAATAAGGAATTAAGGCATGTTTCTCATCGATGGTATTCAGAGTCTGGTGAAATTCGTGAAGAAGATAAATTTTTTTAGGATTAAATAACTCTGATCATATTTTAAGTATTATTGGGCTTTTCATATCTTGAAAATAATGTTTGAGACAAGATATAACCCGCAATTCCTGCGGCTGTAAAAGCTAAACCATTTTTAAATAAAGGTAATAAATCATTTGTTCTGGATATTATCGGTGCCAAACCAAAAATTCCAAATAACATTCCCCATAAAGGAGAAAGAAGAGCTAAAAATCCAATTGAAATGACTTGACCTTCTTTTCTTGGGGCAGATGCGAAACCTGCTACTAAACCTCCAAGAATAGATGTACATAAAGTCCATACATATTGCTCTTTGGGTAGGCCAGGGACAACTTGGCATCCTCCTCTCTCGAGACAAATCTTTACTGAATCAATTGCATCTAATACTGCACCATCCTCACCGTGATCTTTAACATAGTATTGGTTGCCAAATCTTGTTTGAAGTTCAACCCAAAATAACCTTGGCATAAAATTAAAATAAGCCTCTCCGACGTTAAAGTTCAGTAAATTCCCTCCTCTAGGATCTGCAACTATCAACAAACTTGTCTCATCTAAATCCCAATAGTCCTTTATTGCACTACCAGGGGAACTCTCAAACTGAGATAAATATTTAATTTTCCACCCACTTTCAGTTTCTAGATTATTGAGATTTTCCTCTAAAGATTTTTTCTGATTAGGGCTTAATGTCTTAGCTAAATCAATTACTGGTGTTTTTTCTTCTGGTAGGAGATTTGGATTATTTATAGCGAAAACGGGTTTATGTGAAATTAAAACTAATATAGATAGAAATATTCCCAATAAATAGTTAATCTTTGAAGGCATAAATAAGTTTTGTCTCTTTATATTTTCGCCGATGAATAGCTTACCCGCGAATAATCCAGATTGGTTAGTAAAAAAAATAATAAAAATGGGTGGGACTATAAGTTTTTATGACTTTATGAATTTTGCATTAAATGATCCTATTAATGGTTATTACGGCAGCGGTAAAGCTGAGTTAGGCGTTCGAGGAGATTTTGTCACATCACCATCTTTATCTGATGATTTTGCTTTTTTGGTTGGTAAACAAATAGAAGATTGGTTGATTCAGTTCAAAAGTAGTTTTTTATCTAATCAGAAATTAGCTGTAACTGAATTTGGGGCTGGAGATGGAAGCTTTATGAGTGGATTAATTAAATATTTTTTAGAAAACAGCAAGAATTTTTTAGAAGGAGTTTCTTTTGTAATTATTGAACCTAATCAGGGGATGATAGAAAAACAAAAAAAAAAATTGGGGGAATTTTTAAACTTAGGTATTGATATCTTATGGAAAAGTTTGGAAGAAGTAGAGGAAAATAATATAAATGGAATAGTTCTTGCAAATGAGGTTTTAGATGCTCTGCCAGTAGAGAGAATAACCTTCTCAAAAGGGAAATTCCTTCGACAAGCAGTCTCTATAGACACAAAATCTTATAAATTATTTTTTGATGAAATGCCAATTACGAGTGAATTAGAAAAAAGTATTGAACTTGCTAAAAGTGAGTTGGGCATCACTATCCCGCCTGAAGATGCTCTTGAAGGATGGACGACAGAATGGCATATAGATAACTTAAAATGGTTAAAAGCTATATATGGAAAAATTAATAATGGTATTTTATTGATAATTGATTACGCTAAAGAAGCTAATAAATACTACACCTCTAAAAATTCTGATGGGACGATAGTTTCTTATGAAAATCAAAAAATGATGAATAATGTCTTAGATTCTCCTGGAAATTGCGATATAACATCTCATGTGTGCATAGACACTTTAATTAATGATGCTGAGACTCTTGGATTTAATACTGTTGGAATAACTAAACAAGGAGAGGCTTTGTTGGCACTTGGATTGGCAGAGAGACTTTATGGAATTCAGAAAGAATTTAAGGAGGATTTATCAAATGCCCTTTTAAGAAGAGAGGCATTACTTAGACTCGTAGATCCTCTATGCCTAGGTGATTTTAAGTGGTTTGTTTTTAAAAAGTTTAAGGAGAAGAAAATGAATATAAATTCAACCTGTTTGCGTTAAGAAAAAAACTTTAAAAATAATGAATCCTCTACGTCTTCATATATATCTACTGCACCAATTTCTTTAGGTAATATAAATCTCATTTTGCCATCACGAACTTTTTTATCGCCCATAAGTATTTTAAGAACCTCTTCTTTTTTTATTTTGGGGATCTGGGTAGGAAGATCGTAACTCCTCAAAAGATTCTTCTGTCTCTCTAATTCTTCTTTAGACCATAACCCTTTCTCAATTGCTATTTCCCCTGCAATATTCATACCAATTGATATTGCCTCACCATGTAGAAATTTGCCATATCCACATAAATTTTCAATAACGTGACCAAAAGAATGACCATAATTCAATATTGCTCTAACACCATTTTCATGCTCGTCTTGAGACACAATATGAGACTTTGTTTTTATTGAACTATTAATTATTTTAATTAGATATTCATTCTTGAGATTTATAAGCTCATTCTTGTTTTTTTCAATTTCTAAGTATTCGAAAAGTTCTTTGTCTCTTATTACTCCGTATTTTATTACTTCAGCCATGCCTGCATTAAATTCTCTTTTGGGCAAACTTTTTAAAGTTTCTGGATCAATAAAAACTGCTTTAGGTTGGTTGAAAGCTCCAATTAAATTCTTACCTTTTGGATGGTTTACTCCTGTTTTTCCTCCCACAGATGAATCAACCATTGATAATAATGTTGTTGGAATCTGAATATATTCGATACCTCTTAGCCAAGTAGCAGCTGCAAAACCGCTTACGTCTCCAACAATTCCTCCTCCAAGGGCAATAATTATTGAATTTCTATCTAATCCAAATTCAAATGCAATATCATAAATTTCACTTAAGGTTTTTAAGTTTTTATATGATTCTCCAGCCTTGATATGGAACATTTTGGCTTGAAATTGATTATCTTTTAAATTATTTAAGAATTTTTCACCATACAAATTTGATATTTCTTCATTTGAAATCACAAGTATTTTTCTATTCTTTGTTATTCCCATTTTTAAGAGTTCTTCACTGATATTATTCAGTATCCCTGCTTCTAGAGTTACTTCGTATGACTTATCACCTAATGGGACTAATATTTTTCTCTTATTCACAATTGATTACCTAGTTAAAATTTATAAATATTTGGTATTAAATATTTTATATATTAGCAAAATCTAAGCTCTAGATACTTAAAAATTCAGTTGTTAAGAATTAGAAATGGTAATAAAATCATGCTATGAGTTTAAAAAAAAATACAAACGATATTAAGAAAAATTATTCACTAGGAATAATTGGAGGTGGTCAACTGGCATTAATGTTAACCGAGGCAGCAAAAAAAAGAGATTTAGAAGTATGTGTGCAAACAAAATCTTGTGATGATCCTGCTGGATCAAAAGCAGATCATGTCATAGAAGCTGATCCTTTAAAGATAAGAGGTAATAAATCATTAATTAATGAGTGTGAAAAAATAATTTTTGAAAATGAATGGATAAAAATTGATAAATTAAATTTAATTGGCAATAACGATATTTTTGTTCCAAGCCTGAATGCAATTAAGCCATTAGTAGATAGGTTTTCTCAAAAAAAATTAATAGATAGAATGAATATCCCCTGTCCAAAATGGATAAGTATTGAAGATTTTAAAAATCTCTCGGATGAGGAAATCAATAATTGGACTTTCCCTCTAATGGCAAAATCAAATAAAGGTGGATATGACGGTAAAGGGAACAAAAAAATAAAGACAAAAGAAGATTTAGATTCTTTTTTAACTGAGAATAATTCTGATGAATGGTTAATAGAAGAATGGATAGAGTATGAAAAAGAACTGGCTCTTGTTGGCTCGAGAGATAGAACCGGTAAGATAAGATTCTTTCCAATCGTTGAGACATTCCAATTAAATCATGTTTGTGATTGGGTTCTTGCACCCGGAACAAATGAATATGATTTGAACTTATTTGCAACAAATATTTTCTCTTCAATAGTCAACGAACTTAATTACGTTGGAGTTCTAGCTATTGAATTCTTCTATGGAGATAATGGCCTTTTAATTAACGAAATAGCTCCAAGAACACATAACTCAGCTCATTTCTCTATTGAAGCTTGTACTTCAAGTCAGTTTGATCAATATGTTTGCATTTCTTCTGGGATAATGCCACCTGAAATCAAAATGAACTGTGAAGGGGCAATTATGATCAATCTACTGGGATTAAAAAAAAATTTCCCAATCTCAATGGAAACAAGAGTTAAAATGTTATCTGAAATTGAGGGTTCTAATATTCATTGTTATGGCAAATCTCGAGAAATTCTGGGAAGAAAAATGGCTCACATTACATTTTTATTAAATGGTAAAACGCATTCAGAAAGATATGATGAAGCTCAAGTTTTATTAACTATGGTAAGAGACATTTGGCCATCTCCAAATGGATAAAAAAATAAGTTAAAGTTAAGTCACTGGATCTTTGGTTAAGTTCTTCTTTATGTGCTCTGATCTGACTCTCTTTCGACATGAGGAGACTGTCGTGATGCGGTAGTAAACCGATCTTGTAATCGGAAACGAAAGCCCACTTTGAATCCTCTTCTGGCATTTCCAGGTCGATGCAGCAGAGAACTGACGGGGATCCGGTATAAGGCTTAGAATAGTTGCTATAACAGCATTCTAAGCCCTTTTATTTTATTTGATTTGAAGCCTGTCCTACCATATTGTCCTACCAATTTGCCCTACCAAGTTGTCCTACCAAGTTAATACAATGAAACAAAGCTAATTATATTAGTTAGTTTGGAATAGGAAACAGATCGAGGAAAGTCTAAATAAATAGTTTGGATTTATATTCCTATATTTATTGATATTTAGTATTACCAATGCTTTTAAGGATTTGTTGAAGTAATTTAAAAATTCCAATAGCTTTTCCTATAAAGAAAAACAATCAACTGTCCTACCAGTTACTATTCTTAGAATATAGTCGGGGTAGTAATTATTAACTTTCTTTTGGTAGGACATTATATTTAATTATTCAGAAAGATATAAAATATTAAGCTTATTGCGAATAAAATTAATCTATATATATCCTTCAATAATACAAATCCATGACCCTATAGGGGTTAATTTGAATCCTTGCTATATCGATATAAGGGTTCAGAAATTTCTGTTGAAATTTAACGGATATAACTTTTTAATAGCTTCTCTCTGTTCTTGTTTTTTTATCTCTTCAGCATCTAAGATAGGGCAGGTATTTTGATTTAGGGATGAAAAGAAAGTACTTTTGTTGAATAGTTTGGAAAGTGGTGGGAGTAGTTGGAGTTTCATTTATTGTTCATCTGGATGTTCAAGCAGTTGATCTATCTGCGACATTCTCTGTAATGAGTCATCATGTTTCCATCCAAGATTCTGATATGTCTCATTTAAATAAAATTCTAATATGAACTCCTGAAAAGGTTTGGCACCTTCATCAAATCCAAAATTGTGAGTTATAAAATTCCCATCATTAAGTGGCACTTTAACTTCTTCATTTTTTATTTTGCCTTTGACAGTATCAAAATTATTCATTAACTCATAACATAATATCCACGAATCGGTATCTGGTTCTTCTAAAAAATTAGGAGTAATTATTTGACATTCTTTTAGATAATCTTCTTCTGATAATTCAATATTAGGTTCTCCAACACAATTAAAATCATCTCGACGATTTTGAATTTCGTTGGATTGAGAATCATTAAAGAACTTAGTATTTAGAGCATCACTTACTTTGCAATAATCCATAAGAGCATGGAAAGCTCTAGGAGCCTCGCAATCAGCATCCATATCCCATAAATCAAAGATTAATGATTTAAGTTCTGTTTCTTTCATGGTTAATTTTTTGGATAAAGGATCTGTCTAAGTTCTTGTACAAGTATTCGACCTTTAGGTGATAGTTGTAATACCTGTCTCCTACGATTAGTACGATCACGATATTTAACTATTAAACCTAGTCCAGGTTTATTTAATCTATGAAATGCGCCGAGCCAATCAGTATTACGGCTTCCAGATGCACTAGAAAATTTGAGAGCTTTCTCCATATCGATCTTGTTGCAGTCATCATGGGAAGCGATATATAAAAAGCAAGCAATTACTTGGGCTGGTATTTCTTTATCAAGAATACGAAAGTGTTCAATTGCTTCCGCAAGTTTCGCCATATCAATGTCCGTTATCTCTCTAGAGAGGTCTTGATCTGTCATTCTATTGAGTGTTTGTTTAGAGGGTTGATAGGTCTTGATTATGATTAATATTCTATGTATATATTCCTTAAAAGTCTAGTTATTGCAGCTTAAATAGAATATTATTTGTAACTTAATTGAAGTCTTTTCTTGATGGTTAAGAATACACTTAAGTATGCTTCACGGGAACATTTGTTTGATGAGCTAAGTCTTTGGAAGGGCTTCCTGAGATTTTAATTCAATACACTTAGGTATAGATTAGTTTATTGTTAATAAGTCTAGTCAGGGCTTCTTAACTTGAATATTAACTCTTGATCCCGACCTCTTTTGTTCTAACTACTCCACCATCAACATATAGTTCACTAGAAATGTGAGCTTGAAGTCCTGAATAATCATTTGTTTTCTTTCTCAATCTTCCATATTCGTCTTTGTAAAAGAGAGATGTTTTGATTGCCTCTTTAAGTGAAGTTTTGGAAGTATGAATGTTGTGTATGTTTTTCATTTTTAAATAGTAATTTTGAGTATTTATAGATTGGTATTAGTAGTGTTATTAATAGATGTTCGTGGTTATTAATCTCATCACTATCTCTTTAGTTAGATGAGTGTGGGGAGGTGTTATTAGATATCCATTCACCCGCTCACTTCGTTCTCTGAGGATATACGTATAACTAACTTGTTGTCTTTAAGTTAGCCCTCCGCCCCTTGTCTTATAAGAACTACCGCCCGCCCCATACGGTAGTAATAGCAGTTAGTTAGCTCTGCTTGTCAGTCAATTTTTAGTTAGGAGTATTTGTTGTATTGTTTGTCTCCTTTATATAGGTAATTGTTCAGGATTCTTACCTAATAATGTGTCTTTGTTTTCTCTTTGCATAAGGATTTCTTTTCCCTCTACTATTCCGACCTCTCCCCTAATAGATGGCTACCGCTCTTTGTAAAGCAATATGACAGGGTAATCCATTTATAAGATGACACAGCTTTACATATAAGTAATAATGATCAGAATATTTGTTTCAAGATGTCGGATGTAAACAAAAAAAATAATAAAGATGATAATCAGACTCTTGAAGAAAGATTAGGACTTGAAGGTCTTAGTGAAGAGGATTTTAACGAAAGAATAGATAAATATTTAATTTCTTTATTTAATCAAAAAGAAGAATTAGGTAAAAAGGAATTTACAGAAAAGGTAATTGAAATTCATCAAACTACTGAATGGTGTGATGGGGAAGATATAGAAATACCTTATGAAGAAACTGAAGAAGATTTAAAAAGATATAATTTATCTCTAGCAGAAATGCATGATTCTAATATGTGTATTTTGGCATGCACTGCTTATAGAAAATTAATGCATCACTTTAATGATAATTTAATCAATCAGTATCCAGAGTTAATCATTAATAAGGATAAATGGGAATTTGAATTTGCCTTAGACGAAGAAGATATAGAAACTATTAATAGTTGGAAAAATGACCAGATCTTATTCCAGATCAGTGATTCAAAAGAAAAATATATAGATGAGCACTATCAAGATATTTTAAAAGCAGTAGATCTAAAACAAATAATAGAAAAATTCTTTATTGATAACAGTTTCATAAAAAAAGAGCAGATTGTATATGGAACTGAGAGTTCATTCCTAGAAGAACTAGAAAAGTTATTTAAAGACGATAGTTATTTAATTAAACTTTTTGGAAGAGGTAAACATTATATTTTCGATGAATATAGAAAACTTGATTCATCTCCAGAAATTAATTTCTTAGGTAAAAAATTAAAAGGTAAAGAATTATTATATGTCTTTCTACAAAGTGGTTCTACAAGAATTATTCCTGAAGACTGTATTAAAGCAGGTTATGAAACTATTGAAGAATTTGAATTAAACCTAGAAATAGCAAAGGAGGAATTTTTTGGTGAAAAGAAATATTGGCCAGAATTATCAAAAATTAATTCTATTAAATCAAAAAGAATAAAATCTAATAATGATCAAATGGCTACTGCAAAACATATTGAATATTTGAGAGAGTTTGAAAGTTTAATTTCTGATAAAAAGAGATATTACAATAATCAAATTTTAGAGATTGGAGAGGACTATGAATATGAATTTGATTTTGATATTTACAAGGATAAAGCTGATATTGCAACCATAGAATTTTTT
This sequence comes from Prochlorococcus sp. MIT 0604, assembly GCF_000757845.1. NCBI lineage: Bacteria > Bacillati > Cyanobacteriota > Cyanophyceae > Synechococcales > Prochlorococcaceae > Prochlorococcus > Prochlorococcus sp. MIT 0604. The sequence goes on from NZ_CP007753.1 coordinate 675,174, forward strand.
GATCGAAATTATGAGGAGATTAAAAAATACATTGAAGAGAATTTTAGTAGAGAATTTTTCAATGAAATTGCTGCAGAAAGAGGCTACTCAATCGGTAAATTCAAAGAATTATCTGTTTCTATTTTTAAAGGAAAATATATTAGGTTTTCAGAAGATAAAAATAATCAAAAGTTAATCCCTGAATTTAAGAAGAAAGATTCTGATTTAAAACTGGTTTGTAATCATATAGAAAATAATCTTGGTCCAATAACTTCTATTATCGAAAAACGATCCTCAGCAATTAATCAAAAAAGTAAAGACAACTTTAATATTTATATTTTATACATCGCTCCTTCTTTTAGAAATCCGCATCATACATTAATAACATGTGGCATGAGTTCTTATACAAGCAAAGGAGAAAATATAGAATCTAATCTAGAAATATGTATAAAATTACCCAAAGAATGGAAATTAGATTCAACTTCATTAAAAGAAGAAAAGTATAATTGGCCTTTAAATTTATTATTCGCTACTGCTTTTTATCCTTTCTATTCAGGGGCTTATTTAGATATTTGGCACTCGATAAATTCTAAAGGGTCTTTCCCTTTAAATTGGGACTATGAAGCTACGGTACTTGCTCCTTATTTAGGAATGTCAGATATAAAAATTCCCAAAGAAGATAAAGAAAAAATTATACAGTTTTCATCATTAATGCCAATTTATAAAGAAGAAAGAGAATTAAAGTTGGCTAATTATCAAGATTTTATAGATAGGATTTGGGAAGAAAGAGATAACGAAATTTTCCTTTATAAAGAAAAGAGAGAGAGTTTTGCAAAAGATCTTAAAGAACTAGAAAATAATAATAATCAATTTCAAGAGAATGAAAATGAGGATGGAAATGAAAAATATATTGGATTACAAAACTGGATAGATAATATTTTCAGCAGAGCTAACGAAGAGGAGAATATAAGAGAGAATCTAGAAGCAGTAAAATCAACTTATGAATATATTAAAAAAAAGAAACCAAAATTACTAGCTGAGAAAAATAAATTTTCTATAGATTCCATTTATGCAGTAGCACTCCAAGTCTCATTAAATGCAAATCAAATGGTATACGAAAGAGGAAAAGAAGCAGCTATTGAGCAACTTGCCAGAGATATTATATGGGAAGATATTGAAGTTTATACTCCAGATGCAATTCCACTTGCTCTTGAATATGTAATTCTGTTATGGGGTTCGGAACATCTAATCCCATTTGGCGAGGTAATGAATATGAGGGCGAAGGCATTACGTCTTTCTAAGCTAATAGGATATAGAGAACATCAATCAGAAATTAATAATGAAAGATTACTTTCTTCTGGAAAATATATTTTAACTAAACAAAATTCTGAAGAAAGGATTAATAGACTTATTTTAAAAGCGAGGGATTTTGTAAATACTGATGAAGAGGTTTTCGAAGGTGAGACTGATAATGATTACCATCAAGAAGTTTATGGATCTGCAGTTGCAGTCGCAAATGCTGTACTTAAAGAAATAGAGGCAACTCAAGATGAAGAGTCAGTAATAAATGTTTTAGCTACAAGTCTTGCAGGCTTAGAAGGTTCCAAACTACATGTGCTTATTATTTGGCTTACTTACTATTCATTACAGGAAGAGGCTGATTTTAGTAGTGAAGAAGCTGGTAATTTAATTACTAAAGCAAGACTAGAAAGCAATGTTATAAGTAGTAAACAAGAGGAAGAATTTTTAAAAAATATAAAACTTGATGATAAAACAACTCTTATAAAAAGACTAATTTGGAAAGTTAAATATTGGTTTAATTGGTTAACCTCTAAAAAAAGACCTGCAACATTTCCTGCAAGTAGTTTGTATAGATTTAAATATCTTGAACCAAAATCACTTTATAGAGGTCTACCTGAAGAAGAGGTATCTTTAATTTTAGAAAAAGCTGGGGGGTTAGATATGCATACGACTCTTCTTAAATGGGCTAATAAAAAAATAAGTAGAGGGTCTATAAAAAGTTTCAATGAACTTATTGATGCTAAGGATTATCAAAATATAAAAGGTTGGATTGGAATACTAAGAACTAAGCATGAAGGAAATAAATATAGTAATTTAGTAGATTTTTTATTTGCGGCTAGTGCAGATGGATTATTTTTTGTTTATCTGCCTTTCTTTTTGTATAAAGTTTCAATCCTAATAACTCCTTTTATAATTTTATATTTTGCTCTATTTCTAAGGCCAATTTATTCTCTCAATTGTTGTGATTCAGATACCTTTTTACCATTAGATTTAGAATTAACTAAGGAATTAGATAATTTATCAAAAACAAAAATAAAAATGTTTCAAAGAATTTTTGGTGCAGTTGGAATTATTATTTATTTTTTATTAATACAGTTATTCCAATTAACTCTTATTAATTTTCTTCTTCTTTGGACAAGTCTTATTCTAATAATGTCTACTTATGATCTAAATATTTATATTTATAAATTACGTAAATATGGTCTGGGAGAAGTCTTAGCAGAAATGACAAAAGCCAGAAAATCTATCGGATTACCTTTTTAAATATGCCAAGAAAATCATACAAATATATAAAGCTTAGAGCAAAAGAAATCATACCTTTAGCTAAAGAACTTATAAATAATAAAGATTATGCAAATCTAGTAATTTTAGAAGGTTCTTTACCCATTACTAAAGTGATCCATTCATAAAGAGTTTCATAAATCTAACAACATTTTCTTTTTAGCTTGAAATTCTTCTTCAGTTATTATGCCTTGATCTCTTAAATCAGCATATTTTTTTAGTTCGTCTGCATTAGATGTTGTATTAAATACTTCAGAATTAAATTGTTTTAAATTAAATTTTAATTTATCAAATAAGCCAAAAAATATTCTTTTTCTACTTTTTTCATACCAAAGGAATCGAGTATAAAAAAACATTGGTGCGAACAAGAAAAGATATAACAAGCAGAATCTAAAAAATTCATCATCGTATTCGATGTAATACCATTCGTTATAGTCTTTAAGAAGAGCCCATATTAACCACCAAAAAGGAATAAATAAAACATTAACGACAAAACGACCAAATTTATTTTTAGGATTTATTAGGCTTTTTATTTTAATTTTCATTACCTTCTCTTGAAGTCTGTCGCTAAAACAAAATATAAATATAAAAACTAGAAAGGGTATCCAAAAGAGTATCCAAATAGGATTATTTAACAAAAAATCAAGAACGAACCATTCACCAAAGGGTGTAGCAAATATAAATATGAAAAGTAAGATACCAAAAACTGGCAAAAAAATACTTTCTTTTAGAAATTTATATAGTTTCACTAACCTATCAAAGAAACAAGAAGTGTCATTATCTTTTCAGCTATAAATCTTTTATCCATTAAAAAAAGGTTTTTATTCTTCTATGTTAGATCGACTGCCAATCAATATATTCTTTTTATGAGTGTGAATTAATTTACGTTGCAATAACTTCCATAGCTTCAATAAGATCCTCTGTTGTTGGTCGGTTGTACATCATTGTCACTTCAGACATGCCTGGAATCTTATGTCTAACTACATCCCAAATTCTATAAGGAGATACACCTTCATTTATTGCCTATCAAAAGCTTGCTATAACAGGCTTTTGGTGGGTATCTTATTTTTTAGGAATAGCTGAGCTGTGTTTATTCTCATTAGTATAAACAATTTGTCTGCCAAAATACTTGACGATCCACTGCTAATGTATTTATATTTATAGTACACATGTATTACTAAGTAATGACTTTAGGAGGAGCTAATGTTTGGACTAATTTTTCTTACGGTTATCGTAATGAGTCCCCAAGTGGTTGGTTGCTTAGCCCAGACCGCAGCAGATTAATTTTATTTACGAGGAATAAAAAATCTCCAAGAAATAGTATGAGAATTTTTGCTCATACTTATTATGCAAATGATCTTGGTGAGCCGATGGCAATTAAATCATCCACTCAAATGTATTTGGATAATGCTTGGGATAAATGGCATGACCTTCAATTAGAAGGTTGGACTTTTGAAGAACTTGAATTACCTGAATCAGTATGACTAATTTAAATCCAATCAAAAAGAAACTATCAAAAGCAGATAGAAAGATATCAATACAAGACCCATCAAAATTATTAGCAGAATTTTTTAATGGTGTTGTCATTGAACTTGATGAAGAATATAAATATGAATCATAAAGAATTGATAGATCAAGTTTCCGCAAATTTATTTAAGCAAAGTGGAAAGTTAGAAAGCAGAAGATCTTGGTTGGCAATTAGAAGTTATCTTGAACAATTAGATAGCGAACAACTTAAATCCATGCTTAAGGACTACGGATGATTTAAAAAATTTATTTAGTTTTTATTTTTTTATTAATTCTCAGAAAACCGTAAGTTGCAAAGCCAACTAAAAACATATCCAAGTAAATATGCCAAGTAGGAAAAATCTGGTGTATTAATTCCATTAACGTTTTATTGCTACTTGCCAATAAGGATAATCTAAATTTGATTTTTCTCTAATCAATTGTAATTTTCTAGAATTTATTTTTACTACTATTCCATCTGTTGGATATTTACTAAAAAGCTTCCCTTCTAGCCATTGTTTTCTAAATACTTCAACTTGGCTCGTAAAGTTGCATGAAATATCCTGAGGGATCGTGAAGCCAAGCTTTGAAAGACTCTTTTTGGACTCATATTGGTTAAGTGTTGAATTAAGTATTTGAAATGCGCAGAAGCTAAGACTTTCAGAAAATCCCTCTTTAGCTCTTAGAAATCCAGAAGCGATTCTCTGGGAGATATTTGGACTTTGGTTGGGTGCGTATAATTCACCTCTAACTTGAAGAACTCCTCGTAAAGGGAGAGTATTGGGAATGTCTTGGACTTTAATAAGTTTACTAGTAACGTCTGTCCCTTTTCTTGATATTGCTTTCTCCAAGGTGCCATCCCTATATTGCAAAGCAACAGCACAACCATCTATTTTCGGTTCAATTAATAATCTGGTATCTGCTAATAAACCTTTCAAAAATTCATCTATTGAATCCTTTTCTATTGAAGGTAAAACTAGTTTATTTTTCTTTTTAAAGTAATCACAATTAGGGTTTGTTCTTAATAAATTTTTTTCAAGTTGGTCGAACTGCTTATCAGAGATTAAAGCATTACCATTTCTATAATTATCGTCATACCATTCAATTCGTTCTTCTAAATAAGTTTTCATTTAATACGATGGCTTAAGTTTTTACTAGGTATCCAACTTGGTTTATCTATGATCCATTTTTCTCTATCTTCATATTTAACAGTCCATAAAAGAAATGAAGAAATTTCTTTAAGAGTTATGCCAACCAAATATCTTGTTTTTGGACTTCTTGATATAAATCCAAATAATAAAATTAATAAAATAAGTTTAAACATGCCTTTAATCATTTAAAAACTCAGCGTAATTTTTGCGAACTTTTTAATTAATGCAATTCTTATAACCTTCAATCTTTGCTAATTCATCTACGTTCAAACCTGTTTCCTCTAGTAAAGTTTCTCCTATATCGTCCTTATTAAATTTAGTTAAAGCTCCTTTAGTAGAGTATTTAATACATAGGTTTTTGTATTTTGCTTCTTTGACAACAGGAGATAAATAAAAACCAAACAAGATGATAAAAGCTCCATAGGTTACAACTTTTCTATGGTTTTTCCACCATTCATAAAATTTATTGGACACGAAAAATAAATAATTAATCTCTATTTTAAATTGATTGTCAACAAATAACTTTAGTAATTGAAGGATTGCTTAATTTATTGTTTTTTCATTAATAGATTTAACCCAAGAATAATATCTTGATTTTCTAATCCTTTGCTCTTTCGAGACTAATCTATCCGCAGATTCTAGGGGTGATTCTCCTTTCTCAACTCTTGTTGTAATGGATATGCCAAAACCTTTTGCTTCAATTTTTGCAATGCCACCCTCTAAAAAAAATAAAAAAGACCAACCTTTATTCCATCCTAAATAAAAGGGATTTCGATACATTGCGTTCTTCCGAATATACTCTTTAATGTTATTTTTCTTTTCAAGGTGTTACTTGTATACATTATTACCAAATAAAAAGTTTACGGCAGATTATTTCCGGGAAGTAATTATCGTATTTAAATAATTTTTTGGATGAGTACTTGACTTCCTTGAGTAGTACATTTATATTGATAGTACAATTGTATTATATTAATGACATCAGGAGTAGCTAATGTTTGGACTAATTTTTATAGTGGCAGCCTTATTGACACCCCAACTGGCTGGCTGTTTAAGAAAAAAAGTGGTTTATTAATTCTTTTTGAGAGTTATAAGAAATCTCTATCAAATAATGTAAAAGTTTATACTCACCTTTTCTATGCAAATGAATTAGGTGAACCAGCCCAACTTAAAAATTCAAGACTACATTCTATTGAGTGTGCTTGCGAAACATGGGATGAATTAGTTTCAGGAGGTTGGCAAATTGTTACTAGTAAATTCCACTAATCATGTTTAAGGTAAGTCCTTCAAAATGGGAATATCTAAAAGAATCTATTCTAAAACGAAAACGTACAAAGATTTGTATTACTTGCAATCACTTTCGCTACAGCACTACAGAAACTTTTGCTACTGTCTTGATATGTCCAAGATACGAAAAACGTATACCACAGGGTGATCATTTACTTAAAGGTTGTGAATATTGGCAAAAAAATATGACTATATTTTTTCCTGAAGGATCTTAATCATTATCCAATTAACCTTTTCTAGGTACAGATATTTAATTATGTAAACAAAGCATTATTTTATACAACCTAAAAAAATCTTTTTAAGTAATTTGAGGATTATGATTCAATTTTACTTTTCAATATTTCTATTAGTTGTGCTTACATTTTTTGCACTTTTATTAGATGCACCAGAATTGGCTACTTTAATTCAAACATTTTAGAAACCAATAAATCAGCATTTTTACTGATTTACTTTCTTTATAAGTAAGACTTAAGTTTAACTTGTTGAATAGGAGGGATCTAATGATTGACAGTCCACCAGAGGAGTTAGATTATAAAATTTAAATCTAGATAAAACTAATGCTAAATCTGGAATGAATTTTCTTTTTGAGATTCATTCCTTTTTAATTTCTTTCTAAAAAAATGTGAAATTATAAATATTAAATTTTTTAAATAAAAAATCTGTTCATATTAAAATGATTTGATGTCAAAGAAACTTGTAGAAAGTGATTAACTTTACCTGAATCCAAAACCAGTTTTTTGTTCCTCTTTTTCTGCCCATTCATTCATAATTAGTTTTAGTAAACTTTTAACTTCTAAATTCGAAGCATCAGTATCTTTTTGAAGATTTATACAAATGTTTTTAATTTCCTCATAAGCATTATCAATTAAGATTGTTTTTTGATCTGGATTAGCCATAGAGTTTTAAAATGCTCCATTACAGTTGAACCCGCTGCAGTTAATAAACCTAAAAATATTCATTACAAAGTTGTGGAATCTTTCATCATAAAAAAATGCCCAGGTTGTAAATATAGCAAAGCAAGATATAGCAAAAGCAGCATATTGAAGCCAATGTATTCCATAGCTGTCTAATCCATTTTTATCAAAGTCAGAATTACTCAATTGCTTTTTTTTCTTATAATAAAAATTTTTTTTTAAAAAGGAGAGTTTGTTTTGAACGAGAGATCTATTTTCTTTAAGACTTTAATGTATTTATATTTTAAATAAAACCAGGTATTATCCAGCCAAAAAAACCGTAGTTTATTATCAAAGATAAAAAACCAATCATAGCAAATCTCCCATTTGTTATTTCAGCATTTTTCCAAAATTTACCCATGTAGTTTTTTATTTTTTTCGAATTTTTATCAATCAAATAATTTGGTTCCAATGGTTCCTGCAACCTTTTGATGGCGTATAAAGAGAATTGAATAGTGATTGCGATGATAACAACTATAAAACTAGTAAGAGCATCCATTTTTATATCTCATTTGTGTTCAATTAGTAAGCCAAAGAGTAAATGACATTTGTATGTATCAAACATTTCCTTATTTCTGTTTTGTTGACAGAGGAAACCTTAACTTGAATTATTAATAAATGTAACATATTTAAAAAAATTAGTATGAATTCTTACTTTTTCTTTGGATTTAACACTTTTGAAGACTAAAGTGTTACATTTATGTGTGAGGTGTATCCTATGACTTTTCTTAATTGAATTACAGAAAGTTCAAAATTTGTCGCCTAAACAGATAATTTATGAAATTTTTACTAAGAATATAAATTTAGTATAAATTATCTAAAATAAATTTTGTAACTAGAAATTATTACTTTTGTTTGATTTCAGGAAGGTAAAATTTATTCCCCAATGTATATCCAATTGACATAAGTACGAACCCAATAAGTTGAGGTAAATGAGAATTTGCTAAAGAGATTTTTTCAATCATTTCTCAATATATAAAATATAATAATAATAAAAATTTGTTAATACTGTAAGTCTATTTTCTTTTTGATTCTTTAATTTCCCCAGATTTTTTTAGTGAATTAACAAGCCTTTCATTTTCTGTTTTTAAATTTTCTAATGCAGATTTTGTGAATTGTTCTTTAGCCTCAAATTTTGCTGAACTTATAACTTTTTTATTAGGGAGTTTTTTCTTCGGTTCTGGCTTCATATTAAAAAGCATTTTAAAAATTTTAGAAGTTATTTTTTTTGTATTAGGTATTATTTTTTACAGTTTTCTGGTTAATAATATTTGTTTACATAGATAAATTAATCTTTATCTTTTTCGAGCCTTAACCATCCAGAAGTCCATTCGGATTTTAGTTTTGTCCATAGGATCCTTTTAATATCTTTTTTATTTTTGGTAGGAAAAATATCAACCCATCTATCTTCATTTTTACCACCATAAGCTTTAATTTGAAAATGCCTATTGCCATTAATAGTTTTTGGTGCTGTCCAACACAGAGTAGGAGGCCATTTCATGAGAAATTTAAAAGTTGAAAAAACTAAAGGTTGCTTTGCCCAGTCAAAACTAAACCATAATAAGCAATCGTACCAAGGATAAGTACGATACCTAGTATTCTAATAATCATGCTTTAATATTTTTAAATTCAAATCATATTAAAGAAGTTTTATAAATTTGAGTTGAAGATTTAATATTTTCTAATTTTTCCTTTTTTTATTTCTAACTATGGAGTGGCAAGATTCAGGATGCCATTCATTCTGAATTTTGCCACTAAAATCATAAATAAATGAATCGGGACATCCAGTTTCTTTTTGAAGTTCTGAAAGTTCTTCTTTAATGAATTCATATACGCTTGTTATTACCCCTAAATTTTCTTCTTGGGAGGGAGCCCATTTTTTATTCTCCATTAATATTTTTTAAATTATTTTCCACAATATCGTAATAGGTTATGTCTCCATAATCAGCATCTGAACAACATAAATCTCCATAAAGTTCCTCTAACAAATCGTACGCCTCTGAATAGTTATCAAAACTTTGAGAGGTTAATTCGTCATCTTTCCCATCAATTCTAATTATTTTGTAAGTCATATTTTACTTAGATGCGAAAATTATTCTTTTGATTCATTAGATCACCTTATAAATAAAAATCTTATTTAGGAGTATTGCTTGGGTAAAGCTTCTGAATTTTATTTTTCTGAATTTCTATTTTTCGTTGTTCATATTTTTTTGCCATTATTTTTCTGATAAATAATTGTGGGATAAGCCAGACTAATGCAATAGCTATAGCCATGAAAGCAGGATTTCTCCAGGTTAATCTAATAATCTCTTGTATAAATTCTTGATTGAAAATTTCCATACATTAAATTTAGATGATAAAATTATCTATGCTGTCTTTATGAATTTTTTTATATATCACAAATTATTATAACCTTAATAAATCTTATAAGGAATTTTATAAATTTTTTCTTTTTCTAGTTTGTTTTTTTTATATTTGGATTTAGATTAACTTTTTATTTTAAAGATGCCGACTTATTTAATTACAGGATCAAATAGGGGTATTGGATTAGAATTATGTAGGCAAATTCATAAAAGGGGAGATAATGTAATTGCATCGTGCAGGAAAGCTTCAAAAGAACTTAGAGATTTAGGAGTGAGAGTTGAAGAGAATGTAGAAATTTCTTCTGATGAGTCCATAACAAATTTGTGTAAAAAATTATCTGGAGTTAATTTAGATTGCTTAATTCATAATGCAGGAATTTATGAATTTAATTCCTTCGAAAACTTAGATAAGAAAAGTATTTTGCGTCAATTTGAAGTCAATGCATTGAGCCCAATATGTATGACTCAAGCACTTAGACATCTTTTAAAAAGATCTTCTAAAGTTGCTTTTATCACAAGTAGAATGGGGTCTATTGAAGATAATACATCAGGAAGTTCTTATGGTTACAGGATGTCTAAGGTAGCCTTGTCTATGGCAGCAAAATCACTTTCCATAGATTTATCAAGAGAAGATATTTATGTAGCTATTTTGCATCCTGGGTTAGTAAGTACAAGAATGACTGGATTTACAAGAAATGGAATTAGTCCTGAAGAATCAGCAAATGGCCTTTTAAAACGTATTGATTCTTTAAATAAAAATAACTCGGGGATGTTTTGGCATGCCAACGGAGAAATTTTGCCCTGGTAATATCTTTATCTTTGTATTGATGAGATTTTTATCTTAGATTTGTTAAAAAACTTTTAAATTTTTAACGTATTTCTTTCCTTGTTTAATTCTTTTAGTTATCTTTAAAAAAACATTAGTAAAGGAGGTGATTCATTGTCGTATCTACCGAAAAATGCGGTTATCAAAGGGACCGTGAATTCAGTATCTTCATCACATTCATCGGTCTCTTTTTCTTTAATTAAGAAAAAAGGTTTCATCATTAATAGATTTATATAAATCAATCACTTAATAATCAAAAGCTCTGCATCTCAAGTAGTTGCAGAGCTTTTTTTTATGAATTTAAATAGTCTTTCAAAATTTACTCTATCTTTTTTGGCCAAAGTAAATTAAGGCTAAAAAAGATAAAGTGCTTACCAAAGCGATTAAGTACCACCCAGTTGAGGAGTTGCTAGTTATTTCTGTCATTTAGTTTGATTTATCGGAGGAATTGATTATTTGAGTGAAAATCACAATTGATATCATTAAAAAAACTAAAAGTATATAAGTTACGTTCATTTACAGAAAAATGCTAATTATTAAAAAGATTATTCCTAGAACTACCATAACAATTGCTCCATCAACTAATAAGTCTTTCCATGTATAGCTTTTAAGCATTCTTTTTTTATCTTCTTCACTCATAAGGTTTTTTAACCACGTCCAATCTAAAAGCTGAGTCAATGCAACACCAAAAATTAAATGACCAATCAAAATACCAATCAGATCAATCCTAGAAATATCTTTAGTAAGACTCGTAATAAAAAAATCCACTAGCTTTTGTCTTTATTGGATAAGGCACCACCTTCTTCTTTGTATTTTTCCCAAGCTTCGCTTAATTTTGCTTTAGAGAAATTTTGTTTCCCTTCAGAGAATTTATTTTTGAAATTATTAAAACTATTAGTCAGCTCCTTTTTTGTGGGTTCATCAAGAAAGTTTGATGTTAATTTCCATAAGTACCAGCTACTAGCTATAAGAAGAATTAATCCCAGTAATTGCATATTGGTTTTTTACCATGCTACAACTTTTTTAATGGTTTCGATAAATTTATTTATTTAATACCCGCAGAATTTTTTTGACATAATAAAAAATTAAAACTTTAACCAGTGGAAAAATATTCTATCCAGCAACCATATAGTTAAACCTCCTTCCAGGAAAGCCAACCAGTACATCCCATAATCAGAAAATCCCATTTGTTCTTTTACTGTTTTAATTAATTTTTTGTGAGCTTGAATGAGATCTTTCATGAACAATCAAATTTTTTAAAGCTGCTGATTTTCTTTTATTAAGAATCCCTTGCCATAACAAGATAAACAGGTTTTAGTTTCATCTAATGAAATTCTTAGAAAACCTGCTCCATTACATCTAAAGCAATTTACTTTAGATGTTGAGTAAAGTTTTGACTTGATTTTAGCAGCACGGTTTAAATAAGAAACAGTTTCTTTACGACCGTTTGCTTTAACAGCTTTATTTAAAAGCTTTTTATAATTGACTCTTAGTTCTTGGGTATTCATCTTTTGATAGAAACAAGGGTTCGAATACAGGGAAAATTATTGTTTATATAATTAAAAAAAAAACTAGGAATTTTCCGTTTATATTTCTGTTCTGATCTCTTATTGAGATTTGATTAATATAACTAGGATTTGCTTTATATGTTTAGTATCTGGAGTATTAACTTATATATTTAATAGAAATTTTATATTTGAAAATTAAAAATATTTTGTTTGATCATTAGAGAAATCAATTTTTGTCCTAGAAAAGAATTTCTGAAAATTTATTTTTGAAAAAAAATATTTTAAGCTCTATTGAATATCATCCAGCCTTTTTGAGGTTCTTTACTAAAAAATCATTTTCATTAGTAAGAACTTTGAGCTTAGATTTTTCCAACACTTTTTTGATTTCGGGATTCAAATCCTTTTTTGTCACATTTAGATCCATAAGATTTATTCTGAAAATTAGTTAAAAGACAGTTGAGATCATAGTGATCCCAAAAAAAAAATGTGGATAGTTTTTTCTTAAAATAAGATAATATTTTATTTTGCACATAGAAATTCAAATTTAATCAACATATTGTGGAAAACCCTGTTGAAAAACGCTTAAAAAGTGGATAACTCTTCGGGAGCATTATCAAAACAAGCTTTTTTGGGAAAATTTTAAGTATTAATACTTCATCAAAAAAAAATTAATTGTAGATTAAAAAGTATCATAATCTCTTGTTATAACTGTGGGATCACTACTTTTTAAAAAAAGATAAAAAATCTATTCCAAGACCACATGTTGATAAAGAATTTTAAAAAAAATTTTTCATGATGTATCAATTTGAAAATTAAAGTGAAGAAAAATCAATCTAAACTTGAAATTTTTAATTTTTGTCTTAGGAGGTAAAAAATATTTAATTCGGTTTTCTCTATGAAAATATTTCTCAAAACTAAAATTAATCAAATAAATTTGGTTAAGTTAAAAATTTAAAATGTCAGAAGAAAAAAAGGATTCAAAAAAGTGTTCTGGAAAGAAAAACATAATGTTTGCTTATGGTTTTATACAACTTGGTTCTAGTTTCGTATCTGCAATTGCTTTAGCTGCAATCGCTTTTGGATTCTGTTCAGTAAAAAAAGAATCTAAGCTTTTCAATAAATGTGTTGCTGAAATTATTGAAGATGGCGGTACTAATTCAGAGGCGGTAAGGTACTGCAATGGAGGCAATTAAAAGTCTCTCGCAGAAAAATTAAATGGATTCGACAAGTGATTTGATTATTGACTCTTTGAAAGAGGAGCCAATTGGTGAGACTAATTATTTTATTTGGTTCATAACAGATATTGGTATTGTTGCTCTATTTAAAAAAAATGAGAACTTTGAAACTTACAGTTCGAATGTCGAAATTGAGGCAAATAAAATTGCTTTGGATATAACTAAAGAAGAAAAAGAGTACCTCAAAATAAAAGAGAGACAGCTTTTCTTGTTTTATTCATAATCTAGGATTTTATTCTTGATTTAGTAAGATGGCTCAAGGTTTAAGGCCGGCTCCATAATATTGTTTTCGCTAATTGATTCGTAGGTTAGCTCTTTATTTAGGGCATTTATATAAGATGTATAAAGTTTTCCCCAAACAAATTCAAATTCATCTTTACTTAAATTCTTGAAAAGAATTTCTCCTTTGAAGTAAATGTGATAAGAATCATTCATCATGGAAAATTAATCTTTTCCTTTTTAACGCAGTGAAATATGTATGTAGTATTAGGTGCTACTAAAAAGAGATTTATATTTAGAAGTTAGAGATACTTTTAGACTATCCGTGTATTCATTTTTTGTTTTTTGAATAATCCGACTGTCTCATCAAGATCCATACACGGCTGAATACTTATATCCATTAACCTTCTCCAGGGATGCCATTGCTTCCATATTGTCTCAAGAGAATCTGCACTCACTACAGAATGTCCAATCCCATTTTGAACCATAAAAATCCAAGAATGAACCTCATAGTTTTCAGGTCTGTTTTGGGGACCACCTGATTCGTACCAATTAATTAGCATTTCTGCCCCTTCTTCTTGATCCTCGCCATCTGTAAATTCGTAGGAAATCAAATACCTTTGCATATAGATTATTATTAAAATCTCTAAACTATTTTAACTCTAGATTTAGATATTGCCTCTCAATTTAATTAATGCTATGAAGTTTATAGAAGTGATTGTTTTAAATGACCGAAAGATTTGGGAAAATTAAAAAGAATATTTTGACTAATTTATCTTTTATAAATAAGACAATCTTGAAGTATTTTCAAAACCATGATCTGTTCGTATAGCTCCAGTTATCAGATAAAATTTGATACTTTTTAAAACTCCTTAAATTAGTTACCATATTTGTACTGTATAGATACCAATGATAAATAAAAAGGATCAAAGTGATCCAATTGATAATTTAGAGTATGAAAAAGTTCTAGAAGAAGAAATAATTAATTCGTACGAAAGTAAATTTCTGAAAGATACTCAACCAAACAAAAAAAAGACTAGATTTTACAGACTTAAAAGAACTCCATTAGAAATACTAAATAGGACATTCTTTTTTTTCTTTATTGGAAGTTTTCTTTTCTCTTTGTTTTTAGCTTATTCAGAAAGTAAGTTATGGTTCATACTTTATGTAATAAGTGCATTGTCATGTGTTTTCTATACTCCTAATAGAAAAGCACTGAAAGAATTAATAGCAGCTTGGCCAAATATAGAGGATCTCATTAAAGGAAGGAGTTTGTGGAGAAAAGGCAAGTAAATAGATTATGAAACCGTTAAATGCATTTAAAAAGTGGTTATTAAATATTCTTGTACCATACATTGAAGGCACCAACAAGAAAAAAGAGGATAAAAAATGAGTTTAATAAAGGTTGGAATTATTGTTGAAATTTTTTTGTTTGTTGGAGTTTTTTTTTGGGTTAGGAAACTAAATAGAAAACAATCCAGGCAACCATCTCTATCAAAAAAAACAATAAAAAATCTCAAATTTTAGAATTTTGATCAAAAAATAAAGAATCTTTATAAAGAGATTAAATGTATGGGGCATTTATTTACTTTTTTTCTCTCACTTTGTGTATGAAATCGGTTAGAACATCAATATCTTTCTTAAAAATATGGTTTCCTCCATTCAAGGTCTTGCTCCAATAACTAATCCATTAAATAGTGTCTTAGTAGAAAAGAAACTAATAAATGTTGATCAAAAGTTTATTCAACTTGTTTCTCTGGCAGAAGGTTTACCTCGTACAGAAGTTATTGAAAGTGGTAGAAATTATTGGAGGGGTGTTTGTAGAAGCTTAATTTTTAGATTTCCAGATGACCTCGAAATTTTAAAGCTTGATGTGAGAAGTTATGTAGATAGATCTAAAGGAATTATTCAGATAAGATCTGCAGCAAGATTAGGGCAATCAGATTTAGGTGTGAATCTAAGAAGAGTGGAATACTTGTTTAATCAATTAGAGAAATTTTAATTAATCTATTTTTTATAAATTTAAGGTTCTTTTTACCAAATAGTTGTGCTTTAATTCATAAGAATATTTGAATTGCCATGGTGAAGATAATTTTAGTTGGAATTATTGTCGCGCTTGTATATTCTCAACCTGACCTCCGTCTTACAGTGGCTGATTGGTTAAAAGCAGCTTCTGATTTTCTTATTGAATCAGTACAAGTAAAACCATAAATTAATTTTTAATCAAGCATTAAATAAGACCTGAGACAGTAATCATTTGTTTAATGCATACAGCTACGAAAATAAATATTATTATCCTGCTTAATATGTATTTCACTTAATCAAATAAATAGTTTTAGGAACATAATAGAAAATTTTTTTGAAATTTTTGAATAGTTAACGATAATAAGGGATATGAAGCTTAGATTATTTGAGTTCTATTTTATTAAAGACTATTTAAGGCCTTGGTTTGGTCTTATTTATTCTTTATTCTTTCTGTTTTTTTTAGGTGCAATTGGCTATCGAATAACAGAAGGATGGGAATGGAGTGATTGCTTATGGATGGTTCTGATCACAATAACCACTATTGGTTTTGGAGAAGTTCAACCTTTAAGTCCTGAAGGCAGGATCGTAACTGTTTTAGTAATCGTTGGCGGATTGATCTTTATTCAATTTACCTTTCAAAAAGCTGTTAGATTATTCGAATCCGGCTATTTTCAAAGAGTAAACGAATTACGTTTTAAAAGACTTCTTAGAAAAATGGAAAATCATGTAATTTTGTGCGGATATGGGAGGGTTGGTCAGGAAATATCTAACCAAATAAAAACGCAAAATATTCCAATTATTGTTGTTGAGAGTGATGAAGATAGAAAAAAGATTGCTGAAGAAAATGGTTTAGAAGTGCTTTGTGCTGATGCGACTCTTGATGAGACTTTAAAACTGGCAGGGTTAGAAAAATGTAAGAGTTTGGTTGTTACTTTGCCTAATGACGCTGCAAATTTATATGTGGTTTTAAGTGCTAAGGGGATAAGAAGTTCTATAAGAGTAATAGCAAGAGCGGGAACTGAAGAAGCCGCAAGTAAGTTGAGATTAGCCGGGGCAAGTATAGTTGTAAGCCCTTATATAGCTGCAGGAAGAGCGATGGCATCTATGGCTTTAAGACCAATAGCCATTGATTTTCTAGATCTTTTAGCAGGAAGTGAATGTGAAATTGAAGAATTTGAATTAAGTAATGATATTAGCCTTTTTGAAACTGCGGAGAAAAGATCACTTTCTGAACTTGGAATAGGCAAAAAGAGTGGTGCAAAAATATTAGCCATTAAAGAAAATGAAAAGTTGTTCACTAATCCTGGAGGTAATTTCATACTTCAACCAGGTCAGGTATTAATAGCCTTTGGTAGTAAAGAACAGCTAAATATTTTGAACGGATTATTAGGAAATCTTGTCGTAGCAGTAGAGCTATTAAAGTAGATAGATCAAGATTCAGAATTAATTGCTAAATTGATTGTGGTTGGAATAAATCAAATGAAAATATTTAAATTTCTGTTTGTAATTCCTGTAATAACTTTAATAATTATTTTTCAAACCTCTTTGCATAATAGATATCTTATGGCTTCGGATATTAGAGATGGAGAAAAAATTTTTAGAAATGTTTGTGCAGGCTGCCATGTAAGAGGTGGATCAGTCGTTCTCAAAGGATCTAAATCATTAAAACTTTCCGACCTTGAAAAAAGAGGAATAGCAAATGTAAATTCAATAACAATAATTGCTAATGATGGGATTGGTTTTATGAAAGGTTATAAAAATAAATTGAAGGATGGAGAGGATAAGGTTCTTGCACAATGGATTATTCAAAATGCAGAAAAGGGTTGGGAGTAAATGAAAAGCTTATTTTTTGCATCGTTTTTATTTTTATTAGCTGAATATTC
Organism: Prochlorococcus sp. MIT 0604; assembly: GCF_000757845.1. Classification (NCBI taxonomy): domain Bacteria; kingdom Bacillati; phylum Cyanobacteriota; class Cyanophyceae; order Synechococcales; family Prochlorococcaceae; genus Prochlorococcus; species Prochlorococcus sp. MIT 0604. The sequence goes on from NZ_CP007753.1 coordinate 692,689, forward strand.
TTTTGCTGAGGAATTAATTAATTACACAATTACATCTGATTCTCAAGTAAATACATTAGAAGGTGATTTAGAAGCTATTGGAAATGTAGTTATTAAAAGCAATAGTGGTAATTTTGAGGCTTATTCTGACAAGCTTTCTTTTGACAAGGATGATAAATCTCTAAAACTTATTGGTAATGTATATGTTAAAAATTTAGAGTCTGAGGGAATTGCAATTGAAGAAACATCTGGAGATGAATTGACAATATTTACTGATAAAGGACTTTTTGAATTCAAATCTCAAAATAAAAACAGAGTAACAACAAAAATTAAATTCTAAATAAAGAGTTGATATTTAATTTCTAGCTGATCTCTTAATGCAGAGATATACATAATTATTATTTATATCAAAATAATTTGATTAATATATCTTGAAATTTTTAAATTAACTTTTGGCTGTAATTTATATTTAACATTATTATTACTCATTAAAAGTGGGCATTTTCAAAAAAGTCCTTATTTTATCTTCTGCTATCTCATTAGTTCTCTCTCAAGAAGCGATTGCTTCAAAAAGATTGAGCGGAGCAGGTGCTACATTTCCCTCGAAAATTTATACTAGGTGGTTTTTTGACTTAGCCAAATCTGGTGGACCAAGGGTTAATTACCAAGCAGTTGGTTCGGGCTCTGGAAGAAAAGCTTTTATAGACCAAACTGTAAACTTTGGTGCATCAGATGATCCTATGAAAGATTCTGATATAGAGAAAGTAACTAGAGGACTAGTTCAAATACCTATGGTTGGTGGAACTATTGCTTTTGGTTATAACTATGATTGCGATTTGAAACTTACACAAGAGCAAGCAGTACGAGTTGCAATGGGTATGGTTAAAAACTGGAAAGAATTAGGTTGTAAATCAGGAAAGTTAACTTGGACACATCGTTCTGATGGTTCAGGAACTACTAAGGCTTTCACAAATTCTATGGAAGCATTTTCACCAACATGGACTTTAGGAACTGGTAAATCAGTTAAGTGGCCAGCAGGCGTTGGAGCAAAAGGTAATGCCGGTGTTGCAGGTGTAATTCAAAACACTCCAGGCGCAATTGGTTATGTAAATCAGTCATATATTAAAGGTAATGTTAAGGCTGCTGCGATTCAAAATCTTTCAGGTGAGTTTCTAAAACCATCTGCAGAGGCAGGAGCTAAGGCTCTTAATGGTATTACTTTAGATGAAAATCTTGCGGGTAAAAATCCTAATCCAACAGCAAAAGGCGCGTACCCTATCGCTTCATTGACATGGATACTTGCTTACGAAAAAGGTAATGGTAGAAACACTAAGGCAATAAAACAAGCCTTTAATACATTATTAAGTGATGAGTATCAAGATAAGGCTTCATCCCTTGGATTTATTCCCTTAAAAGGGAATATCCTTTTAAAATCAAGAGCTGCCGTTGAAAAAATAGGTAGTTAAATTTTTTAATAGATGTCAAATTATCATGACTTTCATATACCTTTAAGTCCTCTTAAAGTCTTTTACAGCATTTAGTAGTAGATTTATAGAGATATTCTTTTTTTAATGGAAGAGAAATTAACTCTTTTCAAGAATCGTAAAAGATTCGGTATCGAAAAAAATATAGATATTATCTTCAAGAATACTGCCCTAGTCTTGTCTAGTTTCGTAGCAATAATACTTTTAGGAATTATTTTAGTAGTCTTTTTTCAGTCATTTGAATCCTTTTCAAGGTATGGGTTGAAGTTTTTAGTAACCTCTGAATGGAATCCTGTAAAAGATGAATACGGAGCTTTTACTGCAATATATGGCACATTAGTAACTTCATTTCTTTCGTTATTAATAACTATCCCTTTGGGCGTTGGAACTGCAATATTTATTACCGAGGACTTTGTGCCTAAAGTTGTTAGAGAAATAATAGGCTCCTTTGTTGAATTATTAGCGGCTATTCCATCAGTTGTATTGGGACTTTGGGCAATATTTGTAATGGAACCTTTTTTTAGAGCCTTTTTTGTCTTTTTACACAATTTCTTTGGTTGGATACCTTTATTCAGTTCAGAACCTACAGGCAGGAATTCTTTGTTAGCAATATTGATTTTAGTAGTAATGCTTTTGCCAATAGTGACCTCCATTGCAAGGGATTCACTTAATCAGGTTCCTAAAAAGCTAAGAAATGCAGCATATGGAATTGGAGCAAGTAGATGGAAAACAATATTTTCAGTAATCTTGCCAGCAGCGTTATCAGGAATTATGGCAGGTGTTCTATTGGCTTTAGGCAGGGCAATGGGAGAAACAATGGCTGTCACCATGATTATTGGTAATTCAAATGCATTTAGTTGGTCGCTATTATCTCCTGGATATACTATCTCCTCCATGCTTGCAAACCAGTTTGGTGAAGCTGATGGAAGTCAGGTTTCATCACTCTTTTATGCAGCTTTTGTATTGATGATCCTATCTTTAGTGGTCAATATCTTTGCTCAATGCCTAGTTAAGAAATTTAGTCTCAAATATTAGATAATTATGAATTCACTTTATTACCAGAAAAGATTATCAAGAAATATAGGAGATAAATTCTTTACTTCTTTATCAGTAATTTCTGCTCTGATAGCAATACTGCCTTTGATTTTTCTAGTCACTTACATTCTTATCAAAGGTGGATCTCAAATTACAGCCGAACTATTTACTTTAGAACCAAATCCTCCTGGAGATGATTTAGATGCAGGTGGTATTAATCCTGCATTGATCGGGACATTAATAATTACTACCATTGCTTCAATTATTGCCATACCAGTAGGTGTTGGCGGTGGAATATATCTTGCAGAATATTCTAAAGGTGGTGCTTTTTCAAGGTTTATTAGATTCGGGGTAAATGTTTTAGCGGGAGTCCCCTCAATAATTGCCGGTGTATTTATTTATGCCTTAATTGTTTCAACAAAAATCTTGTTTGGAAGTATGTACAGTGGCTTGGCCGGAGGCATGGCACTTTCAATATTGATGTTGCCTACTGTGATTAAGACCACTGACGAAGGTTTAAAGTTGGTTCCTAATGAATTGAGATATGCTTCTCTTGGTGTTGGAGCAAGTATGTATACAACTATATTAAAAGTTACTTTACCCTCTGCCTTTAGGTCTATTGCTACTGGCGTTGTACTTGGAATCGCAAGAGCTGCAGGTGAAACAGCACCTTTGATATTTACTGCTTTATTCTCTTACTACTACATAACTGGTTTTGGAGATTTATTTTACGAGATGGGTTCTTTGGCTGTATTGATATACAACTTTGCTCTTGAACCTTATGATGCTCAAAATAAACTAGCTTGGGCAGCTTCCTTTATTCTTGTTTTGTCGATACTATCAGTAAATATATTTTCAAGGATATTGGCAGCTTTTACTGAGAAAACCAAGAGAGTATAAATGATTAAAACTAATAAAAAAATACCGAAGAATATCATTTTATCTCTAGAGAATGTTTCTATTAGTTATGGAACTTTCGAAGCAGTGAGGAATGTTTTTTGTAATTTTAAAAAAGGAAATATAACTTCTCTTATTGGCCCTTCTGGTTGCGGAAAATCAACGGTTCTTAGATCTTTAAATAGGATGAACGATCTAATTTCTAATTGTTCGTTAAAAGGGACTGTCCTCTTTGATGGAACTAATATTTACGACAAAAGAGTAGATCCAGTTGAAGTGAGAAGAAGAATTGGGATGGTTTTTCAACAACCTAATCCTTTCCCTAAATCCATTTACGAAAATATTGCATTTGGAGCAAGAATTAATGGCTTTTCGGGAGATATGGATGAATTAGTGGAAAGTTCACTTAGAAAGGCTGCTTTATGGGATGAATGTAAGGATAAATTAAATGATAGTGGTTACTCTTTATCTGGAGGACAACAACAAAGACTATGTATAGCAAGAACCATCGCAATTGAACCTGAAATAATTCTCATGGATGAGCCATGCTCAGCTTTGGATCCTATCTCTACGTTGAAAATAGAGGAGACGATGCACGAACTTAAGAAGAATTACACAATAATAATCGTTACTCATAATATGCAACAGGCATTAAGAGTTAGTGATATGACTGCATTTTTTAATGCAATTGAATATGAAGATGGTGATGGTGGAAAGGTTGGTTACCTTGCAGAATTTAATTCGACAAAGAAAATTTTTAACTCTCCAAAAGAAAAAACTACTCAGGAATATATATCAGGTAAATTTGGTTGATGTTAAATTTTAACCTTTAAAAGAAAAATTTTTACCTTTAAGACAGTTAAGGGGTAGACAAACAGTATAAATACCTATATAGTTATTTCGAATTAGTAAGTTTACCTTTGAAAAACTATCCTTTTCTACCTTTTTTGATTTTTGCAGGGGCTCTAATAACCACTGCAACCATTGGCTTGCCAGTATTTACTTCATAATTTAAAAGTATTTCTATTTCAGGTAATCTTATGGTTTCAATAATAAATAAAGAATTAATTGGAAGTCCTCATAAATCTTTAATAAAGGAAAATTTATTTGACTTTATAAAAAAAAGAGAGAATATGAATCTGTGTGGGAGTGAAAAATCTGTATTAAAACCATTTTTAAAGGTGGTTAATTTCTAATTTATTTATCATGGATAAAACTAAAGAACAGTTAGAAAAATTAAGAGAAGTAGCAGAAGCATCTCTTACAAAAACGGATGAACTTCAAAAAGTTCTTGCTCAAATCGAAGCTTTAATGTCTAGGGAAGAATCACAAACATTATCAAAGAAAAAATAATTATTTAAAAAATAATTTTAGGTTTTGTACTTTTAATTACACCTCTACAAATCCATTGTAGTTATTAATTGGTTATGCAGAACCCGTTCCAAAGTTTTCTGTTAGGTCTCGAGGTCTTACCTTCTTTAAGTAAAAGACCTCTTTAATTTGTTTGTTTTTATTATATGTTTATAATCTGCTTATTTAGTTGATTACTTTATAGATTTCTTTCAAGCAGACATTTACATCGAAAGATTCAGTATTTACAACCTCTAATCCTGTTTTTTCTGTAACTTCAACAGTTGCATTGCATTCGTCTTGTTTAAGAGCCATATAACTTGGCTTTATGTCTTCTATATCTAATTCAACACTTGATTCAGTCTCTTCTTTGTATTGCTCCATTACAAGTGTAAGAGCTTCTATCTCGACAGAAAAATTCTCATTTGCTTTTGTCCCAAATGGAATAATAAGAAATGGAAATAAAATAAAGAGTATTAATTTTTTCATTTCTATAAAATGTGTTTATTTTTTTTATAACGTGAATTGTTTCCTAAAGGAAGGGGCATTAGCTGTATAAATTTTTTGTTATCTATATTTACTTGTAAAAATAGATTAATAATCATAAATTAAAAGATAAAAAAACTAAACGAGACTTTTAAGTATAAATTGGTATATCTAAATGAAAAATTAAAGCAACTTCAATAGGATTTTTCATAAGATTTTATTTCGATAATTTCTTCTTCAGAAACAATTGCCCATTTTTTAAATGACTTTTTGCAGGGATATCCTCCTGTTAAGTCTCCAAATGCAGGTAAAAATAAAGTATTTTTATTTTTATCCATTGCAAAACACCTAAAAGATAATTTATCTCCATTGTTTTTTAAATAGATTTTTGGATGATAATGTCCACAAATATTCAAGGTTTTATTGTTTTCTAAATTAACTGGTTCATGGCTAAAAGTAATATTTTTAGTTTTTCTAACATTAAAAATTTTTATATTTTTAATATCACAACCTGCATCATGATTTCCGAGAACGAGTTCAACATTAGTTTTTAGTAGTTCAGGAAGGGCCTCAACTTTTTTTTGAAGAATTTTATCTATTGAATATTTGCTGTGGAATAAATCTCCCAATATTATTAACTTTTCAGGACTATATCTTTTTACTATTTTTTTTATTCTTGCGAAATTTTTTTTATCTGAATTATTAGTAAGAGGTATACCATTTTGCTGAAAATACTCAGCTTTCCCAAGATGAATATCGCATATTAACAACTCTTTTGTTTCCGGTAGAAATAACGCTCTTGAAGGAAGCATTTCTAACAATGTATCTTCCCAATAAAATTTAAGAGAACTTTTTTTCATTTAATCACTATATTTTTTTATAAGTTTTTCTACTCTTTTTTCTATTGGTTCATTGCTTAAAGTATTTTTGAGTCTTTCAACTAATAAAGGGAAAGAAAAAGGAGTTGGAGTTTTTATCTCGTTTAATAGCATTTTAAAATTTTTTAATCTTTCTAATGATCTAGATATTCTTTCATTTTCTAATTGATATTTTTTAACTTCTTGATGCGATTGTCTTATCAAAAGATGGTCTTCTTCATATTTAGTAAAGACATCGTAGAAAAGACTTGAACTTATTTGAAGTTGAGAGGAAGTTTTTGTTTTGGTTGGATTATTTTGATTTACAAGTCCACTTATTTGGGCAATATTTTTGAATCTACGTTTTGTCAATTCTGAAAAATTAATTGCATTTTCCAGATCTTCTTCTAATTTTTTGTTATCCAAAAAGTAATCAGCTTCTTTTTTTATTATGGAAAAATCATAATCTTCTGCGGTAGTTAAGCTGAATCCAAAATCATTAGCAGTAATACTAAATGTAGATTGTTTTAATTTTGCCAATCTTAAAGCCCATAGAAACGCAATTCCTTCATTTACAAATTTGCCATCAAGTGTAAAAACAAAAAGATTTGATAAATCCTTAGTTTTATATATTTCTATAAGGAATTCATCTTTCTTTGGAATATTTGAAAGAACCTTTTGTTTCTTTAATATTGGGCGTAATGAATTTAGTTCAGGATTTAAGTAATCATAATTTTCTAATTCATTGCATAAATCTATTTCTTTTCTCAAACTTTCACAAAGTAGATCAGAAATTGCCATTTGACCTCCAACCCATGCAGGAATTAGTGAACTCTTTTTTGTTGATTTTTTTACGTATAAAATCATATCTCTGATTCTTACAAATTGAAGCATTTTACCGGCAAAGTAAAAGGTATCTCCAGGATTTAATTTTGAAGCAAAGTTCTCCTCTAAATTTCCTAAGGATTTACCTTTGATATATTTAACATTCACAAATTTGTCACTTGTAATTGTCCCAATATTGAACTTATGCATTCTTATTAAAGTTTTGTCTTTTACAAAATATTTAAAGTTTTCATTATTATTTTGTGATTCTTCTTTAACTATCTTTTTATATTTTGGGTATGCTTTAAGACATCTTCCTCCATATTCTAAAAAGTTAAGACACCAATCCCAATCTTGATCTTTTAAGTTTCTATAACTCCAGCAATTTTTAATTCTTTCTTTCTCAATTTTCGGATCAAAGCCATTTCCGCATGCCAAACTTATTAGATGTTGTAGAAGCACATCATAAGATAATTCAGGAAGTCTAATTTCCTCAGATATACCACTTTTTATTATTCTTCTCATGGCACTAATCTCTAATAACTCCAGAGAATTAGTAGGCATAAAAATTATTTTTGATTTTCCGCCTGGTCTATGAGCACTTCTACCCGCTCTTTGGATAAGCCTGGCTAAATTCTTTGCACTACCAATTTGAACTATTTGATCTACAGGTTGGAAGTCAACCCCTAAATCTAATGAGCTGGTGCAGACTACCCATTTTATTAATCCTTCTTTAACTCCTTCTTCAACTCTTTTTCTATCTTCTTTATCTAGGGATCCATGATGAAGTGCGATTTTGTCATCCATCTCTGGGAGAAAAAATTTAAGACACTGATACCATCTTTCAGATTGATTTCTTGTATTGGTGAATAATAAAGTGCTTTTATTTATATCTAGGATTTTTAAAAGTGAAGAATGACTTCTAATCCCAAGATGCCCACTCCATGGAAAGGTCGTTTGCTCATCAGGTAAAACACTTATAATTTCGATCTCTTTTTGAATATTTGTACTTATTATTTTGGGCCTAATAGCTTTCATACCAACTATTGCTCTTGCCGCTTCTTCAATATTTCCTATAGTTGCAGACATTGCCCAAATTTTTAAATTTTTTATATTTCCTCTGAGCCAACTTAAAGATAATTCGCACTGGTTACCTCTTTTACTACCCATCAATTCATGCCATTCATCAATAATTATTGATGACAAGTCCTTAAACAGATAATTAGATTTTTTATTAGAAAGTAAAAGTGATAGAGACTCTGGAGTCGTTATAAGAATATTAGGTGGTTTAGCTAATTGTTTTTTCTTTTCATATGAGGTGGTATCCCCATTCCTAATTTCAACAGTGATTTCTTTACTAAAATGTAAAGCTGCTAATTGTATGGAATTTTTTAAATCTCTAGTTAGTGCTTTTAAAGGCGTTATTAATAATATTTGCACACTTTTATTATTTTTGGGATCTTCTATCTGTGATAGAGGCCCCATTAATGCAGCATAAGTTTTGCCGCATCCAGTAGGCACTTGTATTATTCCATTCTGCCCATTAAAAAATGCTTCCCAAGATTCGATCTGGTAGGGTAATGGCTCCCATCCATTTCTGAAGAAAAACTGTTTAATTTTAGAAATTAAATTATTTTGCTTATTATTTTGATTAATATTTTTCATTATATTTTTTTCATCAGTTCATAAGCATTCTCTAGGCTATCTGCATCATTGATTTTTTTATCTTTTCTCCATTTTGTGATTCTTGGAAATCTTACTGCTATGCCTGACTTATGACGTTTTGAAATTTGTATTTTCTCAAAAGATATTTCGAATACCATTTCTGGTTTCAATGATCTAACAGGACCAAATTTTTCTATTGTGTTTTTCCTTATCCATTTATCGAGTTCTTTAATCTCTATATTTGTTAAACCAGAATATGCACTTGCAAATTTAATTAATTCTTGGTCTTTCCATAATGCAAAACTATAATCTGTATACAGACCAGCTCTTCTACCGCTTCCTCCCTTAGCGTAAATTAGAACAGCATCTAATTGCATTGGATCAACTTTATATTTCCACCAAATTCCTTTTTTTCTCCCTGACGCGTATATAGACGTCTTTTTCTTAATTATTAATCCTTCAGTATTATTTTCACGAGACTTTTCTTTATAAGTTAAAGCATTAGACCAATCTTTAGGATAGATTAAATCGCATATTCTGAAAATATCAGAGATATTATTCTCAGTTTTATTTTGCCATTTTGAATAATATTTTTCTAACTCAATTCTTCTATTCTCTAATTTAATTTCTCTTATATCTCTTCCATTAATCTCTAAAATATCATAAGAAATAAAAATTATTGGATATTTTATTTGTATTGATCTAGTAGGCGATTTTCTATTTATTCTTTTTTGAAGTGAAGAAAAATCATACGCAATTTGTTCTTTAAAATTCCAAACTAATAATTCCCCATCAAGAACAAAATCATCTTTTATATGCAACATTTTCTCTACTAATTCTGGGAAAGATTCATTGACTAATTCTTGACCTCTTGTCCATAATGAAACGTTGCCTGATCTTTTAATTAATTGCATCCTTATACCGTCATATTTCCATTCAAATTGAAAATCATTTATTGAATTTTTGAAGATTTTATCTTCAATAGTATTCGCTAGAAGAAATGGAAATGGTTTGGAATTTAACTCTTGAAGATTGATATTCTTATTAATTAAAAATTCATATGAATCAATTGAAGGCCTGAAATTACCCATCAACCTATGAGAAATAATTTCTTCATCAATATTAATTAGTTTTGATATTGATTTTGTAATTAATCCGATAGAGACTCCTACTCTAAAAGTGCCTGTAAGAATTTTATTAAAAATTAAATGGTAATCTTCAGGTAATCTTTCCCAAATATTTTTAATTTGTAAATTTTTCTCATCCTCATTAAGTTTTGATAAATCAGGTATTGTTTTGCTTAGTAATTCATTGAGACTTATATTTGATAATTTTTTATTTTTGGAAGTAGTTTTATTTTTAAGTAATAATGTTATGACCTCAGCAGAATCACCTACTTTTAAATAACAGGTATCAATTAACCATTGAGGATATTGATATATTTGAGAAAAAAGATTTTTCAAATATCTTCCACTAATAAATCTCTTATTACTTTTTCCAGTTAGTAAATATATTGCCCATGAATTATCTATTGGTTCATTTGATAAAAAATATCTTTTTAAAAGTTCAATTTTATTATTTGTACTATTAATTGAATCTAGATCGCCAAATAATTCTGAAAACTTTTTTAAGCTCATATTTATTTACCGAATAAAAGGACATTTATTGATTCCTTTTCAGCTAAATATTTACTTAAGGCTTCACTATCTCCATGATGAAAATATACATTTTTTGCTTCAGACTTTTTTACTACTTCCAGAATTCCGTCCCAATCCGCATGATCAGAGATTGCGAATCCTTTATCATATCCTGATCTTTTTCTTAGAGCTCTTATTGACATCCATCCACTCGCGAAAGCTGTTTGAATATTTTTGAAATTTTTTAGATATGAGCCCTTACTTAAAGATGGCGGTAATAATATTAGACTGCCTTTAAGTTCATCTATCTTTTTTTTATTTTCAATTTTTATAGTATCTTTAATATCAATTCCAAGTTCCCTATAAATATTGTTCATTTTATGGATACTGCCATGGGAATAAATATTTCCTTTAAAATTTGTTTGACTAATTTCGTTTAACAATCTCTGAGCTTTTCCAAGTGTATAGCAGAAAAGTAAAGAAGTTTTTTCTGGCGAATTAGTTATCCATTTTGAAATATCATTTGCTATTTTATTTGATTCATCCCACTTAAATATTGGTAAACCAAAAGTACATTCGCTTATTAAATAATCAGTTTTTACTATTTCATATTGTTTGCAAGTCTCATCTTTTTGAAGCTTAAAGTCACCTGAAATTAGCCATTTTTCTTCAGCAAAAATAAACCTTATTTGACTAGATCCAAGGATGTGACCTGATGGATGAAAAGAAATATTAATGCCATTTATCTTAAATTCTTCCCCATATTCAAAAGTCTTAATTTTGATATTTTCTCCAACTCTTCCTTTAATAAGTATCGCAGTCTCCTTAGTAGAAATGTATTCTTCACAGCCAAATGTAAAGTGATCAAAATGAGCATGAGTAATTAATGCCTTTCTTACTGGCTTACTTGGATCAATCCAAATATCGGCAAGTTCACAATAAAGATTTCCATCTTTATGTCTAATTAAATCTTCTTGTTTAGTTCTCAAAAATACATCTCTTACAATGAAGTTAATTTAGCTAATTATGCCCATGCTTGTTTTGATAAAGCTATTGCTGAAATTGTTAATAAAGTAATAATTACAAATTTGTTGCTCCAATTAATCATGAATGAACTAATTTTGTTAAAAGAAACTCTATTAGATGGCACAATTTTTTTCTGATTTATCATTTGATGATTTTCATGATTTTCTAAATAATTTAAATTTTTAATCTCATTTATTAATTTAGATTCACAATTTGAGAGTTGTTCTACTTGATTTAATAAATCAATATCTTCTGGTCTTAATAGAGAATTTAATTCTTTAATTTGTCTTTCGTTTTTCGCAAGAAATTCATTAACTATCTCATCTGTTCTTGACCCATTCTTTATATTTAAAAGAATATCATCTCTTTCCCAAGACTTTTCAAGAGAATTTAATATTTTGCTTATACTCATTGTAAGTATTTTTACTTATGATAAATTATTATTTTTTCCTTCTGTGGCTTATTCCTTTCAGTAATTAGAAAAAATTATTTTTATTTAAGATTTGCGAATAAGTCTATTTGCAAAATATTTTATCTTTACCTTTTCTGCAATTTTTTTAGAACTGCTTTTGGTTTTAACTTTATTTATATTGATCACTTCATCTGATACATTTTTGCCCTTTTCAAAATAACTTTTGATCTTTTCTAATTCTTTTTCATTCAATCTTTTTGTCGCCCCTTTTGCGTTGATTCCAAGTTTCTTGCAGGCTAATAATATTCTATTGCTTTCGACATTAAGATCTTTTGCAATAGAAAAAATTGGAGTGTTGATAGACATTATTTTCTTTACTATGTAATTTATTATTTATAGTATATTTATAATTAAGAAATTAAATATATTTTTAACTATTATTAATTTCAAAAACTCCTTTTAATTAGGCTACTTCATCTTCGAGATTATTTAAATCATTAAACTTTTTCTTCATGGTGGGATTATTTCTAGTTAATTTCTTTACTGTTAAATCTTGAGATTTGCTGTCAGCGGATAAAAGATGTTTTTTTGAAAGAATTAAAGCCTCCTTTGTTTTTTGTAAATGGTTTATTGATTTATCAATTTCTGAAATTGCATCATTAAATCTATCTTGGGCAAGTGAAACATTTTTACCAACTGCATTCTTAAATTGCTCAAGAGTACTTTCAAAATTAGTTATGTCATAATTCTCCCGTTTCATTAAATCTATTTGTGATTTATATTTTAAAGTTTCCATAGATGCATTTCTTAGTAGAGAGATAATTGGCAAAAAGAATTGAGGTCTTATTATATACATCTTTGGATATCTATGAGAAACATCTACTATACCAGAATTATATAATTCACTATCTGGTTCCAGAAGAGAAACGAGTACTGCATACTCACAAGATTTTTGCCTTCTGTCTTTATCTAATTCTTTTAAAAAATCTTCGTTTTTTCTTCTATTAGTTCCATTTATACTTTCGTTCTTCATCTCAAACATTATGGATACGACTTCGGTTTTATTCTCATCAAATTCCCTAAAAATGTAATCACCCTTGCTTCCAGAAGTGGCATCATTATCCTTTTCGAAATATGAGTTTTGAAATGCAGTAGCGCGATTAAGATTGAATTGAGTTTCACAGTGAATTTCTAAGGTTTCTCCTACCATTTTTGTAGATAATTTAGATTTCATTTCTCTAAGCTCTTGAATAGTGAGATCCCTTTCACTAATTTTGCTTTTGAATTTCTCTTCAATTAATTTTTCATTTATTGATTGTTCAAGCCTCATCTTTTCAATTGAATTTGTCAAAGATGAGTTTTCTTTCTCTAAATTAGAAACAGCTTCATTGACTTTATTTTTTAAGGACAATTCTGAAATTAAAGACTGGTTTTTAATTTCGTCCTTTAACTTGATTAATTCATTATTCAGTGAATTAATTTTGTTTGTTGCTTGATTTTTTAAATCATTAAGAGAATTTATTTTCTTTTCTTCAGCTATTTTTAATTTAGATTCAAGAGTTTGGATCTCAGACTCTTTAATGCGATTTTGCTCTATTAGCTTTATTTTTAACTCACGCTTTAAAAGTCCCAAAGCTTTTTTGTTATCTTCTTCAGCCAAAATTAGTCTTTCTTTTATTTGTTTATTAAATTCTTCGTCTTTTATCTGAAGCAGTATTTCTTCAAAGCTGCTGGGATCAATTCGGAAAGTTTTGCCACATGAAGGACATTTAATATCTTTCATTTTTTAATTGCAACATTAATTTTAGTAAGGATTTAATATTCAAATTAAGTAAAAAGAATATTATTCTTGACTAAGAATAAACAATGATCCAATGTTGTGCATTAAAAAATAAAATAATTACCCTAAGAAATTCATATTAATCCAGATTCTTTAAGAATATTAATTTTATTTGCTAATTCAATATCTGCAGATGATATTGAGCGATCTGCTGTTTTGTGAGCAGAAACTGTGTAACCACTGTCATCAACAAATTCATCTTCAGCATCTTTTAAGTGGTTATTCTCATTTTGAAAATCTTTATAATTATTTGACTTGTATATATTTGATTTTGTGTTGTTGCTATAACCAAAATTCGCAATACCTCTGGCATCTAATGCTTCTTCAACTAATATTCCAACTACTTTAGATCTACTTATTGATTCGCTATTGGATATTTCATCAATGATTTCAAGTACTCTTTTTCTTGGAAGATATCCTATTCTTTTAACTTTATTTTCCATGATTATTTACATATGTCGATATTGTAACACTTCTGTCAAATGAAAGCATATTTTGATTGATAATCCTATTTGTATATTTTAAAAATGCGATTAATGTATAATTTTAGAGCACTAATAGAAAGTTATTTCTTAAATATTAATGAGGATAGTTTTATATGCTTCCTCTATTAAATCTTTCAGATTGAAATTATTTCTGAAATTTTCTTAATTTAAAATCTAAATATTATGAAAGATAAACTATATAACAATGCTGATAGCTTTGCAATGTCATTTGATGAGGAATGGGAGAATATTGATTGTGATGATTTCCGATTAAAGATGGATAAGGTATTTGAAGTTTTATCAGAACACCCTTTTTTAATCTCTAATCCAGAAAATGCAAAAAAATTGGCGGAATTTAGGATATTTTCATTAAAAAAATTTCAATAATTATTTATAAAATTTTGAAATTAATTATTTAAATTTAATTTTCATTACTTAAGATTTAAACAGTTGGCGAATTAAAAAATCCCTTGCTATATAAAAATATTATTATGCCAATTATTGGACCTATTCCAAATACAAAAAGGACTAATTTTGCCGAATTTTTTGTTTGGCCTAATTTCTGATCATTTACATTTGATTTAGGTTGAAATTTTTTTGATTTTTTCTTTATCATGAATGATATATTACTACATCCCAACTTTAAAAGATTTTGACTTGTTGTTGAGTTTGTAATAATTTTCAATTAACAAAATTAAAATGTAAGTCAAAAAAGACTGTGATGTATAATATAAAGAATATAAAGCAAATATGAGTGCAACTAAGAGAGAGGAAGTATGTTCTCACCTCAGGTATATAAGGTTAGAGCTTAGAGAGATGCATCAAATGCTTATCAAAGAAGATTTGATGCCAGATCTTAATGAAGCAAAGGAAGTGCATGCACAACTAGATGCTTTATTGGATTTATTATCAGAAAAAAGAGTAAAGAAGATAAAAAGTCAATTTTAAAACTTTTGTTAAATTGAATATATTCAAAAATAATTTGTGGCCGATTCTATCTTTTTTCGATTATCGTGCATTTGTTCTAATTTATTGTAGATTTCTTTAATTTGTAATTGTATTAGATCGGTTGAATTTATATTGCTTAACGCATCTAATGCCGATAGAAGGCTTTCCTTTGCTTCAATTAAATGTCTACATTCTTTACTGCCTGCTTCGTATGACATAGTAGTTTAACTAAAATATAATTATCACAAATATATTAAAAATTCTTCAGTATTGCTTGATACTCTTATCAAATAAACGCTTATTATTGTAATTTTCAATACAGAACAAGTAACTAACTTTACTAAAATTTAATAAAAACTTATGCAAGATAACACCAATGATTATAAATTCTCTCTTAAATTAGCTTTAGATAATGCAAAAAAAAGAATTAATTTACTAGATAATTCAGATAAAAAGTGCGTTATGGAAGAATATAAGGAATGGATTAATGACGGTTTAAATAAGCATACAGTTTTACTATTAAGAGATGATCCAATAATCTAAAGTTGATTTAAAAATATTTTCTAATTCTTTGTACTAGAAGTAACCCTAAATAAAAAATAAAGACTTACGATAAAAAAAAGTGCCAAAATTAGAGTTAATGAAGAAAAATTATGCATACCTTTATAAATTAAAAAATTAATTTAACTATAGCAGTTAAATTAAATAGATCTTGTAATCATTTTTCTTTAAAAAGAGAAAGAATAAAATTATCCAAATTTTCTCTTTCTAAAAATATTTTTTTGTTTTTATAGGTTTTTAATTTCTTAAAAATTAAATCAACTAATTGTTCTGATTTAAGATTCATATATTAAATTTATTTTTCTAATAAATAAATTTTTTCTTCACCTATTTTATCTGGCTTAGTTATTTTACATCCTTTATCTTTTTCCATATTACAATCTTTTGTGGCAGGGACAGATTTCCAGGAACAAATTTTTTCTTGGGAATCTTCTTTTAAAATATTCCATCCATCCTCTAAGTATTTTGAAATACCATCCTCTACACAGGAAAACTTTATTTCAATTCTTTTCTTTTCTGAATTAGAAATCTCACTAATATTTTCTTCCAAATTTTTTATTGTATTCTCTTCATTGATCGATGTCCTACAAGAAGTTAAGAAAATTGCAATTAGAATTATTTTTGGAAATTGTTTCATTATTTTCATTTTTTTACTTTTGATGATTCCAGATCATTTGAATTATAGTTTATTTTGATTCTATTAATTTTAGTAGTTTATCCATTTTATTCATCAATTCTTTTACATCATCTGGCTTAGGTAATATTAATTCTTCAGTAACTTCTAACTGCATTTTCTTTAAGTTTTGCCTCAAATCTTTTAAATGCATTTTTACGTTTTCTTTCTTTAGTTCTATATCAGTCATAGGATTAAAATCTAAACTTTATTTAACTTGAAATTACTATCATAATATTGGATTGGCTATTTTATAGACACTAACTAAATTTAATTTTTTAAATTTTCTATTTCATAGATTTCTTCGCCACCATAACAAAAATTTGTAGATAACATTCTTATCTCCCTATTATTAATTCCAATCGTATTTTTATTTTTAATAATATAGTTTCTAGCAATTACCTCACAATCTAATTTGTTTTTTGTATGTTTAATAACTGGATAAAAATAGGCCAATGTAGTAATTACAAAAAATAATGTTATTAATGATTTATTTTCATTTTTAATAAATTCTTTAGATTGTTTTTTGGCTTTTAATATTTTTATTAGTAATTTATCTGGTAATCCTATTTGAACAAATAAAAACTCAACCCACCATGGAAGACCTTTATCTTTCTTTTTATTTGATTTTTCTAAATTATTCATTTTCTTGGTTTCATAGTTTTGGTTTCTAACCTCTTTAGGATTAGTTGTTTCTTTTTTACTCATATCATCGAATGATTTTTTTGGAATGTAGAGGTTTTATTTTGATTTGAAAACTATATTTTTATTTTATAAGTTTTAATTTAATTTATCTATGAATTTGAGTATTGTTAATTTGTATTTAGAAACTTTAAATGGCAAAAAAAAGAAGGAAGTTAAATAAAGATTTTGAAAAAAAAATATATTCATCAAAAAAAAATGTCGAATTAGTATTAGCAAAAATCTATGATATTGATGATGAAGACATACAAAAAGAATATATAAGTGCTTTTAACAGAGTGGTTTACTTATATGATGAATTAAAAGAAGATTATGAACGGCAAGGATTTTCCGATAATTCAGAAGAACTTCTTTCACACTATAAAAATGCTTTTAATCTTTTCGAATCAGAATTTGAAATTTAGATTCAATTTTTAGTTACCGTTTGTAAGGTGAGACAGGTATTTCAATAAGCTTTCCTTTTTGGAGATTAGATCTTTTTTCTTGTAAATCTTTTATACATGGGATTACCTTTTTCTGGTTCTTGCAATATCTTTTTATTTGGTAGTCAGTAAGTGAGAATGTTTCATTACTAAATGAAAAAAAAACCAATAAAAACAAACATGATTTTAAGCGCAATTTCATTGTTTCTCTCCTAACTGTTTTCTAATTGTCTTTATATTTAACTACTTACTATTATAAATATCTATAATTTGTTTTAAATCATCTTTACTTAAGTCTGTTGAAATAAAAACTTCTTGGGCTGTTTTACCCTTTCTTGCTATTGCTTTATACCCATTTATTGTTTTTACTGACAATCTAATTATCAATTTAGAAGATCTTCCCCTCACTCTTGATATCGCAGCAGGAGTTATTGTCTTGATATTTATGTTTAGCGCTAACTTCTGGAGTATTGGAATTAGACCTTCTATATTCGTACTATGATTTAAGACTAATCTACCCAATTTAATTTTTAATTCATTCTATTGAGAAAATTTTGTTTCTGAGAAATTAACTTTAGCTTTAAAATAATAAAAAATTTTTGAAGTTCTGTTATATTTGTTAAAGCGATTCAAATCTAATGATCTTTCAAATAGGTTGGGCAGCATTGGCTGCAATTTTTACTTTTTCAATTGCCATGGTTGTTTGGGGAAGAAATGGTGACGGATCTATTGATATATGATTTCATTTTTAACTTATGAAGTCTATATAAATAAATTCCTTATCTTAACATCATTTGTTTTACTATTACTTATAACTTTCGCTGTAATTTATATATCCTATGTCTCTTGGAAGGATAAAAAAAGATTAAAAAAATAGACATTATTTTTGTTCTTTTTTCTTATTCTTGATTTTGAGCTCTTCAATTAATTCTTTTGCTTGTTCCATTTTTGATATGCTACTTTTGTAAATACCAATATCTTTTTCTGCTTTATTAGTAGATAAGCTTAACTTCTCAAAAATATCAGAGGTCATCTTATTTATATCTGATTCATTTTTCTCTTTTACATCTTGGGAATTTGAAATTAATATATATATGCCTAAGTTCAATATCCTTGAAGGATAGAGTTCAATATTGCTTTTTTCTTTTAATAATTTCAAAATATCTTTAGATGTTTTATCGTGAAATTCCTTTTGTGATTTTTGAGATATTTCATTAATTTCCTTTGCTTCAAAATTTGTAGAACTACATAGAGATTCAAAAAGAAGATCCAAATGTTTCTCAGGTTTATATCCTTTCATTAATTCTTTGAATGTTTCAGTGAGACCAATACAAAAGAGATAATCTTGAGTAAATTCATTTTGATGATTTAGAAGATTTAGTTCGACAAGCATTTCATCAACTATTCTTTTATATAAACCCGGAATAACGTAAGGAAATTTTTCATGAAATAACTTTTTGCTATCTGAGACAGTCAATTTTTCTTTCAATTTTTTTATATGTAAACCTTAATAAGGTTAGCGTATGTTGACTCAATATCGTTAATATCTAATAAACAGATAAATATTATTATGATCCCTTTAGTTTTAGAAGAGTCTGGCGGTAGTGAAAGAGTCTTTGATATTTATTCGAGATTATTAAGAGAAAGAATAATCTTTTTAGGAGAACAAGTTACTAGTGAAACTGCTAATAGAATTGTTGCGCAATTATTATTCCTTGAAGCAGAGGACCCAGACAAGGATATCTATATGTATATAAATTCTCCAGGAGGATCTGTCTATGATGGGTTGGGGATCTTTGACACAATGCAGCATGTTAAGCCTGACATACATACAGTTTGTGTAGGTTTGGCAGCTAGTATGGGCGCTTTTTTGCTTGCAGCAGGTACTAAAGGTAAAAGAAGCAGCCTTAGACATTCAAGAATAATGATTCATCAGCCTCTTGGAGGTGCTAGAGGGCAAGCCAGTGACATAAGAATTCAAGCAGATGAAATTTTGTTCTTAAAAGAACGTCTTAATACTGAATTATCAGAACGAACTGGAAAGGATTATGAAACTATCAAAGAAGATACTGATAGAGATTTTTATATGTCTCCAAACGAAGCTGTAGAGTATGGATTAATTGATTTGGTATTAGATAAGAAACCAATTAAAGTTTAACTTAATAGCTGAGGTGTTCGATCTTTTTCCGGAATTTTGACGTACTTGGAAAGAATATTTACAAATTCTTCACCGTCTAATGTTTCTTTTTCTATAAGTAAATCTACAATTTTATCCATAGCTTCTCTATTCTTACTGACTATAGCGTAAGTTTCTTTATAACATTCCTTTACCATTACTCTTACACTTTCATCTATTTGTTTAGAAATTGAATCGGAAACTTCACTTCTGGTCATTAAATCTCTACCAACAAAAACTTCTTGATTACCGCTTTCTAAAGCTATGGGTCCTAAATTACTCATCCCAAATCTTGTAACCATTTGTCGAGCCATAGAAGCAACTTGTTGGAAATCACCTCCCGCTCCTGTTGTAATCTCACCTTTTCCAAAAACTACATCCTCTGCAGCTCTTCCTCCTAAAGCACCCATTATTCTAGCTTTTAGTTGAGCCCTACTAACAAGGGTTTGTTCATCGTCTGGAGTAAACCAAGTTAATCCTTTAGCCTGACCTCTTGGAATAACTGTCACTTTTTGAACAGGATCATGTGCTTTTACTAGTGAACCTATTAGGGCATGACCAACTTCATGATAAGCAATTAATCTCTTGCTTCTACCATCTGTTAATGGAGAACCTTCCATCCCTGCTACTATCCGATCTACAGAGTCATCAATTTCTGAAATACTGATAGAGTCTTTTCTTCTCCTAGCGGTTAGGATGGCAGCCTCATTTAATAAATTTGCTAAATCTGCTCCAGTAAAACCTGGTGTTCTTCTTGCAATGCTTTCGAGTGTTAAATCTTGTTGAAGTTTCTTATTCCTAGCATGAACTTCCAATATTGATAGTCTGCCTTTGATATCAGGCGCGTCTACAGTTACCTGTCTATCGAATCTGCCAGGTCTCATTAAAGCTGAGTCTAGGACATCGGGTCTATTTGTGGCAGCAATTATTATTATGCCACTATTACCTTCAAAACCATCCATTTCAGTAAGCAATTGGTTCAGAGTTTGTTCTCTCTCATCATTACCTCCACCAATACCAGCACCTCTTTGCCTTCCGACAGCATCTATTTCATCAATAAAAATTAAACAAGGACTATTCTCTTTAGCTCTTTTAAAAAGATCTCTTACTCTACTAGCTCCAACACCAACGAACATTTCAACAAATTCAGAACCTGATAAAGAGAAAAATGGTACACCTGCTTCCCCTGCAATTGCTTTGGCTAAAAGGGTTTTACCAGTACCAGGAGGTCCTACCAGTAGAACACCTTTGGGAATCCTTGCTCCTACAGAAGTGAATTTTTCTGGTTTTTTTAGAAAAGTGACAACCTCTTGTAAATCCTGTTTAGCTTCATTTACACCTGCAACATCATCGAAAACTACTCCTGTTTCAGCTTCCATTGCAAATCTTGCCTTGGTTTTTCCAAATTGCATTGCTTGCCCAGGGCCTCCTGGCATACCATTTGATCTCCTGGCTAACAAAATTAAACCTCCAATTAAAATTGCAGGAAAGAGTAAATTGCCCAAAATCCCTAACGCAGGAGGAGCTGTTTTAACTGGATGCACATCAAAACTGATTCCCTCATTTTTTAAGATGTTTATAAGTTCTGGTGTTAAGCCTGGAAGATCTACACGTAATCTTTGTACTTTATTATCTAAATCCGAATCTATTGTCTCTATAACTGCGTTTCTACCACCCTCAAAAATATCGACAGATGTAACCCTTCCTGCATTAATGTAATCTAAAAATCTTCCGTAACTAACCCTTGCTACCGCAGAATTTCTTGGTGCAACAGTAGTCCCATTGGATTTAAGTGAATCAACATTGCTTGAAGATAAAAATTGGTAGGAGAGTGCTATTACTAAGAGTATAGGTAAAGCCCATAAAATTAATGTTTTAAATTTCTGATTCATTAATTTGTATCAAGTTAATTATACGATTCTAGAATGAATCAGTGCATTTCGTTGATATTTTCTCCAACTTTATGCTTATACTACTTTTGAATGTATCTAATTTATAAATGAAATTTGAGATCAATGATAAGGTTAAGTTGATTGCGCCAGTCTCTTACTTAAAGACCTCAGATAATATGCCAATGTTAAGACCACCTGATCTAGTTGCAATTGATGAAATTGGAGAAATCCTCTCAATCAAATCCCCAGATACTGTTGAAGTAAAGTTTAGAAGAGGTTCGTTTTTAATCGATATTGATAATATTGAGAAAAACTAAATTAAAAGTTTTTATTCCACCTATTAGATATTTCTAAACATATTTTTTCATTACCTGAAATACTCAGAAAGGGGTTTGAAAAATACTTTTTAGTTAATTTGAGAATATCTAATGAAGATATTTCATTTATTTTTGAATTTAAATCTATCTCGGAAATTGGTGAAATACCATAGCTAATTAATTGTATCTTTCTCTGTAAAATTTCATCTAGTGATTGATTCCCTAAGAGAAAAGAACCTTTTAGTTTTTCTTTTGCTAAAAGCATTTCAGCATCAATCAAAGGATTTAAAAGTAAATCTTTCCATAAAGTTGATAAAAGTTCAAAAGCAAAAAGGGCTTTTTTATTTGATACTGACAAATAAACTAAAAATGGAGCATTCTCGCTCCTAACTGGATAATAAACACCTAAATCGTAAGTGATTCCATTTTTTTCTCTAAAAAGTTTAAATAAAGCAGCGCTCATTCCATAAGATAAATATGATTCCAAAACCTTAAGAGGCAAATATTCAATACTTCTACGAGAGCAAGTTTGGTTACCCAACATGATTATCGTTTGATTTGAATCATTATTATTGAAATCAAATCTTTTGTTAGGACTTAAATCTTGATTTATAGGTCTTAATTTTTCTTCTATAGGTTTTTTTTCTAATGTTTCTATAGTTACACCATTTATTTCTAAATTATTTGAAATTAAATACTTATCTCGACTTTTAAAATTTTTAAACTCAAGCAAAACATCTTCATAGGTAATCTTTGAGACATCATTTGCATTGCCATTTGTACTAAAGGCATAAGGATGATTTGAGTAAACAATTCTTCTCCATTTTTCAAAACAGATATTAAATGGATTCTCTTTGTCTTTTTTTATAAAATTAATTGAGGATTTTTTTACTTTTTGAAATTCAGTTTCTAGAAGAGTTGGTTTATTAATTATTAAATCTAATAAAGGTAATAATTTGCTGAAATGTTCATTTAGGGATTTAATGCTTATTGAAATACCATCTTCAAATACTTCTTGATTTAATTCTGCTCCATAGGACGCAATATACTCCGAAAGAGTGAAATTGTTAAACCCCTCACATCCTCTGGTAAGTAATGAACTGAGGATCTTGTTTATTCCTTTTTTGCCAACACTATCAAAATTACTGCCTCCTTTAATCCAAATTGAAGCAGTTGAAAAATTCCTTTTTTTACTTTTTAAAAAATATCTTTTTAACATTAACTAGGGGATGCAATTAAAGTGAATTTTTCTCCACTTATATATTCTGTTATCTCTTTGAAGTTATCCAAGTCATTCCAATACTTTAAATGACTTTCTAAATTATTGATTGAAGATTTTCTCCCCCAAAGAAGTTCATTTCCAAAGAATGAAGAAAGTTGTGAAGATGTCTCTAAATTAAAGACATAATTACTTTTCACAATATTTATTGCTTTTTTTAGTTCATCCAAAGTCAAGGCTTTACAAGTTAATATCTCATTTATTGTGTTATTAATTTGCTTTTCCACTAAATCAATATCTTTGGACTCACAACTTGCTTCAATAATAAATAATCCGCCTAATTCTCCAGCATTTACATCTACATATACGGATTCAACAAGATTACTATCTTCTTTTAAAATTTTAACTAATCTGCTGTTTCTTCCAACTGAGAGAATTGATGCCAATACCTCTAGTCCAATAATATTTTTTTGATCATTTAGGTTAGGGATAAACCAAGCCATAAATATTCTTGAAAACTCTAAATTATCAAACTTAACTGACTCTCTACCATTCCTAATTTTTAAAGAGGGCTTATTTTTTAAATTTATTAAATTTGGACTTTTATTTATGCCAGATAGATCACTTTTTTCAAAAATTTTATAAATTTTTTCAGAGAGATTTCCAGCAATTGCAATACAAATTTTTTCGGTAGTGTAATGTTTGCTATGAAATTTTACAAGGTCATTTATCTCCAAGTTTTCAATACTATGTTCATTTCCCAGGATCGAATTGGCATAATTCGGACTTAGCCAAACCCTTTTCAAAAAATAATTAAATAGTCTTTCTTCAGGCTGATCATTTTGTTGCTTTATTTCATCAATAACTACACCTTTTTCTTTTATAAATTCATCAGGATTAAAATCTGGAGCAACGACTATATTTGTCAAAAGAGCAAGTGATTCTTTAAAGTTACAGGGTGGAACTAATACATGGTAATGTACATCATCATAACCTGTTGAAGCGTTACTTAAACCGCCGAGTGATTCAATTTTATGGTCAAACTCACCTGGCATTAATTTGTTTGATCCTTTAAAAATCATATGTTCTAGAAAATGAGCAGTGCCGTTTTTATCAACATCCTCAAATGAAGAACCTGCTTTGCACCAAATATCAATGCTTATCAGCGGCAATTCTTTATTATCCACAAACACACATTTAGTTTTGCTTGAATGGGTGTAGTAGTTAACATCTCCTACTTTCATTTCGGTTATCTCTTTAAATTCTATTTTGGTACCTTTTAGCCTTGTTGTCTGAATCTTTAACTAAAACAAAATTAACTGACCCTCTTATTTTGGACTTATTACAAAATATTAGAGATCATAGATCCATGCTTAAGGACCTTAAGAGTATAAAAATTGATCCAAGTCTAACTAACATAATATCTAACGAAATAGGCAGGGAACTCTATATTGAAAATGAATTTCATAAAGCAAAAGGATTTAGAAAGTTACATATTGAAGTAGCAGAATTTTCAAAGAATCTTAAAATATTACATTGCGTTTTTTTCCCTGATCCAAAGTTTGATATTCCAATTTTTGGGATGGATTTGGTAAAAATAAATGATATTGTTTCTGCTGCCATTGTTGATTTATCTCCGGCATCACAAAACCAAGGTTTAAAATACGAAAAATTTCTTTCTGAAGTTGATAAAAGTTCTTTTACCTCTTTAAGAGAGATTCCAAAATGGGGAGGGATTTTTTCTAATAATGTATTTTTTGCTTCCTTAAAAAATAAATCTGAAAAAAATGATTTTTGTAGAGTTGTGGATCAATACCTTTCTATTTTGATCGAATTAAGCAAGAAAGCCAAACCGGAAGTTAATGAAGAAATTATCCAAGAGAGAATAGATTTTCAAAAAAATTATTGTGTTCAACAAATGAAAAATGAAAAAACTAGTATGGTGCTTTTAAAATATTTTGATGAAAAATGGGTCAATAATTATATAAAAACAGTTCTCTTTGATTTTTAATGAAATTAAAAATATTTAAAAATTTATTTATTTATTTTTTATTATTTATACCAATATCTCTTGGGGTTATCTCCTGTTCTGGAAATAATAAATCTAGTTCACAATATAAGGAGGAAATAACTTCAGATTATATACCGCCTATTACAGCTGTTGCCGCACTAGGTCAACTTTCTCCTTCGGGAGAAATTAGGCAATTGGCAGCTCCAATAAGTCAGTTTGGCTCTTCCCCACGAATTGTCGAAATTTTAGTAGATGAAGGAGATTTTGTGAAAAAAGGTGATATCCTGGCAATCTTTGAAAATGGAGAAAAGTTAATTGCTGATCTTGAAAGAAATGAAAATCTAATAAAAACTATTAACGATGAAATTTCCCTTAAGAAAGATCAAATTGAGCGGTATGAGTTGGCTTTGAGCAATAATGTATATTCTTTTGTAGAGTTTTCACAGAGAAAAGATGAATTATTAAAATTGCAAAAACAGAAAATAAACCTTATCGGAGATCAAAAAAATATCAAGATAGATCTATTAAATTCAAAACTAAGGAGTCCAATTGATGGTTTTATCCTTGGAATAAATACGAGAGTTGGTGAGAGGCAAAAAAATGAAGGGATTTTGGATATTGGTTCTAGTCAAAAAATGGAAGCTTTGATAGAGGTTTATGAATCTGATATCGATAGAGTCTTTATTTCTCAGAATGTCGAATTGAGCAGTGAGAACGGCGGTTTCCAAAAAATTCTTAATGGAAAGGTGATTAGGATTAGTCCTCAGGTAAAACAAAGAAAAGTTTTATCGACTGATCCAACAGGAGATGCTGATTCGCGAATTATCGAGGTACTGGTAAAACTAGATCAAGATTCTATAGAGACTGTTCAAAACTATGCAGGAATGAAAGTAATTGCAAAATTTATTCCCTGATGAGTTTTTCTTTTTTTAAATTTAGAAAAATTCCATTAGCTTGGTTGTTGTTAACTAGGCAACCATTAAGGCTAGCAGTTGCCATAGCCGGAATCAGTTTTGCAGGGATTTTGATGTTTATGCAATTAGGTTTTAGAGATGGTTTATTTGACACGAGCGTAACTATTCATAAACTTCTAGATGCCGATCTTGTTTTGATAAGTCCTAGATCAAAAAGTTCTATAAGCATGAGTGGATTCCCAAAAAGAAGGTTAATACAAACTCTCGCAGTAGAAGATGTTAAAAAAACTGCACCCGTCAATCTGAATTATTTACTTTGGAGAAATCCCGAAAATCTTAAAACTAGATCAATACTTGCGTTAGGTTTTAATCCCTCCGATTCACTTCTTTTAGATGAGGGATTCTCAAAGAAAGCTTATAAACTTAGAAATCCATCAAGAGTTCTTTTTGACAAACTATCTAGACCTGAATTTGGACCAATTGAAGAATGGTTCTTATCTGAAAAAAAAGTTGAGACTGAGGTCGCTGGAAAAAGAGTAATTGTTGAGGGCCTTGTGGAGTTGGGACCATCTTTTGGTGCAGATGGTAATTTGATAACAAGTCGAGAAACCTTCTTAAGACTTTTTCCTGCTAATCCTCCTGGTAGTATAGAAATTGGTTTGGTTAAGCTAAAAAAAGGATCTGATCCTGAATTGATTTCAAGGATATTAAATAACTCACTCCCAAATGATGTTAAAGTTCTTACAAAAAAACAATTTATAGAATTTGAGAAGAATTATTGGAAAAATAGTACTGCAATAGGTTTTATATTTAGTTTAGGAGCTTTGATGGGTTTCGTTGTAGGGTGTGTGGTTGTTTATCAAATTCTTTATAGTGACGTTACAGATCACCTACCAGAGTATGCCACCTTATTGGCAATGGGGTATAGACTTAAATCCCTTTTCTTTGTAGTAGCTAGAGAGGGGGTTTTGTTGGCATTGTTTGGTTATTTACCTGCATATTTCTCTGGACAAATACTTTACTCAGTCATAAGAAGTTCCACTAAACTCCCAATAATAATGGACGCAAATAAATCTATCCTAATCTTTGTTTTAGTTTTAGTTATGTGTATGGGGTCTGCTGCTGTTGCGATGCGTAAATTAGTTGATGCTGATCCTGCAGAAATTTTTTGACAATTAAAGATAAATGCTTAAAGCTAACAAAGCAAAAAATAATATTAAAAACCTGAAAACAGTCTCAATAAATAATTTGAGTCATTTTTATGGAAAAAATGAGAATAAAAAACAAGTTCTTAATGACGTTAATTTAAATATTGATAAAGGAGAGTTGGTTCTTTTAAAAGGACCTTCTGGATGTGGTAAAACGACTCTTTTAACATTAATTGGTGCCTTGAGAACCTGTCAAAGTGGAGATTTAACTGTATTAAATAATCAGTTAAATGGAGCATCAAGGAAAACGCGTCAGATTCTTAGAAGAAGTATTGGAATGATTTTTCAAGGTCACAATCTTCTTAGATGTTTAACAGCAGAACAAAATGTTCAGATGGGCGCTGATTTAATAAAAGGTTTAACATATTTGCAAAGACGTGAAATAGCGCGGAATTGGTTGTCAGCAGTAGGATTAGAAGAGCATCATAAAAAGTTGCCAAATGACTTATCTGGTGGGCAGAAACAGAGAGTAGCAATAGCTCGAGCTTTATCTGCTAACCCAAAACTTTTATTAGCTGATGAACCCACTTCTGCTTTAGATAGCGTCACAGGAAGAGAAATAGTAACCCTTTTAAGAAAACTAGCAAAAGAGCAAAATTGTTCTGTACTTATGGTGACGCATGATCCTAGAATTTCTGATATGGCTGATAGGATATTAAATATGGAAGATGGTAAAATATATGGTGCTCATAGTGAGCTAATATAATAAAAAAATTAAAATTTCATGTCTAAGAGAAGGAATCTAAAAAAAGAAAAGCAGGAACGTAATCGAGCGTATGCTAGAAAATTCAAAAAAAGGAAATTAAGAACTGATGGAAGACCTGATAGTGGAAACGTTACAGGCACAGCAAATAATGGCGGTGCAGCTGATTAGGGAATATCTTTTATTTTTATCTTTTGGAGTCCAATATATTATGCATATTTAGGACATAATCATGAATGTAAGTATTGTTATACCGACTTACAATAGATTACCTATATTAGAGAAATGTCTCTTTGCGCTTGAAAATCAAAAATTAAATACAAATATCAGTAATTATGAAGTAATAGTAGTTGATGATGGATCCACTGATGGGACAACTTCATGGATAAATAAAAACAAAGCTAATCTCCCACACGTTAATCTATTTCAGCAAGAACATGGAGGACCTGCACTTGGAAGAAATCTGGGAGTAATTAAATCAAAATATGAAATTATTATATTCATTGATAGTGATCTTATTGTTTTAGACAATTTTATAAATTGCCACGTAGAAAAATTACTTTCTTCTTGGAGAAAAAATGATAAAAAATGTTTTACCTATGGCTCGGTAGTCAATACATCTAATTTTCTAAATCCTCAGAGTGAAAAACATAAAATAATGGACACTTCTTTTGCTTACTTTGCTACTGGGAATGTTGCGATATCAAAAGAATTGATTTTAAGTGTGGGATTATTCGATACTTCTTTTAGTCTTTACGGTTGGGAGGATTTAGAACTTGGAGAAAGATTAAAAAAAATTGGGACAAAATTAATTAAATGTCCAAATGCAGTAGGTTTTCATTGGCATCCGCCATTTAATTGCGAACAAATAGATTCATTAATAGCTCAAGAAAAAGAGAGAGCAAAAATGGCGTTGGTGTTTTATAAGAAACATCCAAATTTAAGGGTTAGATTTATGATTCAATTAACTCCTCTTCATAATTTACTTTGGCAAATTCTTTGCTTGGGAGGACTAATCAGTGTTGATAGAATCCTTCCTTTATTAAGATTCCTGGTAAATATAAGAAGAAATAGACTTGCACTTGAGATCCTCAGGATCCCTCTAAATATGATTTACATTAAACAGTTAACCAAATCAAGATAAAAAACTTTTAGAAATACACATCACTTGCTAGAATCGTTGAAATCAAATCCACACATCTGACAGTTTCGGGTGATTTATTAATATAAATTCCCCGTCAGATGGAGGCTAACCCGAAACCCCTTTTTAATTATGGCTGTTGTATCACTATCAGAAATGATGGAAGCTGGTGCTCATTTTGGGCATCAAACTAGACGTTGGAACCCCAAGATGTCTAAGTATATATATTGCGCGAGAAATGGAGTTCATATTATTGATCTTGTAAAAACAGCATTGTGTATGAACAATGCTTATAAATGGACGAGAAACGCAGCAAAAAGTGGTAAACGTTTCCTATTTGTCGGTACAAAAAAACAAGCATCAGATGTTGTAGCTCAGGAAGCTACACGCTGTGGAGCCGCATATGTAAATCAAAGGTGGCTTGGAGGGATGTTGACTAATTGGACAACAATGAAAGCTAGGATTGAAAGATTAAAGGATCTAGAAAGAATGGAAAGTAGTGGTTCAATAGCAATGAGGCCTAAAAAAGAAGCTGCAGTATTAAGGAGAGAACTTGAAAGATTACAAAAATACTTAGGTGGACTTAAGGGTATGAGAAGATTACCAGATGTAGTTGTATTGGTTGATCAGAGAAGAGAATCTAATGCAGTATTAGAAGCTAGAAAATTAGATATCTCATTAGTATCGATGTTGGATACAAATTGCGATCCGGATTTGTGTGAAGTTCCAATTCCTTGTAATGATGATGCTGTTAGATCTGTGCAACTTATTTTAGGAAGACTTGCTGATGCCATAAATGAGGGTAGAAAGGGCTCTAGTTCCGAAAGAAAAAATTAAATTCTAATTTAAAACTTACTATTCACTATTTTTTATTACTTCAAATGGGAAACATTACAGCAAAACTTGTAAAAGATCTTAGAGACAAGACTGGCGCAGGAATGATGGACTGCAAAAAAGCACTTAATGAAACTGATGGAAATGTTGATAAAGCTTTGGAATGGTTAAGAAAGAAAGGCATAGCTAGTGCTGAAAAGAAATCGGGAAGAGTAGCGGCAGAAGGGGCAATTGGTAGTTATATTCATACTGGATCAAGGGTAGGCGTTTTACTAGAGTTAAATTGTGAAACTGATTTCGTTGCTAGAGGTGATATCTTCCAATCTCTGTTGAAGGATGTCTCAATGCAAATAGCCGCCTGCCCAAATGTTGAATATGTATCAATTAATGAAATACCGAAAGATGTTGTAGAAAAAGAAAAGCAGATTGAAATGGGTAGGGAAGATTTGTCAGGAAAACCGGAACAAATTAAAGAAAAAATAGTTGAAGGGAGAATAGCAAAAAGACTTAATGAGCTAATTTTGCTTTCACAACCCTATATTAAAGATAGTTCTCTAACAGTTGAGGATCTTGTTAAACAAGCAGCTGCAAAAATTGGGGAAAATATCCAAGTAAGACGCTTTACCAGATATACATTGGGTGAAGGTATTGAAAAAAATCAGATGGACTTCGCTGAAGAGGTTGCATCAATGCAAACAAACTAGTCACTTGAATGATTTGAATAATTTCAATAAGTACATAGATATAGATAAAATTAACTCTCAATTAGAGAGAGCAGACATACAAAAAAGAGTATTAACTAGAAATATCTATAGGGAATATGAGCTTTATCTTAATCTCGTAAGAGATCTACTTTACATCTCAGTAGAAAAAGGCCTTAACCAAATATATAGTTTTCCAATAATTAATGATCTTTGCTTAAATGAAAATGAATTCTATAGTCTATTTGAACAAAAAATAAGTAAATTAATATTTGAGAATTTGCCCTTATTAACAGTAGAACAATTAAAAATAAATGAAAATGAAGAAAATATAAATAAGAAAATTAATTTTACTATATTTGATGGTTCCACAAAAACAAAGAATGAAGAAGAAAAATTTCAATATGAAGATGGTTTTCAATTAAATGAACCCACTCAGTTCCAGATTAGTAATGATTTTCTAAATACTTCTGAATATTATCAAGCTCATAATTATGAGAAATTCGCATCACTTGATTTAGATAATAACAACCATAATAATTATTCGTCTCGTGACAATATTTTTGAAAATTTAGGAGTTGAAAAACAATTTATCACCTCCCTACTTGAATTAATAGGAGAAGAAAAGGTTGAAAAACTAAGACATCCAGAAAAAGACAATATCAATCAAATGAATAATTCACCAAAAAATGAGATTCTTAAAAATTTTGATTTAATAGACAATTCATTGGAAAATTTACTAATTAATCTTTCTTATGATATTAACCAAGAATTATTTAAGGCAAATCTAATAAAAAAAATGATATCTAAAGATTCCTTTGATTACTTAGTAGGCAAAAATTTCATGATAAAACATCCATATCCTTTTTTTATTAATTTTGAATTAAGCTTAAATCGGTCATCATTAAACGGTAATAACCTTCCAAGTATTATTTTCTTTAATATATCTACTGTTGAGTTAGAGTTTAAAAATTTAAATCTTTCTATTCAAAGGAACAAAATAAATGAGCTAAAAAATCAATTTCAGCGTTTGATTAAAAAAGAGACATATTGGAGGCAAAAAGAAATAACTTTGAATAAGATACGATGAAAAAATAACTCTTTTTCAAATGTGACTACTAGCGGAAATAATAATAAATTAATTAAAGATTGGATAAGACCTCTACAAAAGTCTCTAACTATTGAAACTGAAAACAAATTTATTAATACTTTTGGAAGAGAAAAATTTTTCAATGATTATTTGCATGAATCATTGAAAAAATTAGATTATCTAAATCTCTCAGACGAATATTTGAGGATATTTTATGAATTTTCTTCAAAATATAATGAATATAATAAATTAGATGAAAATCAAAGAAAAAGATTAATTATTGATACAAGAAAAAATCTTTATAAACTTGGTAAAACTCTAGAAATAGAAAGTTCTAATAATATTTCTTATAAAATTTTTCTGAATAATGCTGATTCAAGTTTGTCTTTTGATTCAGATATTTCATTAATAAAAAATGTTGGGAAAGTTTATAAAAATAAGCTTAATGAATTAGGGATATTTCATATAAAGGATCTAATTAATTATTTCCCGAGAACATATTTAGACTATACGAATAGAGTTAAGATAATTAATTTAAAACCAGATAATTTATATACGTGCATCGCAAATATTAAAAGATTTTATATTTATAAAAGTAAAAAGAATAGTAATTTATCAATAATGAATTTTGTAGTTTCTGATGAAACGTCTTCAATAAAGGTTACAAAATTTTTTTTAGGAAGAAGATTTAGATCTTACTCCTTCTTCTCATCTCAGAAATCTTTGTATGCTCCTGGTACTAAATTAGCAATTTCCGGTAAGGTTAAATTAACAGAGTATGGCAAAACTTTTGTAGATCCGCAGATTGAAATTCTTAAGGATAATAATGATAATTTTAATTTCTCAGGCAAAATATTACCCTTGTATTCATTAGGTGAAGCATTATCAAATATGAGTTTTATAAAACTTATGAAAAAGGTACTAATTTATGCAAAGCAATGTCCAGAAATTTTAAATAAAAAGCAACTTGATTCATTATCTTTATTATCTAAAGGAGAGTCGTTGATTAATATTCATTTTCCACCAACTCAACAGGCACTTATTGATTCAAAAAAACGTTTGGTTTTTGATGAGTTGTTCCTACTGCAAATAAAGTTTCTACTTAGAAAAAGAAAGACGAACAAAAATGTAACTTCCCAACAATTACCTCAAAAGAAATCTTTACTAAAAGAATTTTTAAATACTTTTCCTTTTGAATTAACAAAATCTCAAGTAAATGTTTTAAGTGAAATCAAGAAAGATTTATCTAATCCCGTACCAATGTCTAGATTGCTTCAGGGAGATGTGGGAAGCGGTAAAACCATAATTGCAATAGCGTCTCTTTTACTTGTCATTGAAAAAAACCTTCAAGGTGCATTTATGGTCCCAACAGAGGTATTGGCAGAACAGCATTATAAAAATTTATTAAAATATTTGAATCCCCTTTTAGTTTCTGTTGAACTACTTACTGGGAATACTCCTCAAAAAAAGAGAAAAGAAATTTTTTCTAATTTGAAAAATGGATTAGTTGATATCCTCGTAGGCACTCATGCATTATTTGAGGATAAAGTTATCTTTAATGCATTAGGTATGGTCGTAATTGATGAACAACATAGATTTGGAGTTACTCAAAGAAATAGATTACTAAATAAAGGAGAAAATACTAACTTGTTATCAATGACAGCAACCCCAATTCCAAGAACCCTTGCACTCTCTATCTATGGAGATTTAGATGTGAGTCAAATTACAGAGCTCCCTCCTGGGAGAGTTCCAATAACAACTAAAATAATTTCAGAAGATGATTTAACTAACTTGTTTAAGATTGTTGAAGATGAGATCAATAAGGGAAAGCAAGCTTATGTGATTTTGCCACTTATAGAAGATTCAGAAAAAATGAATTTAAGCTCCGCAAAGAAAATATTCAAACATTTATCAGAAGAGATCTTTTTTAACAAAAAAGTGGGATTATTGCATGGCAAATTAAGTTCACAAGAAAAGAATGAAGTAATTAATTCTTTTTTAAAGAATGAAATTAATATATTGGTTTCAACCACAGTAATTGAGGTTGGCATTGATGTGCCTAACGCCACAATTATGATTATTTATAATTCGGACAGATTTGGATTGTCCCAGCTACATCAATTAAGGGGGAGAGTTGGTAGAGGATCAACAAAATCTTTTTGTTATCTGGTAACCCCCGATAAAAATGGATTAGAAAATAAACGACTTTGTGTTTTGCAAAAATCTAATGATGGCTTTTATATTGCTGAAAAAGACTTGGAGCTTAGAGGACCAGGTCAGATTTTAGGATATAGACAATCCGGATTGCCTGATTTTGTACTGGACAATTTACCTAACAATAAATTTCTTATTGATAAGGCTCGTGAAGAGGCTATTAAGATTGTTAGTGATGATCCTGACTTAAAAGAAAATATTGTTTTAAGGAATATACTTATTGATAATTCTGATAATAAATTCATTCATGATTTCTTAAATTGAAAACTATCATTGTAATTTTTGATAGATATGCCACTATAAATCAATTGCAAATTTCAATTGAAAATTTGGAATAAAATACCAATTAAAGATAATGGAGATAAATTAATAGCTATACCTAGCTGCCTAAAGTTTTTAGATCCCCATCCCTACTTTCATTTGGGAGCACCTTACAAAGATAAAACTTCTATTTGGAAATTAAGAGAGGAGGTTGTAAATAGATTAGTAAAAGTAAATGATTATTTGATATCAAAGAGTAGTTTTAACCTTTTAATTTATGACAGTTGGCGACCTATAGAAGTCCAGGAATTCATGTTTAAAAGAGCATTTTTATTAGAGTGCGATAAATCCGATATTGATATTTCTTTTGAAAATATAAAATCTTATCCATCCATTTTAAAAAAAGTTGAAAAATTTTGGGCATATCCTTCTCATGACACTAGGTGTCCTCCCCCTCATTCAACTGGGGGTGCTTTGGATGTTTGTTTATCAGATAAAGACGGAAATCTTGTTGAAATGGGAAGCATGGTTGATCAAATGGATGAGACATCAAATCCTTATTTTTATGCAAACAGAAAGAATGAAGGAGCAATTATTTGGAATAGTAGAAGAAATTTTTTAAGGGAAATTATGACTAAATTCGGATTTGCTCAACATCCTAATGAATGGTGGCATTTTAGTTATGGTGATCAATTATGGGCTTGGAAAAATAAAAAAGCAAATGCCCTTTATGGGAAAATTTAAATTCTATTGATTTTCATTTAGTAAATTTAATATATAATTTTCATCTTGATTATTTATAAAATCTCCGAAATCCAAATCCAAATTACTCTTCCAACTATCAAATAATGGTTGAAGAGTAATTTCTAAATCGTTAAGTTCCATTCTTTGTAAAAATGGTTTAGCAAGCCTTTGTAGATTTTTACTTCCCCCCAACCATAATTGGTATTTGTTTTGCCCACTTCCAACAAGTGCTAATTCGGCCATATAAGGCCTGGTACATCCATTCGGACATCCTGTCATTCTGAATAATATTGTTTTTTGTATTTTTAGATCTAATAGTAAATTTTCAATCCTTTTTAACACATCAGGTAATATTCTTTCAGCTTCAGTCATTGCAAGCCCACAAAGTGGTAAAGCAGGACAAGCTAAAGCATGTCTTTGTATTTCATTAATATTTTCTAAATTTTCGTATCCAATTTTTGATAGAGATTTTTGAATTTCACCTTTGTTTTTATTAGCGATATTACAAAGTAAAATATCTTGATTAGGTGTGAGTCTTAAATCTAAATTATATTTTTTAACAATACTTGTGATGGTATTCTTCTTCTCTCCAGATAATCTTCCTGATAACAATGGTAAACCTACGAAATGGGAGGTTTTATTTTGTTTATGCCAACCTAGGTAATCAATAAGAACCTTATCAGGTTCTTTTCTAATTTTTTTAATTTCTTTTTTGAAATACTTATCAGAAAGTATCTTTTTGAACCATTTAATACCTTTTCTATGAAGAAGATATTTCATTCTCGAATTTTTTCTTGATTTTCTATCACCATAATCTCTTTGAATAGCCACAATGCTTTGTATTAATTCATAAACATCAGGTTCTTCAACATATCCAAGTGGATCTGCAATTCTGGCAAAGGTCTCCTCATTATTATGTGTGCGACCCATACCACCTCCAACATAGAAGTTGCACCCTTCTAAGTTTCCATCTTTAGAAGTAAAGGCAACTATTCCTATGTCATTGGTAAGAAGATCAACAGAATTGTCCCCAGGAACTGTCACGGCACATTTGAATTTTCTCGGTAAATAAGTTGAACCATAAAGAGGCTCATCTTTTATCCCACTAAAAACATTATCTTTGAATTGAAGCTTCCTAATTGCTTCAATATCTTTGTCAGGCTTTATAGTGTACTCTAAATCTCCATCAGCCCAAAGCTCTAAAAAAGTGCCTTGGCCAGCCATTGGGGTGAGAAGATCTGCAACTTTTTTTGCCAATGCTCTTGCAATATTATAGTCTGGCGAATCAAATGGAGCCGCAGGAGCCATAACGTTTCTATTAATATCTCCACATGCAGCTAATGTGGAGCCCATTGAATTTACTATTGTTTGAATTACTTCCTTTAGGTTCTCCTTTCTGATTCCATGCATTTGAAAGGCTTGTCTTGTAGTGGCCCTAAGTGTTCCATTACCTAATTTGTCAGATAATTCATCTAATGCTAAAAATAATTTTCCAGAAACTTCACCGCCCGGATTTCTTAACCTAAGCATCATTTGCCAATCTTTACTTTTGCCAGGTCTTCTATTTTCCCTGTTATCTTGTTGATAACTACCATGAAACTTTAATAACTGAACTGCATCATTAGTAAAATGATCACTTTCATTGACTAATTCCGTAGCAAGTGGTTCCTTAAGAAATTGGCTACTTTTTTTAAAATTTTCAAATTTGGAGACTTCTAGTCCATTTGCTAAACAAACAGTCTCTTCCTTTGCAGAATCTCTTTTCTTTTTTACTTTCTCAACCTTGATCAAAGGACCAAAACATATCTCTTTTTATACATTAGCGAAAAGCTTATTTAACTGGTAGTAAATTATAGTAAGTGAAGTCATATTTTTTTCTTGTCTAAATATTTACTTGAGATAGGAACAGAAGAGTTGCCCGCAAAATTTGCTCATTCTGTTCTAGAGCAATTTAAATCTCTAATAGAATTTGAATTGGATAAAAAGTTAATTAAATTCGAACATATAGTTGCTACCTCCACACCAAGGAGGATAGTTCTACTTCTCGAAGGTTTAGTTGATTATGCAGAAGATAAAATAATAGAAAGAAAAGGGCCTAAAGCAAATTCAGCTTATTTAAATGGATGTCCTACTAATGCTGCTTTGGGATTTGCTAATAGCTTAGACATAGATGTAGGTGAGCTAGAAATAAAAAACACAGAAAAGGGTGATTTTGTATTTGGAAAGAAAATTGAGAAAGGATTATCAACAAAAATTTCTTTGTCTTTGATTATCCCACAATTAGTAAAGAGTCTTCAAGGCCCTCGATTTATGAAATGGGGTACTGGAAACATAAAATTTTCAAGACCTATTAGGTGGATTTCCTCTATTTATAATGATGAAATTCTTGATTTTGAATTTGATGAATGTGATCCAAAAATCAAAATAAGTAATAAAACAAAAAGTCATAGGCTAATAAATAAAGTTTTAGAAGTTCAGAATCCTGATGGTTTTTTTGAACTATTGAAACGAAATAGAGTAATAGCTATTCGAAAAGAAAGAAAAGAAAAAATTGAAAGTTTAATAAATCAGGCATCTAAATCTTTAAATCTGAAGCCTGACCTTTCAGAAGGATTACTAAATGAACTAACTGATTTAGTTGAATGGCCAGAGTTAATTATTGGCAAATTTAGTAATGAATTTCTTGATCTTCCAGTTGAAGTTCTCTCAACAGTCATGAAAATTCATCAGA
The DNA here is from genome assembly GCF_000757845.1 of Prochlorococcus sp. MIT 0604. Taxonomy (NCBI): domain Bacteria; kingdom Bacillati; phylum Cyanobacteriota; class Cyanophyceae; order Synechococcales; family Prochlorococcaceae; genus Prochlorococcus; species Prochlorococcus sp. MIT 0604. The sequence continues at coordinate 730,129 of NZ_CP007753.1, forward strand.
GATACGTACCTCTTTTATTGAAAAACGATAGTTTTTCTAAACTAGATTTAAGCTCTGAAAAAAATATTAGTACAACTTTCTGCATTATTTCGAATGGTCTTGAAGAATCAAATAATAATATTGCCAAAGGTAATGAGAAAGTATTAAGGGCAAGGTTTTCAGATGCAAAGTTTTTCGTAGAAAGTGACAAAAAAGTTGCTTCAATCGAAAGAAATGAAAAGCTTAAATCTGTTTCATATTTGAAAGGACTTGGAAATATATTTCAGAGGGTAGAAAGGATAGAGGAAGTTACAAAAAAAATTCTTAAATTTTTAAATGATAAGTCTTTAGAAGTAAAAAAAATAATAGAAGCTGCTAAATACTGTAAAAATGACTTATGTAGCGAAATTGTTTTCGAATTACCTGAACTGCAAGGAATAATGGGTGGTAAATATCTTAAACATGAGGGATTTAGTGAGGATGTTTGCTTGGCGGTAGCTGAACATTATTTACCTTCTTTTTATAAAGATGCTTTGCCCTCCACAAAATATGGTGCAATAGTTTCTATAGCAGATAAGGTCGAAACTTTAATAAGTATATTTATTTCTGGTAAACGTCCCAGTGGATCATCTGATCCTTACGCTTTGAGAAGAAATTTGAATGGAGTGATTAAAATAATTTGGGATTATGAACTTGATTTACCTTTAGATAAATTATTTAACGAACTTGTTGATTTTTGGAAAATCGCATTTCCGAATTTAAACTTCTCAAGAGAAAAAGTATTTAATGATTTAAATGAATTTTTAGTTCAAAGAATTGTTAGTCATCTAGAAGAAATATCACTAAGTAAAGAATTAATAAAGGCCGTTTGCTCTTCTGATCAATTATCTCAAGAAAGAGTATTGAACATTGTTGATCTTAAAAAAAGGATTACAGCAATTATGAATTTTAATCAAAAGGATAATTTTATTGAAATCCAGAAGGTGATTACTAGGGTAAGCAAATTAGCTATTAATAGTGATCTTTCAAGAGATGTTCTCTCAACAAGAGATTATGTAAACACAAAACTTTTTGAAAAAGATTGTGAATTGAAAGTTTTTGAATTTATTGGCGAATTAGAAAAACTTTTTTCGGAAAGTTATTGCAATTATTTGGAACTTTTAAATTTGTTTGAGATTAATGTAAAGACTATCGAGGATTTATTTGATAATGAAAAGGGAGTACTAATAATGTCAGAGGATTTAAAACTAAGAAATAATAGACTAAATATGTTGAGCTTAATTAGAAATTATTCTCTAAAAATAGCCGACTTTACACTTTTGAACTCTTAACTTTAATGCCTCCCTTTATTGAATAATTTTCTAGCATTTTTTCTACTTCTTTATTTTCTCTAACAGCACTATCAACGGGTTTATATTTTAAAGGTGCTAGGGCTTTCCCTCTTAAAATAGAACCAAGTGTAAGCATTGTAATTTTAAGTTGCTGTAATGGTTTCATGGAGACAACTCTTTTGTATAAGTAACTATCAAAAGTAAGTCTTTGTACATCCATGTCATCACACATCTCAACAAAGGCTTCTCTAGCAGAATCATTTCTGTAGAAAATATTTTGAAGGATTTCTAGCACCTTATAAGTTGTGCCATATTTTTTATCCCATTTTTTAAGATAATTTTTTAAATCTTTTTCTGATGGAATTACTTGACCGTTTTTTGATGCTTCAACAATTTCTTCAGCACACATTCTTCCGCTTTTTGCAGCAAAATAAATACCCTCTCCAGAACTTTTTGTAACATAACCAGCTGCATCACCAACCAATGCCATTCTCCCAACAACTCTTCTTGGCCTTGGATGCTCAGGAATAGGGTGGGCTTCTACCTTTATTACTTCACCATTAACAAGTCTTTTCTTTGCCCTATTTCTTACACCTTCTTGAAGTCCTTTAATTAATGACTGATTCTTTTGCATGGTTCCAGTGCCCACAGCAACATGATCATATTTAGGAAATACCCACCCATAAAAATCAGGAGAAACATCAGTGCCGACATACATTTCAGCGAGATCTTCGTAGTAACTCATTTCTTCTTTAGGCAATTTAATTCTTTCCTGAAATGCTATGGCAACTTTGTAATCTCCTGCATCCATTGCTTTTGCCACTCTGCTATTTGCCCCATCAGCTCCGATCAAAAGGTCAACAGTAAGCTCCTTGAGTTCCCCTTTTTTATCTCCATTCGTAAAATCTGAGTAGGAAAGCTTATAGGGACCTTGATTATTATCACCTGTATCAATAGAAGTAACTAATCCATTTATTAATGTGGCACCAAGATCTGATGCTCTGTTGCGCATAAAGGCATCCATAACTTCTCTTCTACACATCCCAATAAACTCATTATCACTTTTCCCATAAACTCTATCTAAACTTATATCTACCTCTCTATTTGATGGAGATATCATTCTCATATGCCTTACTTTTCTATCAATAATTGACTCAGGCAAATCAAATTCTTCGACCATGCAAAGTGGAATTGCTCCTCCACATGGTTTTGCATTATCTAATTTTCTCTCGAAGAGCCAAGTTTTTATTCCAGCTTTAGCAAGTATTTCTGCCGCACATGAACCACTTGGACCTCCACCAATAACAGCTACCCTCAACATTTGAAAAAAAATAATACTGTATATAAAAACTACATCTTTTTTGCTTATAAAAGTGCATTTCTTAAAATAATAGTTAATATCGAAATATCTTTTCCAAATTCACTTCTAAAATATTGGAACCAAACAAAGATATTGATCAATTTGAAATACCACTTGCCAAAAGAACTTACCTAAATAACCCAAATTCAACATTATTAAAAAATTTATTAATATTTTCTCCATTTGTTTTCTTTCTCTTTTCTATTTTTTCATTGCGATTTATTAGAAATATAGAAATAGGATCTCTTGGTAATCTCAATTTTCATGCTCAGACAAGTCATGACCATAGAATTTTGGGGCATTTACCCTATGCCGAAATTTCTAAGGAGAAGCTAGTTCTAATTGAGCCTAATATTGAAGTTCACATTGATATGCGTGATTCTTTATTAAAGATGAGGGAGGAAGCACAAAAAGAAGGAATATACTTAGTTTTCTTGAGTGGTTATAGATCAATAAATTTGCAAAACGAAATCTTCTATTCTTTAAAATCTTTTAGAAATCAAGAAGCTGCAGAAAGAGCTAGAGTCTCAGCACCACCAGGATATTCTGAACATAGTACAGGATTTGCTATTGATTTTGGTGATGCTACTCAAAGAGAAACTGATTTTGAGACCGAATTTGAGAATACTGACGCCTTTAGATGGCTAATAAAAAATGCTGCTAAATTTCACTTTAAATTATCGTTTGCCAAAGATAATAAATATATTGATTATGAACCTTGGCATTGGAGATATGAGGGATCAATTGAAGCTTTAAAAGTTTTTGAAAGTTCAAATAGAAAATCATAATTTTTTTTTATTAATTAAATTATTTATTATGATTATGTTTTTCAAAGTCTTAAAGAGAAAATTCTCATAATAAGCATTCTTTGAGTTAGCCTTAATAAAGTCAATCTACTTATTTATATAAACTTTATAAATGTCATCTTCGATTAAAGAAATTAGAAATGTTGCTATTATTGCCCACGTAGATCATGGGAAGACTACTCTTGTGGATGCATTGTTATCTCAATCAGGAATATTTAGAGATAACGAAGTTATTCCTACATGCGTTATGGATTCGAATGATCTTGAAAGAGAAAGAGGAATAACAATACTCTCAAAAAATACTGCGGTAAACTACAAAGATACCCGTATTAATATTATAGATACACCAGGACATGCAGATTTTGGAGGAGAAGTTGAGAGGGTTTTGGGAATGGTGGATGGTTGTCTGCTTATAGTCGATGCAAATGAGGGGCCTATGCCACAAACAAGATTTGTTTTAAAAAAAGCGCTAGAAAAAGGACTTAGGCCTATAGTTTTTGTGAATAAAATTGATAGACCAAGAGTAGTTCCTGAAATAGCAATAGATAAGGTATTGGATTTGTTCTTAGAATTAGGCGCTGATGATGATCAATGTGATTTCCCTTATCTTTTTGGAAGCGGGCTATCTGGTTTTGCAAAAGAAGAGATGGAATCAAATAGTGACAATATGATGCCTCTTTTTGAGGCTATTCTCAGACATGTTCCACCTCCAGTAGGTGATACCAAAAAGCCTCTTCAGCTACAAATAACTACTCTAGACTATTCTGATTTCTTAGGCAGAATTGTAATTGGGAAAATTCATAATGGAACTATAAAAAACGGTCAACAAGCTAGTTTAATTAAAGAAAATGGTAAAACTATTAAAGGTAAGGTTAGTAAACTACTAGGATTCGAAGGATTACAAAGGATTGATATAAATGAAGCATTCGCAGGAGATATCGTTGCCGTTTCTGGTTTCGATGACGTCAATATCGGTGAAACCATAGCATGTCCCGATTCTCCCCATCCACTTCCATTAATCAAAGTTGATGAACCTACGTTAAATATGACTTTTGTTGTTAACGATTCTCCATTTGCGGGTAAAGAGGGGAAATTTGTTACTAGTAGACAATTAAAAAATAGATTGGAAAGGGAACTTTTGACAAATGTTGCTCTAAGGGTCGAAGAAACTGATTCTCCTGATAGGTTCTCAGTTTCAGGAAGAGGAGAATTACATTTAGGTATTTTGATTGAGACTATGAGAAGAGAAGGATTCGAGTTTCAAATCTCACAACCTCAAGTAATTTTTAGAGAGATTGATAATGTTGAATGTGAGCCTATTGAGACTTTGGTTTTAGATGTGCCTGAAGTATCCGTTGGCTCGTGTATAGAGAAACTTGGATCGAGAAAAGCCGAGATGAAAAACATGCAGACAAGTTCAGATGGGAGAACTCAATTAGAATTTCTTGTGCCATCGAGAGGACTTATTGGATTTCGCGGGGAATTTGTTCGGATAACAAGAGGCGAAGGTATCATGAGTCACTCTTTTTATGAATATAAACCTAAAACAGGAGATTTTGAAACCAGGAGAAATGGAGTTCTTATAGCTTTTGAGGAAGGTGTTGCCACATTTTATGCATTAAAGAATGCTGAAGATAGGGGAGTTTATTTTATTAAACCAGGAGTAAAAGTTTACAAAGGAATGATAATTGGAGAGAATAATAGACCTCAAGATCTTGAGTTGAATATATGTAAAACTAAGCAGTTGACTAATATGAGGTCTGCAGGGGCAGAGGAACTTGATACATTGCAGTCACCTGTTGATATTACGCTTGAAAGAGCACTAGAATATATCGGTCCAGATGAAATGCTTGAGGTAACACCAGATTCAATAAGAATGAGAAAAAAAAATAAAAAGAAAAAAAATTAATAATTAGTTTCATGAACGAAGAAAGTACAAAAAGTTTAAAAGATTCCCTTTATACTGCTTTAAATCTTTTTAATAATCATGAATGGTATGAGGCTCATGATGCTTTTGAAGAAATATGGAATTCCGTTGATGGTGACGAAAGACAAGTTATCCAGGGGATTTTACAAGTATCTGTTTCTCAGTTTCATTTAAGTAAAGGTAATTTAAATGGAGCTACTATTTTGCTTGGAGAGGGTTTAGGTAGAATAAAAACTAGAACTAAGATTAATTTAGGTATTGACCTTGAATCCTTCTGCCGATGTTTAGAAGATTTATTGAGGAAATTACAATATAAAGAGCTATTAAATGAGAACGATAAGCCTTTTCTGAAAACTCTTTGATAAATATGAATACATCTTTATCTTCAATTGAATTAATATTTTCAATTTTATTTTTTTTTCAAGGAAACGAGAAAACTTATCGATCTCAAAGGAAATGAATCTAAAAATTAATAATGTATCTCTTTCAATTAAAGGAAGGTTAATCGTAAATGATGTTTTCTTAACTGTAAATCCAGGGGAAGTTGTAGGTTTGATGGGACCCAACGGTGCTGGGAAAACTACTACTTTTAATCTTGCCGTAGGGAATATAAAACCTGATAAAGGTGAAATTTTTATGAATGGTAAAAATATAACCAATCTTCCTCTCCCAATTAGATCAAGACTTGGGTTGGGTTATTTAACCCAGGAAGCGAGTATATTTAGAGACCTTACTGTTAAGGATAATATAGATTTGGCATTGCAGAATTCATCTTTAAGTAGAGCGGCAATTAGAAATAGAAGAGAACAACTAATTAATGAATTTAATTTGAATAATTTTGTGGATAATTATGGTTATCAACTTTCAGGAGGAGAAAGGCGGAGGTGCGAAATAGCCAGAGCTCTCACTGTAGGTAGAAAAGGACCTAAATATTTGTTGTTAGACGAGCCGTTTGCTGGGATCGATCCTCTAGCCGTTAATGATTTAAAGAAACTAATTCTTAAATTAAGTAGTGATGGGGTAGGGATTCTTATTACAGACCATAATGTAAGGGAAACCCTTTTAATTACAAACAAATCATATGTATTAAGTGAAGGGAAAATTTTAGCTAACGGATCATCAAGTGAATTGGCTGATAATCCAATAGTCAAGAAGTATTATTTAGGAGATGATTTCAAACTTTGAAATCCTTTTGCTTAATAAATTAAAACTTTATTATTAAAGATTTACTCACATAGAGATGATTTAAATTATTATTTGGATGTCATAGAACTTAAAACCAGATAAATTTCTTGTATGATTCTAGATAATCTTTTTAAAAATTTAATATACGACCCAGTTTCCGTCTTGGGTCTTTTAGTCTTCTATTTTTTATTAGTTAACTTACCGATATCATTAGTTGCAGTTTTTAAAAAAAAGTCTTCTATTACTGTAAGAATCTTAACGATTTTAGTGAATTTATTCATATCATTACAACTACTTTTTAGATGGTCAATTTCTGGACACTTCCCTATTAGCAATTTATATGAATCTCTTTATTTCCTTACTTGGGGGATCACAATGGGACAACTATTGATTGAAAGGGAATATAAATCTCCAATAATTCCTTCGATTGCCATACCTATTGAGTTACTGACTGTGGCTTTTGCCTGCTTTGTTTTGCCTGACGATTTGAAAGTATCATCCAACTTGGTTCCAGCTTTAAGATCTAGTTGGTTAGTAATGCACGTTAGTGTCGTAATGCTTAGTTATGCGGCACTAATAATAGGTTCTTTACTTTCAGTTTCTGTTTTGTTCATTAATAAAAATAAGCCGCTTCAAATCAGAAGTAGTTCTACAGGTATTGGAGGGTTTAAAATTTCTAATAACTATCCTGTAAATGGTTTAGTTGAATCTATTGAGTTTTCTTATTCAGAAGAATTAGATACATTAAGTTATCGTTCTATATTAATTGGCTTTGTTCTTCTTACTCTTGGTTTAATTTCAGGGGCGGTCTGGGCTAATGAGGCTTGGGGTACATGGTGGAGTTGGGATCCAAAAGAAACATGGGCATTTATCTCATGGCTGTTTTATGCCGCTTATCTGCATATGAGAATAAGCAAGGGTTGGCAAGGACGCAGACCAGCATTATTAGCATCTACTGGCTTTTTAGTGGTTTTAGTATGTTATTTGGGAGTTAATTTCTTAGGAATAGGGTTACATAGTTATGGCTGGATCTTTGGATAATTTCTTAATCACCCATAATATTTATTAAGGTTCTGAAAGAACTATTCCCTTTTGCGCTTCTCGTGCAACTTTTCTCAAGTCATCACATCCTTCTTTTAATGTTGGGTAAGCAAACATTCCACTACCTGCAATAAAACAATTGGCACCAGCGTCGGCACATTGTGAGATAGTCCAATTTGCTTTTATCCCCCCATCAACTTCAATATCGACATTTAAGTTTTTTTCGATAATAAAATTTCTTATCTCTCTGATCTTATTAAGCATTGTTGGGATATAAGCTTGTCCTCCAAAGCCTGGATTAACTGTCATGACCAAAACATGATCGACCATATCCATAATGTTTTTAATCATCTCAAAAGGAGTATGAGGGTTTAATGCAACTGAAGGAGATCCTCCTAAATCTCTTATTCTTCCGAGAACTCTATGCAAATGAATATTTGCTTCGGCATGAGCTATTACTACTCCTGGTTCACCATTTGTCCCTTTTGTAGCATTTACATAAGCTTCAAGCATGGTTTCACAGTTGTACTGGCTGACCATTAATTGAGTTTCAAAAGGGACATTGCAATATTTCCTGCATGCAGCAATCATTTCAGGACCGAAAGTGAGATTTGGTACGAAATTTCCATCCATTACATCAAATTGAATTCTATCTACCCCAGCTTCCTCGAGTTCTTTCACACATGCCCCCATGTTTGCCCAATCTGCTGGTAAAACTGAAGGAATTATTTGAATTGGTCTATTAGCACCAGTTAAATTTGCTTGATTTGACTCAGTCATTTAATTTTTAAAATATTTAATAAAGATACTATATTTAGTTGTTTATTCCTAATTTCAAGTCACGGCCTGATAAAGTAACAGCTGTGAAGAGTTTAAAAAAGCTTACTAGCATAATAATTCTCATAAAAAATGCCATTTTTCATGAGATCATACTCAAAACCTTTTAGAAAATCCTCAAAATTTAATTGTGAATCAAACTTTAATTCAAGAAATTCTCGAAGTTGTCGAGCAAGCTGCTATTGCCTCAGCAAAACTAACAGGACTTGGTCAAAAAGATGAAGCTGATGCTGCAGCTGTCGAAGCGATGAGATTGCGCATGGGCAAAATTGAAATGAAAGGGAAAATTGTTATTGGAGAAGGTGAAAGAGATGAAGCACCTATGCTTTATATAGGTGAAGAGGTTGGGAGTGGAAGTGGCCCAGGTGTAGACTTTGCAGTAGATCCTTGTGAAGGGACTAATCTTTGTGCGAATAATCAAAGAGGCTCTATGGCGGTTTTAGCTGCCTCTGATACGGGTGGCCTTTTCAATGCTCCTGACTTTTACATGAACAAATTAGCAGCGCCTCCTGCGGCCAAAGGTAAAGTAGATATAAGAAATTCAGCTACTGAAAACTTGAAGATACTAAGTGATTGCTTGGGTCTTTCTATTGATGAGCTTACTGTTGTTGTAATGGATAGGACTAGGCATAAAGATTTAATTAAAGAGATTCGAGGATGTGGTGCAAAAGTACAACCGATTTCTGATGGTGATGTTCAAGCTGCGATTGCATGTGGTTTCGCAGGAACTGGAACACATTGCTTGATGGGTATAGGTGCAGCTCCTGAGGGTGTTATTTCAGCTGCTGCAATGAGAGCTCTTGGTGGACACTTTCAAGGACAACTAGTTTATGATCCAGCAATCGCTCAAACTTCTGAATGGGCTGATTACACAAAAGAAGGAAATATTAAACGTCTTAATGAAATGGGCATAACCGATATAGATAAAATCTATGAAGCTAATGAATTGGCATCGGGGGAAAATGTTGTTTTCGCTGGAAGTGGAATAACTGATGGATTACTATTTGACGGAGTTAAATTTGAAAGGGATTGTGTTAGAACAAGCAGTCTTGTTATTAGTACATTAGATAGTACTGCAAGGTTTACAAATACTGTACATATAAAAGATGGTGCTAAGAGTATCAGCCTTTAAAAATTCATTGTTGATATTATGCATATTGTTGTCGTCGGACTGAGTCATCGCACGGCACCTGTTGAAGTGCGTGAGAAGCTAAGTATTCCTGACCAATCCATAACAGAATCATTGAAAGCATTAAAAACTTTCTCTGATGTATTAGAGGTGTCAATCTTAAGTACTTGTAATAGGTTGGAAATATATGCACTAGTAAAGGATAAAAATACTGGAATTTCATCTATAAAAGAATTTATATCAGAATATTCTGGAATTATTTTTGAAGATTTAAATCCACATCTTTTTTGCTTTAGACAGGAAGAAGCAGTTTTGCATTTGATGAAAGTCTCGGCAGGACTAGATAGCCTCGTTTTAGGGGAAGGACAAATTCTTTCGCAGGTAAAAAAAATGATGAGATTAGGTCAAGAGAATCAATCTACTGGACCAATTCTTAATAGATTATTAACTCAATCAGTTAGTACAGGTAAAAAAGTAAGATCTGAAACAAATTTAGGAACTGGAGCAGTATCAATTAGTTCAGCAGCGGTAGAACTTGCTCAATTAAAAATTGGCCAAGAAAAGGGTTTTGATACTCTTGTAAGTTTGGAATCAGAGAACGTTCTTGTTGTTGGTGCCGGGCGAATGAGTAGGCTTTTAATAACTCATTTAAAATCAAAAGGATGTCATAAACTTATACTTTTAAATAGAAATATTGATAGAGCATTAAATCTTGCTCAAGACTTCCCTGATTTAGAGATTGTTTGTAGAGGATTAAACGAATTAGAAGAAAACATATCACTATCTTCCATTGTTTTTACAAGTACTGCTTCTGAAGAGCCAATTATTGATCTTGCAAAAATTGAAAAATTAAATTTGAGTAATAGACTTAAATTTATTGATATTGGTGTACCGAGAAATATATCTAATAATGTCAAACAACATGAATTTGTAAAATCATATGATGTTGATGACTTGCAAGAAGTCGTTTCACGAAATCAAGAATTTAGACAGAAAATAGCGAAGGAAGCGGAATCTTTAGTAGAAGAAGAAAGGATCATTTTTCTAGAATGGTGGGCAAGTTTAGAGGCGGTTCCAGTAATTAATAAACTTAGATCAGATTTGGAGTTGATTAGAAAAGAAGAATTGCAAAAAGCACTTAGTAGGATGGGACCAGATTTTTCGGCTCGAGAAAGAAAAGTTGTCGAAGCACTTACTAAAGGAATTATCAATAAAATACTTCACACTCCTGTTACCAAGTTAAGAAGTCCTCAATCAAGAGAAGAGAGACAAGTTTCTTTGAAAATCGTTGAAAAATTGTTTTCTTTGGTAGAAGAGGACAAAAATAACTAATTTTTCTCAATTTATATTAAGTTTTTCTAGTGATTTATCGAAATACCTTTGTAAACTGACCATTAGTATTTCTAAATATGCCCATAATCAGTTACTTTAAGTAGTTGTATATCTACCTCCATTAGATTTAATGAAGCGTGTGTTGGCCATAATCCTCGGCGGAGGAAAAGGTTCTAGACTTTACCCTTTAACAAAAATGAGGGCTAAACCTGCTGTGCCTTTGGCAGGTAAGTATCGTTTAATAGATATCCCAATTAGTAATTGTATAAATTCTGGTATAGAAAAAATGTACGTATTGACCCAGTTCAACAGTGCATCTCTAAATAGACATATAGGAAGGACTTATAATTTGAATGGCCCTTTCGGCCAAGGATTTGTGGAGGTTTTAGCCGCGCAACAGACTCCTGATAGTCCTAAATGGTTTGAAGGTACTGCTGATGCTGTAAGAAAATACCAATGGTTATTTCAAGAATGGGATGTTGATGAATATTTAATATTGTCAGGTGATCAACTGTATAGAATGGATTACAGTTTATTTGTTCAACATCATAGAGATAATGGCGCTGATTTAACTGTTGCAGCTTTGCCTGTTGATGAAGCTCAAGCAGAGGGTTTTGGCCTCATGAGAACAGACGATCTAGGAAATATAAAAGAATTCAGTGAAAAGCCCACTGGAGAGAAGTTGAAGGCAATGGCAGTTGATACTTCAAAATTTGGATTAAGTAAAGAGTCAGCTACTGAAAAACCCTATCTAGCCTCTATGGGTATTTACGTTTTTAGCAGAAATACTCTTTTCGATCTTTTAAATAAATTTCCTAGTTATACAGATTTTGGTAAGGATATAATTCCTGAAGCCCTCAATAGGGGGGACATACTTAAAAGTTATGTATTCGATGATTACTGGGAAGATATCGGTACCATTGGGGCATTCTTTGAGTCAAACCTTGCCTTGACTGAGCAACCAAAACCTCCATTTAGTTTTTATGATGAAAAATTCCCAATTTATACAAGACCAAGATTTCTTCCCCCTTCTAAACTAGTAGATGCTCAAATTACTGATTCAATAGTTTGTGAAGGTACAATCTTAAAGTCATGTAGTATTTTGCATTGTGTTTTAGGTGTAAGAAGCAGGATTGAAAGTGATTCGGTTCTTGAGGACACTCTTGTTATGGGTGCCGATTTCTTTGAATCGCCTGAAGAGAGGATTGAATTAAGAAAAGGAGGAGGAACACCTCTCGGAGTAGGGGAAGGAACCACTGTAAAAAGAGCAATTCTTGATAAGAATACAAGAATTGGTGATAATGTCGTGATCATTAATAAAGATCGAGTAGAAGAAGCAGATAAGCCAGAATTAGGTTTCTATATCAGAAATGGAATTGTCGTAGTAGTTAAAAATGCAACTATTGCAAACGGAACTGTTATTTAAATCTTTTCGATCATTTTTCGCTGACATAAGTATTTTTTTTTGAGCAATTTTGTTGAGTTGTAGGCACACTATATTTATTGAGTTTTTTAATTTTTTATGTCCAAGGCACATTTTGGTTTAATAGGTCTTGGTGTTATGGGCGAAAATTTAGTTCTTAACGCAGAGAGAAATGGATTTTCTAGTGTAGTTTTTAATAGGACTTATTCAAAAACTGAAGAATTTTTGCAAGGTCGTGGCCTTGGTAAGAATATAGAAGGAGCTGAAACCCTTCAAGAATTTGTTAATAAGCTAGAGAGACCTAGAAGAATCCTAATGATGGTAAAAGCTGGACCCGCAACAGATGCTGTTATAGATAATGTTTCTGGATATCTCGAGGAAGGAGATTTATTAATAGATGGAGGTAATTCTCAATATAAAGATACAGAAAGAAGGGTAAATAATCTTGAAAGTAAAAGTTTTGGATACATTGGAATGGGAGTCTCTGGGGGTGCCAAAGGAGCTCTAGAGGGTCCAAGCATGATGCCCGGTGGTACTAAGGCTTCATATGATGCAATAGAGAGCTTACTAACAAAAATGGCTGCCAAAGTTGAAGACGGACCATGTGTTGCATATGTTGGCCCAGGCGGCTCAGGTCATTTTGTAAAAACTGTTCATAATGGAATTGAATATGGAATTGAACAAATACTTGCAGAAGCTTACGACCTTATGAAGAGAGTCAAAGGTATGAATGGAGAGCAGATGTCAGAGGTATTTGGTATTTGGAATAATACTGATGAATTAGCTTCTTATCTTGTTGAGATAACAGAGATTTGTCTAAATACAAAAGATGATATAACTGGACATGATATCGTGGAAAAAATATTAGATAAAGCTGGCCAGAAAGGTACAGGTTTATGGACTGTTGTGAGTGCTCTAGAGCTGGGGGTATCAGTCCCAACTATTTATGCATCTTTAAATGCAAGAGTAATGAGTTCTTTAAAAGAGCAACGTAGTGAGATTGAAAAAACTATTCCATCTAAAGAGATAGAGGATTTTGATTTAGGAAATGTATCAGATGGAATGAAACCTTTATTTGATGCTGTAGTCCTTGCCACAATTGCTAGCTATGCCCAAGGTATGGATATTTTAAGAGAAGCATCTGCAGTATATAACTATGGTTTGAATATGCCGTCAATTGCACAAATATGGAAAGGTGGTTGCATAATTAGATCAAAATTATTAAGTAAAATTCAAGATGCTTATAACAAAGATCCTGATCTAAAAAATTTAATTTTTGATGATTGGTTTAATAATGAAATTGCGACTAGATTAGATAACTTAGCTAAGGTAGTTTCTCTATCCACAAAGGCAGGTATACCAGTCCCATGTTTATCCAGTACTTTAGATTATTTGAATAGTTATAGAACCAATAGACTTCCTCAGAATCTTGTGCAGGCAATGAGAGACTGTTTTGGCTCTCATACATATGAAAGAATTGATAAGGAAGGTAGTTTTCATACTGAATGGATGAAATGATTGAAAAGGTCAAAAATGGATACACCTTAAATATTTACAAAGACAAGTTAGAACTATCAACAGCGGTTTTTAAGTTTATTCAAAGCCATATTATTCATACTTTAAAAAAGAAAGATAGATTCAAATTTTGTGTAAGTGGAGGTTCAACTCCTAAATCTGTGTATCGTCTCTTATCTAATAATGATCTTCAATGGGATATGGTTGATGTCTTTTTAGGAGATGAAAGATGTGTTGATCCAAATTCAGAATTAAGTAACTCGTTAATGTTGAGAAATTCTTTGCTAACTAATTTTGGATCTAAAGCTTATTTTTATGAAATTTTCAATGATTTAAACGCTGATGATGAAACTACTAAAAATCAATTTATTTCTAAATTATTTGAAAAATGCGGAACAAACCCTCCAACTTTTGATTTAACATTATTAGGTCTTGGAGATGATGGTCATACAGCCTCACTATTCCCTTATCAGAAAAATAACAATATAGATGATTTTGTTATTTTTAATGAAGGTAAAGGTTTAAAAAGAATTTCATTAACTCCAAAGGTTCTTTCAGCTTCTTCAAAGATAGTATTTTTAGTTAGTGGAGCTTCTAAAAGAATTGCTCTTGAGAGGTTATTAGATGAAAAAGAGCCACCAGATAGAACACCATCAAAATTAATAAAATCTATTAATCAAATTTCAATATTTTGTGATCAGGAATCAGCAAAAGAATTAGAAATTTAGTTAAAGTCTATTAATAATTTAAATTATTTAATGAGTAAGAAAAAATTTTTATTCCAGAAAAAGGAGTTCGATGGTTGGAAAACATTAAATGATACTGTTATGGGCGGATCAAGTTCAGCTTTTTGTGAAACTTCAAATTCGGGTTTGATATTAAAGGGTAATATTGTCGAGAAAGCAGGAGGATTTGTTAGTTGTAGATCTTCTATATATAAACCTTCTTTAAATGTATCTGAGTATTCATCCTTTGAATTAAATATTGATGGACAAGGAAGGACTTTTAAATTTGCTGTCGCTTGTGAAGATGATCTACTAGGACTAACCGAATTTATTCCTGGTGGACTTAGATGGATTAAATCATTTCCAACAAAAAAATTCGGGACAACAAATGTTCAAATTCCTTTTAGTGAGTTAAAACCTTCAGTAAGAGCTAATAAAGTACGTTTTCCATTTAAATTCAAGCCATCTAAAATTAAAAGATTGCAACTACTACACTCTAAGTTCGGTGATGATGGATTACTTAATAATGAGTTTAAACAGGGTTCAATAAAAGTTTTAATTAAATCAATAAGTGTTATTTGAAAATCCACCTAAAAATATAGAGAGCTTAATCGCTAAGTCAGCAGATTTAACGAATAAACCTTTTGTTCATTCTGTAGTAAAAATAAATGGTGAATACGAATTCGAAGATGAAGATATTGATTTAACAGTTAATATCTTATGTAGAGATAAAGAAGGTAAAAGATTAGAAATTTATGATCTTGAATTAGAACTTTTTAAATCAAATAAAGAGTTGGTTTTAGTAATCTCTAAGCTTAACTTCCCTGATGAACCAATATTATGGTGTGGAGTTAAAACATTATGGATGGATAGCAATAATGGGAAAAAATGCAATTCACCAAAATACAGCGCTAGATTGGAAAATTTAGCAAATAGGATAAAAAGTTTTATTGATTAAGAAAAAAAATTTAAGCTGATTTATAAATCAGTAACAGCCCCTAAACTTGATGTGCTTACGATTCTCGAATATTTTGAAAGAATTCCTCTTTTGTATTTTTGAATAGGTTTTACCCAATCTTTTTTTCTTTTTTCTAATTCTTCGTCAGATAAATCAACTTCAATTAGTTGTTTTACAGCATCTACTGTAATTAAATCACCTTGTTTTATTAGAGCGATATTTCCTCCTACAGCAGCCTCTGGAGCTATGTGACCCACAACAAGACCATAGGTACCGCCGCTAAATCTGCCATCGGTAATTAAAGCTACCTTCTCTCCAAGCCCTTGACCAACAATTGCAGATGTTGGAGCTAACATCTCTCGCATACCTGGTCCTCCTACAGGACCTTCGTTTCTGATAACAACAACATCACCAGCTTTGATATCGTTATTTAATATCGATTTTAAACAATCCTCTTCACTTTCAAAAATCTTTGCGGGACCTGTTAATACAGGGTTTTTTACTCCGCTAATTTTGGCTACAGAACCTTCGCTCGCTAAGTTACCTTTTAATATCGCTAGATGTCCTTTTTTATAAAGAGGGTCATCTATGTCTCTTATGACATATTGATTTGTTGGAGGCTTATCTGGAATATTTTGTAAGTATTCTGAGATGGTTTTTCCTTCAATGTTTTTGCAATCGCCATGAATTAATCCTGCATTCAAAAGTATTTTCATTACTTGTGGAATCCCACCTGCCTTATGAAGATCCACCGTCACATATTTACCACTCGGTTTAAGGTCACAAATAACGGGTACTTTTTGTCTGATTCTCTCAAAATCATTAATGTTGATATCTATTCCTGCAGTATTCGCGATAGCTAAGATGTGCAATACCGCATTTGTTGATCCGCCAATTGCCATAATTACTGATATTGCATTTTCAAATGCTTTCTTAGTCATTAGGTCTAGAGGTCTTATATCTTTTTCTATTGCAGAGACTAATATCTCAGCACTTTTATCTGCACTTAGTTCTTTTTCAAGATCTTCAGCAGCCATAGTGGAACTGTGAGGAAGACTTAACCCTAATACTTCAATAACCGCAGACATTGTATTAGCTGTAAACATTCCTCCACAGCTACCAGCACCAGGAATACAATTTTTCTCAACTTGGATTAGCCTTTCTTCATTAATTTTGCCTGATGTTAATTGTCCAACAGCTTCAAATGCACTAACAACAGTAAGATCTTCTCCATGCAATTTCCCAGGCTTTATTGTTCCTCCATAAATGAAAATTGAGGGAATATTCATTCTTGCAATCGCAATCATGGCACCCGGCATATTTTTATCACATCCACCAATAGCAAGTACCCCATCCATACTCTGAGCATTGCATGCTGTTTCAATTGAATCAGCAATAACTTCCCTTGAAACTAGGGAATATTTCATACCCTCTGTTCCCATAGAAATCCCATCACTTACTGTTATGGTCCCAAACATCTGAGGCATCCCACCTGATCTTTTTATAGACTCTTCAGCTTTTAGAGCTAACTTATTTAAACCCATATTGCATGGTGTTATGGTGCTGTATCCGTTTGCAACTCCAATAATAGGTTTATTAAAATCTTCATCATTAAATCCAACAGCTCTTAACATCGATCTGTTAGGTGATCTTTGCACACCTTGGGTTATTGCAGATGATCTGAGTTTATTCATATTATTTGAGAACCTTTTTTATTCTATTGCCCCAACTCTTCAAGTTGCTTCCTCACATCAGCAATTGCAGAATTAAGTTGCTCAACTTTCTTCTCCAGATTCTCTCCTTCAACTTCATTTATATTTTCATTTGAATCAATCGCTTCTGAGCCGTCTTGAATTCTGGAGGAATACATCATTGCTTTTTGTTTTTTTTCCTCCTTTCTTTTGTCTGCTTCCGATATTAACCACCATGCTAGACCTGCTGCTCCAATAAAAGCACCACTTATTAATGATAAAAGATTATTTGAAGACGAATCTCTGTATTCAGACATTGGTAAAATATTTACTCCTATATTCTATATTAGTTCTTATCTTGAAATATAGTACTTAAACGCGATAAAGGATTCCCAATACCGGGAACCAATAATGGTGTTTTTTCGTCTTCCTCATCTATGCAAGAAGTGTAAATTACCTGATTCGGGAATAATTTCGCAATTTCATTTAACCCTTTATTTGAGCAAATAGCAGTTATTAAAAGAATCCTATTTGAATTAACACCTAATTCCTTTAATTTAATTAAGGTTTCTAATGTGGTTGATTTTGTCGTTATTTGTTCTGAATAAAATATAACTCCTTCATTTGATTCAATAGTTTTAGGAAGTTCTCCTAATAAAAGAGTTGCATTAGGAATTACTTCTTTGGATCCAAACCAAAGAGATAACCCTTCGGGCAACATTGCGAGCACTTTTATTGGATAATCAGTATTAATAAAGAATCCATCTGTGTCCCCATTATCAGTATTTACTATTTCTTTTTTATATGGCAGCCAATTACGTAATGCTTCATATGTAAGCCATTTCCCTAATTGCTCATATCCTGTTGAGTACAAAATATCTGGAGTATTTTTTTCTCGCAATATTGAAAGCCAATGTTTTATTAATGGATGAGGAGGAACAATAACCTTTAGTGACATTGCCATATATTTTCCTTTAAGATACTCTTACAAACTTTAAATACTTAAGTTCTAAAATACAGTCTTATTATGATTAAATCAATTGTTTTCCCCTCACTAAAGAATGCATTAATTACTTTGTTGTTCGTTGGGATTTTATTTTTTAATTCTGTAAATTCTGCATGGGCTAAACGACCTCCTGAGATTAGAAACCAGCAAGACCTTAATTTAGAGCCAGATATGCATGGTCAAGATTTAAGCGGTAACGAATACGTTAAGTTTGATTTGAATGGGTTTAATTTCAGTGAAAGTAATTTAGAAGGCGCGGTGTTCAATAATAGTAAATTGCAAAATACAAAGTTTAATGGAGCCAATTTAAGAGATGCACTAGCTTATGCAACAGATTTTACAGATGCAGATCTTTCGGATGTTAATTTTACAAATGCTTTATTAATGGAGAGTAATTTTGAAGGAGCAAAAATAGATGGTGCAGATTTTACAGATGCAGTTCTTAGTCGTACACAACAAAAACAATTATGTGCGATTGCGAATGGAACAAATAGTTCTACAGGAGAGAGTACAGAATATAGCTTAGGTTGTTAATCATAAAAAATGAAAAAAAAAATACCAGTTATAGTTGTTTCAGGATTTCTTGGTTCAGGTAAAACAACTTTTCTAAGATATTTAATAAAAGAGAGTAATAAAAAATTTGGTTTAATAATTAATGAATTTGGTGATGTTGGAATTGACGGTGATTTGATTAAAAGTTGTGATAAATGTTATGAATCTGAAGACGACTGCGTAATCGAATTAAACAATGGATGTTTATGTTGTACTGTTCAAGATGATTTTGTTCCATCAATAAAAGCTCTCCTAGAATTTAATCCTCCTATCGAATCAATAATTATCGAAACAAGTGGCTTGGCACTACCAATTCCCTTAATTCAAGCACTTAACTGGCCTGAGATTAGGTCTTCCATCTACCTTGATGTTGTTGTTGGTATCGTTAATGGAGAATCAATGCTTAATGGTTCACCAATTAATGATTTAAATCAAATAACAAAACAATATAATGAAACAGATAAAATTGATCACAACGCCACTATAGATGAACTATTTGAGGAGCAACTAGAAGTTTCTGATATCGTTTTAGTCTCTAGATCAGATATCTTAAATGATGATCAGTTTGACGTTGTAAAACATAAAATTCAAGGAAGTCTAAAATCATCTACACCAGTCCTTAAATCCAATAATGGCAAAATTGATTTGAACTATCTTTTTGATTTTAATTTTAAAAAAGAGACTTATAAAGATTTTTTAACTGAAGAACATGACCATAATCATGTTGAACTAGTATCAGATTCAATTAAATTAAATTATTTCCTAGAAAAAAATGACTTTGAAAAGGAGATGTCAAAAATCTTGGATGAATTAAACATTCTTCGAATAAAAGGACGTATTTGGATACCAAACAAATCATTACCTTTACAAATACAAATTGTTGGAAAGAAAATTAATACTTGGTTTGAAGAAGCTCCAGACAATTGTTGGAGACCAAATGATAATGCTGGGCTTGAATTAGTAATAATTTCCTTTGATGAAAAATCTATAAAAACTTTCAATAAAAAAATTAAAGAGAAATTTAAGATTTTAAGTGATCCAAAAATAGCAATTTGACATTATAGTTATCTGTCGGGATACTTAAACAGTAGATAGCCCAAGATGGAAAATCCAAAAATTGCTTTAAAACAAATAATCTCTGACGAAGTTACATCAATTGATAAAATAAAATGTTCAAAATGTGGAGGGGCAGGAAATTTTAAAACACATGAAAATTCAAGAAGAACTTGCTTAGTATGTTTTGGTAGAGGCTACATAAACATCTAATAACTCAGAAAACTTAAGGTAAAAATATTTGTTTATTAATCAATAGTACTTTTTATTAAAATTTAAACTAATCTTCTAGTAGAAATTAATTTTTAATTGGACCAATTTGCTGTAAAAGTTTTTGTAAGACTAAGACCCTCAGTTTTAGATCCAGCAGGGGAAGCTACTAAATCTGCCTCTATAAAACTTGGAGCTGAGGGAATAAAATCATTACGTATAGGAAAAATGATTGAGGTAAAAATAGAAGGTAATGGTGAAAACGAAGTAAGAGGAAAAATTGATTTATTGTGTGATAGGTTATTCGCAAATACTGTTATTGAAGATTATGAGTATTCACTAGAAAAATTATAAGATGGATAATTTTACTGTAGGAGTTGTTGTCTTCCCTGGTTCTAATTGCGATCGTGATGTTTCATGGGCATTGGAAGGTTGTTTAGACATAAGAACAAAATACTTGTGGCATGAGTCTTCAGATTTAAGTGATGTAGATGCAATAGTTTTACCCGGAGGATTTAGCTATGGTGATTATTTAAGATGCGGAGCAATTGCGAGATTCTCTCCATTAATAAATGCCTTGGATGAGTTTGTTAAAAGCGGGAAAAGAGTTTTAGGAATTTGTAATGGGTTTCAAATTTTGACAGAATCAGGATTTTTGCCTGGTGCTCTTGTTGCAAATAAAAATCTTAATTTTATCTGTGATGACGTTGAACTGGACATCGTTTCTTCAAATGGAGGTTGGTTTAATAATGTAGATGAAAAACAAACAATTAAATTGCCAATAGCTCATGGGGAAGGAAGATATCATTGTGATTCTGATACTTTAAAGAAACTTGTAGATAATGAATTGATCGCTTTGAGATATAAAAATAATCCCAATGGATCCTCATTCGATATCGCAGGCATAACTAATGAGAAGGGAAATGTTCTAGGTTTAATGCCTCATCCAGAGCGAGCATGCGACGAGACAATTGGTGGGACTGATGGTCTCTTTACATTAAAATCATTAATATTGAAATAAAAAAAGACCCCCAATTTTGGAGGTCTTTTTTTATTAAATTTGGGAAGAAATTAAACAGTAGCTTTTACTTTTGGATCCAAATCACCTTTTGCGTAAAGATCAGCAAAATAATTAGTGCTGTTTTGTTTGATCTTACTTGCTTGACCTTCGCACCAGAACTGCTTGTATCTATCAAGACAAACTTGCTTCATGTATTTTCTAGCAGGCTTGTTGAAATGTCTTGGGTCGAAGTTTGCCTTATCAGCAAATGCTGCCTCTCTAACCGCGGCAGTGAAAGCAAGTCTGTTATCAGTATCAATGTTGACTTTCCTAACTCCATTTCTTATTCCCTCTTGAATTTCTTCAACAGGAACACCATAAGTTTGAGGAATTTCACCGCCATATTTGTTAATGATATCCAACCATTCTTGAGGAACTGAACTAGATCCATGCATTACAAGATGGGTATTTGGAAGTGCTTTATGAATTTCAGCAATTCTGCTTATTGCAAGAACTTCACCTGTAGGTTTTCTTGTAAATTTATAAGCACCATGACTTGTTCCTATAGCAATAGCTAAAGCATCGACTTTTGTTTTAGCTACAAAATCTGCAGCTTCTTCAGGATCAGTCAGAAGCATATCTGTAGAAAGTTCACCTTCAAATCCATGACCATCTTCCGCTTCACCTTTTCCTGTCTCTAATGAACCTAAGCAACCCAACTCTCCTTCAACACTAACTCCAACTGAATGAGCAAAATCTACTACTTTTTTAGTAACTGCAACATTATATTCGTAACTAGCGGGTGTTTTTGCATCTGCCTCTAGAGAACCGTCCATCATTACTGATGTGAAACCATTTATTGCTGCTGAGTAACATGTTGATGGCTCATTACCGTGGTCTTGGTGCATTACCACTGGAATATTAGGATATGTTTCTGTTGCAGCAAGGATTAGATGACGTAGGAAAATTTCTCCTGCATAATTTCTTGCCCCTCTTGAAGCTTGGAGGATTACAGGACTATCAGTTTCATATGCTGCTTCCATGATTGCTTGAACTTGTTCAAGGTTATTAACATTGAAAGCTGGAATACCGTAACCATTCTCAGCAGCGTGATCTAAAAGTAGTCTTAGTGGAACGAGGGCCATAATTAAAATAAATTAAATGCTATATAAAGCATATGTTTCCGAGAGTTTAGTATAAAGAGGTATCAAATGTCACGTCATTAGATATACAAAATACTAAATTAAAGAAACTTATTTTATGACCCAGAGTACATTTTTAGGATTTTTTTAGTTAATAAGTGTAGCCTTCCACAAATAATTGTTCATCAGATGAAGGTTGAGATCCTGCTACATAGGCACCTTTTGAAGCTTCAGAGTTTGCTTGAGCTCTTGCTATTAATGCTTTTTGACCTCCTTCAACGTCGCTTCCTTTCCAGGCCTTTAAGCATGAGTGCTGTAATGCTCTTCCATAGGAGAATGAAACATTCCATAAAGCTTTCCTGTAAAGAGTGTTCATATTATTTAGATAAACAGAAGCAGCTTCTTCGCTTAACCCTCCTGATAAGAAAACTATTCCAGGAACAGATGCAGGAACGCATCTTTCCATAGTTCTAATTGTCATTTCAGCAACCTTCATAGGATCAGCCTTTGTTGGACAATCTGCTCCATTAACAGTCATAGAAGGTTTTAATAGAGTGCCCTCTAGAAAAACTCCATTTGCTTGACAGGCACTATAAACCTGCTTTATTACCTCTTCTTGAACTTCAGCAGTTTTTTCAATAGTATGGTCTCCGTCCATTAAGATTTCAGGTTCAATTATTGGTACTAACCCAGATTCTTGAACTGATCTTGCATACCTTGCTAATCCCCAAGCATTCTCTTGAATTGATAGTTTTGAAGGACAACCATCATTTGTAATCTGCAGAACTGCTCTCCACTTTGCAAATCTGGCACCTTGTTCATAATATTTTGCGGCTCTTTCAACTAATCCATCTAGGCCAGAGCAAAAAGTTTCTACATCTCCTCCTCCTGGAAGTGGATTTAGACCCTTATCGACCTTTATACCTGGAATAATACCTAAATCATTTAGTTTCTTAACCATTGACTCGCCATCTTGGTGATTCTGATAAAGAGTTTCTTCGAAGAGGATTGCTCCACTTATATATTTGCCAAGACCTTCTGTAGTAAAAAGCATTCCTCTATATGCCTTCCTATTGTCTTGAGTATTCTCAACGCCAATTCCAGCGAGTCTTTTACCTACTGTTTTAGTGGATTCATCTACCGCTAATATTCCTTTTCCTTTAGAAGCTAGTAATTGAGCATTTTCTTTAAGCTCATTTTTGTAGTAATTTAAAGCCATTCTTTAATAATTCAGTTCAATTGATTTTTCCAGAATATGAAAAAAAAATAAAATCAATCCAATACTTTATCGGGTGATAATTGCTACTTATAAATGTATAGTCTTAAATTTTGATACTTAATCCACTTTTGGAAGATTCTCTTATGGCTTCGCAAACTTTATGACTAGCAAGTCCCTCGCATAAGCCTGGGATTATAGGTGTTCCATTCATTATACTCTGGGCCCATAAATTTTGAATTCTCAAAACTGGAGCTATTCTCCCATCAGTCCATGTTTTTTCAAAATTAAAACTTGAATCTGCAGTTAGATTTTGTATTTTATTTTCGTTGTTTGAATATTTTAAATTAAAACCATGTACATAATCTTTTTGGTTTTCGCTTTTAAGAATTAGTGAACCTTCGCTTCCATATATTTCTAAACTAAATCCTCTACCATTTTTAGAAATTGATGATAAAGATACCTGACATGGAATAAGATTCGAGCTGTAGTTTGATATTTCTATATTAGCTAAACATACATCTTCACTCGTAACATCATTTAAATCAGATGAATTAGGTAAAGGTCTTTTTTTTATTGATGTTGCTAACTTGCCAGACACGTTTATTGCTTCTCCAAAAAACCAATTCAACATATCGAATGCATGAGTACCTAAAGCGCCAATAACTCCTCCACCTTTTTCTTCCAATGAATACCAATTCCAGGATCTTTTGGGGTCGGATCTACTGCCCATTAACCAATCTAATTTGACTAAATATATATCTCCTAAGATATTTTCATCAATAAGTTTTTTTGTCTGAAGGAAAAGAGGTACTGCTCTATATTCAAAATCAACACATACGCTTAAATTATTAATTAAAGATATTCTCTGAAGCTCTTCAATTTCTGAGGAGGATATTGAAACAGGTTTTTCTAGGAGCAAATTTTTATTATTCTCTAGAGCTTGTTTTGCTAACTTAAATCTTGATTCAGGAGGAGTGGCAATAATAATTCCATCAATTTTTGGAGATTTAACTAAGTCTTCCCAATTATGAAAAAAATCTAAGCCCGTTTCTTTTTCTATTATCGATTTTTGCTTTTTCTCGTAATGATAAATTGCTACAGGAGTTAAGTGATCAGACTCTTTTAATGCCTCTAAATGAACTTTTTTCCCAAATCCTAGTCCAGCGATTGCTATTTTTAATTTTTTATTTTTAGTATTCATTCTTATTCATTAATAAACTCTGAACAGCTATTTTCAATAACAACATCTATAAGTTCGTCATTATTAGAAGTTTGCCATTTTGAATTGAATTGTGGAATTCCATTTATTGATGTATCTTTGAACTTTTTTTCATTGCAATTAATTCTCATTACATAAAGCGATAACTCTCCATCATCATCAGAATTAGTTGGATTCTTAAAGAACTTTGTTAATAAACTTATTTCACTATTTGGGAGCGACTTAATACTCCCTTTATCAAGCCATTCTTTCCCATCATCATTCTCTTTTAGTAGGACCCAGTCAACATTTCCTATCGCATATGAATAGGAGGCAAAGTTAAAAATAAAGAGTAGAAGGGTTAAAGAAAAATAAAATAAATTACAAATTATTCTCATTTTATATATTTGCTTCTGCAAGTTCTTTTACACCATGAATTTTTAAAATTTTAGTCAGAGTATCCTTGAGATCTTTCCTTTTTACTATTACATCAACAAAACCATGCTCAAGCAGATATTCAGCTGTTTGAAAATTATCGGGTAATTTTTCTCTTAATGTTTGTTCTATAACCCTTCTTCCGGCAAATCCAATAAGTGCTTTAGGTTCCGCCAAAATTAAATCACCTAACATCGCAAAGCTGGCTGTTACTCCTCCAGTAGTTGGATGAGTTAACAAGGGCATATATAGGAGATTTTTCTCTTTATGTTTTTTTAGTGCTCCAGATATTTTTGCCATTTGCATGAGACTTAACATACCTTCTTGCATCCTTGCTCCTCCTGACGCGCAAACAATAAGAATTGGAAAATTTTCCAAAGTTGCTCTCTCAATTATCCTTGTAATTTTTTCACCAACTACTGAACCCATGGATCCTCCCATAAATCTAAAATCCATAACAGCTAATGCTAAAGGCATTGAATTCACAGAACAGATACCTGTTACGACTCCATCTCTTAAACCTGTGCCTGCTTGACTTTCTTTAATTCGATCAGCATACGCTCTTCTATCTTTAAAACCCAAAGGATCTGTAGGACTTAGTGAACTATCAAATTCTTTGAATGAATTTTTATCAGCAATTATATTTATCCTTTCATCGCTATTAATCCTATTGTGGTGTCCACAATTACTACAAACATTGAAATTTGTAATTAGGTCTTTTCTATAGGCTACTTGCGAACACTCTGAACATTTAACCCACAAACCATCTCCTTCGTCAGTATCTTGGGAAACTTTCCCAACAAATTGATCTTTGCGCCTTGCGGCAAACCAGTCGATTAATGACACAACTTTTCCTGTTTTTTCTATTTAAATCTAAGTAAGGTACTTTTATCAAGAAAGATATATAAAAATTTGAGATCCTCTAGATTAAAAACTTCTCAAATTTAAAAAATAATGATCTGAGTTGATAATCGAAAATTAATTATTATTTATTTTTCTCCTCAATCATTTTATGAATTATTGGAGTGAGAATTAGTTCCATTGCGAATCCCATTTTTCCACCATTTACAACGATACTTGTTGGACTTGACATGAATGAATCGTTAATCATTCCAAGCAAGTATTGAAAATCAATACCCCATTTCTCTCTTGCCCCTTTTCTGAAATGTATGATCACAAAGCTCTCATCAGGAGTTGGGATATTTCTGCATATGAAAGGATTTGAAGTGTCAATTGTGGGAATTCTTTGGAAATTAATATCAGTTTTGCTGAATTGTGGGCAGATGTGATTTATATAATCAGGCATTCTTCTCAATATCGTATCCACAATGGTTTCCGCTGAGTAACCTCTTTCTGCGTTATCTCTATGGATTTTTTGAATCCATTCTAAATTTGTTATCGGAACAACACCAACAAGTAAATCAGCATAAGATGCCACATTATATCCATCACCTTCTACCCCGCCATGCAAACCTTCATAAAAAAGTACGTCTGTTCCCTCAGGAATATCTTCCCATGGAGTAAATTGCCCAGGTTCTAGGGATGTCCCAAGTCTTGTATTATGTTCTTCTGCTTCTTCAACACTATGTAGATAATATCTTTTCTTTCCTCCTCCAGTTTCGCCGTAGATTTTAAAAAGTTCTTCTAGCTTGTCAAAAAGATTAGCTTCTGGACCAAAATGAGAGAAATTTTCGCCTTTTGAAAGAGCGTCCGCCATAGCTTTTTTCATAGGCATTCTCTCAAATCTGTGGTAACTATCGCCTTCTACAACTGCGGGAACAATATCTTCTCTGGCAAAAATATGCTCAAAGGCTCTTTTTACTGTACTTGTTCCTGCTCCTGAAGATCCTGTTACAGCAACTACTGGATGACGTTTTGACATTTTTTAAAAACAATATCTAATGATTCTGACAGGTCATATGCCAACTTTATGTTTTACTTAAAAATATTTTTTTATTTATTAATTTTTTTTTAAATTTCATCCATTATTTTATTTCCAATTTCACTGCAAGATAAGACTTTAGAAGACCCATCAGCTAAATCTGCTGTTCTAAATCCTTTTGATAAAACTTTATCAATTGCAGTTTCTAAATTTTCTGCAGCTTCTTCTTCATTTAAGCCAATTTTTAACATCATGGAAGCAGATAAAAGCATTGCTATAGGATTCGCTATGTTTTTACCCGCTATATCAGGAGCCGAACCATGAACAGGTTCAAAAACTCCTGGCCCATTATTGTTTAGAGAAGCAGATGGAAGCATACCAATAGAACCAGTTAACATTGCGGCTAAGTCGCTTAAAATATCTCCAAATAAATTACTTGTTAAAATTACATCAAATTGACCAGGATCTCTAACTAATTGCATTGCTGCATTATCAACGTACATATTGCTTAGAGATATGTTTTTATCTTTTGAGGAGATATTTAAAACTGTATCTCTCCACAATTGACTAACCTCAAGAACGTTTGATTTATCAACGGAACATATTTTTTTATTTCTTTGATTAGCAATTTTTATTGCTATTTCAGTTATTCTCTCTATTTCGGCCGAATCATAAATCATCGTATTGAATGCTTTTGGGATTTTTGTATTTGTTATATGTCCTCTTGGTTTTCCAAAATAAATTCCTCCTATTAATTCTCTTACAACAATAAGATCTACATGCTCAACGATTTCTTTTTTTAATGTACTTGCATCTAATAGAGATTTTCTTATTTTGACAGGCCTGATATTTGCGAAAAGGTTTAGGGCAGACCTTAACCTTAGTAACCCACTTTCTGGCCTTAATTCTCTTGCAAGAGAGTCATATTTAATATCTCCAACACATGCTAAAAGTACAGCATCACTTTTTTTGCATTGATCTAGTGTCTCATCTGGAGCAGGAGTCCCATATTTTTCATAAGCTATCCCTCCAAATAATTTTTCAATAATCTCAAGATCGAAATTATGATTTTTTGAAAGCTTTTTTAAAACTTTTTTTGAAACTTCTGAAATTTCTGGTCCAATTCCGTCTCCTGATAGTAAAACAATCTTATATTTCTTCATTTAAATTTTTGTTTAATAGAACAATAAATTATTGCTTGTCTAATTGTCTAAGTTTTTTTGCTAATTCTGGTAATTTTTTAAAAATACTTGAACTCCTTAGCCATGATTTGTTTTCCATCGCGGGGAAACCACTAATTACCTTGCCATCTTCTATGTCACAATGAATTCCGCATTTTGAACTCGCGATCACATTATTACCAACTTTTACTCTATTATTTACCCCTACTTGTCCTGCCAAAATAACACCATCTCCAATATTTGCTCCTCCAGCGATACCAACTTGAGCTGCAAATGCACAATTCTTTCCAATTTTTACTCCATGACCTATTTGTATTAAATTATCCAACTTTGTTCCCTCATCAATAAAAGTAAATCCAACTGCGGGTCTATCAATACAACAATTGGTTCCAATTTCCACAAAACTCATTATTTTTACACCACCTTTTTGAGGCATCTTTACCCATTTGCCATTTTTAGGAATAAAACCAAATCCCTCAGATCCAATAACAGAATTTGAATTAATTACACAATTATTTTTTAGAGTGGTATTTTCGTAAATAACACAATTTGGATGAATTATATTATTATTCCCTATTCGAACATTGCCTAAAATTGATGATCCAGGAAGAATATGATTATTGTCTCCAATTACAGTATTTTCTCCAATATAGACATTAGGTCCAATATGGCAATCTGCGCCAATTATTGCTGTTTTATCTATAACCGCTGAAGCGTGAATTCCTGGTTTGAAATTGATTGTTTTGTATAAACAATCCAATACTTCAGCAAATGCAATTCTTGGATTTTTAACGATTATGTTTGATATATTGAGTTTCTTTAGGGCACTAACGATTTCATCGTTGTTAGTAGTTATTATTGCTGATGCTTTAGTTTGCTCTAATTTTTCTTTAAGAATATTATTTTCTTCTAAAAAAGATATTTGATGTTTAACTGCAGCATCTAAAGAGGCAGCATCATCTATATTTAAATCTTCGAAAATATTGACACTAATAAAATTTGAATTTCCTTTTTTTATTAGATCAACTAAATCACTTAAAAGCATTTTTCAATTTTAATTTTTTTCTAGGAGAGAGCAAGAACATCTCTGTGTACGACAATTATCGAGGAGTTGTTATTTTCTTTGTTATTTAAGATACTTCTTAATTTGTCGCTACTAATTGATACTAAACCTTTTGCAACTTCTTTATCATTTGTATTTACGATTTTAACTGCCTGATTAATCGTAAAGTTTCCTTCAACGTTCTTAACACCAACCGCTAAAAGTGAGGCACCTTTTTTTTTAATTGCAAAAGAAGCGCCATCATCTAAAGTAATTTTCCCTACTGTTTGAATTGCATGAGAAAGCCAACTTTTTTTGTTTCCAATAGGTTTTTCTACTGGATAAAATAAAGTTCCAATTTTATTATCATTAAAAATTTCAATTAAATTTTTTTTATTAGTTCCATCAACTAGTTGGACTTCGACTCCTCCTTTTGTTGCTATTTCTGCAGAAATTAATTTTGTAGAAATTCCTCCTGTTCCCCATTCATTATTTGAGTTTTGAATATTTTTATCTTTAATTTCCTTTAATTCACTATTATGGACTTCTGTAATAGGTTGCGCATCTTTATTATTACGTGGATCTTTTGAGTATAGATTTTCAATATCGGTTAATAAAATAAGCTTGTTAGCATTTATAGCCAAGGCAACTAAAGCAGAGAGGGTATCATTATCTCCATATTTAAGCTCTTCATTTGCTACGGTATCATTTTCATTTACTATTGGAATAACATTCAAATCGATTAATTTTTTTAAAGTTTTTGAAGCGTTATTAAAGGATTCTCGTGAATTGAAATCAGCTTTAGTTATTAAAATTTGAGCAATATTATAACCTAATTTATTGAATACTTTATCGTATAAAGACATTAAATTAACTTGACCTACTGCAGCAGTAGCTTGAAGTGTACTTAAATCATTTGGCCTCGTTTTAATATTTAATTTTTGGCAGCCTAATCCAACGGCTCCACTAGTTACTAAAATTAATTTGTTTCCTTTTGAAAGAAAACGTGTAAAGGATCTAGAAAGGTTTTCAATAACTTCTTCTGTAGATGTTTCCTCTGTACCTCTTAAAATACTAGTACCAATTTTTATAACCCAAGTTTTCATTTTATAAAATGAGAAATTAATTTTTCTATTATCAAAGTTAAATTAAATTTTATTGGCAAGCCATCTCTATTTAATCGCTTAACTAATATTGTTTTTATATCACATCTATTTCCTACAATAATATCTGTAAAAATTCTGTCACCAATAATAGCTATATTTTTTGCCTCTCTGCCAATTTCTTTGATAGCGGACAAAGTTACTTTTTTTCTTGGTTTTGATGCATTGTATTTGTACCTTAAATTTAATTCTTTCGCTATTTTTGCGATTCTTTTTTTTGATGGATTATTACTTATTAGATACAAAGAGAAATGTTTTTTAGATTCTATGATCCAATTTTTTACTGCTTTTGGGATCATATTTGATTTTCTATTCACCAGAGTCCCATCCACGTCTAGCAATAAAGAATTAATTCCTTTTTTTTGCAGCTCAGATTGAGAAATATTATATATTGGTAATTTTGAATCCCAATTGACTTTTAGGATAGACCTCATTTATTTTAAGAACTACTTTTTTCTAGCTCAGTTTCAATCAAAGGTTGAATTTTATCGAACTCATCATCTTCAACTAATAATGCACCTTTGTCTTTTAATTTACCCACAATAAAAAAAGGATCTAGTGGTATATATAAGCCATATTCTTGGTCAAAAAGATTAAAGTTAACGAGCAATTCATAACTCTCACTATCATCATCGACGTAATCTTCTTCTAATTCATCGTAAATTGGTTCTTCAAGTTCTCCTGATACTGTTAATGTAACTGCTGATCTGATAAGTCTTAAATCATGTTCTTGAAGAACTGCTTCAGCATTTTTTAGTATTTGTTCATTTTTATCTATTTTCTCGATTAGTTCAGGTTCATCTTTTTCATTTATCTTAAAAAGACTTACTGGAGTATCAACTGGTGTTAATAAAGCATATTCTTGGCCTTCAACACTTACTAGTTGTTCAAGATAACAAAATAGCTCGTTTCCATTTGAGTCATTTAATAAAAGAGTCTGTGCATCATAATTATCATTTGAATTGGCTTCTTTCATTTAAAATTTATCTATCCTTTTTAATACTAATATTTTATCTGACGTTTACCAGCTATTTCTTCTAATTCAGGACCTTCTTCGATCCATTGTTCAAGTATTATTTTTGCGGAAAAACTATCAATCAATCCGGATTTATCTTTTTTTATTCCAAATCTATCTGAAGATTCCCAAGTTGAACTATGTTCGTTGACGTAAGAAAATGGAAGCTTTAATTCATATGAAAGTAATTGACCGTAATTTTTACAGTCAATAGCTTGAGTGGTCATTCGACCTTTCTCATCTAGTGGAATACCCACGATAAATCCATTCAAATTAAATTCATTTATATAATTTCTAATGATTTTAATCTCTTGATTATTTTCAAACCGTTTTACTGCTGGAAGTATATTTGATGTTATGCAGAAGGGATCACAATAAGCTAATCCTATTCTTTTAGTACCTATGTCCAAACTCAAAATTGCCTTGGGTTTGGGTTTGCAAAATTTCACTTTGTTTTTAATGGAAAGGGAGATGGATATGGATTACCTTGTGGACTTAATTTTTCAAAAATTGATTCCAAAGATTGATTTATTATATTTACTTGTTTGGCTTCATTCTTAACTATTGTGTTCCTGATAAGTATTATTTCTTGATTGTTTTCTTTGAGATTACATTCTTCGAGAAAAAAATTTAATTGAGAATTTTCTTTATATGTTTTTAAATATGAAACAGGTGATTTTTCAAAAAATCGTTTTATAAATTCTTTTAAAATAGAATTGAATCTCTTATCCCAATATCTACTTATAGTTAAAGTATAAATTTCTTCATTTTGATAATTAATATCTTTTAAAATTGTACATAATACTGAATTTTCATATATTAAGGCACCACTCTTAGAGTTATTTCTTTTAAGAATGTCGTCTTGATCAAAATCTAAAATATTTCTTATTAACGGAGATTGATTTGATCTTATGAAATTAACTATTTTTAATATATTTTGTTTATTAATGCTTTGGAATTCATTAATTAATGAATAGGCATTGGTATTTTGATTTATAGATTTATTTAGATTAGGACCATCCCAAAGGATTATTTCTCCTAACGGTTGAAAGCCTAATTGTCTTGAGGTTGATATGAGGTCAACATTATTTATATCAGAATTAATTATCCAACTTGAGGTTTTGATGTCTTTTATTGAGATAGATTTTTTTATCAATCCTAAAGTTAATTGTTTATCTGTTAAAGAACACTTGTTGTTAATCAACTTGGGCTTAGATATTTTTAAGCAAGTCTCTTTTTTATTCAAAGGAAAAATATTCAAATAACCAATAATCTCGTTTCCATATATAGCAATTATGCATTTATTTTTATTTTTCTTAAGGTTATTTAAAAAAATTTTTAAGTCATCAAAGGTATTTATAATTGCCATCTTTAAAAACCAATTATTCAATTCCTTATTTTTAATATCAATTAAAAGATTAATGTGCCTTATGTGGAGTTCTTCAAAAGTTACTTCCATTCCTTTTTTAGATTGAAAAGAATAAGAGGTATCTTTTTTCATTTACTTTTTTTCTCTTATTAATACTATAGGGGTTTTTTCATCTCCATTGCCAGCTGGATTAGATATTAAGTTTCTTTTGAGTATTTTATTTATTTTTTTATTTGAACTAGCTAAGACTTTCACACCTCCAAGATCATTAACATCGACAACAGCAACATCTATATTTAGATAGCTCGAGACCTCCTTACAAAATAAATCCGCATTGAGAGGTCCCATGACTATACTCTTGTCATAAGGAGTTACTGTACCGCTTATATCATCAATGAGGGATGATTCTGAACCGGTTAACCTATAAAACATACCTTTAATACCAACTAATTTGAAGAGAAATCCAACAAATAGTGCAAAGGTTATTCTTGTGATTCCAATTCTATTTATTAATAATTGCATGCCGCAAGCTGTTGCGAGACTGCTTGTAGGGTGAAAAAAATAACATAAAGCTTTCGAAAATAAACTATATTCTAAATTTTGAGGGGAAATATATCTATTTTGCATAATCGCTAACGGACTTTCACCGATTGTTAAAATATCATTTTTTTCTACAATTCCTTTGCAGTAATCAATAACAGTATCTACTGGATTATCAAAGCAACCAAGTAAATCAGTTTTTATAGCAAAAGCTTTATATTTATTATTTATTGGAATTTCAAAGACTTCTTTAGGCCTTTGTTTTTGACCATCTAAATTAATTAACAAACAATCCTTATTATTTGAAATACCAAAATGTCCATAGTTCTCCCAATATACTTTTAACCATAGATATTTTATTTTTTTTCTAAAATTATTATTGACAAATTTATATATGATTCTTACAAATAATTCTGAATTTGACTTGATAATTGTTGTTGGCCAGTAATTATTTAAATTCTTAATTTTATCATTTATATATAAATATATATCTTCTTGATAATTAATATTTTGGCAATATTCGTTACCTTTACTTTTAAAAAAATCTAATTCAAAATTTATATCAGATACCATAGTCTCTTTGGTTTTACTTTTATTAGTTATTTTTAAATCAATAATTAATTCGTTTAAACCTTCCTTTTTTTTGATTTTGTAATTTATGGGTACCAGATTTAACTTAGATTTGGGTGAGTTTTTAATATATAAATCTGAAATAATTAGAAAAATTAAAAGAACTAATAGGATATTTATTAATATCATTTTTTTTTAATTAATTTTTGTTTTTATCTTTATTTTCAGAAATGATACTGTTGTATTCATTAAAACTTTCTACAGAAAATGTCGTATCTTCTATATCAATTCCTTTTAGTTCCCCTATAACTTTGTTTAATTCATCGATATTAATCATTCCATTTTTATCATATTTAACTTCACCATCACTATTTAAAATAATGGTTTGTGGAATTAAACCGTTCCAATAATAATTAGGTTCATTTCTAAGATCAGACTTTTCTTTATCCTGTAATTCATCAGTAGTTAGAGCAATGATATCTATATTATTTCTCCATATCAAATCTAAACCAGATATTATCGGAGCCATAGCTTTACTATCTGAGCTATCGTCAAGATAAAAAAATAAAACTGCGACTCTTTTATTTTTTAATGATTCCTGAAGAGTTGTCTGGGGAGGAACTATAGCCCCATTACCTGCGTATATAGGAAAAATATTGCCATCATAACTATCAGTATCTCTAGAGGCATTTGCTTTATATGGACTTAAGAAAATTAATGCTATAAGGGTCCATTGAATTATTTTCATTAAAGTTTAAAAACTTACTTTGAACTTGATCTTCCCAATCCTTGAAGGATTCCTTTCCCAACTAAACCGATAGCTTTGCCAACGACCTTTGTAAGGAAAGTTACGAAAAGATTACCGATATATTTTACAGCAACTTCTAGCTGCGGTGCTACGGCATCTCTTATCTCAACTAACAATGTAACTTGTTTTTGTAGCCATTCTAGATTCTCTAATTCTTTCTCCCTATTTTCATTTTTAAAGTATCGGGTAAATTTTTTATCGATAATATCAATATATTCTCGTTTACTCTCATACAAGAAGATAGGCATATAAATATAGTCATGCCAACGATTGTAGTTATTAATATTATTTCTAAATCTTTCAAAATTTCTTGTCGATTGTAATTCGGGATTTATAAGTACAGTCCTTAATTCAGGCCAAGACGAACAAATATTAAAGATTTCAGAAGCTAACAAATTACAGTTCCTTATTGTCCAATTTGAAATTATGTTTTCAAGGATCAAAAATGATTCTGTTTCGTATAGAGGGAGTAATTTCCCATCATAGTCAAGAGCTTCATTTTTAATAATTGGTTCAATAAACATTATTGATTCATGTGATTCTCTATCTATATCTTCGCAATTTACTTCACTATAAATAAAATCATTTATTGAAATAGATTCGCCTCTTTTTTTTAATCGAAAATAGCTGTCTGTGATATTTGAAATTGTATTAACTTTAAGTTCTTTTATAAGAGAATTTAAATCATCTTTAAAATCTTTCTCCTTATAGTTTTCCTTAATATTTTTAACTAAATTATTTAACTCATCTAACATTTTTATAAGTAGTCGTGAAATGAATTCTTTCTTTATTCCAGAGAGAATTATTGATGAATTATTAAATTCAACCTGTAAGTTAGTTGAGCTGTACCTTTCTTTTAGTCTATCTAAAATTAAATTCCATATTTCTGTAGTATTTTTATCTTTAATGAATACAGTGTTCTTATTTTCAAGATTGATTTTATTTTCGGTGTAAACAGCCTCTGTATAAAGTTCTAGTGAGTTACCCCATAAGAAAATTAGAAAAGATTTTGCAGTAATAAGTTCTCTTAATCTTCCTTTTAAAATAAATTTATAAAATTCTGGTGTTGAATCAGAGTTGACATATTTGAAAATATAATTAATTTCAGAATCTATTTGTTTAAGACCTGAAGTTAGAATTTTTTGACTAAAAGAGAGAGGCTTATTTTTGTTTAATTGAACTCGGGAATTAATTTCAATATCAAATACCCTTCCTCCATTTATTATGGTATCAATAGATTCAAGAACTTTTTCAGCACTGGGATTTAAAAGAAAACCTTCAGCATTTAACGATGGAGGGGTATTTGCTTCATAAATAAGTTCGCCAGAGAGAATTATAAGAAACTTTGACTCATCATATCTTTCTCTTAATTTTAATAATTCTAACCTTATAAGATCTTCTGATTGGAAATTAAGAACATTCCATATAACTAAATCCGGAGTTTTATCACCTGTTCCATTATTAAAATTAATGTCTAAATTTTGGTCTAGTGATGTTAACTTAAGCGATAAGGATTCTGCTATTAAGCTTGGAGCAATAATCAATATCGATTTTTTTGAAATTAATTCCAAGACTAGATTTCTTATCTCTTTTACAAAATTAACTAACAATTACCGCAAAAACCAGCCTTAAATCAATTTTTATACTCTTTTAAGCGTAGTAATTTCTGTTTAAATCAAAGTCATTTAATCTCTCTGATGACAATACATTATTCGCTTCGTTTATTGTAAATTTATTTTCATATAGGGCTTTACCTACAATTACTCCAAAGAGTCCAGAATTTTCAAATTTAACCAAGGATAATAAATCAGAAATCGAACCAACACCTCCTGAGGCAATTACTGGAATATCTGTAATTTCAAGTATGTTTTTTATAAATTCTTCATTTGTTCCTTCTAAAGTCCCATCTGTATTTATATCCGTAACAATAAAACTAGCGATTTTTAATGAAGAAAACTCTTTAACTAGATCTGTAGCTAAAACATTAGATTGCTCAAGCCAACCCCTTGTACTAACTTTCCCATCTTTTGCATCAATACCAATAATTATCCTTCCAGGAAATTTATTTGATAAGTCTCTAACTAATTCTCTATTTTCTATTGCAGATGTTCCCATGATAACTTTTTCAATACCATAAGAAAATAATTTTTCTATCCTTTCTTGAGACCTTATACCCCCACCTATTTGAATTGGTATGTTAACTGTTTTTGCAATCTCTTTTATTGAGCTATCGTTTCTTGGCAATCCTGTTTTTGCAGCATCCAAATCAACTATATGTATGTATTTTGCTCCTTCGCTTTCCCAAAATTTAGCTTGCTCATGAGGCTCTTTTTTGAATTCTTTCCTTTTATTAAAGTCACCTTTAAAAAGCCTTACACACTTACCATTCATTAAATCAATAGCTGGTATTAGTTCCATAAAATCATCCTTTTCATTAATTACTTCTTAGTAGTACTATTCATTATGTAATTCTATTTAAGATTACTACTTTAGTTAAATATTTTTTGAATATGAAAATTCTTGTAATGGGTGGCACTAGATTTGTTGGCAAGTCTCTGGTTGGAAAGTTATTAAGCCAAAACCATGATATTGATATTTTCACGAGAGGTAATAAAAACAATCCTGAAAAAACAAATCTAATTAAGGGTGATAGGAATAATTTAGAAAGTATAGTGAAACTGAAAAATAAAAAGTATGATGTTGTTTATGATATTTCTGGACGAGATTTAGAACAAACCAAACTTCTTATAGAAAATTTAGATAACTCTTTCCAGAGATATATATATGTAAGCTCTGCAGGTGTTTATAAAGATAATTGTGAATTACCCTTATCCGAAGTTGATCCAATTGATCCAAAAAGTAGGCATAAAGGAAAGTTTGAGACAGAAAATTGGTTAAAAAACCAAAAAATCCCTTTTACAAGTTTTAGACCTACATATATTTATGGACCAGGTAATTATAATAAAATTGAAAATTGGTTTTTTGAAAGGTTATTTACTAAAAAATCTATACCAATCCCTGGTGACGGTTCTTTAATTACTCAGCTAGGCCATGTTTCGGATCTAACTGATGTAATGATTAGGTGCATAAATTTTGAAAATTCCAAAAATAATATTTACAATTGTTCAGGTGAAAAAGGAGTAACAATCAAGGGTTTAATTTATTTCTGTGCGAATGTTCTTGGATTAAACCAAAATGAGATTTCTTTAAGAACATTTGATTATCAAAAATTAGATCCCAAGTCTAGAAAGGGATTTCCAATTAGATTAAATCATTATCAGACTGATATATCTAAGATAAAACGTGATTTAGAGTGGGTGCCAACTTTTGATTTACTTAATGGTCTAAAGGATAGTTTTGTGAATGATTTTAATAATAAAAAGAGTGAGGAGTTTGATGCAAATTCAGATAATATTCTTTTTAATTCTTAAATAGCCTAATAAAGTCACAAAAGTCAGGATGAATCCTAACCAATAAAAAATTAAAGCCAAATTATTCAATAAGCTTATTTTTAATGGTGTAAAGAAAGTAATTACTGAAATAAAAAAGAAAAATGTTTTATATTTTCCTAACATTGAAGCTGGCAAACCGTCTTTTGTAGAGTTCCTTAGGCTAGAGATAATTAATTCTCTAAATAAAATTAATGACAAAGACCAGAAGGGTATAAAATTATTTTTACAAAGGAAGGTCAAAGGAATTAAATAGAATACTTTATCGCTTAAGGGATCAAGGATAGCTCCTAATCTAGTTTTAAGATTAAATTTCCTTGCAATTAACCCGTCAAAATAATCAGTTAAACCTCCAATAATAATAAATATAAAGACATAAAAAGGTCTGTTAATTTCTAAAAAAAGTATTAATGGAAATACAAGGAAAAGGCGAGATATCGATAATAAATTGGGAATATTCAATGCCAAATTTTTAAGATTTTTTCTTAATAACAAATTAGTTTTTGTATATAAAATATATTACACTCTCAACAAGCTTAAATTTTTAGTAAAAATTTTAAATAGTTTTTGATGCTAGATTCTAAAACTTAATTTAAATCTGAATCCTAAAGATTATAAACTCAACTTCTCTTTATGAATGATGATGTTTTATATTACAAAATTATTCCTAATATCTAATGCAGCCTCATAGCCTAAAGCTATCTCCAGAATCTGATTTGATAAATTCAATTAAAGAATATTCTTTATCCAATAATTTATACGGTTATGTTTCCGGAGTTGTTGGTAATCTTAGAACAGTTTGTATTCAATGCCCAGGTAATCAAGAGATAAATAAATTTGAAGGAAATCTAGAGATTGTTTCTTTAAACGGACATTTTAATAAAGGAGATGTTCATTTACATTTGAGTTTTGCAGATGAGGGATGTAATGTGTTTGGCGGACATCTTGAGGAGGGATGTATTGTAAAAAAAGGTACTGATATATTATTACTTTCTTTTGATCAGAAAATTATTAATATCTCAAATCATGATTTAATCACTAATGAATCACGTGTAAAAGCATATATTTTAAAGGATTGTCCTTGGTCTAAAAGAGCAATTAGGTTGCTTAATTCTTTATCTATCACTCATGAAGTTATTCTAATAGACAATGATGAGAGCTTTCAAAAAATTATGGCTCAAAGTAGCCACAATACTTTCCCTCAAATATTTTTGGATAATAAATTTTTTGGAGGATATGATGAACTTTCAGAACAAGCAAAATTGGATAACTTAATTTCATTTAAGTAATCTAAATTTTTTAACTATCACGATTAGTAAGCTTTTCAACAACTAATTCGTCCTCCAACTGCTTTATTAATCTTGATACAAGACTTTGAAATTCTGGTTGACAGCCTTTAAAGGCAGCTTTATGTCTTATTGGCTCATTCCTAGTTCTTAAATCAGTAAGCATTAATTGTAATGCGTCAATTTTGGGATTTATTTTCATAGTTTTAATTTATATATTTACATCTTTTAAATCATTTGCATAGCTTTTTTAAAAGATATCTTTTTATTATCATTCGAACTTGTAACTTCTATTAATTTATTTATGGATTCTTTGTTTTTTAAAGAATCTATACAACATTGCGCAACTAATCTTCTTGGGATTGATCCATTAATTTGAGTATCCTCTTTTGAATAATTTATATTTTCTGATTTAATATCTTCATTTTCCTTTAATCCTCCAGGTCTAATAATAGTCCATTCAAAATTTGAATTACGTAGAAAGTTTTCACCTAATTTCTTCCAAATAAGAATTAAACCAAATAAGTTTAATGGGTGAAATAATTTACCAGTACAAAGGGAACTAACTAAAATAACTCTTTTAACACCAACTCTTTTGCAACTCTCTAATTGCCTGTATACACCTAATGCATCGACCTTTATAGGACCAGTTAAATCTAATGATGCTCTCGCTCCAGTTGCAATTATCAAAGCATCAATATCTTTTAAAGCTTCATCAAGTTCTCCTTTTTTGTCTAATGAAATCCTAATTGTTTCTAAACGCTCTAGTCCTGCTGAGACTTTTGAATTCTTTCTGATGATTTGCCTTACTTTATATCCTTTCTTAACTGCTTCTTCGGAAATTCTATAACCTGTTTTCCCCGATGCACCAGTAATTGCTATTTTCATGATTAAAAAACTAATTTAAGTATTATATAAATTTCTTAAGGCTTTTTACATACAAATTTCTTTTTTCTTTTGGGATAAAGAGTGCGACATAAATAACATTTTGTTCCATCACAGCCTCTTGCTGTACAGTATTCCCTGCCATAAAAGATTATTTGCAAATGTAAGGTATTCCAATCATTAACGGGAAATATTTTTTTTAGGTCTTTTTCTGTTTGAACTACGCTATCTCCATTTGATAAGCCCCATCTTTGGGACAACCTGTGTATGTGAGTATCGACTGGGAATGAGGGAATTTTAAAAACTTGAGACATTACAACTGATGCCGTTTTATGGCCTACCCCTGGAAGAGATTCAAGCTTCTCGAAAGAATCTGGAACCATGCCATTATGCTTCTCAATCAATAGTTTAGATAAGTTATAGATGTTCTTTGATTTTTGATTAGATAGACCTAGAAATTTTATGTGCTCGTAAATGCCACTAATACCTAGCTGCATCATCTTTTCTGGATTATCTGCGACCTTAAACAAGCTTTTTGTTAATTCATTAACTTTCTTATCTGTTGATTGAGCACTTAAAACTACGGCGACTAAAAGTGTATATGCATTTGTATGATCGAGGGGTATTGGAGGTGATGGATATAGCTTTTTGAGTTCCTTGCGTATTATTTCTGCTCTTTCAGTCTTTCTCATTAAATTTGAAAATTAAATGGTGTATAAAATTATACAAGGGATATTTTAGGTGAATATTTTCTGCTAATTTAATATATTTAAATAAGAAGAACCTAGTGAAAAATGATGCGTTAATAATTGATGATCTGCATCATAAATATGATAAGCGAGAAAGTTCAAATTGGATATTAAACGAAATTAACCTGAAAATTGAAAATGGCGAATTGTTAGGTTTGCTTGGTCCTTCTGGTTGCGGAAAAACAACTCTTTTAAGATTAATTGCTGGGTTCGAATATCCCTCTAAAGGAAGGATTTCTTTAAATGATGAGGAAATTTCAAGTAGGAAGAAAATTCTTAGTCCTGAGAAAAGAAATATTGGTATGGTTTTTCAAGACTATGCACTTTTCCCTCACTTAACTGTTTTGGAAAATGTAATGTTTGGATTGAAAAACAAAAAAGACAGATCAAGAGTTGATTATTTACTAAATGTTGTTGGACTTGATAGTTTTCTTGGAAGGTACCCACATGAATTATCTGGAGGCCAAAAACAAAGACTCGCAATTGCGAGGGCTCTTGCTCCAGGTACGGATTTTATTTTATTAGATGAACCTTTTTGTAGTCTTGATATTCATGTTAAACAAAAATTAAGAAGTGAACTCCCTAATATCCTAAAAGGTTGTAATGCAAGCGGTTTGATGGTTACTCATGATCCGGAAGAGGCAATGTCAATTTGCGATAAAGTCGCCGTTATGAATCAGGGAAAAATACATCAAATTGATACACCAATTAACCTTCTAAATAATCCCAAAACCATATTTGTTAGTAGTTTTATTTTGGGCAATAATATTATTAATCTCAAAAAAAATGGTAATTCATATATTTCTTGTTTAGGTAAAATAAATAGTTCAGAATATTTGAAAAATACGAGTATCCAAAGTATGTCAATTTCGCCTAAATTTATTTCAATTAAAAGATCAGAATCTGGTGACGCGTTTGTTATATCTAAAGAATTTCTTGGAGAATTTCTTATATATAAAGTATCTATTAATGGAAACATATTAAGGGTTAGAACTGATATTAATAATCTCCTTAATAATGGTGATAAATGTTCTCTTTCTATTAATAAAAATAGTTATTATTTTTTATATCCTGGAGCATATAAGGAATATATATAGATTTTTTTATAGGCAGTTACACTTGCCCCCCTTCCAATTAGAGCATTTTTTCTTTTTACATTTCTTTTTTTTACTTTTATAAATTTTATTAGTTAATAGCAGTTCAGAAAAACTGTACTCTAAATTCATTTATAGTATTGCGATTGATTTTCATTATCATATTATTTAATTTAATTTAAAGTATTAATTAATTACTAATTTATACAAAATGTTGTATTATTTAAGAAGTATCTTATTGAGCAATGAAAGAAAATAATCTCGAGGTAAAGAAGTTAATTAATTTTGGTCCATCTGGAAGAGCTGTCGCACAACCAATCGATAAAAATTTATTGGATAATATTTTTGAACATTTAACAATGGAAAGATATGCCAATGTTCAATATTTTTCTATATACCTCTGGTTTCAAGAACGTGATTTAAATGGATTTGCCTCTCATTTTTTAGGTGAATCACAAAGCGAAATGGAACATGCTCAGAAATTTGCAGATTACTTAATCGCAAGAGGACAAAGCGTAAAATTAGATAAAATTCCTGCACCAGTTCAAACTTGGGATTCCATAGAGGATCTGATTTCTTATTCTTTCAACATGGAGGCTGATTTAACTTCATCTCTGCAACAACTTTATTCTATTTCGGAAAGAATTTCTGATACAAGAACTAACGTATTTTTAGATCCCATCATTGATGCCCAAACAAAATCTGAAGATGAATTCGCAAACATACTTGGCAAAGTAAAGTTTGCTTCTAATCAACCTTCTGCAATCTTATTAATAGACAGTGATTTAAAGAAAAAATAAATTACTTTCAAATTTATTTTCATTCAATGTTCTTTTGGTTATTTCGACAAGTAAATTAGAAAAGTTGATTTTCTCAGTATTATTTTTATTTAATAGCTCAGCTATTTTATAAATCTCATTAACTCTTTTAAAAATATTTTTGTTTTCAGAAAACAACCTTCCCTTCAATGCTTTATTTTCTGTACTCTTGTAGGATCGCTTGATATTTCTGAGTCTATTAGATAAATTATCAACTTCCATTAACAAGTTGTTAGTAAGTGATTGTGATTCTTTCATATTTTTATAGCGGCGATGTTTCAATAAAAGAAGGAGCAACACTGACTGTTTGGGTTCCAATAGGAGCTATTAATAACTCAGATGATCTTAATTTAGAAATTAATCTTGTTGATGTTACTCTCGTAGAACCTATTAATTCACCAATCCTTTCATGAGTCAACCTAAAGGGTAACTCACACCATTGACCACATCTTCTACCTAGACGATTTACTAGTATTGAAAACAAAGCTTGTAAACGCTGTTCTGCATTTCCTAAGTGTCTAATCCTGAGGAGTTGCAAAGTCCATTCATTTACTGCATCGAAACCAATATTCTCATCAATATTTACATTACTGTGAAACGATAAATCTGTTAGTGCCTCAACACAGACACCTTCGCTACATAAAAGGTCTGTTCTTAATTGATCTCCTGATTGTAAAAATGCGAGCGTCATTCCTTCCGTTTCTTCACAAGGGCAATAAACTCTTGCAATTCCACTCTCAACTTCTAGGCATGTACCTTTTGGTCTTGATGAAGGATCTATTAATACGGATTGTCCAGTTATTATTCTTACTGACTTTGAGGGAGATTCTCCATAACTATGGAAATTCATTAATTTAAATATGATAATGAGAATTATTATCAATTATGCACTAAAAAATTACTTATTGCAATAGATTCTCATTATCATCACATTTCTGAAGTTTTTCTTTACATAGTATTTAGGAATATAATTTAAATAGAATTGCTTAATATTTTATTTTAGATGTGCCCGAATAGAGTTTGTTTTAATTGTGGAAGTTCTTCATTTGTCTCAGATCGTTCTTTAGGAGGTAAGATTGTTTGCTCTAAATGTGGATCTTCTTTATTTAAAAATAAATCATCTTCTTTTTTAAAAAGTAAGAAATTAGTTTTTCTTGCTATTGCGATAGCTATTTTCATAATTGTTATTTAGATAATCTGTTTATATTCCAAAGTCCATTATTAATAGTTACCTGTACTTGAATACCATATAACTTATAAAGGTTTTCACTATTTATAACCTTATTTTGATCTCCATCAGCGATTATCCTGCCTTCTTTTAACATTATGACCCGGTCATAAATTTTTGTAATAGTTGAAATATCATGAGTGACGCATAAAATTTTTGTATTTAATTTTGATAAATCATTAACCTTATCAATTACAAAAAACTTTGATTTATAATCTAAATTTGCGATTGGTTCATCTAGGAT
Source organism: Prochlorococcus sp. MIT 0604 (assembly GCF_000757845.1). NCBI lineage: Bacteria > Bacillati > Cyanobacteriota > Cyanophyceae > Synechococcales > Prochlorococcaceae > Prochlorococcus > Prochlorococcus sp. MIT 0604. The sequence goes on from NZ_CP007753.1 coordinate 774,506, forward strand.
TAAGATTTCTGGTTTTTTGATTAATGCCCTAGCAATTACAGAGATTTGTTTTTCTCCATCTGATAAGTTGGAAAAATTCTTTTTAGATAAATTAGTTATATTCATTTCCTTCATTATTTTTTCCACCTTGTAAGAATCTTTTTCAGATTTATTTTGTACGTAACCATAACTTCCATATAGTCCACTTAAAATTAAATCAAAAACTTGTAAATTTGGATTTATTCTTTTTTTTATATCGTTATTTACGGTACTTATTTTTTTTCTTAGTTCCCATAAATTTATAAGTTCTTTGTCAAATATCTTAAGTTTCGATTCCTTAGCTACTACTGGGTATATGTTTCTATTAATTATTTCAATTAGGGATGATTTCCCTGAACCATTTGGTCCAATTAATATTACATTCTCTGAATACGCTATCTTTAAATTTAAATCTTTAATTACTCTAAAGCCATTTTTAAAACAATTTATATTTTTTGCATCAAACCAAAATTTATTCAACACTAAAACTTATTACTCCAAAATATTATCAATTGAATTGAACTTAAAATAAATATAAAAAGATAAAGCCAATTCAACCATGAAGGTCTATTTACTTTCTTCATTAATTATATTATTAACATAAAAAATATAAGTGGAGCCCCAAATCGTATAAATGTTTTTCTGATAATATCTATATTATTTGCAATTTCTAATTTCTTTATCTCGGGAGGATATTTCAATATCACTTTGTCATATACATCAAGATTTTGGGTATTGATATTATTTTTCCATGGTTCATCTTTATCTTCAGACTTTTTGTACCATTTCCAAAAATAATTTATTATTCTGTCTTCTCCCAATAACTTTATTTCATCCTTACTTATAAATCCCATATTGTGGTTATATGTTTGTGTTTTTAAAATCATATAATCCTCATCGAATATCTTATAAAAAATCTTTCTTTGATTCTCTTTAAACAGCATGAGGTTATTAAGTAGTTTATTCTTTAAAAATTTCCTGTAATGTCTCACTATTACTCTTGCTTTGTTATTTCCTAGTGGAATATGATCTAAAACTTGTAAATATCTTGCTGCAGAGGGATCATTTTTATAAATTAATATCCTGCCTGGTGGTATGTATTTTATCCGGATAAATTCTTTTGCAGGTTCATTCTTGTAGTAATAAATACTTTCAATATATTTAGGAGTAACATTAATTTTCTGGTTAAAACTAACTAGAACGTTTTTATTAACATCTTTGTCAGGTATTGTATCGCCATGAACCCAAAAAAGATGAAGGATATCTAAGTGATTTTCAATTATCCTTGACCAATCACATTTAAAGTCAACTAATACCTCTTCAAATACATAATCTTTATGGGTAAACCCATTTTCATATAATTCGTAGTTACTTATTGGTGCATCTTCACTTATATTGTTCAAATCAGTGTCAGATTTTTTAGAAAAATGTACAAAAATATATCCATTCTTTTCTAAAGCTTTGTATTGAGATAAGTGAATTCTTTTGGCGTAGTTATCATAGTTATTATCAACTATATGTCTGCATGTTATTCTATCGAGATTTTGGCAACTTCCACCAGATGAGAATTTAGCTCCATGATATGGACAGGTTATTACTCCACCTGATAATGTTCCTTCAAAAAAAGAGGCACCCCTGTGTGGACAAATATTTTTAATGCACCTAACATTTTTATTTTCATCTCTATAAAGAACAAGAGGCTCATCATAGAGTGAAAAATAATATAGCTTATTTTTTTTTAGTTCTTTAGAAGGACAAATAGCATACCAACCAAATAAACCTATTTTTAATTCATTTTGATTTTCTCTTATATCAAACGAGTCAATTTTTACTACCGTTCCTTTTTTAAATGGCTTAAGAACGGTATTTAAGTCTTTTGATTTAAAAAAATTAATTTGTCTGTTTTCCATAAATTAATTTCTTTTTTAATTGACTGTTTATCTTTCGGAACTATAACCCAAGTAAATTATCAATTTCTTATAAAAAGAAAATTCTCTATTATTTGTAGCAATAATTATGTAGTTCTTGAAAAATATTGATTCCGTATCGTAGTTGTGTATCTTTATTTCATGTTTTTTGTATCTTTTGTGATTCTTTCAAATTTTTTATGTAATCAATAGCATCATCAATATTCTTATGAAAATTGCATTGGCCCAAATAACAACCTATAAATCTTAAGAATTTTCTCTTGCCACCACTAATTTCATATCTATGTATTGTGCCGCCATCTATAGGAGCATAAATAAGTTCTGGCAGTGCCATATTAATTTTGTATTAAATACTTAACCAAACAATAATTCATGTTCAAATACATTTCCATAGCACAACATATATATTTAATAATTAATTTAGTTATTTTTGGATAATTATTTATTGAATACCCAAGTATTATTTGTTATCAATTAATTATTGATATGTTTTTTTATTATGCCAAAAACACTTAGGCGTTTTTTGAAAAAACTACCAAAAAAAATTCAAACTATAAAATACTCATTTAGAGAGTTTTTATCTTCCAAAATATGAAATATCTGTTTCGGTAGACAAATTTTAGATTTTTATATTTTTAATAAAACATAGTCGGCATTTTTAAATTCTAAATTATATTAAACTTGCAATTTATGTAATACTATGATCAAAAGAGTTTTTACTATATTCAGTTTAACTTTGCTTCTTCTTTTTAGTAGTCCAGTTTACTCATTGGATACTTCTTTTAAGACTCTTGAAAAGTATACTAAAAAGATTTCTAATAAGTTCACTAGGACATACTGCAACACTTCCAAATTCGGTATTTCTTATGAAGGAGCTTTGGCATTTGCTATTGGAGAGACTAATAAGGAATTTAAAAATAATAAACTCAATAAGTTTATAGATTATTCTCTTCTGAAAAATTCGATAGTAAATGATTTAGAAAATAATTGCCAGGTTTATGATTTTGCAATAAGTAATTTAGAAAATTTAAAATTTAACTAGAAAAATGTAAAATTTTAAAAATTTTATTTTTTACCTATCCAATCATTGGGTTTCTCCATCATCCATTCGAAAACCCCCTTAGCATCCAAGTTTTTAGATGCATAAACAAATAAAATTGGAAATATTAAAATTACTGCCCCAATAACTGCTAATTCTATTTTACCGATCCCCATCTCAGTTACTGTTAAGGCAAAATAATTAATCATTATCTTTATTGTATTAAAATTTATATCTACATAATTTACAAAAAATTTTAATTCTTTTTCTCCTTTATAAAAAATCTTAATTGTTTATAGTGAAATATATTTGTATAAAGTACCTATTTTATTGATTCAGACTTTTTAATAATTTAAATAATATACTTCTGTTAGATGGTTATGAATCATGAAATTATTATTTTCACACCTATTTTTGCAGTACTGATTGGATCTATAGTTTTTACAATTTTAAAAAAAAGAAAAAGATCAGCTAAAAGTATTTATAAATTAATTGATGATTTAGAAAAAAAATACATATATTAATCATTTTTGTAGGAAAAAAGATTAATCAAATTCTATACCTACTTCTTCTTTTAAATCTCTATCCAAATCTGGAAGATGAGGTTCAACCCAATGATCTTTGTTATCAATACCAGCTGCATTTACATAATTCATAATGTGTTGATCCACTTGCTTGTAAAGATCATGCAAATTTAAATCCATACGAATATCATGCGCAATTTCAGAGACTTGTTGTTCTGTTAGACAATGCTCTGGATGAAGTAAATCACAACATGGAATTCTCTTCTCAATCAATTCATTTAGATTGATTTTTATTTCGTAATCTTGATGTACAGTCATTGATTTTATATCGATATATTTATTTTAATTATGTTTAAGGTTTTGTATATCTTTAGTCAAGAAACAAAGTTCTTTAGTACTCATTACAGTAATTTTAAATAAATAGATCTTCCAAATCTTTATACAAATCATCCTTCTCTTGTTGGTTTTCTATAAGGTCATTGTGATCTAGTGAAAGTTCTCTTTTTGAGGTGTAGAAAAGATATCCAAGGGCTCCTAAAAGTAAGGTTGTTGGAATAATCATAAGCATTTAATTGACTTATAATGAATATAGTGCAACACTTATGACAGTCAAGTGCTGAACTTTAATTAATTTTTAAATGCCTACCAAGAAAAGAAGAGTTGGTTTTATTCCTAGAGAAGAGGTTATGAGAATAATCGACAAGTTGAGCATAGAGAACAATTTAAGTAATTCAAAAATAATAAGTATTTTGGTTGAAGAGGCACTTTCTACAAGAGGTATATTTAATAAAAAAAATGGAAAAATAGCTCAAGCATATCAGTTTAATAAGTATAATTCACAAAACATATCTGATAATTCTGTTAACTTAATAGATAATGATAAATTCCCAATTAATACTAAATTAGGAAATCATTTTAATCCTAGTAACTCAACCCATCATAATGAATCAAATCATGAGTCTTTTGATTTGCAAACTTATAAAAAGTTTTTATCATTCCTAAAATTTCAGGAAATGATAGATAAATATAACACTTAATAAAGTGTTGCTAAGTGATACACTGTGCGTTAAATTAAATTTGCATTTATAGGAGATTCGCATATTAAAATTATTTTTCAACATTTCAAAAACCTAAATTCTATTAATCGATAAAATATTTATTTCTATGAATTCATCTCTCCCAGTTCTATCTGTAAATCTACTCCCACCAGATAAGTTATATTGTAATTTTAGTTATTGGAGTTCTTTGTTCTCACAGGATATGCAAATTTTATGGGATAGAGCGCATGGTGTCCCTTTAGAAAAACTGCCAAAAGGAGTTTCTGATATGATTTTTCCGTATTTATTGCTTGCCCTCTCAGACTATAAGACTTCGCAAATAAATAAAATGGATGGAATAGGATTAGACAATTTATTAAGTCTTTGGTTTGATAAGTACTTATTAAATAGAAATGGATACTTCGAGCTAATTAAAAAATAATATTTAAAATTATCTATAAATATCAAATTTGATTGCTATAAAAATTTTTTACGTTTAAAAATTTTTTAAGTGATTCTTTCCTAATTGGCACATCAATAGTCTTGCTATAAATATATTAAAAGGTTTGATGATGCATTCTTTAAATTTCTTTTTAGCAAATATGTGTATTATCGTTTTGATAATGCAAATCAGGAGTGATATAAAATTAAGAAATGCGAGATAAATGAAATTCAATTCAAAAACCTTAAGCTTGATATTAAATCTGTTATTTTGCTTGTTAATATTTATTATTTAATTTTTTAGTCTTTGATTAATTAATTTACAAAAAATTCAAAAATTAATATTCAAATTTTGTTGACTTTTATTGTTAATGAGATCATAATGGCAAAAATAAATTTTAATTGTGAATCTTCTTTCAGATACTTTTGATGATTTTGTTGATGATCTACTTTCATCCGATGTTAATTTGTTAAAAGGGGAACTTGATTTTCTTCTTATGCAACATTTATTTAATTCTATAGATTTGAAGCTTATAAATAAAAATGCAACTATAGATGACGAATCATTGGCTGCTTAATTTTTATGAAATTTTTTTATGAAAAGTTTTGGGTTCCAGTTTTTGGCTATATTTTATCTAAATTTGTTTTTTTAATAGAAGGTAAAAAGCAGGATTCTAAAAATAAAAAAAAATAGATTAATTACTTTTTTCTTCATTAAGTATTTTTAAATACATAATCTATTTGAATATATTTTGATAACAACAAAAGTAGTGCTTTAATTTTACGAACATGTGCATGGTTGAGATATCACTTAATTGCTTTTTAGTAAATTAAAATGAACCAAAATATTATGTTGAAGCCATATACAGTGCATTACCGTGATTTTCAAAACATAAGATTAGAAAATTGTTTTTATGCTTCTGACGCTTACGAGGCTAGAACACTAGCAATGGAATTTAATAAGTATATAAATGAACATCCAAACAGTATTGACCTAATAAGATGCGAAAAATGAAAAAAGTTTTTAGTAATCTAGAATAATTTATTTAAACACTTAAGAACTTATCTATAACTGCTTGACTCAACTCACTAGTATTTCCGCTAGCAACAATACCTCCTCTTTGCATCGCATAATATCTATTGGCTTGTCTTACAAAATGCAAGTGTTGTTCTACTAATAAAACACCAATTCCTGTATCTTTAATTATCTGATTGATTGCATTTTCTATGTCTAAAACTATATTTGGCTGAATACCTTCTGTTGGTTCGTCAAGTAATAGTAGTTTAGGTTTGCCCAGCAATGCTCTTGCAATAGCTAGTTGCTGTTGTTGTCCACCACTGAGATCTCCTCCTTTCCTTTGTAGAAAATCTTTTAGGATTGGAAAAAGATCATAAATAAATGGATCTATTTTCTTGTTCTTTGATAATCCACCTGGCAGCGACTCCATTCCTAACATAAGATTCTCTTCAACTGATAGGTATGGAATAATTTCTCTCCCTTGAGGGACGTAAGCCATTCCTTTTCTCGCCCTCTGATGAGGTGCTTTTCTATTGATATTTTCGTCAATCAAGTAAATATCGCCTTTTTTTTGTCTTAACAAACCAATAAGTGATTTCAATAAAGTTGTTTTGCCAACTCCATTTCTTCCAATCAAACAAACCATTTCGCCTGATTGAACATTTAAATCTACATCTCTGAGAATATGACTTTCACCATAATATGTATTCAATGATTTGATTTCCAATAAGTTTTTCATAATTAATCCTCAGGCCTTCCTAGATAAACATCAATAACTTTTTGGTCCTTTTGTATAGTTTCCATTGTCCCCTCGCATAATACTGTGCCTTGATTTAATACTGAAACATTACTATCAAGTCTTCTTATGAATTCCATATCGTGATCTATTACCACTACAGTATTTTCTCCTGAAAATGATTTTAATAAATCAGCTGTAAGATCAGTTTCTTCATCAGTTAAACCAGCAACAGGTTCATCAACTAACATTAAATCTGGCTTCTGTCCTACTAACATGGCTATCTCGAGCCATTGTTTTTGGCCATGTGATAAAGAACCAGCTTTTGAATCAACTTTTTGTGCTAAATTGACAATCTTCATAAGACGTTCAATCTCATTAAGCTGCTCTTCCTTAATAGATTTATTTATAAGGTTTAAGGGACTTTTAGGAGTTGACACTGATATTTCAAGATTTTCTTTAACTGTTAGATTTTCAAAGATTCTTGGACTTTGGAACTTTCTTCCCACTCCAAGTCGAGCAATCTTATGCTCCTTTCTACCTACTAAAGATTTTCCTTTGAAAATTACTTCACCTTTTGTTGGCTTAACCTTTCCAGTTATTACATCAAGAAATGTTGTTTTACCTGCCCCGTTGGGTCCTATTACAGCTCTTAATTCTCCTTTCTTTAAATTTAAATTAAGTTTGTTGAGAGCTAAAAAACCCTCGAAACTAACAGTAATATCTATTAGATTTAGAAGATCTTTATTATTCATTATTCCCCTCCTTATTGTTAACTTCTAAGCTTGGATAGGTTTCAATCTTTCTTCTCAAACCAAATCTTTGAAGAAGATTCCTAGGACCATCTCCTTGAATCCATCCTAATACTCCTTCTGGCAGAGCTGTTACAACTAAGATAAATAACCCACCTTGGATAAACATCCAGCTAGCAGGTAAAGCTTCACTTACTAGACTTTTTGCGTAGTTGATGAAAACTGCTCCTAGTATTGCTCCCAATAAAGTTCCCCTACCTCCAACAGCAACCCATATAACCATTTCTATAGAAAAGGGAACTGTCATGAATTGAGGTGACACTATTCCAGACTGAACAGTATATAAAGCTCCCGAAATTCCAGCGAGACCTCCAGCAATAGAAAATACTATAGTCTTGAATATAACTGGGTTATATCCTGTAAACCTAACTCTTGGTTCATCATCTCGTATTCCTATAAGAATATTTCCAAATCTTCCTCTAACTACCCACTTTGCAAAAAACCATGAGGCTATAACTAGTATGGCCGTTATCCAAAAGAATATTCTTTGCATGGACTCAGAACCTACCATCTGACCAAATATTTGTGTTACATCTGTTTTTAATCCATTTGTTCCATTTATAAGTTTTTGTTGTCCATTAAAGAAGTTAAAGAACACAAGAAGAGAAGCTTGGGTAAGTATAGAAAAATAAACTCCTTTGATTCGATTCCTGAAAACAAGAAATCCAATTAAACCAGCAACTAATGCTGGAATTATCCAGATAGCGAAGAAGGTGAAAATTGGCGATTTAAACGGTTCCCAGAAAAAAGGCAATTTTTCAACACCATATAAAGCAAAAAATTCAGGAATATTATTTGGGAATTCAGAAGAGCTGGTTATTTGCAAATACATTGCTGCGCAATACCCACCTAATGCAAAAAATATACCTTGTCCAAGACTTAGTAGACCTGTATATCCCCAGATAAGATCTACACCAAGAGCAACTATGGACAAAGATAAGTATCTACCCAGAAGATTTAATCTAAATACAGGAAGTAAGGTTGGTGCTGCAATTATTAGAGCTATTAATATTATCCAGAATGATAATACTATTCTTTTATCAAATTTAAATTTTCTTAGAGACATTAGTTTTCAACCATCCTGCCTTTTTGAGGAAATAAACCTGTGGGTTTAAATTGCAAGAATATAACTATTAATGCAAATATCATTACTCTTGCCATACTTGTTGTCGCAAAAAAGTTGATTGTGTTTGAGAGTGGTAAAGGCATATCTGGCCATATTGATAAGAGCCTCCCAGCACCAATTAAATCCGTCATTATTCCTATGCCAAAGGAAGCAAGTACTGTACCTAATAAATTTCCTACTCCTCCCAGCACTACAACCATAAAACAGCCAACTATATAATTTCCTCCAACATTTGGTCCTACAGAACCTAATAGTGATACTGCTACTCCAGCAACTCCTGCTAATCCAGATCCTATTCCGAAGGTGATTATATCCACTTTTTCAGTAGATATACCAAGGCAGTCACTCATTTGTCGGTTCTGAGTAACTGCTCTTATACGCATCCCCCAAGCACTTTGGTTTAGAAATAACGTTATTGCTATTACTGAGATAAGTGTAATTACAATTATCATTAATCTTGTTTTAGGAAATGCAGTTCCTAAAATTTCTACTTGACCTCTCATCCATGAGGGAGCTGTTACATCAACATTACGAGCACTCGCTCTACTTAGTTTGCTTACAGTGGATGAAATAACGCTACCGGTGAGAACCCCAGTTAAAGCAGCCAATACCCAAGAACTAAATTTAAAATATCTGAAATTTATTGATTCTTTTATCTTTGGAGGAAACGTTGTTGGTAAAAATAGACCAATTATAAGACTTATAACTAGACCGGTCCCATAAGCCAATGGTACACTTCTGACAAATTGTTGAAGAATTAAGCTAACGCCCCAAGTGGCGAGAAGAGTTTCTAGTGGACTTCCATAAAGCTTCCTTATTATGGTTTTTTCCAGGAGAATGCCTACTACTCCACTAACAATGAAAGCAAGGAAAATTGAAACTATTATGTATGAATTGTAGAAGGGTTTTAATAGAGGTAATTTGAAAATTAATTGTGTTACGTATGTTGTGTAAGCCCCAAGCATCATAAGTTCTCCATGGGCAAGATTAATAACACCCATAAGACCAAAAACAATCGCAAGACCTAATGCAGCAACAAGTAGTACAGATCCGATCGCAACACCATTAAAAAGACTGTCGAGAAGTAACTCCAATTTGAAAAAGAAAATATTTGTTTATATAAAATAAAAGGAGGTGTTAACCTCCTTTTGTTTTGAAGCATAGGTTTTAATTAAATTAAAGCTTATACTTTTCACCTTTTGAAGGATCTGTCCAATCGCATGCAAATCCTTTTGAGCTTGGATGCTTTTGGTTCCATGCTTGAGGAAGAACAACTCCTGTCTCTTCAAGAATTGTAAAGCCACCCTCTGCATTAATCTCTCCAATTCTTACTGTTTGAGATAAGTGATGGTTTGGCATAACTTCAACTGGACCTTGTGGAGCATCAAATTTTTGTCCAACTAGGGCTTCCCTTACTGCGTTGTCGTCGAAAGTTCCAGCATCTTCAACTGCTTGTTTCCATAAGTAAACCATGTTATAAGCAGATTCTTGAGGATCAGCTACAACACGATCTGCTCCCCATCTTTTCTTGAAACTTTTAGCAAATTTCTTAGATGCAGGAGTATCAATTGACATCATGTAGTTCCAAGCGCCGTAGTGACCTTCAAGGAATTCAGGACCAATTGTACTAATCTCTTCTTCAGCAATTGAATAGTTCATTACGTAGTAGCCACTCGAAGGTGTGATTCCTGCGTCTTGAATCTGTTTGAAGAATGCAACATTTTGGTCACCATTAAGTGTGTTAATGATTATTCCACCTTCAGGAAGCGCCTTTTTGATTTTTGAGATAATTGGAGCAACTTCAGTATTTCCTAATGGAAGGTAATCTTCTCCAACAACTTTACCTCCTAACTGTTTTACCTGTGCTTTTGTGATTGTGTTTGAAGTTCTTGGGAAAACATAATCAGAACCTACAAGGAAGAAATCTCCACCAGCTGCGGGAGAACGCTTATACATGAAATCTGTCGCGGGTTCCGATTGTTGGTTTGGTGTGGCACCAGTATAGAAAATGTTGTTAGAACATTCTTGAGCTTCATATTGAATTGGGTAGTAGAGGAACGCATCTTTTGATTCGTAGACAGGTAACATTGCCTTTCTACTTGCAGATGTCCATCCACCAAATACGACAGGAACTCCGTCTTGGTCTATAAGTTTCTTTGATTTTTCAGCAAAAGTAGGCCAGTCAGATGCACCATCTTCAACTATGTATTCTATTTTGTAGCTTTTGCCGCCAACTGTAACACCACCAGCAGCATTTATCTCTTCAATAGCCATTTTTTCTGTATCAACAAGAGTTGATTCAGAGATAGCCATTGTTCCAGATAACGAATGCAAAATACCAACGGTTACTGTGTCATCGAAACTTCCGGAGGTTCCGCCTCCACCACATGAAGTTGCTGTGATCGCAAGTGAGGCAGTAGCTAAACCTGCCAAAATACGCCTTGAAATTCTCATGAATTAGGATAAATTAGGTAATTGACCCTCAATAGGGGGATAAAGTAAAAGTTATTAACGAGTGAGGATTCGTTTTGTATCAGTCGTAACTTTTTGTTGAATCCAATATATTACTAATGAACATTTTTCTAGTTTTGATTGTTGGGTATATGTGATTCTAAAAATTGAGTTATTTCTTCAACTCCTATGCCGATACTTAGGTTGGTAAAAAACCAAGGTTTCCCTTTTCGCATAAATTCAGTATCACTTTTCATAATATTTAAATCTGCACCAACTTTATCTGCTAGGTCAATTTTGTTTATTAATAATAAATCCGACCTTGTTATCCCTGGTCCCCCTTTTCTAGGAATTTTGTCTCCGGCAGATACATCAATCACATATATTGATAAATCTACAAGTTCTGGACTAAAACTAGATGCTAAATTATCACCTCCACTTTCTACAAAAACAAAATCTAAAGGATTATATTTATTTTCTAAATCTAAAACTGCATTTTTATTTAATGAACAATCCTCTCTTATCGCGGTATGAGGACAACCTCCTGTTTCCACCCCAATAATCCTTCCTTCCTCTAAAACCTTTTTATTTATAAGAAAGTTAGCATCTTCTTTGGTGTAGATGTCATTTGTGACAATTGCTATCTCATAATTTTTTTTCAGGCTTAAGCATAGAGTCTCTACTAATGCAGTTTTCCCTGAACCTACAGGCCCAGCAACCCCTACTCTCAATTTGCTGCTCATAAATTAATTTCTAAAAAGTTTTGTATAAAGGTCATTATGATTTTGTTGTGCCATAGCTAAGCCTACATTGCCAAAATAGATGTCATCAATTTCTTTGTCCATAATTTCTTTAGAAACTTTTGAAATTATTGCTAATAAGTCTCTCTGAATTAATTGTGCTTTTGTTGACCCAATAGGAATAATTCTTAACGCAGCACTAAGTTGGTTGGCACTCCATGTATAGAAAAAATTCTCAATCATTTCTAACTTTGTAATTTCAAAACAATAACAAGCCCAACTCCACGCTAATGACCAGGAGCTTTTTTTATTATTTTCATATAGATATTCAAATCCAAATTCTTTGGTTAAATCGAAGAGAGATTTTGCCATTTGAATTTGTTGTTCTCTCATTTCGAAAGAGTCCTTTGATGAGAGGATCCATTTATCCAAACTCATTAGCTTTTGCAAATTACCTTTTAAATTTTTGCGATTGTTTATCTCCTTGAAAATATCAAAAAAAGCTAGTAAAAGACTTGCATCTAATCTTATTTGACCAATTTCTAGCTCACTTATGATTAATTCTTTTACAGAATTTGAATCTGTTAAATTTTTATTATGAAGAAAACTCTCCATTCCCTCTGAATAACAAAATCCTCCAACTGGTAAGTTAGGACTTATTAATAAATATTTTAATAAGTGACTTTTAGTCATGACTATGGGCACCTCTTTCCGGAAAAAACTTTTTTTTCGTATTTTTTACATCAACTTTAAAATTAAGAAGCATATTTTTAATAACATAATCACTTTTTGTTAGAAGGATACCTTCTTCGATTTCTACTTCTACGTGCCTATTCCCAAGATGATAAGCAGTTTTAATAAGTTCAATTTTAGAGTTTGAACTTATTTCAATTAAATTTTCTTTTTTGGCAATTATCTCAACATAAAAATTGGACGCATTAGTTGAAAGAATATCTCCATCATTTAATTTGCCCTCTCTAGGTAATTGTAAAATTATTTCTTGATCACAATCAGTTAATCTTTTTCCTCGTAAGATTCTTCTTTCATCTGAACTTAGGGTAAGTTTTAAAAATAAACCTAATTTCGGTTTTTCCTTAATCCAATCAGTTACAACAATTTGTTTATTCATTCTCATAATCAAAATTTTTAGTTACTTTAATTTAGTAATTAAAGAAAACAATTTATGATTAAAACTCCTTGGGAAGGTAATTGTTTCTTAAATTTTTTCAATAATAAAGCAAGTTTAGGAAATGTTGATAAAACAATCTTTAAATCTAAATCAACTTCTCCTTACAAGATATTAAAGTCTACTCATGATCAGGAGGGCAGGTGCATTTTACCTGTTCTTCATACTGCAGGGGGATTGGTTGGCGGCGATTTACTTGAGTTTGAGGTAAATCTTGAAAAAAACTCTAAGGTATTGTTGACTACTTCTTCAGCTCAGAAAGTATATGGATCAGTTGGGATATCTAAAATCAATCCAAAAGGAACTTTTTCAAAGCAAAAAAATCTCATAAATATTCTTGATAATTCTCATTTGGAATATCTCCCTCAAGAAACAATTATCTTTGCAAATGGTTTATATGAGCAAAAGTTTAAAGTATCTATTTCAGAAACTTCAAGTTTTTTATTTACTGATTTAATAAGACTTGGACGGTCTTCTTCTGGAGAATCTATTGAGAGTGGAGTTTTTAGGTCTAAATTAGAAATTATGAGAAATAATGATTTATATGATGATTGGGAATATGTTGATCAAATTGAATTATCTAAGGCAAGTTATGCGGCCAAGTCAGGTATGGATTACATGCCTGTTTTTGGATCTTTAATTTGGATTTGCGAAAAAGATTTTTCTGCGTCAAAAATAAATAATCTTGTTGTAAATATAAAAAAGATTTTTAATGAAACTGATAATAATTTATCTATTGGGAACCTTGAAAATGGAATCTCTGTAAGATTCCTTGGTAGTTCTTCTCAGGAAGCTAGGAAATGTTTTTTTTGTATTTGGAAACAAATTAGGTCTGTTAGTGGATTTTGTGAGCCAAAATATCAAGGTGTATGGCCTTTACAAGATTCTATGAATTATTAATTATGTTCAGAAAGAACCTTTTTTAAGAATTTATAGATTAATTTTTTATTATGCATCTTTCCCCTCAAGAAAAGGATAAATTATTGATTTTTTCTGCTGCGCTCTTAGCTGAGAGAAGGCTTAGTCGAGGTCTTAAGCTTAATTATCCTGAAACAATTGCTTTTTTGAGTTTTCAAGTCCTTGAAGGAGCTCGAGATGGAAAAAGTGTAAGTCAATTAATGTCAGAGGGAACTACTTGGCTTTCAAAATCACAAGTTATGGAGGGCATTCCTGAAATGGTTGATGAAGTCCAAATAGAAGCAGTTTTTCCTGATGGGACAAAGTTAGTTACTATCCACAATCCGATTAACTAGTTATGAGTAATTTAATTCCAGGCGAAATAATTCCTGAACAAGGTGAAATCGAATTAAATCTTGGTAAGGAAATGAAAACAGTAAAAGTTTCTAATTCTGGAGATAGACCTGTACAAATTGGATCTCATTATCATTTTTTTGAAGCTAACAAGGCTTTAATTTTTGATCGAGAATTAACACTTGGTATGCGTCTTGACATTCCTGCAGGAACGGCAATTAGATTTGAACCTGGAGATACAACTGATGTCAAATTAGTTCCTTATTCAGGGTTAAGAATTGCACATGGTTTCAATTCATTGGTTAACGGTTCTTTAGATACTTAAAATTATGTCCTATAAAATTGACAGAAATACTTATGCGCAAACTTACGGACCCACTACTGGAGATAGAGTAAGACTTGCTGATACCGAACTTTTTATAGAAGTAGAAAAGGATTTAACTACATACGGAGATGAAGTTAAATTCGGTGGAGGTAAAGTTATTAGAGATGGCATGGGACAGTCTCAAGTCAGAAGATCTGATGGAGCTGTAGATACCGTAATAACTAATGCTTTGATCGTAGATTGGTGGGGAATAATTAAGGCTGATGTGGGTATAAAAGATGGAATGATTTTTGAAATTGGTAAGGCTGGTAATCCTGATATCCAGGATAATGTCGATATTGTTATTGGTGCATCAACAGAAATAATAGCTGGAGAAGGCCATATTCTCACTGCAGGTTCAATAGATACCCACATTCACTTTATCTGTCCCCAACAAATTGAGACAGCATTAGCCTCCGGAATTACAACCATGTTAGGAGGAGGAACTGGACCTGCAACTGGAACAAATGCCACTACATGTACTCCTGGTTCTTTTCATATTTCAAGAATGCTTCAATCTGCCGAAGCATTTCCCATGAATTTAGGTTTTTTTGGAAAAGGAAACTCAACAAACGAGATCAATCTTATTGATCAGGTTGAAGCAGGTGCATGTGGATTGAAGCTTCATGAGGATTGGGGAACCACTCCATCTACAATAAATTCTTGTTTAAATGTTGCAGATGACTTTGATGTTCAAGTTTGTATTCACACGGATACTTTAAATGAGGCAGGCTTTGTTGAAGATACCATTAAAGCTATAGCAGGAAGAACAATTCATACTTTTCATACCGAAGGTGCAGGTGGAGGTCATGCCCCAGATATTATTAAAATTTGTGGAGAAAAAAATGTTCTTCCAAGTAGTACTAATCCAACAAGACCTTATACGAGAAATACACTTGAAGAACATCTTGATATGTTGATGGTATGTCACCATTTAGATTCTAAAATTCCAGAAGATATTGCATTTGCTGAATCAAGGATAAGAAGAGAGACTATTGCTGCAGAGGATATCCTACATGATATTGGTGCCTTCTCAATCATAGCTAGTGACTCTCAGGCTATGGGAAGAGTTGGTGAAGTAATAACAAGAACTTTTCAAACTGCCCACAAAATGAAAGTGCAAAGAGGACCTCTCTCACAGGATTCTGATAGGAACGATAATTATAGAGTAAAGCGATATATCTCTAAAGTTACAATTAATCCTGCAATAGCTCATGGTATTAATAAATATGTTGGATCTATAGAAAAGGGAAAAATTGCAGACTTAGTATTGTGGAAACCTTCATTTTTTGCAGTAAAGCCCGAATTAGTTGTTAAAGGGGGATCTATAGTTTGGTCTCAAATGGGTGATGCAAATGCTTCAATTCCTACTCCGGGTCCTGTACATGGTCGACCTATGTTTGCAAGTTACGGCCAATCTCTAATTAAGAGTTCTTTTACTTTTTTAAGCAAAAATTCAATTGATCAAGATATTCCAAATACATTAGGCTTACAAAAGAAATGTATTGCCGTAGAAAATACGAGAAATATCAATAAATCACATTTAAAACTTAATAGTAAATTACCAAATATTACGGTTGATCCTCAAACTTATGAAGTTTTTTCTGATGGTGAACTTCTTATTTGTGAACCTCTTGATGAAGTCCCTATGGCTCAAAGGTACTTTTTACTTTAGAAGTTTTTAATTAATTCTTTTTCAGTTGTTTTTATATCTTTTGATCCGGCAATTGCCAAATCTTCTTGCAGTTTGTTCTCACAAGATAGAACTCTTGACCAACTTGGTAACTGCTGTGTCGTAGGGCAAGCTAAGTAATCTTCTGTGGCTGGTCTCAATAATTTCGCAAATTTTTGTACTGATAGCTCTTCTTCATGCCTATCGTATGGAAGTTGATTAACTGCAGAATCTAATCCAAATTGTTTTACACGATCTTCGCCAACTCTTTTGTAAAGAACTTCTAAGGTTGCTAGTTGAGTACTTGTTAAGGTCTCTGCTTGATGCTCCATGAGGCCTCTTAAAACACTTGAAAGTATTTCTGTACACATTTTTTGCAATCCTTCTTTAGATGAATCACCAATATTCTTGTGTTTATGATCAAACAAGCCAAGGTCAACTTGCGCTATTTTCGAGGTTCTTACGTTTCTATAAACCTCTGATAATAAACCTATCTCTAAACCCCAGTCACAAGGAATTCGTAAATTCATAGCAAGGTCTTTAGTGAAAGCAAATTCACCTGCTAATGGATACCTAAATGATTGAAGATATTGTAAAAAGGGACCCTTCCCTACTAACTGCTCAAGACTAGCCAATAAGGGACCCACAAATAATCTTGTTGCTCTACCTTGCAATTGATTAGTCTCTAAGGATAACCTGCTGTAAAAAGCCTTTACATATGATATTCCATATGATTCATCCAGAAGTGGTAGTATCATTCTTGAAGGATACAAAGGACTAAAAGTTCTTATATCAGCATCAAAAAGAGCAACAACTTCAGATCTTCTTGTTGCAACTCCTATGCCTTGCCAGACAGCCCAACCTTTACCTGGAGTTCCTAAAAGTTCTAATCCATTTTTTTCTTGGCTTTTTAATAGTTCTATTACAGAGGGAGAATTAGTCCATTGAACGTGAACTGGAAATGGCATTGAGTCAAAAAAGGATTTTGCTGATTTAACTTGTTGAACAGTTTTTGCAGAGAGCGCGATAACTAATTCATTTAAGCCTGTAAGGTCTTTTAAAACTTCTCTAATGTCTTTTAATGCTGGACGTTCAAATTCTTCATATAAGCAAGGTATTAAAATACTAGTTGGTCTTTTTTTAAGACTTTTGTTTAATTCTTTAAGTAAATTTCTTGTAACTCCATATTCATGTATTGTTGTGATTAAACCTTGTTGAAAGTCCATTTTCTAATTGATGTGCAGAATAGTATTAATACTTCGTTGATTTTTTCAAAGTGAAGCAAATTGATTCAGAGAAAAAATTAGATAGATTACTGATTGATAAATTGTTAAAAACAATTTATTCAAATAATACTACAGAAGAAATTAATTTTATTTCAAACCAATTATTACAGATTTTAGATGATTTCTCAGAGAAATCTGCTTATGAAGAAATAAGAGATAAGGAAAGGTGGAACGAATCTCATTCGGTTTTGATAACTTATGCAGATAGTATTTATAAAAATGGCGAGGCAACATTAAAAACTCTTGGTGAGTTGTTAAGTAAACATTTTGGCAGTCTTTCTAAAGTTGTACATATTCTTCCTTTTCTGAAATCTACAAGTGATGGAGGTTTTGCAGTCTCAAGTTATGATTCTTTAGAAGAAAAATTTGGTAGTTGGGATGATCTCAAAAGTATTTCTGAAAATCATGATTTGATGGCTGATTTAGTACTAAACCATGTCTCATCATCTCACCCATGGGTTCAACAATTTATTAAATCTCAAGAACCTGGCATATCAAATGTTTTTTCACCAAAACAAAATCTTGACTGGTCAAATGTTGTTAGGCCAAGAAGTTCTTCATTGTTTTCTCAAATAAATACTGAAAATGGTCCTAAACAAGTTTGGACAACTTTTGGCCCAGATCAAATAGATTTGAATTGGCATAATCCAAAAATGACTATTGAATTCTTAAATTTAATTATTACTTATTTATCTAATGGAATTAAATGGTTCAGGTTAGATGCTGTAGGTTTTATTTGGAAGGAATCAGGCACAACTTGCTTGCATTTACCAAAAGCACATTCAATTGTGAAACTCTTAAGAGTTCTTTTAAATAATCTTCTTGATGAGGGAGTTTTAATAACTGAAACTAATGTTCCTCAAAAGGAAAATCTATCTTATCTGATTCCTCATGATGAAGCCCACATGGCATATAATTTCCCATTGCCCCCTCTTCTCCTAGAGGCAATTATTACTTCAAGAGCTGATATCCTAAACTCATGGATTTTTGATTGGCCCATATTACCTGAAGATACTACTTTATTTAATTTCACTGCATCACATGATGGTGTTGGGCTAAGAGCTCTTGAGGGTTTAATGAATGAGCAGAGAATTAAAGATTTATTAATTAATTGTGAAAAAAGAGGTGGATTAGTAAGTCATAGACGTTTGTCAAATGGTGATGATAAACCTTATGAATTGAATATTAGTTGGTGGAGTGCAATGGAAGACTCCAGTAGAGATGCTAAAAGATTTCAATTTGAGAGATTTATTTTGAGTCAATTATTAGTAATGGCTCTGAAAGGTGTTCCTGCATTTTATTTACCGGCATTACTAGCTTCAGAAAATGATATAAAAAGTTTTTCTATGACAGGTCAAAGAAGAGACCTAAATAGAGAAAAGTTTAAATCAGAAAATCTTTTATCCGTTTTAAATAATCCTGAATCTAATGCAAATAAAAACTTAAAATATCTTCGCGATGCTATGGATGTCAGGTCAAAATTAGAGCAATTTAACCCTTGTTCAGAAATGAAATGTTTGTCTAAAGGTAGAAGTGATATTGTTGTAATCAAAAGAGGTAAAGGATCTGAGTCTGTTTTCGCAATCCATAATATGACTGAAAATAAAATTAATTATCAATTGAATGATAATGATCTACCGAAAATAATTGATAATGATTTCAATACACATGATTTTTTAACATCAACTAAATACAATTGCAAAAATATTAGTCTTGATGCTTTTCAAGTAATTTGGCTTAGTGCTTTATAAAAATGATAGATAATTCTTCTATTTGGGTAGTAAGTGATGTAGATGGTACTTTAATGGATCACTCATATGATTTATCACCTGCTAAAAAAACTATAAAAAAACTACAAAAATTATCTATACCAGTAATTCTTTGTACAAGCAAAACCGCTTCTGAGGTAAAAGTTATTAGAAAGGAACTTAACTTGACGGATCCTTATATTGTCGAGAATGGTGCGGCAATATACGGTGAGTCTCTTAACAGAGTAAATGGAGAAATTATTCTTGGAATAAAATACGAATCTCTTGAAGAAATCTTAAATTCTATTTCTGATGAAATCGATTATAAACTTACTCCTCTTAATAATCTCACTAATCAAGAAGCCACTCAGCTCACAGGTTTAAAAGGCAACTCATTGAACTTAATGCGTGATAGGCATTGGAGCATGCCTTTTTTAAATCCGCCAAGTTATCTAGAAGAGAAAATTAATATCTGTTGTAAAAAGTTCAATGTGGATATTTTTAAGGGAAATAGAATGAGTCACTTATTATCTACAAAATCGAATAAAGGTAAAGCAATAAATGCTCTCAAAGAATATTCAAATGTTCAAAATATTGAAATTATAGGTTTAGGTGACTCTCCAAATGATTTGCCCTTACTTTTAAACTCAGATATTAAAATCGTTATTCCTGGAATAGATGGACCTAACTTAAATTTACTTGATCAATTAAAGGAAGTGAAATTTACTTTAGCTTCTGAACCAAATGGATATGGTTGGAAAAATGAACTCAATAAATTGATAAATAAGCGAGAACTAAGTTAGATATATGAAAGATTTAGATATTAATTTTCCTCTTGATAAATTTGAAAAATTAATTATAGATATTGGTTGGGAATCCTTGGATGATTGGTTCAATTTTTGGAATAATCAAAAAAACATTCTTTCAATTGATCAATATTGGAACAATAAAGTAAATGATGATTGGATTTGGGGTTTGGCTTTACCTCTTTTATCTCAGGCTTATAAATTTCAAAATAACTTTTTTGATAGAAAAATAATTGGAATCTCAGCTTTACCTGGTACAGGGAAAACAACACTAGGTAAATGGCTCGAAGCTATATCGTTAAAATTAAATTTCAAAATTGCGGTTATTTCAATTGACGACTTTTACCTCCCATCAAATGAAATGAAATTAGCAATTAAGAATAACCCTTGGAATGTTTCAAGAGGATTTCCTGGTAGTCACTCAGTAAAATTAATGTATGAAACATTATTAAATTGGAAGATAAATGGAGAATTAAATGTACCAGTTTTTGATAAATCTTTAAGAAATGGTCTAGGAGATAGATCTCATTGGAGATTAGATAATCCTGATTTATTAATTCTTGAGGGATGGTTTTTGGGAATTAAACCTTATCCTAATGACATAAATGATCGAACCATAAATTCAACTAATTTGAGTCTTCATGAATCATCTTATGTATTGAAAATTCAAAATAACCTAAAAGAATATTTAGATATTTGGACTTTAATCGACAATATTTGGCACTTAAAGCCTTTGAAGATGGAGTATATGAACATATGGAAAACAAATCAGGAAAAAGAAATGTTTTTACAGAAAGGCAACGCTCTACAAGATAAAAAATTATCTAATTTCTTGAGAATGCTTAATGTCTCAATTCCTCATGAAAGTTTTGATGTTATAAAATCCTACGCGCTATTATTAATTGATCAAGAAAGAAATTTAGTCGAGGCTGCGTTGAATTTGTAGCATTTTCCAAACTTCTTTTTTTTTCAGTAATTTTTTATACATTTTTTTAAGTTCTTAATAGTGTTTAATTGAACATATTTTGCTGTTTAGGGATGGTTGAGTTTTCTTACAAAAATGAAGGCTGTAGGATGGTTGTATTGAGATGTATTGGCCCATCTAATTTTTTCTTAGAAAGAGTTTTATTTCCAACTGACATTCTTACTTTTATGGCTCCAAATGATTCAAGAGTTGAAATTTGGGGAAATGAATTATATGGTCCCAAGTTGGAAGAGAGAATAAGAATTTCTGCAGATAACGAGGATTCGACTTTAGTGGCTTAGAAAGATATTGTGTAATTGTCTTCGAGTCAAAATTTTTTACAAATACCTATTTTTTATTGATATCATCTAACTAGATTTAGTTTTATAGATGTATTATCTTTCTTCCTTTGCAATAGGGGGTTTTGTTCCTTCTGCAGCTATTGCTGGAGTTTTACTTTTAGTTGGTTTAGGAGCCTTCTTTTATCTTGGTATTAAAGGACCCACAGATTATTAATCACGAGTTAATTCAAAAATTGTAATTTTAAATTTTCATAACCTTTAATAATATGTTCACACTATGGATTTAACTACTATTTTATTTATATTAAGCTTACCTTTCGTTTTATTATCAGTTTATTTTGGGACAAAAAATGATTTTTACGAGAGTGAGAATTATAAGGGAGATGGTTGTGCTCACGATGTTAAAAGGTAACTTTATTACTAATCACCTCTAAATACACACGTCCATCTACTATCAAATTGCCAAACAGGTTTGTATATTTCATTAGTAATTTTTTCGCCAGCCTTATTACAAGTATCTAAGTCTTTCATGGGAATAGAATGTAACGAGGGACTTGTTATTCCACTGACCTCTGGCCTTCTTCCAGGTCCTTGTCTATAAGTTCCAATTATTAACCAATAGTTAGCTCTCGCAGAATCAGAAAAGATTAAGGAAAAAAGAAAAAATAAAATTAAAATTGATTTTTTTTTCATTTTTCTATACTAGCTTTTAATTTTTAAATGTAAATTGCTATTAATTAATTAGGTGATTTAATAATTTTTTTGGAATATTTAAAATTTATTTTATATGGATTAATTCAAGGTTTGACAGAATTTATTCCTGTAAGTAGTACAGCTCATTTAAAAGTTATTTCTCTTTTTTTAGGTATTGATGATCCTGGAGCATCTTTGTCCGCTACTATTCAACTTGGAAGTGTTTTAGCAATAGCTTGGTATTTTAGAAATGATATTTTTAATTTCAGAAGTCAATCTTCCAAAAAATTTCTTGAATATCTCTTACATGAAAGATTATTAAGGTCTATTTTGATTGGTACAATTCCAATTGTTTTGCTTGGTGGGAGTATAAAAATATTTTTCTCTTCTTTTTTTGAAAATGTTCTTCGTTCAAATTTATCAATAGCATTGGTCTCATTTCTAATGGCTTTTTTTATGTACTTGGCAGATAGTTCGAAAAGAGGTTCTATTAATATTAATAATCATAATTATTCAGATAGTTTTTTTATAGGTTTCTTTCAGGCATTTGCCATTTTCCCAGGTGTTTCAAGATCGGGGATTACTATTTCTAGCGCTCTAATATCTGGATGGGAAAGAGGCGATGCTGCGAAATTTTCTTTTCTTTTAGGAATGCCAGCTATCTCTCTTGCTGCAATTGTTGAGCTTATTTCTTCTATAAATGATTTTTATTCATTAGGTTTTCTCCCTCTTTTTGTTGGTCTCATTACGACATTTTTGTCATCTTTATTAGCTATAGATTTTTTATTAAAGTATTTTTCTTCCAATGGGTTGAAAATATTTATTATCTATCGAGTTATTTTTGGTGTGGTAATTCTTTTGAATTTATAATTGGATTTGAAAAAAAAATTTTGCAATTGTGTTAAGGTTTTAAAAAATTCTTTCTAATGGACATTTTTATATCTTTCCAACTAGGTGAAGTGGAAGTCTCAAATTTAACTATATTGGTTTTAGCTTTTTTTTCTTCTTTTACATTCATAGCAGTAGGCATAAGTTCATATAAACTATACAAATCCCTTATAAATGAAGATGATAAGTAATCGGAACGGCGGGATTTGAACCCACGACCCCCACTACCCCAAAGTGGTGCGCTACCAAACTGCGCTACGCCCCGTATCTTAACTATAAAGATAAGTTTGATTTAAATGTTATTCTTTATAGGATTGTTATCAGATCTCAATACACACTTATCAACTTCCCAATTAAAGTTTTCCCATATATGGTCTTCTAATTTATAGTTGCTTCCAGTAAAAACTCCTAACTTAACTTTTGTAGGTGACGCAGAACAATACTGCCTGCTTCCAGCTGATGCAAGATATTGTTGATGGTATTGTTCAGCATAAAAATATGAATCAATCATTTTTATTTCCGTTTCGATTAAACCATAATTTTTTTTGTTTAGTTCCTTTTGATATTCTTTCTTACTGGCTAATATTGTTTTAATATTATTTTCTTTTTTGTAATATATTGCTGATCTATATTGGGTTCCCATATCATTACCTTGCCTGTTTTTTTGAGTAGGGTCATGACATTCCCAAAACATTTTTAATAAATCACTTACATCAATTTCACTTTTATCCCATATAACTCTTACAACTTCTGAATGACCAGTTAAGCCCGAACATACTTCATAATAAGTTGGATTGCTTTTTTCGCCACCAGCATAACCTACAGAAGTTGTGACAACTCCTGGAAGTTTCCAAAAGCATTTTTCAGCCCCCCAGAAACATCCACATCCAAAAATTATTTCATCTTCTTGGTTATTAGGATCTTTCTTAATATCTGTATTTAATATTCTATGTAATGAATAAGGATCATTAGTTAAATTTACCGCCTTATTATTCATGATTTTTTTCAGATATTTAAACATAATTTAAATCTATATATTACAAGAAAAAAATTATTTTTAGCTCTTAACAATTCTTGTAGCTAGTTCTCTCTCCCAAAGTTGTTTATATAATCCATTTATTTTTACTAAATCTTTATGAGACCCTTCTTGTACTATTTCTCCTTTATCCATTACTAGAACCCTATCACAGGTAGCTGCAACAGAAAGTTGGTGACTTATCATGATGATTGTTTTATTACTTCTATCACTCATTTCATCTATAATTTTTGCTGCTGTTTTATTATCTACGCTTGCTAATGCATCATCAAGAACAACAATAGGAGAATTAACAAGTAGTGCTCTTCCTAGTGCAGTTCTTTGTCTTTGTCCTCCACTTAAAGTAATACCTCTTTCGCCAACAATAGTTTTAAATCTTTGTGGAAAACTATTGATATCATCAATTAATCCTGCTTTTGTAGCGCTTTCTTTAACTAAAACTTTAGATGCTTTGGGTTCTCCAAAACTTAGGTTTTCTGAAATTGTAGAAGTAAATAAGAATGCTTCTTGAGGAACGATTGAAATATTTTTTCTAAGTTCATTTAATTTTAGAGTTTTTACATCAATTTCATCTAAAAATAATTGATTGTCTGGTATTTCAATAGTTCTTCCTAGAGATTTTGCTAATGTTGTCTTGCCACAACCTACTGGGCCAACTATTGCAATAAGTTCTCCAGGATAAATCTTAAAATTAAGACTATTTAATGAGTTAAATTTTGATCCTGGATACTTTATCGTTAAATTTTTTGCTTCTAAAAATCCTTTAATCTTCCTTTTTAATAATTTAGCTTCTGCCCTATCTACAATATTTGGTCTGTTCTGAAAGATCTCTTCCACACGATCTAAACTTACTTGACCGAGTTGAAAAGTATTTAAGGTAAAACCTAATAGAGCCGTAGGGAAGACAAGTCTTTCTACGTAAAGAATTAGAGCTACTAAACCACCTATCGAAATAAATCCACTCTCTAGTTGGAAAGATCCTAATGATAATAAAATCAATAATGAAATTGAGGAAATACCTTGTAACAAAGGGAATAGGGTACTAGCTGTTCTTGCAAGTTTTATAGCTGAATTTCGATAAGAATTATTGTATATGTTAAATTCTTTTTTCTCAGCATTTTCTTGGGCATAAATTTTGATGGCGCTTATGCCAGAAAGATCTTCCTGTATTAAATCACTAAGTTTTGATAATGATTCTTGTTGAGCTTTTCTTTGTTTAACCATTCTGCCGCCGAATAGACTTACAATTCCAAGGATTAATGGAAATATCATTAAAGCTGATATTGTTAATGTTTTATTAATCGCAAACATTGAAGGAATAGTGAATGAATAAGCTAATACAATGTTGCACAGGCTTAAAACAGTAAAGCCTAATAGTCTTCTTATATTTTCAACATCGCTTGTAGCTCTGCTAATAATGTCTCCACTTCCTTTCTCTTGGATCCAATCTGGATCTTGAATTAGTAAATGTTCAAAAAGTTTTTGACGAAGATTTACCTCTACTTTTCTACCTATACCGAAGACAATCTGTCTTGAAAATAATCTTATTAAACCCATTAAAGTTGCTAAAAATATTAACCACAAAGATTTAGAAATAACAAAGTCAGAGGAAAACCCAATTTGTAGTTGGTCAATTATATTTTTTACTTCTAAGGGTATTACAACACTTAATATATTTACTACCAAGAGAGCTAAAGCTCCATATAAGAATTCTTTTTTGTAGGGTCTAAGGTATTTAGCTATAACTTTTATGTTTAAATTTTTCATTTTATTTTGCCCATATGATTAAGATAATGTTTCATTTTTGGATATGTGAGCTAATTTTATAAATGATTCAGTATTTATTTATGGGTAACGAACAAACTCATCCATTACATGAAACCGACAAGAGTATTATAGATTCCCTTATCACAAAAAAAACGCCAGAAGAACTTGACTATATAAATTTAGCTAGATTAATAAATCGCTATAACAATTTCCCTGGAGAAATTGAAATTAAAAATGATATTGAAAAAATTTTAAAATTTTGGAAAATCACTAAAAATCAACTTTTTTCAAATACAAAGAATATTTGGTCAAGAAACTTTAGGCCCTCAAATACTAATAAAGATTTAATTGGCTCAAGTTTTGATACCTCAGATTAAATTTTTTCATAATTTTTCTTCAATAATTAAATGTTTTCCAATTTATCAAACGCTGAAATCTTAAATAATTTGTTAGAGGGAAGGAACCTTGATGATTTAACTTCTAGATCTTTAATGCAAAGATGGCTTAATGATGAAATTTCAGATGTTGAAACAGGAGCGTTTTTGAGCGCTTTGAGAGCTAAAAGCTCTACAGGTATAGAACTAAGTTCTATGGCTGAGGAACTATTAAATGTTTGCGAATTGCCAATAGCAAGGCCAAATTTGTATTTGGTGGATACTTGTGGAACAGGAGGGGATGGAGCTAATACATTTAATATTTCTACTGCAGTAGCATTTGTAGCTGCATCTTGTGGGGTAAAAATAGCTAAACACGGAAATAAAAGCGCTAGTGGAAAAGTTGGCTCTGCTGATGTTTTGTTGAATCTTGGTTTGAATTTAAATTGTTCATTAGAAAAAATAATCTCAGCCATAAGTGAAATTGGAATAACTTTTTTGTTTGCACCTGTTTGGCACAAATCTTTAATAAAACTTGCTCCATTAAGAAAGACCCTTGGAATAAGGACAATATTTAATCAACTTGGACCATTGGTAAATCCTTTAAGACCCAATGCGCAAGTTTTGGGTGTTGCTTCTGAGGATCTTTTAAAACCTATGGGAAGCGCGCTTTTAAAAATGGGCATGAATAGAGCAATAGTTGTTCATGGCTCTGGCGGCCTTGATGAAGCTTCTCTTCAAGGAGAAAATAAATTAGTGCTTGTTGAAAATGGTGAATTACGGTTTTCAGAAATAAATATTTCAGATTTTAATCATGAAAATATTTCTAATGAAAAGCTTGTTGTTTCTGATATTGAGTCCAACGAGGAAATATTAAAGTCTGTTTTAAATGGTTCTGGACAAAAAGCACATAAAGATGTTGTTGCCTTTAATGCTGCTTTAGTGCTTTGGGCCGCAGGAATTGAGGATGATTTAAATGAAGGATTTAATAAAGCTTTATTTTCTATTAATCAAGGAGATCCTTGGAAAAAGTTTTTACTCTTAAAAAATTATTTATCTACAGATTAATTAATTTCAAATTGATGATTAATCCATATAAGAAAAACGCGAAATTAGTATTAAGTAATGGAATTGTATTTCCAGGATTCTTTTTTGGTGCTTCTGGTACAGCCAGTGGTGAGATAGTTTTTAATACTGGAATGACAGGATATCAAGAAGTTATTACTGATCCAAGTTATTATGGTCAGATATTAACATTCACTTTCCCGGAGATTGGAAATACTGGTATTAATTTTGAAGATTCAGAATCTAATATTAATGTTAAGGGGATAATTGTTAGAAATTTTTCATCTAATAACAGCAATTGGAGATCAAAAAAGAAATTTAATCAATGGTTAGTAGAAAAAAATATCATAGGTCTTTATGGAATTGATACAAGGGCTCTAGTTAAAATTTTAAGATCTAATGGTGCGATGAATGGAATTATTACCTCTTTAGATAAATCTGATGAAAGTTGTTTAAAAATAATTAATGATACGCCAAAGATGGAGGGTTTGAATTTATCAAAAGTAGTTTCAACAAAGCAACAATATTTATGGAAAAGTCATACACAAACAATTTTTGATTTGAGAAAAAGATATCCTGAATCGTCTAAAAAATTAAAAATAGTGGCAATTGATTTTGGAATTAAAAATTCAATTCTAAATAGACTTGTATCACATGGTTGTGAAGTTTTAGTTTTACCTTCTAGATCTTCTCTAAAAGATGTTTTATCGAATAAGCCGGATGGTATATTTTTCTCAAATGGTCCAGGCGATCCTTCTTCTGTTTCTGAAGGTATAGATTTAGCAAAATCTCTTATTGAATATGGTGAAATACCTATGTTTGGTATTTGCCTTGGCCATCAAATATTTGGATTAGCATTAGGAGGCTCAACATACAAATTAACTTTTGGACATCGTGGTTTAAATCACCCTTGTGGTGAAAATAATAAAATTGAGATTACTAGTCAGAATCATGGTTTTGCTATTGACCCTAATTCTCTCTCAAAGGATATAGTTAGGATAACCCACTACAACCTTAACGATAATACTGTGGCTGGCTTAGAAGTTAATAATAAGCCAATTTTTAGTGTGCAATATCATCCAGAAGCAGGACCTGGCCCTCATGATTCAGATTATTTATTTAAAAAATTTGTTTCTCTAATGTTAGAAAGATGTTGACATATTGTTTTCTTTTGATTTGATAATTACATTTGATAAATTAATTTTTTGGAGGTATTAGATCATAGAAGATTTCCAGAAGTTAACGGTTTCTTTAAGAGGAAACCTTGAGGTTAAAACAAACACTATTGTGTTTACTTTTAAAGGTCAACTTGATGCTTTCTCAGAAAAACAATTTAAGACTTTTGTAACTAATAACTTAAAAAATGAGTTTCCGTTTGTTATCGACCTTACAAAAATAGATTTTTTAGATTCCTCGGGTCTTGGAGCACTTGTTCAGACTGCTAAAGAATGCAAAAAGTCGAAACTTGGGTTCTCTGTCGTTGGCAATTCGAGAGTGGCTCAAACAATTAAACTTGTTCGATTAGGGGATTTTCTTAACTTGAAGTCAAGCCTTGAAGATGCCTTAAATTATTTAAAAAATTGAATTATTGGATTCAAAACTTGGTTCCATATGGAACTCCCGAAGATATAGGGGTTATTCAACTTGCTTGGCTTGGAGATTCGGTATGGGAGCTCCACCAAAGACTAAGGCATGTTCATTTTCCTTTAAAATCTAAAGACCTTCATTTATCTGTAGTAAACGAAGTAAAAGCAAAATCTCAGTCAAAATCATTAAGTCAAATTGAACATTTATTAAATTCAAATGAAATGGATCTAATTAGGCGTGCTAGAAATAAAACTAAGAGATATCAAAGATCTTCAGACCCCACCATATACTCCAGAGCAACTGGTTTTGAAACTCTTATTGGTTGGCTATTTTTAAAAGATCCTCAAAGATTATCAACACTTTTTGAATATTTAGAATTAAAAATGAATTGAAACTATGAAAAAGTCCCCTAAAAAAAATATTTCTGGAAAAAATAATAAAAATTATAAAAAAAATTCAGATTATGGTAATTATTCAAAAAGTATAAATCGTACGGAAAAAAATGATAGATTTTTGAACAATTCTGCAAAAAATAAGAATGCTGAAAATTTTAATAAAAAAGAAACGAATAATACTTTTTCATCTTTAAATAGATTGAAACCAAAATTTAAATCAAATTCAGAATTTTCCAACAACAAACATAATACATATCAAGAGTTTACTAATAAGAGGAATTTTGATGATTGGATATGGGGAAAACATTCAGTTTATGAGGCTCTTAGTAGCGATAGATCTATTAATAGGATTTGGTGTACTTCAGAAATCTTTTCTTCAGACAAATTCTATATTTTGCTCAAGGACCTTAAATCAAAAGGTGTCCTTATTGAAGAAGTTTCTTGGAATAGGCTTTCGCAATTGACTTATGGTGCTTCACATCAAGGTGTAGCATTACAGTTGGCATGCTCCAAAACAATATCCTTAGAGCAATTAATCGATTTTTCTAAACACAACTGTGCAAATCCAATACTTTTAGCATTAGATGGTATAACTGATCCACATAATGTTGGTGCGATTATAAGATCAGCGGAAGCATTTGGTTGCAAAGGCATAATTATTCCTCAAAGAAGATCTGCTGGATTGACTGGTACAGTCGCTAAAGTAGCTGCAGGAGCCTTAGAACACTTGCAAGTAAGTAGAGTTGTTAACTTAAATAGGGCACTTGAGGAACTTAAGAAAAATGGTTTTCTTGTTGTTGGCTTATCTGGAGATGGTCAATTATCTATCTCAAATTTTCTAGAAAAATCTCCCTTGGTAGTTATAGTCGGCTCTGAAGATAGAGGGATTTCTTTGCTTAGTCAAAAAAAATGCGATTTTCTATTAAGAATTCCACTCAAAGGTAAGACTTCAAGTTTAAATGCATCTGTGGCGGCCGCTATATCACTATTTCACTTGACAAGTAGATGATCTTATTTGTTACTAATCAGTGTTACTTAAGACTTCTAGAATGTTGTTGTTTCAATATATTTTTATGATTAATAAAATTTTATTGAATTTTCACTACAAAATTGTATAGAATTTAACAAGAATTAATGGTCTAAAGGGCCAATAAAATTTGATAAGAAACTTTGGAAACAAACTCGGATTAGCTTGGTGGGCTAAAATTGAGACAGATCAGCCTCATGGAACTTACTGGTTCGGTCCATTTATTACTAAACGTAGTTTAAAAGAAAATATTTCTTCTTTTATTAAAGATCTATCTGATGAAGGGTCTAAAAATATTAAACATAGCTTTGTCAGATGCAAAAAAGAAGAACCACTAACTATTTGATAACTTTAATTTTTAGAAGTAAATTAAGAAATGAATTTTAATTCTTTAAGAAAGGAAATTATTAGCAATAATGCTTCCGTTAAGGAATTAGTTAATGATTTTTTTGCCAAAATCGATCATAAAGATCCTGAAATTAACTCATATATTTGTACTACAAAAGATAATGCTATTGCTCAAGCAGAGAACATTGATAAATTAATACAAAATAAAAAGAAACTTCCTCCTCTCGCAGGGATTCCAATAGCAATAAAGGATAATATTTGCACAAAAGGAGTTGCAACAACTTGTGCAAGTAAAATGCTCAAAAGCTTTGTTGCACCTTATGAATCTACAGTTTCTAGTAAATTATGGTCTTCAGGGGGAATTTGTTTAGGAAAAACAAATTTAGACGAATTTGCAATGGGTAGTTCAACGGAAACTTCTGTCTTTGGTGTCACTTCAAATCCTTGGGATATTAATAGAGTGCCAGGAGGGAGTTCAGGAGGTAGTGCTGCTTCAGTTGCCGCTGGATTTTGTGCGGCAGCTATAGGTTCTGATACTGGAGGATCAATAAGGCAACCAGCTTCTTTTTGTGGTGTCGTAGGTCTTAAACCTACTTATGGCAGAGTTAGTAGATGGGGACTGGTAGCATTTGCTAGCTCTCTTGATCAAATTGGCCCAATTACAAATACAGTTTCAGATGCTGCTGAAATCCTTTCTGTAATATCTGGTAAAGACGCCTTTGACTCAACATGTCTTGATAAGCCAGTTCCAAATTATTTGACTGATTTAAATAAATCTATAAAGGGTTTAAAAGTTGGAATCATTAAAGAATGTTTTGAGCACCCTGGTCTTAATCCAGAAGTTAAGGAATGTGTTCTTTCTGGAGTTGATAGATTTAAAACTTTAGGAGCT
Organism: Prochlorococcus sp. MIT 0604; assembly: GCF_000757845.1. NCBI lineage: Bacteria > Bacillati > Cyanobacteriota > Cyanophyceae > Synechococcales > Prochlorococcaceae > Prochlorococcus > Prochlorococcus sp. MIT 0604. The sequence continues at coordinate 806,027 of NZ_CP007753.1, forward strand.
GAAATTATTGAAGTTGAATGTCCTAGATTTAACGATGGAATTGCGACATATTATGTCATCGCACCATCTGAAGCCTCAGCAAATTTAGCTAGATATGATGGAGTTAAATATGGCTTCAGGTCGAATGAAGGTTCAAATCTTATTGATATGACTTCAAAAAGTAGAGCTGAAGGTTTTGGAGATGAAGTGCAAAGAAGAATTTTGATAGGAACTTATGCTTTGTCAGCTGGATACAGTGATGCATATTACAAAAAAGCACAAAAAGTTAGGACACTTATTAGAAGAGATTTTGATAATTCTTTTAAGAAAGCAGATGTCTTATTGACTCCAACTTGCCCAACAACAGCCTTTTTGAAGGGAGATTTTGTCAATGATCCACTTTCAATGTATTTGTCTGATCTATTAACTGTTCCTGTTAATTTAGCAGGTCTCCCAGCTATAAGTATTCCTTGTGGGTTTGATACTAAAGGATTACCTATTGGATTGCAATTAATAGGCAATGTTTTAGAAGAGGACAGAATATTGAACGCCGCAAATATCTTCGAAATTGATGCTCAGGTAATTAAGAATAGACCTTTATTATAAATTTGTATTAATAATTAATTTGTAACCACAAAGTATAGATCTTTTAGAAATTTTCTCTATCTTATATATATAAATTATTTGAATATGGGTTTCGTTCCGCTTCATAATCATAGTGACTACAGCTTGCTTGACGGAGCTAGTCAAATTTCAAAAATTGTAGATAGAGCTACTGATCTTGGAATGGAATCTATAGCACTTACTGATCATGGAGTTATGTATGGTGTTCTTGATTTGGTCAAGAAGTGTAAAGAGAAAGGCATAAAACCAATTATTGGTAATGAAATGTACGTGATTAATGGTTCTATTGATGATCCTCAACCTAAAAAAGAAAAAAGATATCATTTGGTAGTGTTAGCCAAAAATTATACTGGTTATAAGAATCTAGTGAAGTTAACAACAATTAGTCACCTAAATGGTATGAGAGGTCGAGGTATTTTTTCTAGACCATGTATTGATAAATCTCTTTTAAGTAAATATAGTGATGGTCTTATTGTTTCCACAGCTTGTCTCGGTGGAGAGATACCTCAGGCTATTTTAAAAGATAGATTAGACGTAGCAGAGGATATAGCTCTTTGGTATAAAAAATTATTTGCAGATGATTTTTATCTAGAAATACAAGATCATGGCTCTATTGAAGATAGAATTGTTAACGTTGAATTGATAAAAATTGGGAAGAAGCACCAAATAAAAGTAATCGCTACCAATGATGCTCACTACCTATCAAATATGGATGTTGAAGCACATGATGCATTGCTTTGTGTATTAACAGGAAAACTAATAAGTGATGAAAAAAGATTGAGATATACCGGTACAGAATATATTAAAAGTGAAAATGAAATGCTTGAACTCTTTAAAGATCATATTGATGATGAATCAATTAATGAGGCAGTGAATAATACTGTAGAAATTTCTCAAAAAGTTGAAGAATTTGATTTGTTTGGTAATTATAGAATGCCAAAATTCCCTCTTAATATAGATACAGATTCATTTTCTTTCCTTACTCAATTATCTAACGAAGGTCTTTTAAAAAGACTTAAAAAAAATGATCTTTCAGAAGTTGATGAGAACTATAAAAAAAGACTAACTTCTGAATTGAAAATTATAAAAGATATGGGTTTCCCAGATTATTTTTTGGTTGTTTGGGACTACATTAAATTTGCTAGAGATAACTCTATCCCAGTAGGACCAGGTAGAGGTTCTGCAGCAGGCTCATTAGTAGCTTATGCCCTTCAAATCACAAATATAGATCCTGTTGAGCATGGATTATTGTTCGAGAGATTTTTAAATCCAGCTAGAAAGTCTATGCCAGATATTGATACCGACTTTTGTATTGATAGGAGAAATGAAGTCATTGATTATGTTACTAATCGTTATGGAGAGGATAAAGTTGCTCAAATAATTACTTTCAATAAAATGACATCTAGGGCAGTTTTAAAAGATGTTGCAAGAGTTCTTGATATACCATATGGAGAGGCGGATAAATTGGCTAAGTTAATACCGGTTGTAAGAGGGAAACCTTATAAACTCAGTGAAATGATTGATAAGAATTCTCCTAGCCAAGAGTTTAGGGATAAATATATTAATGATAATAGGGTGAAAAAATGGGTCGATTTGGCTTTAAGAATTGAAGGGACTAATAAAACATATGGGGTTCATGCTGCAGGAGTTGTTATTGCATCAGATCCTCTCGATGAACTTGTACCTCTTCAAAGGAATAATGAAGGACAAATAATAACCCAATATTCCATGGATGATATTGAATCGCTTGGATTATTGAAAATGGATTTCTTGGGTCTGAAGAATCTTACGATGATTGAAAAGACAGTTTCTCTGATTAATCAATCCACGGGAAAGATAATAAATATTGATGATTTACCTAAAAATGATTGTAAAACTTTTGATCTAATTGGGAGAGGAGATCTTGAAGGAATTTTTCAACTTGAATCTTCCGGCATGAAACAGGTGGTGAAGGATTTCAAGCCTAGCTCTCTAGAGGATATTTCCTCGATACTGGCTCTTTATAGACCTGGTCCCCTTGATGCAGGTCTTATACCTAAATTCATAAACCGAAAAAATGGGAACGAAAAGGTTGATTTCCCCCATCCTTTTATTAAATCAATTCTCACTGAAACCTATGGAATTATGGTTTATCAGGAACAAATCATGAAAATTGCTCAAGACCTAGCCGGTTATTCTTTAGGTGATGCTGATTTACTTCGAAGAGCAATGGGTAAAAAGAAAGTATCTGAAATGGTAAAGCATAGGAATATTTTTGTAGACGGTTCTATGAAGAAAGGGGTAAATGAGAAATTAGCAAATGATCTTTTTGATCAAATGGTTTTATTCGCAGAATATTGTTTTAATAAAAGTCACTCAACTGCTTATGGTGCTGTAACTTATCAAACCGCATTTTTAAAAGCCCATTTTCCTGTTGCATATATGGCAGCCCTTCTAAGCGTAAATTCTGGATCTAGCGACAAGATGCAAAGATATATTTCTAATTGTTATTCCATGGGAATAGAAGTTATTTCACCAAGCATTAATTTTTCGGGGGTTGATTTCACTATTAAGAATAATCAGATTTTATTCGGTCTATCTGCAATTAAGAATTTAGGAGATTCTGCAATAAGAAACATAATTGAAAACCGAAATTGTTTTGGAATCTTTAACTCATTATCAGATTTGTGCGATCGTTTGCCTTCTAATGTTCTCAACAAAAGAAGTCTTGAATCTCTAATTCATTGTGGAGCACTAGATGAATTTTCAAATGATAATAATAGAGCTCAGTTATTGTCAGATCTAGAACATGTTATTGAGTGGGCCTCTTCAAGAAATCGTGATAGATTATCTGGGCAAGGAAATCTATTTGACTCTAAAGAAGAATTTTCTAATGTTGCTTTTTCAGATTCACAATTAGCTAAGGTTGATGATTATTCACTTATTGAGAAGTTAAAGTTAGAAAAACAGCTATTAGGCTTTTATTTATCTGACCATCCTCTAAAACATTTAACTAAGCCAGCAAAACTTATATCTCCTGTAAGCATTTCGCAGTTAGAAGAGACAAAAGATAGGACCAAAGTCTCTTTAGTTGCAATGATACCTGATATAAAGCAAATCACAACGAGAAAAGGAGATAGGATGGCTATAGTTCAGTTAGAAGATCTTTCTGGAAGTTGCGAAGCAATAGTTTTTCCAAAAACTTATGTCAGGTTATCAGAGTTTCTTCTGACTGATACTAGATTATTGGTATGGGGAACAATTGATAAAAAAAGTGATAAGACTCAATTAATAATTGATGATTGTAGAGAAATCGATAATCTTAAATTGCTAATTATTAATCTTGAAAGTTATCAAGCATCAGATGTAAGAGTACAAAATACTTTGAGAGACTGTTTAATTAAATTTAAACCAGATCAAGGAAGATGTGGAATCAAGATACCAGTTTTAGCTGCTGTAAGAAATAGAAATATTGTCACCTACGTTAAATTTGGGGAACAATTCTGTATTGGAGATATTCAAGGCGCATGCAAATTATTAGAAGATAAATCATTCCAATTTAATTTGAAATCTTTAGTTTCCTAGATTAACTTTTATCTTCAAAATTTTGAGTAGCAGGTTTGAAGGCATCTTTTGCACGTTGTATGTTCATTGGAATGTTTTCAATACCAAAAAAAGATCCAGGCTCTTTGTCCCAACTAGCTGATAATATTCCAAAACTTAATCCTGCTAGACCTAACAAGAAAAACAATGCTGAAATAGCAATTGTTGAGGAAGGTGGTATTTCGGCAATATTTCTAGTAACGATAATATAGCTAACAACAAAAACAGACATTCCTAATATTGTCGGTATTCCAGCTGTAAAAAATATTCTTTTTGCCATTCTATCTGCGACATATTTAGGTATGCCGGTTGAGGATCGCTTTGGTGTAGTTATAGTATTAGATGTTTTTTCTAGATTAGCGAAAGCAGTTGTCTCAGAATAATTTTTTTTCTTTTTATTTTGTGTCTTTTTTTTAGATTGCTTTTTTTTCATTAATTGAGATCATCCTCTGATTCCAATTTTCTTGACTAGTTCTTGATATTTCTGAACATTTTTGTCTTTTATGTAAGTTAGTAATCTTTTCCTTTTACCAATCATTTTTAATAATCCTTGCCTTGAAGCGAAATCATGTATGTTTCCTTGAAGGTGGTCACTTAATTTCGATATTCTTTTAGAAAGCATTGCTACCTGCACTTCAGCTGAACCTGTATCAGTTGGATGTACTTGATGAGTTTCAATCAGCTTTTGTTTTTCAGCTGTATCTAATGACATAAAATTTTTTCTTTTATCCTATGATACTACGTCATCTAGCTAAATTACTACTATCCTTATCAAGATAATTCATAGCTAATTTTAATAGATTTTCAAATGATAAATTATTTTGTTTCTTAGCAGGGAGATCTATTTCTTTAACAATAATGGGTAAAATAGTCTTGATTTCTTTATTTTTGTAATTTAATGATTGAAGGGTTAACTGAAGGTCTTCCATCATTTTATTAATTTCAGGATCCTTAATTTCTAATTCATTTTTACTTTTTTCTGCTTCAAATAGAATTTCACTTTTAAATTTACTTTTTAATTCTAAAATTAATCTATCACTCATTTTTTGTCCTATACCAGGTACGGAACAAATTAAATTTTTGTTTTGAGTTTTTATTGCATTTATTACTTCATTAATTGATAATTTATTTAATATCCCCATACTAATTTGAGATCCAACACCTCTAATACTTAAAATTTCAATAAAGAAATTCTTTTGTTCTTTTGACGTAAAGCCAAATAATAAATCTGAATCTTCTTTCTTAATATGTTTTATCCAAAGAGTTATGTTTTTATTTGATATTTGATTTGTTTTTAATTTGAGAAAGAAGGATTTTAATATTTGTATTTCGTATCCTAATCCTTGACAATTTATTAAAATAAAAAATTTTTGATTAGATTGCCATAATTCAACCAAATCTCCATTTATCCAACTAATCAATTAACCACCATCCACCTGACATCCAATTAGTGCTCCCGCTGTTCCGCCAGCAGGGACAGCCCAAAATCTGTCTTTCCCTCTAGAGGAGGATAGTGCTATTCCGGCACCAAGAATACCCCCAATAACAGATCCTTCACTACAGTCATTATCATCTATTTTTTCAACTTTGCTTTGACCTCCACAAGGTATTACAACATCTACTTCATAACTTTTTACGTAGCCTGGGTTTGATTGCGTTCCGGGGATGTACTCCTCTCTATATTCGGTTCTTGTACAAGTTACTGACTTTGGGGTTGTCGCATTAACTTGAACAATAGGAGAAAAACAAAACAATAAAGCTAAATAGAAAAATTTCACTTTTTTTAAATGCCAATATCTATATTCTATGTCCTTTTGATTATTTTGGTAGTGGATATAATAGTTCCTAATAAAACTAGTGAGGCACCTAATAAAAAATTTATGTTTATAATTTCACTAAAAAATAAAATCCCCCAAATTGACCCAAATAATACTTGTAAATAGTTAATTGTTGAAGCTTCAGAAGCAGGTAAGTTTTTTAATCCTATAGTTAAGAAAGTCTGACCTAATTGAGTAAATAAGCCAATCCCAATTATCCAAATTATTTCATGCCAATTTGGGGTAACCCAGTTAATTAATACAATTGGCAATAAAGTTATAAAAGAAACAAGTGGAAAATATTCAATAATTACATATACATCTTCAGTAAATGAAAGTTTCCTAACTGTTACGTAAGCTAATGCAGTACAGATTGCTCCAAGAAATGCTATCGAAATCGAAATATTTTCAATTTCAACGTTTATATTTGATAATTGGCTTGGATTCAAGATTACTAATATTCCAATCCAGCCAATAATTAATGCAAAAATTATATTACGAGTTATTCTTTCGTTTATAAATATGCCAGCAAATATAGATATAAAAATAGGATATGTGTACTGAATGACAGTAGAAATACTAAGAGGCATATTTCTGATAGCATAAAAAATACAAACTAACGCTAGAGTTCCTAAAAAACCTCTTAAGATCAGTAAGGGTCTATTTTTGCCCCAAGGATTTATATTTTTTAACTTAATTATGAATAATGTAATTATTAAACTTAACAATGATCTGAATAAAACTAATTCATAAATAGGTATCCTTTTATCAATATTTTTTACGCACAAAGTCATCAAACTGAAGAAGAATGAAGCAAATACTAAATTATACTTATTTAAAGAATTAAATCTTTTTTCTAATTCTTCGATATTTTTCATTATGAAAAAATAGGTTTTTGTGAAATTAAGTAGATTCTTATTTGATTTTGACCTATAACAAATAAGTCATTATTTATTTTTGATTCAAATCTCAATGGTTCATTCTATACACCCAAGAACTATTCAAGAGGTTAAGGAAAAAGCAGATATTGTTGACGTTATATCTGAACATATTGTTCTTAAGAAGAAAGGCAAAGAATTCGTTGGGATTTGTCCTTTTCATGATGATACTAAGCCATCTATGACAGTATCACCAAGTAAGCAATTCTATTATTGTTTTTCCTGTGGTGCTGGTGGTAACTCTATTAAGTTTTTAATGGAATTTACTCGTGCAAATTTTTCTGATGTGGTACTTTCTCTTGCTAAGAAGAATAATATTAATGTTGAAAATCTTGAGGGTCCCCAAGTAGAAGCTTATAAAAAACAATTATCTAGAAAGGAGGAACTTTATAAAATATTAAGAGTCACTAAAAATTGGTTTAAGTCTCAATTAAATAATTCTCTAGGTGTTGAAGCTATGAAATATTTAACAAAAAAGAGAAACTTGAGTAATAAAATTATTGATGACTTTGAATTAGGTTTTGCACCAAATTCATGGAATGATTTATTTAACTATCTTTCAAAGATTGAAAAATTTCCTAATAATCTAATATTGGCTTCAGGTCTTGCAATTTCTAAGGATAATACTGATAAGATTTATGATCGCTTTAGAAATAGATTAATCGTTCCAATACTTGATATGCAGGGACGTGTGGTTGCCTTTGGTGGAAGATCACTTGATGGAAAGGAACCCAAATATCTTAATTCTCCTGAATCAGAGATATTTGAAAAAGGGAAAATGTTATTTGCATTTGAAAAAGCATCTAGCAATATTAGAAAAAGAGATAAAGCTATTATTGTTGAAGGATACTTTGATGTAATAGCTCTCCATTCAAAAGGTATAACTAATTCTGTTGCTTCCCTCGGCACCGCATTAAATAAATATCAAATTTCCCAACTATGTAGATGTACAGATAATAAAAATATAATATTAAATTTTGATTCTGATAATGCAGGAATATTAGCTACAAAAAGAGTAATAAAAGAAGTCGAAAGCTTATCTCTCCATGATCAAATTAATCTTAAGATACTTCAACTTAATGATTTTAAAGATCCTGACGAATTTTTGAATAGTCATACTTCAGAAGATTATTTTAATCTAATTGATAATTCATCCTTTTGGATTGATTGGGAGATTGATCAGATCTTTAAAGATAAAGACTTAACTAAGTCTGAAAATTTCCAAAGTGTTATTTCATTATTGGTAAAATTGTTGAGCAAATTACCTCATTCATCAACAAGAACTCATTACTTACAAAAAGTTTCCGAACGATTAAGTAAGGGTCAAGCAAGGTTAGCGATACAGTTCGAACAAGATTTAAGAAATCAAGTTAAGGGATTTCGTTGGCATGGTAGATCAAAAAAATTTGAACAACCAAATGAAATTTCTCGGCGTGAAAAAAATGAATCGGAAATTATCTTTTATTATTTGCATTGTCCTGATCTTCGTTTATTTATTCGCGATGAATTTCTCAAAAGAGAAATTAATGGTTTTAATACTAATCATATTCAAAATTTATGGGAATCTATTTCCAAAATTGAACAAGATAATTTAGGTTTTAATTATTTAAATGAATTAAAAGAATCTAATAGTCTAAATCTTCAAAAAGAGTTTTTTGCTATTGACTTAATTTCACTTCTTACTGATCACTTAGCTCTTTATAATCCTGAATTATCAAATAAAATTAATAATTTTGTTAATCCAAATGAGTTGTTTTTAACATTGCTTAGTAATCCTAAAGATAATTTACTTGGAACTTTATCACTTCTTGAAAAATATAATTCATTAAAAAGATGTAGACACTTGATCGAATCTTGGGGATCACAAAGATTAAAAACTTTAGAAAATTGTATTTCTATTTTAATTGATAATTCTTCAGGTTCTTCAGAAACTAATAAAGAGATAGATGATCTCTTTAAGGATTTAAACTCAGACGCGATTAAATTTCAGGAACTATATTATTTAGAAAGACAACATATAAGTTTTTTAGATAAACAACGCTGTGGTAATTTTATTGCTAGCTAACATATTTTATTTAAATTTATAAGCAGTATTTTTTAATCATATTTTTTACCTTTTTGGGCTTGTTTTCAAGAATATAAGCTTCTACTTCTTTTGCATAAGTTCCAGAAAAATTGGAAGTTGAGAACTCTAATGACCTCCTCTTACTTTGATGTAATTTAGCTTCTAAATTTTTTATATCACCTACTGTCTTATTCTTATTACATTTTTGTATAGCATGAGTTGCTTCATGTCTTAATGCCTTTCTTATTGCCAGTTTTGTTTTGAAGTTGTCTTTATTTGGTTGTTGTTTTTCATTTCTATAATTTGTTTTCCTTTTTGCATTTTCAGTACATATTATTATTTTATTTTCTACAAAATTATGTAGTCCCTTTATTTCTTTATTTAATAGGCATTCAATTTTATTTTCTTCAACTTCATAGTTTGCTTTTATTAATAAGTCAAGAATCTCTTTATCTAATTTGCTTAAAAATATAATAAATTCCATTTTGTTTTTTTACTTTACTATAGTTGGGATCTGTTCTATATCAGTTGTAGATGAGCGACTTAAGAAATTCTTATTCATCGTCCAACTTTTTGGCTTTTTTGTAATAGCCCATGTAATTGCATTGTTATTAAATCTTTTATTTAATAAATCAATAGTTCTCATGAGAATTGCTGATTTTTTTAGGTCTTTCTGAGATTTGTAATTGATAATTGATTGCTGTAAATATTCGCTACTAGTCAAATCCTGCATTAAAACACCAGCTTTTGAAAATTTATATTCGGGATTATAAATTTCCTTAGATAATTCAACTACTATTTTTAAAATGCTATTTGTGTCGTCTGTTGCATTTGTAAGTTTTTTATGAGCACTTCTTTGATAATTTTGACTTGAATATTTACTGGTTCTTGCAAATACTCTAATATTAGATGATTGCAAATTCTGACTTCTCATTTTTTCAGATGCTTTTATTGCGTGAGTCGCTAGTGCTTGAGTTAAGTCTTCTAATTTTGTGACAGGAGTACCGAAACTCCTGCTTACCTGAATTTCTTTTTTTGATTTCTTGTTTTTTTCTATAGACAGACATTTATAACCTTTTAGTTCTAATTGCAATCTTTTTCCTACTATGCCTAGTTTCTTGGTGATTTCATTTTCTTTCATATCTCTTAATTCTTTCGCATTCTTAATACCTTTACTTTGCAACCAATTAGAGGTTTGTTTACCGACTCCCCATATCTTATCTACACTAATTCTTTTTAAATAATTATTCTCATTTCTGGTTCTAGCTAAATCAAATATTCCAGCTGAATAATCAATATTTTTAGCTAATTTATTAGCAATTTTTGCTCTTACTTTATTTTCTCCTATTCCTACTGTTATGGTAATCCCTAGATTCTGATATATTAATGATCTTATGTTTCTTGCCCAAGGATATAGATTTTTATCATTAGGTCTGGAAATTGAGACAAATGCTTCGTCAATAGAATAAATTTCTATTTCTTCGCAATGGTTTTTTAGTAAATTCATTAGTCTTCTGCTCATATCGCCGTAAAGCGAGTAGTTTGAGCTTAAGACTGCTACATCTAATTTATTTAATTTTTCTTTGATCTTAAAATAAGGAGTTCCCATTTTAATTTTTAAAGCTCGCGCTTCAGAACTTCTCGCAATGATACATCCATCATTATTAGATAAAATTACTACTGGTTTATTTCTCAAATTAGGATTAATATTTTGTTCACATGAGGCATAAAAATTATTAGCATCTATAAGAGCTATAGCCTCATTACTTGAAATTCTCATAAATAGCTATGTATTGAATAAATAACCACTCCCCATATCTGTACATCAATATGGTTTTTAAAGCTAAAATCAGGATAATTATGATTTTCTGCTTTTAAATATAATTCGTCATTTTTTATAGATAATCTTTTTATTGTAAATTCCCCGTCTATCATTGCAATGACAATATCCCCTGGCTTGGCTATTAAACTCTTGTCTACTATTATTAAATCTTTATCTTTAATACCTGCATTTATCATTGATTCACCTTTAACTCTAAGAAAAAAAGTACTAAACGGATTAGATATTAAATGTTCATTTAAATCAATATTTTCTTCCGTATAGTCATCTGCGGGAGAAGGAAATCCTGCAGATACCGAACCATTTAATAAGGGGATTCTGAACCTTTTACTAGCTGAATCAAAGGAATCCAAGACTTAAATTAATAGTATATATGTACTATATAATAAAAATCAAAAAAATAGTTAGTTATTAAAGTTTTATAGATTAATTTTAGATTAAATCTAATCTTTTAAGAGCGATGGTAAGGGGAGTTGTTAGATATAGAGACAGCTCTATAGATTTGCTCGATTAGAATTAATCTAGCTAATTCATGAGGAAAAGTTAAAGGAGATAAACTTAGTATAAGATCTGAATTTTTTTTTATATCTGAACTTATTCCATCAGTATCACCGATTAAGAAATTAATTTTTTTATTTTTAAAACTTAAGAGAAAAGAACAAAAATCAACTGAATTAAACTGCTTCCCTTCTTCACTTAGGCAGATAATGATGTTGTTATTAGATCTAAGATTATTTAAATTAAAAGTCTTTAACTCATTAATGATAAGTTCAGGCATTCTTTTTTTGTATTGATTAATTCCATCTCTAATCCAAATTTTCTTTATTTTGCCAATAGCATAAATTGTTAATCTATTACTCTGAAGCATAAGTAAATATTAAAAATAATTATTCATCAAGAAGATAATTAAATTCATCATATAGTTCCTCTTCAGTTGTTAATTTAGCTTTTTTAGAATTCATATTAATTTGATTAAGCTCACTTTTTCTTAATGAATTATTAACGTTAGAAGTCTCTTCTAAAGATTCTGAATTATCAATTAAAGAATAAAAAATTTTATTGGGATCTTCTGAATTATGTGAATTAGAGATAAAATTATCATTGTTAGGTACATTTGTGTAATTACTTATATTTTTACTTTCATTATTTAAATTTTTATTTTTTTTAAATTTATTGAGTTTATCTAAATTTTTTTTTGATAAGCTCATGATATAAAGTATTAAATAAATTCATATTTAATTTAAACATATTATTTATCTTTTAGATGAATTCTAAAAACTATCATCAAAAAAAAAGATTTGGACAACACTGGTTGGTAAATAAAAAAATATTAGAAAAAATTAAAGAAATTGCTGTTCTTAATGAAAATGACTTTATTTTAGAAATTGGTCCAGGTAAAGGAGCTTTAACATCTAAGTTATTAGATTCAGAAATTAAAAAATTACATGCAATTGAATTAGATAAAGATTTAATAAATTTATTAAATAACAAATTCAATAATAATGATAAGTTTACACTTCAGCAGGGAGATATCCTTACTGTAAATTTAGATTCAATTAATAAGAAGATTACGAAGGTTATTGCAAATATTCCTTACAATATAACAGGCCCAATATTGGATATTTTCATAGGGCGATTGGGCATTATAAGAAACTATAATTATGAAAAAATAATATTTTTAATGCAGAAAGACGTTGTAGATAGGATTTTGTCAAATGAAGGAAGTCCCAATGCTGGTGCGCTTAGTGTAAGAATGCAACTCTTATCAAAAATAAAAAAAATTTGCGATGTACCGCCTTCATCATTTAGTCCGCCTCCAAAAGTTTTTTCTTCTTTAGTAGTTTTCGAACCAATTAGAAATGATTTAAGATTAGACATTAGTCTAGAAAAATATATAGATAAACTTCTTCGAATTTCATTTAATTCAAGAAGAAAAATGCTTAGAAATACTCTCAATTCAATACTTTCAAATGAAGAGATAAATGAATTATCTGAATATTCAAAAGTATGCTTCAATCTAAGACCACAAGATATTTCAATTGACCAATGGATTAAGCTTGCAGAAAATTGTATTAAAATTAAAAAATAAAAATTTAACTATATGCAAGATTTAGCTAAAAAGAAAATTATTATAAAATCTCCTGCCAAAATAAATTTACACCTTGAAGTTATTGGGAAAAGAGAGGATGGATTCCATGAGTTAGCAATGATTATGCAAAATATTGATCTTTCTGATTATTTAGAGTTTCAAATTAACAATGAAGGTTTAATTAAACTTGATTCTGATTGTAATGATTTAAGTTTATCTAGTGATAACTTAATTGTTAAATCGGCAAATCTTTTAAGGGAAAAATCAAATATAGATATTGGTGCGAATATATTTTTAAGAAAAAACATTCCAATTGGTGCAGGATTAGCAGGCGGATCCAGTAATGCAGCAGCAACATTAATTGGTCTTAATAAATTATGGGATTTGAACTTAGATCAAAAAACATTATGTTCATTAGCATCAACTTTAGGATCTGATATTCCATTTTTTATAAATGGAGGTATTCAATTATGTTTTGGAAGAGGCGAAATTTTGGAGAAATTAGATTCAGTCTTTGAATATGCAGTAATTCTTTTAAAAAATCCAAATGTATCAGTATCTACTGCTGAAATTTATAAAAAATATAGTAATAGATTTTGTGATCAATATCTTATTAATAAAGAAATGATTGAGAACATAAGAAAAAATTTAAGAGATAATGGTTTAAATAACTTAAATTTTGATAATCAAAATTTAAATATTAAAAATGATTTGCAGTTAGTTGTTGGAAATGACAATGCGTCTGTAAAGCAGGCATTATATTTACTTTCTAAATTAAAGAATAGTCTGTCATTTTCAATGAGTGGATCAGGTCCAACATGCTTTGCACTTTTTAAGGATTTGGAGACTGCTAAAAAAGAATTAGCTGCAAATTATAAATTATTTAAAGATAATGGTTACGATTCATGGGTTTGCACTTTCCTTGAAAAAGGAATAACATTTATTTAAATTTTTTTTATACAAAATTTTATTGTGGCTGATAATAGTAATAAATATATTGAAAAAAATATTCCCGAAAAAGGACCATTAAATTTTATTGTAGGATCATTAACCAGTTTTTTATTATTTATATTTTTTTATTTTTTAAGTAATAAAATTGCAATTTATTTTTCAATACATAAACCAACTAATTCTTCTGAAATAGTCCAAAATATTTCTTCTAGTATTAATACCTTAATAATTGGATTATCTTTTTTGCTAACTTTTTCTTTTGCTTTTATAGGTATAGGACTTTTTATTGTATTTATTCGAAGTTTTTTTCTGAAGAAAAGTTGAATTGTGCATATCATTAAAAAAAACACTTTCATTGAATGTCTCTACATGACTTAGGACTATTAATACTTTTGCTTTCACCAGGAATGATTTTGTCAATATTACTACTTATAACATTTGCTGAAGGAGGTTAAATTAATCAAAGTGGTAGGATTATATATGTGATTAATTAGGTAATTAATTGTGGCTGGAACATTATTATTTAATGCTTTGAAAGAGGCAATTGATGAAGAAATGGCAAATGATGTAAATGTTTGCGTTATGGGGGAAGATGTTGGTCAATATGGAGGATCTTACAAGGTTACTAAGGATTTATATGAGAAATATGGAGAGTTAAGAGTCCTAGATACTCCAATTGCAGAGAATAGTTTTACGGGAATGGCTGTGGGTGCAGCAATGACTGGGTTAAGACCAATAGTAGAAGGAATGAATATGGGTTTTTTGCTATTAGCTTTTAATCAGATATCAAATAATATGGGGATGCTTAGATATACAAGCGGAGGAAATTATAAAATACCAGCAGTAGTTAGAGGACCTGGAGGAGTTGGTCGTCAACTTGGTGCTGAACACAGTCAAAGACTTGAAGCCTATTTTCATGCAGTTCCTGGTATAAAGATTGTTGCGTGCAGTACACCTATAAATGCTAAGGGTTTAATGAAAGCAGCTATAAGAGATGATAATCCGGTTCTATTTTTCGAACATGTTCTTCTATACAACTTGTCTGAAGAATTGCCTGAGGGTGATTATACTTGTGCTTTAGATCAGGCTGACATTGTAAAAGAAGGTAAAGATATTACTTTATTGACTTATTCAAGAATGAGACATCACTGCCTTAAAGCTGTTGAAGAATTAGAAAAAAAAGGAATAGATGTTGAGTTAATAGATTTAATAAGTTTAAAACCATTTGATATGGAAACTATCTCAAAATCAATAAGAAAAACCAATAATGTAATTATTGTTGAAGAATGTATGAAGACTGGAGGTATTGGTGCAGAATTAATCGCCTTGATAACAGAGGAGTGTTTCGATGATCTTGATGCCCGACCAATTAGATTATCTAGTCAGGATATTCCAACTCCGTATAATGGAAATCTTGAGAATTTGACAATAATTCAACCACATCAAATTGTTGAAAAAGTTGAAGATTTAATTAGTGGGAGCATATAGAGAATGAAAAGAAGGCAAGGTTGGCTTTTTTTTATTATATTTCTACTTACGTTATCTGTTTATCTATTAATAAATTATCCCTTACAGTTGGGATTGGATTTAAAAGGAGGTTCTCAACTTACACTACAAATTATTAAAGAAGAAGGTAAGGTAACAAAGGATGAACTTGATGCAGTTAATTCGGTTATAGATAGACGAGTTAACAACTTAGGTGTTTCAGAATCTAACTTGCAAACCCTAGGTGGAGATCAATTGATTTTAGAATTACCTGGAGAACAAAATCCACTTGTTGCTTCAAGAGTTTTAGGTAAGACTGCTTTATTAGAATTTAGGACCCAAAAAGAAGGAACATCTACTGATTTAAAAACTCTGCAATTTCAGAGGTTTAATATTAAAGAATTAATTGAACAATATTCCTCTTCAGAAAAAAGTCAATATGATGATAATTTCTTAAAGATTATTCAAGATGATCTTAATGAGATAGAGCAAGATTTAAATTACTCATCTACTAATAGTGATTTATATAGTAAGTTAATTGAAATTAAAAAGTATGTTGATAAAGAAATTACAAATTTATTTATTAAAACAGACTTATCTGGTAAGGATCTTATTAACGCAGGAAGGAGACAAGAACAAACAAATAATAATTGGGAAGTTTTATTAACTTTTAGTAATTCAGGAGGTGAAAAGTTTGCAGAAATTACAAAGTCAATTGCTGGCACTAATCAACTATTGGCTATCATTCTTGATGGTGAATCAATAAGTGAAGCCAGCGTTGGTAGTCAGTTTGTTAATACTGGAATTACAGGTGGATCAGCAACAATAAGTGGTAATTTTAGCGCTGAAAATGCTAGAGAATTAGAAGTTCAACTTAAAGGTGGTTCATTGCCATTGCCTATTGAAATAGTAGAAACTAATACTATAGGTGCTCTTTTGGGATCCAAAAATATTTTAAAAAGTCTTTATGCAGCTATTAGTGGATTAATTTTTGTTGGTATATTTATGATTTTTAATTATAGAATTCTAGGTTTTGTTTCAGTTCTTTCTCTAGTACTTTATGGTTTTTTTAACTTGGCCCTATATTCATTAATTCCTGTAACTTTGACTTTACCTGGAATATCTGGTCTTATACTTAGCATCGGTATGGCCGTTGATGCAAATATTCTAATATTTGAGAGAATTAGAGAAGAATTATATGATGGTAATACTCTTACAAGATCTATAGATAGCGGTTTCCAAAGAGCTAATTCATCAATAGTTGATGGCCATATTACAACTCTTCTAAGTTGTTTTGTATTGTTTATATTAGGAACAAATTTTGTTAAAGGTTTTGCGGCAACATTAGGTATTGGAGTATTAATAAGCTTGTTTACCTCATTAAATTGTTCTAAAACTATTTTGCGATTTTTTACAACATATCAATCTTTAAGACAAAAAAACCTCTATCTACCAAGGAATAATTTCTCAAATTAAATTTTTTAATTCTTACTTTCCCATGAAATACAATCTTGAACTAAAAAAAAATAAAAGAAAGATAATTAGTTTTTCAACTGTTCTTATTTTGTTGAGTCTTTTAGGAATTTTATATTCTAGTTTTAATACTTCTTATAAGAAACCTATAAATTTAGGGATGGATTTTGTTGGAGGAAATGAACTAAGAATAGAGAGAATTTGTGATGATCAATGTTCTAAATTTCCCCCCGATTCTGTTTTAGAAAATTTAAGAGAGATCTCTGAAAATAAAAAAATCTTAAATAATATTAAATTACAATTCCAAAATAATGATAAATTAATTTCAATAAGAACACCTTATTTGAGTATCGAAGAATCAAATAATCTTATTAAAAATCTTGATAATATTATTGGACCTCTTAATTATGAGAGTAAGGATTCAAGATTAATTGGTCCAAAGCTTGGGAAAAGATTACTTACTAATTGTGTTACTTCATTGTTAGTTTCTTTATTTGCAATATCTTTATATATAACTATTAGATTTGATAAAAAATATGCATTATTTGCTTTATTAGCTTTATTCCATGATTTATTAATTGTTTTCGGTATATTCTCCTGGTTAGGAATTATATTATCTGTTGAAGTAAATAGTTTATTTGCTGTGTCGTTGTTAACTATTGCTGGGTATTCTGTAAATGATACCGTTGTAATTTTTGATAGAATTCGTGAAAATTTAAAATCAAAGAAAGAAGACTATAACGAAATTATTCAATTATCAGTAAACGATTCATTTAGGAGAACCACGTTTACCAGTATTACAACCCTTATCCCTTTATTAAGTATAATTTTGTTTGGCTCTTACTCGCTATTTTGGTTTTCTTTGTCCTTATCATTAGGAATTATAGTTGGAAGTTATTCAAGTATTTTATTGGCCCCATCTTTGTTGCTGAAAGACTGAGCTTAGGCTTTTAATTGTATGAAATTGAATTATTATTTAATAATTTTGTTTTCTTTAGTTTTAATAGATCTTTCTACTGAGCTAAGAATATTATTTGATCATTTTACTTTTAGTTCACTATATTTTGCTATTGGTAAACATCCCTTAGCTTTTTTTATTCTTTTTTCATACCCATATATATATAAAAAATTAATTAAGTAGATTTTATATATCTTTAAATGATTCTTTGATTAGAACCTGTATTACTACAGCTAATGGAAGAGATAGTATTAAACCTAATGGACCAAAAATGAAGGTAAATCCAAATTGTGATATTAATGTCAAACCAGGAAGTAAGTTTGCTTTTTTCTTCAATATAGAAGGCATTATTATATAGCTTTCAATATTTTGAATGATTACATAAGCTCCTAAAACGGCCAGTGGTTTCCAAAAATTATCTAATAGTGCAATTGAGATTGGAAATACACCACTAATAACTGGTCCTATATTTGGAATTATATTAAGAACCATGGCTATTAAAGCATTTGAGATAACATATTTGACATCTAATATAGACAAAACTATTAATGATAATAAACCTACTGATAATGAGCTTATGACCATAGAAAAGGTCCAATTTGCTAATGCAATATTGCATTTTTCCAGTATATTTCTAAATTTGTTGCGATAATTTTTTGGAATTAATAGAAGTATG
Organism: Prochlorococcus sp. MIT 0604; assembly: GCF_000757845.1. Taxonomy (NCBI): domain Bacteria; kingdom Bacillati; phylum Cyanobacteriota; class Cyanophyceae; order Synechococcales; family Prochlorococcaceae; genus Prochlorococcus; species Prochlorococcus sp. MIT 0604. Next base: position 824,504 of record NZ_CP007753.1, read on the forward strand.
TTTTCTTTATATTGTTTTGGTTCAATAGAAATCATCAAACTCACTGCTAATACGAATATTAATTTCAATAGACCTGAACCCAGATTACCAGCTATGTTTATTAAATTCTTAAAACTTTCTTGAATGGCTTTTGCAATGGTTGAGGCATCTGGAATGGTAACTACATTATTTATAAGACTGAAAATGTCTATAGAATTTTCTGATTGTTCTCCATAAAATAGGCTATTAAATTTGTTCAGATTTGAATTAATCAATATATTTATTTTTGATAAACCATTTGGAATATCAACTAGTATTTCATTAAACTCTTTTATAAAAGGTGGCAATACAAGAATAAAAATAGTAAATACTATTATTGATATAACTGTTAAGACAAGAAACAATGACAACGATCGGGGAATTTTCAACACCTTTTGCATTTGATTACATAAATTACATACAATATTTGAAATTACTAAAGAACAAATTATTAACAAGAGAAAATCTCTTAAAGTCCATATTATTAACGAAGTAATTAAAATTGCTACTAACTTGAAATATGATGAACTACTCAATTTTCAAAATATTCTACTTCTTCTCAGAATATCCTAATCCATTTGATTTGGCATAACTATTTGCAAACCTCATAAATCTATCAAAGTCTAATGTGTTCTTCCAAATATAAACTGCTTCCAAAAATATTGGTTCTCCATCAACAAACTTTACTTTAACTTCCCTAGTTAGTATTTCACCTTCAGAGTCAATCATACGCATACCTGTGATTTCACCGTCTGTAATTGAAGATAGTGCCTGAGGTTTTTCGAACAAAAATAATGCTTGGCCGGTAGTACCATCCTTACTCCTAGTCAGTCTTATTTCAGGAACTACTGGCTCATCTGTTCCTTCATAAAATTGTATTTTTGCAGTTTTATTTGATGTCATGACATTCTTTTATAATTTTTTATTTTAGGAAATATTTTTCACATTCGTTTGTAATTTTATAAAACATTATTTATTAACTTTAGGATCTTTTCATCATATTGTTTGTCTGTTAAATCTAATAACTTGATATTTGTTTTGCCAACCTTTTCATATTCGTAACATTTATCATAATAATTTAGAACTGATCTGCAAACTAAGTCCCATCTCTCATTATTAATAGATTCTAGGGCTATTTTTGTTCTTTGCGGTCCTAATCTTTTTTTTATTCGTAATACAGATTCTTTGAGTTCCTTTTTCTTAAAAACACTATAAGTATCTATCAACTCATCTAATCTATTTGATTCGCTCCTTAAAATTTCAATTCTCCTTGAATTTTTCATCTGTTTGAAGAATTCATGAGGGATTTTACATTTACCTATATTTGCACTTTCAGCTTCTACAAAGATATTATTAGAACATTTAAAAGAATTTAATTTTTCTGCAATAATATTTTCAAATTGTTCATTTGAAGGTTGTTCTTTCATTCCTAAACCTCCAAATGTACTTCCTCTATGACAAGCAAATCCTTCAAGATCAATAGTTTGGTATTTATATTTATCTAGTAATGATAATAATCTTGTCTTCCCTGTTCCTGTTTTTCCGCCAATTACTACAATATTCAACTTTTTTGAAAAACTATCTAATACCCATCTCCTATATATTTTATATCCTCCATTAAGTGTAACGATATTTAATTTAAATTTTTCTAGTAACCATGCAATACTTTGTGACCGCATACCCCCTCTAGAACAATATATTCTTATAAAAAGTTCTTTATTATTATTTTCAGAAATATTTTTATATGAGTCAATACTCATAAATAAATTATCAAGAAGAAATTCCATTTTCTTTTCAAAAAATTTTAATCCCTCTATTACAGCTTTTTTTCTTCCTTCTTTTTTGTAAATCGTCCCAATTATTGATCTCTCATCATTATCAAATAGTGGAATATTAATAGAATTAGGCATGTGTCCTTTATAATATTCACCTGGGCTCCTAACATCTATAAGTGGTCCTTTAAAACATCTAAATTTCTTTAGTTCTTTTCTTTCGAAATACATGGATAGTTTTTATTTTTTGATAGATTTTTTAAAATGAATAACAAAGAACAAGATAACCATAATAATGCTACATTAGATCTTATAAAAAAATTCATAGATTTCAATCAAAGAAAAAGAATAAATTTATTAAGTCAAATAGAATCTGAATTCGAAAATATTTATAAACTTGGCCCTTCTCTTTTTGATATCTTTGATAAAGATGGAGATGACTGGGCTGCTGGTTGGATATTGCAAGTTTTAAAGAAATTTAAGCCTGAATTCTTTGAAAACTCTAAATTCAATAATTGGTTTAATACATATTCAGATATTGATATTAATTATGAAGATTTGCAATTGATGTTGGTTGAGCAAAAGTTTGAAGAAGCAGATAGGTTAACAAGTTCATACTTACGTAAATTAGCTGGAAAATTAGCTGAAAAACGTGGATATGTTTTCTACAGTGAAGTTAAGAATATGTCAGGTAAAGATCTACAAACAATAGATAGATTGTGGATTATTTATTCTAATGGTAGATTTGGATTCTCAATTCAAGCAAAGATATTAAAATCAGTAGGAGAAAAGTATGAATTAATGTGGCCGAAAATAGGTTGGAAAAAAGATGGCTTGTGGACTAGATATCCTGGATCTTTTCGATGGTCATTGGATGCTCCTGATGGACATATGCCTTTAATAAATCAACTAAGAGGAGTAAGACTTATGGACTCGATACTAAGGCATCCTGCTATTGCAGAAAGACATAATAATATTCTTTAAAATAAGGTATTTAATAAGTTAAAATTAAGAGAGTATCAAAATATTGTTATGTCCTTATTTCGGGGCAAAAATATTTTAAAAAAATTTTTTAAGAGACCAAAGATTAACTGGTCTAATTACGAATTCGAATCATCATTACAGTTAAATGAATTTGTCGATCAATTATTAGAACCTATAAAATATTCTCAATCAAATTATCTTATAAAACTTGGTTTACATGAAGCTCTTGTTAATGCAGTAAAACATGGAAACAAATTAGATCCTAAAAAAAATATAAGAGTAAGACGAATAATTACTCCTAATTGGTGTGTTTGGCAAATTCAAGATCAAGGTAATGGTTTAGAAATAAAAAAAAGAGACTACAAATTACCAAAAAAAATAAGTAGTGTTAATGGACGTGGTCTTTATATTATAAATGAATGTTTTGATGACATTAGATGGAGTAGTAAAGGTAATAGGCTTCAGTTGGCTTTAAAAAGGTGATTTTTACTAGGGCAAGGTTGATCTACGTTAATTTCTTTTAACCATTTAATACTTTCTTCTATATACTCAATAGTTTCCTTCTCATTACAAGAAATAATTAAATGGCATAATCCCGCCGAAATCAGTTCTGCAGATCGTTTATATTTATTTCCTTTATCTTTATGCCATTTAGAGTGATCAATCTTTAATTTGTCATTAAGACTTTGAACAAGCTGAATAGTATCTTTATCCCAATAAGTCATAAAATTTTTTATTTACTTTACAGCAGACCATACTTTGGTCATAAAAAAGGAATTTGATTTTACATCTTTAAACCCTACTTCCTCTATTTTAGAATCTATATCCTCTTTTATGTAATCAAAATAAAAAGGCTCATGAAATGATTTATAGAAGTTTTCCATTATGGATGTGAAGTCAGGTGAATCACTTATTTGAATTGAATCAGCTAACACTAATACTCCCCCAGGTTCAAGAACTCTAAAAAATTCATTTAATACTTTAGCTCTAATTGTTCTAGGTAATTCATGAAATAAGTAAACACAAGAAATACATTGAAAACTATCATTTTCAAATGGTAATTCCTCAGCATTACCTTTTAATAACTGAATTAAATCTCCATCTAAATCTGAAATATATCTACTTGCCTCTTTTAAGTATGAATCAGATAAATCAATTCCTGTAATTTTTTCTTTAGGAAATGCGGCTCTTAATTGTTTTAATGTTCTTCCTGATCCTGTAGCCACATCAAGTATTTTTATAGAACTTTTTTTTCTATTGCTAAACATTTCAAGTCCCTCTTTTATTGGCTTAATTATTCTTCTTCTCATTGAGTCAGCACTTCCATTGAAAAGTATCTCTACTTGTAGGTCATAAATGCTAGCTGAAAAATCTGATAAATAACCATCTGTTTGGTGATGAAAATTTCTCAAGTAATATTGAGGATAATTATCTTTATCTATTGATTTTGGAAGATCGTCAAAGTTTTGTTTTCTGCGTCTATCCCATGTGTTAGGCATATCAAGCCAAATTTTTGGATATTGAGTTAGATATCTAAGCCATGGTTCGTCAAACACTAATTTTTTTGGATATACATTATTTTCTGCATCATTCCAATCTTCTTCTCTTAAAATATCCATTGAATTTTGGATTTGCATTAGAAGATCCTTATCTATATCAAAATTTTCAAGCTTCGAATCAGGAAGAATAAAATTCATTAATCTTGAACTGATCTGCTTATGAGCGAAACCTGCAATGCTTTTGCTTTGTTGTAGCGTTTTATATGCAATTTTTGAAATAGATTCCCTAGCCATTTTTCAATTTATATATATCTATTCCAACAAAAAAAAAATCAATTTGAGAATATTTTGTGATATTTCTCAAATTGATTAATTTAAACTAATGAGTTTTTTAATTATGCATCGTAATACATGAAAAATTCATGTGGATGAGGCCTTTGTCTTAGTTGTTGTACCTCTTCGTATTTAATATCGATAAAGTTATCAATAAAATCTTCAGTAAATACTCCCCCAGCTAATAAATAATCCTTATCTGCTTTTAGCGCATTAAGTGAGTCATTTAGAGATGAAGGTACTGTATCAATTTTTGCTAGTTCATCAGCTGGAAGTTCAAATAAATCTACGTCTACTCCATCACCAGGATCAATTTGATTTTTAATTCCATCAATACCAGCAAGCATCATTACAGAAAAAGCTAAGTAAGGATTTGCAAGTGCGTCACCTGATCTGAATTCTAATCTTTTAGCTTTAGGGCTTGGTCCAGTTAAAGGTATTCTTACGGCAGCTGATCTATTACCCTCAGAATAAACTAGATTTACAGGTGCTTCGAATCCTGGAACCAAACGTTTATAACTATTTGTAGTTGGGTTAGTAAATGCTAAGAATGATGGAGCGTGTTTAAGTATACCTCCGATGTACCATCTTGCTGTTTGAGATAAATTTGCATATGCCCCTTCACCAAAAAATAGTGGCTGCCCACTCTTCCATAAACTTTGGTGAACATGCATTCCAGTACCATTATCGTTAAATACAGGCTTGGGCATAAACGTTGCAGTTTTTCCATATTTTTTAGCGACATTCCTGACAACATATTTATAAGTCATTACGTTATCAGCAGAATTTATTAACGAATCAAATTTCATTCCAAGTTCGTGTTGACCTGCACCAGCAACTTCATGGTGATGCTTTTCTGTGGGTATGCCTAATTCACCCATTAAAAGCAGCATTTCAGATCTGATGTCTTGCGCAGTATCATTTGGAGAAACTGGGAAATAACCCTCTTTGTATTGGATCTTGTATCCTAAATTTCCGCCTTCTTCAACCCTCCCTGTATTCCATGGAGCTTCAATTGTATCTACACTATAAAAGCAGGAACCTTCTTTTGAGTCGTATCTCACGTCATCAAATAAGAAGAATTCTGGCTCCGGTCCAAAAAATGCTGTATCAGCAATTCCAGTAGACTCTAAGTACTTTAAAGCCTTTTGAGCTAAAGATCTTGGGCATCTATCATAAGGCTCACCACTTCTAGGTTCTTGGATAGAGCAAATCATACTTAGAGTTTTATGTTTATAAAAAGGATCTATCCATGCTGTACTTGCATCAGGAACCATTGACATATCAGAGGCGTTAATTGCTTTCCAACCTCTTATTGATGAACCATCAAATGCTAGACCTTCAGTAAATGAATCCTCTTCTATCATGTCTGATGTAAGAGTTAAATGTTGCCATTTACCATGGATGTCTGTGAATTTTAAATCGATTAGTTCAATTCCTTCGTCTTTAATTTGACTTAAAACATCTTGTGGAGACTTAGACATAACTTTTGAGATACCTTCTATGAAATTAATAACTTGATGATTCTTATTATGTATCAAACGTAACTTTTTTCAACACTAGATGCGTTCTTTCAGTGTTTCAACTCATAACTTTGATAATTATTTACTTAATTATTTAAATTGAATTAATTTCTATAAAAAAATATCGCTTAGTCGTCGATATTAGTTTAATTTAAAAGTAATTAAATGTAATGCTTTGACAGAAGCAAAACTTATTCCGGCTTTAAATAAAGAGAATTTATCTCATTTTTCAAAGACTTATGTTCCCTCTAGACTTTTATTAGGACCAGGGCCTTCAAATGCACATCCAGAAGTCTTAAGCGCTCTTTCTTTGAATCCTATTGGTCATTTAGATGAAGCATATATCTCATTGATGTCTGACGTACAGCAACTTTTAAGGTATACCTGGCAGTGCAACAATCGTCTTACACTCCCAATGAGTGGTACTGGTAGTGCAGCCATGGAAGCTTCCATAGCTAATTTTATTGAAGAAGGTGAAAAAATTCTTATTGCTAAAAAAGGATATTTTGGAGATAGATTAGTTGATATGGCAGCTAGATATAAAGCTCAAATTTCCGTTATTGAAAAACCATGGGGTGAGGCTTTTACTTATGAGGAAATTAAGTATGAAATAGAGACTAAAAAACCAGCTATTTTTGCTATTGTCCATGCTGAAACATCAAGTGGTGTTTTACAACCTCTTGATGGTATTGGGGATATATGTAGAAAAAATAACTGCCTTTTTTTAGTTGATGCAGTTACTTCACTTGGCGCTTTAGAATTATTGATAGACGAATGGAAAATTGATCTAGCATACAGTTGTAGTCAAAAGGGATTAAGTTGTCCCCCAGGATTAAGCCCTTTTACAATGAATAAAAGAGCTGAAGAAAAACTAAGTTCAAGAAAAACAAAAGTACCTAACTGGTATTTAGATTTATCTCTATTAAATAAATATTGGGGTTCTGATCGTGTTTATCATCATACTGCACCAGTAAATATGAATTTTGCTATTCGTGAAGGTTTACGATTAATTGCGAAAGAGGGTTTAGAAAATGTTTGGAATAGACACAATACTAATGCAAAGAAACTTTGGGATGGTTTAGAAAGTCTTGGAATGGAATTACATGTATCAGAGAATTATAGATTGCCAACTTTAACCACAGTTAAAATACCTCCAGCAGTTGATGGGGATGGTTTTAGAAATCATCTCTTAAGAAATTTCGGAATTGAAATAGGAAATGGACTTGGAGAATTATCTGGTAAGGTGTGGCGTGTAGGGCTAATGGGTTTTAATTCATCTGAGGAAAATGTTGACAGATTATTAAACCTATTTGATACTGAGCTGAAGAAATTTTCTATTTTTGAGTCCTCAACTTTTTGAACCAAATCTGTAATATTTGACTGCATTCATCTTCTAGGATACCTCCAATTATTTCCATTTTGTGATGAGCACTTTCATGTTTTGATAGGTCAATTGAACCACCCAATCCACCTCTTTTCTTATCGTAAGCCCCGAAAATAACTTTACCCATCCGCGCTTGAATAAGAGCAGAGGAACACATAGTACAAGGTTCTAAATTTGTGATAATAGTACATTCATTAAATCTCCAATCATTTTTTATTAGAGATGCCTGCCTAAGTGCCATTATCTCAGCATGACCTAATGGATCTTTATTTATATACCTCGTGTTAACCCCTCTCCCGATACATCTTCCTCTCTCATCTAAAATTATTGAACAGATTGGTAGCTCAATTTTTCCAATTTCTTTGGATCTTCTCAATATCGAATTCATCCAGAAATTGTATTTTGAATTATTTGTTTTTTTTTGTTGTTTTTCATTACTATTTCCATTTTCAAAAATATATCTCATTTACCGATATTGAGAATAGAATTATTAATAGATATCTTATCTGATGGCTGAAGATTTAATTAATAATAAAGATATATATTTCCCCTCAGATTTAGGGACTAATGACAAATTGATTTCTCTTCTGAATAGAGCAAGTCAAACTCTTTGTGACTGGTTCTCTAAAGCTAATAAAAATGGTCCTTTACCTTTTGATGAGAGTTTCAGGTGTATTATGCCTTCGGATGATGGTGATTCTGAAGAAGATTTGTTTTTTGAGATTGAATCTCTTTTGAATAATTCGTTTAATCCTGTTCATCCTGGCTCATTAGCTCACCTTGACCCCCCACCTTTAATTTTCTCTATTTTGGGAGATTTAATTGCTGCTGGTTTAAATAATAATCTTCTGGCTTACGAGTTATCACCAAGTGTAACTTTGCTTGAGGAATCATTATGTAAATGGTTTGCCAAGAAAATAGGTTTTAATGATTTCTCAGGAGGTATAGCTGCTAGCGGAGGTACATTAAGTAATCTGAATGCACTTATTGCAGCAAGATATAATGCTGGATTAGGTACAAATCCTAATTCTGTATTACTTGTTAGTGAAGATGCTCATTCTTCCTTCGTTAAATGTATAAGAGTAATGGGTCTTGATACTAAGAATCTTGTCACGATTAAAACTGATAATCAAGGTCGAATGGATATAAACGATCTCATAAAGTCTTTAGATGAATGTTCAATAGAAAATAAAAAAATATTTGCTATTGTTGCCACCCTTGGCACAACAGTAAGAGGTGCAATTGATCCTATTAAAGAAATAAGTGAAATCTGTAAACAAAGAAACATATGGTTACATATTGATGGTTCAATTGGAGGGATTTTTGCTATAACTTCTATTCCAATAGAAGGTCTAAATAATATTAATCAGGCTAATTCGATAACGATAAATCCACAAAAAATTATTGGCATTACAAAGACTTCATCTTTGTTATTGGTTTCAAACATTAGTACTTTAGAAAATACTTTTAATACTGGATTACCATACATATCATCTAAAGAAAATATTATAAATAGAGGAGAAATAGGCATACAAGGTTCTAGACCTGCAGAGGCTATAAAACTATGGCTTGGATTACGTATTTTAGGTCTAAATGGAATAGAACATATATTAAAATCATCAATTAAAAGAAAAGAATTTTTTATAAAAAATATTAGTAAAAATAAATTTGATATATATTCAGGTCCTCTTCATATTGTCTCATTCTTACCAAAGAAACTTGAGCCAAAAGACTCTGATGCATGGACTCACAATAAAGTTAATGAATTAATTAAAAATAATTTTATGCTTTCCAGACCAAAATTTAAAGGTAAATATTTTTTACGGGTTGTCATGGGCAATTACAATACAAAAGAATCTCATATTAGGGAACTTTTGAAACTTTTAGATGCTTAACTAATGAATATGGGTAGACCAAAAATTATTGCAATAGTAACAGGGTTTATTTCTATAGCTATTTGTATCGCTTATTTAAGCTTAATAACTATTTTTGATTTTAGAACTTATTTAAATGATCAATTATCCAATCTTACATAGTAAATGGAGGCAAACTTTTATTTGATTTATAATTTTTTTGCATTTCAATTTTAGAAATAGCTTCTTTTACAAAGTTCTTCAAAATATCCTCTCTTTTACTTATTTTATAGATCTTATCTACTACTTCTTGAATTCCTCCATCTCCCCAATCTTGCCCATTTTTAAAATATTCAATCAAACTTAGTCCTACTATTCTTATTAACCATCCTGCTGTAACTGATTGTATAGATTTAGATAATATTATTTTAGTCAAGCTTGTAGCTAAAGCAGGAGAAAGTATGGCGAGTCCCCCTTTTAGTATTCCTAGTTTCGTCAATGCGCTTAGCAATGAAGTCGCTAAATCTTTTGCATCTTTTTTTGTAAGCTTTATTTCATATATTTTGGATAATTCCAATATCATTTGAAGGTTTACTGAGGTAGTAGTAAGGAAATCAACAGTTGGTAGTGGATTAACTAGTATCACTCCTCCTGTTATCCACATATATTTATTAATAACTTTATTTGACATTAAATATCTTTGTTCTTGCACGAAATTTTTACTTTTAATACCTAACTTATTTGAGCGAAAAAGAATATTATCAGCCAATAACTCTTCACCATTATTATCGAGTGTTTCAATTATTTCTCTAAATAAACTTCCTACCTCTGGAACTAAATTTAAAGTATCAGATTTTATATACGGAGATTGTTGAGGCACTGCAATTGTGTGAACAACTGATATTTTATTTTTTCTAGCGGAAGTTATAGAAATTATATTTTCTTTGATGAGGTTATTTTCATCTCTAGATCTCAAATCACATTTATTTATAACTATTATTATTTTTTTTCTCAAATTTAATAATTCTTTAATTAAATAGTTTTCGTATTTATTTATGTCCTGATCTAAAACAAAAAGAACTAAGTCAGAATTTGATGCTTGTATAATTGTTGCTTTTTCTCTTTCTTCTCCTAATTTAGATGGTTCGAATAATCCAGGAGTGTCAATTATTTTAATGTTTCTTTTTAAGATTGGAATACGAATTTTATAACTATTAATTTGCTTCGTTGTACCTATCTTAGGTGAAGTTTGTCCGACAATATTTTTCAATAAAGATCTTGCTATGGATGTTTTTCCTGAAGAACCAGCTCCAAAAAGAGTAACTTTATAATCTCCGGTTTTTAATTGCGACTCTAGTTTATTTTTTTGGTAGTTTAACAATTCAACTTTTACCTTATCGTTAATTTTTTTATTAATTTTCTCGACCCCTTCCAAACTTATCTTGGCAGCACCATATGTATTTTTGAATAAATGTGTATTTTTTTTATTTTTATATATAACTTTATAAACTATTTTTTTAAATAATTTTTTATCAATATTATAAAATATAAAAATAATTATTATTAAAAATAAAAGGTTATATATATTTACTATTCTTACAAATATCGAAAATAAAATATATAGAAATAATATTAATACCATATATTTTATATACTTTAATTTTAAGAAATTCATTTTATCGATTATTTTTAAAAATGTTATACAGTAAAAAAATAAAACCAATATTAATCGATATATCAGCAATATTAAATACTGGAAAATTTATAATATTTAAATTTATAAAATCAACCACAAAACCTCTATCTATTCTATCTATGCCATTACCAATAGTTCCTCCAAGAATAAAGCTATAAGAATATAGATCGAATGAGTTTAAAGTATTTTTCCTAAATATTAAATAAATAAGTAATATTGAAAAAAAAATACTTATTATTGATAAAAATATTCTACTTCCACTAAATATGTTAAATGCTGCCCCATAATTTTTTACAAAGTCTAATTTGAATAAAAGAAAATCTTTATTAATAAATAATTCTTTATTATACAACATTAAATATTTCGTAAATTGATCTATTAGAACAATAAAAATACTTAAAGATAAAAAATATAATTTTGTTTGTAATTTATTAATCATTATTTGCTACATTTTAAACGTTCAATAGGTTTAATAAGTAATAAAAGTGGAAAAAGCATTAAAAAATGATATCCAATCTTACCTAATGAGTATTTCCCTAAATTATATAAAAATAAATTAAATTTACTGTAGAAAATAATTTGTATGAAGTTGTAAAATATTCCAGTTAAGTGCATAGCACAAATTGCTATAAATCCATTTTTTAAAAAGTTTCCAAAGTTTATTTTATCTCTAGTATTTAAATTATCAATTATTTTGATTAAGGGATATAAGCCTAATAAATAACCAAAATTTGGAGTGAGCAAATAGCCTATTGAGCCTCCTTGATGAAAGACAGGAAATATAAATAACCCCAAAATTATATATATAGAAAATGCTCTGAAAACAATTCTTTTATGAAATATAAGTGTTAATAAAATTATGGTTGGTATTTGCCATGTGATAGGCAATTCAATGTTATTACTAGATTTATAGATAAAAGGTAGTGGAATATAAACAGGTAACATTGATGTTATTACTAGCGATTGAAGACTCACCAGTATCTCAATTAATTTATAAAAATTGAGCATTATTATGAACTCTATTTATAAACTTCTCAATGCAACAATTGGATCTAATTTAGAAGCTCTTTTTGCAGGCAGAACGCCAAAGATTAAACCTATTGATCCTGAAATTATCATTGTGGAAAAAGTAGTTGTAATTCCTACTGATGCAGGAAGTGGTGTTATCAGAGATAAAAGAAATACACCTGATAATCCCGTTGTTGTTCCAATTAATCCTCCAATCGTAGATAAAATCAATGCCTCAATTAAAAATTGAATTAATATATCTGACTGTTTAGCTCCTATTGCTTTTCTAAGTCCAATCTCTTCAGTCCTTTCGCTTACAGAAACGAGCATAATATTCATAATTCCTATCCCTCCAACTACTAAAGATACTGCCCCAATACCAGCCAGCAAAAAAGTTAGTCCACTTGTTATGTTGGTTACTATATTCAATGCATCTTCTTGTGATCTAACCGCAAAGTCATCATCTCTGATTATTTTATGTCTTTGCCTTAATAAGTTAGTAATCTGAAATTTAGCGGCACTAGTTGCATTTTTATTTATCGCTTCAACACTAATGAAGCTTAAACTTACTCCATATGTCGGGTCTTTCCCTGTAATCCTATTGACCATTGTTGTTAATGGTATATATGCATTTTTGTCTTGATTACTTCCAAATACAGCACCTTTTGGTTTTAATATTCCGATAATTTCATACGTATGGTCTTTAATTCTGATTTTTTTTCCAAGTGATGATGATTTATCTTTGAAAAATTCGTCTTTAAGATCAGGGCCTATTACAACAAAACTTCTTGCACTATTAACATCACTTTTTGATAAAAATCTTCCCTTATCTACTTCAAAGCTTCTTACTTCAAGAAATTCAGGAGTAACTCCAGCAATTGAAATATTTAAACTTTTAGAATTTGATTGCACTATTTCGTTAGCAGAGATTTGAGGAGCTACTTTTTTAACTGTGGGTACTTGATTACTTATTGCTGCTGCATCTTCTAAAACTAGGTTTTTAGGAAATGTAATACCTCTTCTTCTTGTGTCATTATTTCCGGGAACAATAAATAAAACATTGGCACCTAAATTACTTAATTGGTTTTTTGCTAATGTTTGAGCACCTCTACCAAGTCCAACAAGTGTAATAACTGAAGCATTTCCTATAATTATCCCCAGCATTGTTAACGAACTTCTCAATTTGTTCGAAACTAATGTTTTTGTGGCCATGCCCAAGGCTTCTTTTATTGAGATATTCCTAGACATATTTATATTTATCTATTGCATCATCATCTTCTTCAATTTGTCCCATGTATATAACACCTTCATTAAGCTGGAGTGTAATAAGGTCGCCATTATTGATTTGATGATTATCCATATTTTCTAAATTACAAATTGTAGAAATCTTTTTATTATTTTTATTAAACAAAGCATAAACATCATTTACATTTTGGTCGGTAACAATACCGGCAATATTTTTACTCAGTGGAATATTTTTCATTAATTCCTTAGGAACAAATAATATTTCTCCTGGGCAAATTAAGGATATATCAAGATTATTTTTTATTATTCTTGCTTTACCCGTAACACCGATTTCCCCTATTGAAATTCCTCTTGATACAATCTTTCTTACTAAACCAACTTTTATTAAATCTGTAGAGCCGCTAATTCCAGTTAATGTACCTGCGGTTTGAACTACTAAATCTCCTTGATTTAGGATTCCCATCTCCTGAGCTATTTGCATAGCTAAACTAAAAGTTTTTGCTGTTCTTTCGTCATTTTTAACTACTATTGGAGTAACTCCCCATACAAGTTGTAATCTTCTCGCTACACTCCTCTCTGTAGTAGTTGCCAAGATAGGTGTTGGTGGTCTGAACTTACTTACATTTCGAGCTGTAGAACCTGATTTTGTTAAAGGGATTATAGCTCCTGCATCAAGTTGTCTTGCTATGTTACTTACTGCCGCACTAATAGCATTTGGGATCGTACTGGGTAAGTGGCTTTCAATAGCCTTAAGTGGATAATCCCTTTCAATTCTTCTTGCGATGGTTGCCATCGTTTCAACTGCCTCTACAGGATAATCGCCAACTGCAGTTTCGTTTGAAAGCATTACAGCATCTGTACCATCCAGAATTGCATTTGCAACATCACTAACTTCGGCCCTAGTTGGTCTTGGGTTAGAGGCCATAGAATCAAGCATTTGAGTCGCTGTAATTATTGGGATTCCTAGTGAATTAGCTTTTCTTATTAGTTCCTTTTGTAAAAGTGGAACTTCTTCAGCAGGCATTTCTACTCCCAAATCACCTCTTGCAACCATAACCCCATCACATAAGGGTAATACTGTATCTATCTGATCAATTGCTTCAAATTTTTCAATTTTTGCAACTACAGGAGTTGAATGCCCATTTTTGTTTATTAAATCTTTTATCTCATTTATATCTGATGGATTTCTTACGAAACTTAGTGCTATCCAATCAACTCCTTCAGATAAACCGAATTTTAAATCCTCTTTATCTTTTTCTGTTAATGCTTTTACTGATAATTGAACATCTGGAAAATTAACACCCTTATTGTTTGAAAGAACCCCTCCTACAGTTACAATACACTCCAAATTATTATTTTTTATATCAACTTTTTCTACAAGCATTTCTATTTTTCCATCATCTAAAAGAATTCTTTTCCCTTCGCTAACTTCTTGAGAAAGGTTGTCGTAGGTTACATTAGCAATAGTATTTGTACATTCGACTTCATTTGATGTCAGTGTGAATTTATCGCCTTTTTTAACTTTTACTGGACCTTCTTTAAAGCGTCCTAATCGTATTTTAGGTCCTTGAAGATCCTGCAATATTCCTATATCTATATCTAACTTTTTTGATACTTCCCTTATGGTTTTTATTCTCTCAGCATGATCTTTATGATCTCCATGTGAGAAATTTAATCTGAATGTTGTTACTCCAGCTTTAATTAAATCTGTAATTATCTCTTCAGATTGAGTCGCAGGGCCAATAGTTGCTACTATTTTTGTTCTTCTTTTTAAATCAATATTCGACATATATAGATAATATTGCTAGATATAAATAAATTTACCATACCCAAAGTTAGTTATTTAAGTCATGGATTTTAAAACTTATCAGAAAAAAGCTAGAGAAACAGCACAATATCCAGATTTAGGTTCAAATAATATTTATCCAACTCTTGGTTTGGTTGGAGAGGCCGGTGAGGTAGCAGAAAAAGTGAAAAAAGTTATAAGAGATAAAAATGGTATATTTGATAACGAATCAAAATTAGGTATTAAAAAAGAGTTGGGAGATGTTTTGTGGTATGTATCAAATCTTTGTACAGAATTAAATTTCAATTTAGAGGATGTTGCAGTACAAAACCTTGAAAAACTAAAATTAAGAGCTGCTAAAGGGAAGATAAGAGGTTCTGGAGATGATAGATAAATTCAGCTATAACCTAAGCTGGCATACTGGAGATTTGTAATTAAATTTTGAATAACATTTAAAAGTAAAAAAGCTAATAAAGATGATATATCAAATCCACCTATTGGAGGGATAATACCTCTAAAAATGTTTAAATAAGGATCTGTTATGGAAGTTAATGCAGATAAAACACCGTTACTCCAATCAATACCTGGAAACCATGTAAGTAAAATTCTTATTATCAATATGAAAGAATAAATTGATAAGGTTTGGCCCAGAACAGCAAAAATCTCAGATAACATTATCTTGTCGTAATTTAATATATCCTAACATTTACTTATTATTGCTGCTTCCTATATTTGAGAGATATTCATTACTTACAGCAAAAGTTTGAAAAAACTTTTCTGATAGTGATAACCAATATGATCTGCCGTCTTTTTGCTTCCGTTTGACAATAAATTTCTTTTCTAGTAATTCTTTAATATGATCATAAGCTCCTGAACCTCGAAGAAGTATAAGATCCGATTGCAGGATCTTTTTTTTGATCGCAATAGTTGCCAATGTCCTTAGTTCGGATGTTTTCAATTCAGAAGGAAGTAAATCATCGACGAATTCATTAAGACTAGATTTTAGTTCGAGAGAAAAACTGTTATTAACTGCATTTAATTCAATAGCTGAATTGGGATTAGAGTATTTATTTTTTAGATCTTTAATTGCATCATTTATTGAGTTGATATCAGAATTGGTAATTTCTGAAAGATCCTTTTTTGATATTGGTCTGCCTTTCAAATATAGAACAGCTTCAACTTTAGTAACTAGATCTATATCAGATATTGGCATGGTATTTAGATCAGATTGATTGATTTTAATTACAGAAATCTTTCCTAATTTACCTTAGATTTAATCTGATGCACCAAGGAATAATTTATATGTATCGTTTTGAGTTTCATCCCAGAATTTATAGCCTAGAATTCTTACAAATTTATTCCACTCTGAAATCTCATTTTTATGGATTAAAACTCCAATAACAATTTTCCCTACATCAGCACCATAATTCCTGTAGTGAAAAACGCTTATAGACCAATTAGATTTCATATTATTTAAAAAGTTTATTAATGCGCCGGGCCTTTCAGGAAACTCAAATCTGTATAAAAGCTCAACAAAGTTTCTATAATCCATCTCTTTAAAATTCCTTGGTAATCTTCCACCTACCATATGTCTGAGATGATTTTTAGATAATTCATCATCACTTATATCAATAAATGAGTACTTTGAATTTCTAAATACATTTAATAGATTTTTTTTATCGTTTAACCCATAGACTTGAACTCCAACAAAAATCTGTGCATTATTAGAATTCGACATCCTATAGCTAAATTCAGTTAAATTTCTATTATCAAGTAACTTACAAAAATCAATTAGACTACCAGCACGCTCAGGAATTTCAACAGCCATCATTACTTCTTTACACTCTCCAAGTTCTGCTCTTTCTGCTACAAATCTAAGCCTCTCAAAATTCATATTTGCACCACATGCAATCGCAACCATTTTTCTATTTGAATAATTCGAATTTAGAATGTCTTTTTTCATTCCTGCGATTGATAAGGCACCTGCGGGTTCTAATATTGACCTAGTATCCTCAAAAACATCTTTTATAGCAGCACATATTTCGTCAGTATTAACCCTAATCATCTTATCTATAAATTTTCTACCAATATCAAATGTATTTTTACCAATTTTTTTAACCGCCACTCCATCTGCAAATTGACCAACAGATGATAATTCCACAATTTTTTCTTCTTCCAAGGATTTTGTCATAGCGTCTGCATCTTCAGGTTCTACGCCAATTATTTTTACTTCAGGCCATATTTTTTTAATATATAAAGAGATTCCTGATATCAATCCACCACCACCAACTGCAATATAAATTGCATAAGGTTTTTCCGGGAGTTGCTGTTCAAGTTCAATAGCTATAGTTCCTTGTCCGGCTATTACCTCTGGATCATCAAAAGGATGAATAAAACATAAATTTCTTTCATGGCTAATCCTTATTGCCTCTTGATATGTTTCATCATAATTATCACCAAATAATATAACTTTTGCTTTTAAATTTTTTACTGCATTAACTTTTACTAAAGGTGTTGTAATTGGCATTAATATGGTTGCTTGGCAATTTAATTTGAGAGCACTAAGTGCAACTCCTTGAGCATGATTGCCAGCACTTGAAGTAATTACTCCCTGAGTAAGCTGAGATTTACTGAGCTTACTCATCTTGTTGTATGCCCCTCTTATTTTGAATGAAAATACATCTTGAAGATCCTCTCTTTTTAGAAAAACTTCATTATTAAGTATATTACTTAAATTATGTGCTTTCTCTAGTGGTGTTTTTTTAGCTACTTCATAGACTTCAGCTTGAAGTATTTTTTCAAAATAATCATTCATATATATATTTTTAGCATTAATTATTAATCTAATAAAACATTACATGATCTATTTCAAAAAAAATACTCATTTTGCACCTTCACGTTTTAGATTATATAGATACCAATTTTTGTTAAATGCTTTTAAGTGAGTTATGTCATCCAAATCAACTTCATGGCTTAACTGTTTCACAATTAGAGGAAATTGCCTGTCAAATTAGAGAAAGACATCTTCAAGTAGTTTCTACTAGTGGCGGACATCTTGGTCCTGGATTAGGTGTTGTTGAGCTTACATTAGCTTTATATCAAACTCTTGATCTTGATTTCGATAAAGTTGTTTGGGATGTAGGACATCAAGGTTATCCTCATAAGTTAATAACAGGACGTTTTAGTCAATTTGATTCTCTTAGACAACAAAATGGAGTAGCGGGATATCTCAAAAGAAGTGAAAGTAAATTTGATCATTTTGGTGCAGGTCATGCAAGTACTTCTATTTCTGCTGCTTTAGGAATGGCAATAGCAAGAGATAGAAAAGGTGAAAATTATAAATGTGTAGCTGTTATTGGAGATGGAGCATTAACTGGAGGAATGGCATTAGAAGCTATAAATCATGCAGGCCACTTACCAAATACTCCTTTAGTTGTAGTGTTAAACGATAATGATATGTCTATTTCACCTCCAGTTGGAGCCCTTTCTTCTTACTTAAATAAAGTAAGAGTTAGTCCACCATTGCAATTTTTGTCCGATAGTGTTCAAGAAAGTGTAAAAAATATTCCATTAATTGGTAAGGATATTCCAGAAGAACTTAAAAATATTAAAGGAAGCGTTAGACGACTATCAGTGCCTAAGGTTGGAGCTGTTTTTGAAGAACTTGGATTTACATATATGGGTCCAATTGATGGACATGACATTGGAAATTTAGTTAATACTTTTAATGCTGCTCACAAACTTAAAAAACCTGTACTCGTTCATGTTGTCACAACAAAAGGTAAGGGATATCCTTATGCAGAAGCTGATCAGGTTGGATATCATGCACAGTCAGCATTTGATCTAACAACAGGGAAATCTATTCCATCTAAGAAACCTAAACCGGTTAGTTATAGTAAAATTTTTGGTCAAACCTTATTGAAAATATGTGAACAAGATAGCAAAGTTGTTGGTATTACGGCAGCAATGGCTACAGGGACTGGTTTAGATATATTGCAAAAAAATATTCCAGAACAATATATCGATGTAGGAATAGCAGAACAACATGCAGTTACTCTTGCGGCAGGCATGTCCTGCGATGGTCTCAAACCTGTTGTAGCTATTTATAGTACTTTTCTTCAACGAGCATTCGATCAATTAATTCATGATGTTGGTATCCAAAATTTACCTGTATCATTCGTACTTGATAGGGCTGGAATAGTTGGCGCTGATGGTCCTACTCACCAAGGTCAATACGATATCAGTTATATGAGATCTATACCTAATTTTGTATTGATGGCTCCAAAGGATGAATCTGAATTACAAAGAATGTTAATAACTTCAATTAACCATAATGGCCCTACAGCTCTAAGAATACCAAGAGGTTCTGGATTAGGGGTAGCTGTAATGGATGAGGGTTGGGAACCTTTGAATATAGGCGAAGCTGAAATAATTGAAGAAGGAGAAGATATTTTAATTATTGCTTATGGATCAATGGTCGCATCAGCTATTGAAACAGCAAAGATTCTAAAAAATATGAACATTAATTCATGTATTGTAAATGCAAGATTTGTGAAGCCTCTAGATAAAAATCTTATTATGCCTTTAGCAAGTAGGATTCAAAAAGTGGTAACTATGGAAGAAGGAACCTTAATAGGTGGATTTGGTTCTGCAATAGTTGAATTACTTAACGATAATGAAATAAATATCCCTGTATACAGAATAGGTATACCCGATGTTTTAGTTGATCATGCATCACCTGACCAGAGTAAAGAAAAGTTAGGACTTATGCCTGGTCAGATGGCAGATAAAATTGTTAAGAAATTTAATTTAAATAATTAAAAATATAATAAATAAATTTTTATAAAACACCACGTGAGGCTAATCCTAAGATTGCACCAATTCCGAAAATATGACCTAGGCAATTAGCACCTACAACTGATGCGTGACTTAAACCACCATAGAATTTTGAATTAGGTATTTCAAACCCTTCATTAGGTTTTCTGATAGTTGCTCTAGCAATTGCATAAGCAAAAACATTACATGCAATCATAACAACGGCACACTTAGGTGACCATTCGAATGTTGCTGGAGCAGAAGCAGCTGCAAATAATGTGGTAATCATAAAAAATCGTTATTTTCATATATTCTCTAACACTTTTACATAAAAAACACAAAATTGTAAAAGGTCTTAAGAGTTGTTTACTTCTAAGTTATTTAAAATCTTTATGAAGCCTAACAAAATTACAAAATCGCTTAGGGTTAAGAAAGATTCTGCTAAACCATGCAAGAAGTCAACCTCAACAAGGGTTTTATCAAAGTAACTTAATGTGTATATAGAAACTATTATTGTTATAAAAACAAATAAAACTGTTAAGGAATAACCTGTTTTTACTAATATATTAACAGATTTAATTTTATGTAAGTAGAACAAAAAGATTCCATATGGAAATATAGATGCTGCGAACAAAGCTGTATTGTCAATTGAAGCTAATTTTTCTATAAGTTTTATAAATAAATCATTCATAAGTCTCCTTCTCTTTATAAATAGTGAATGATGCAAGAGCTAATGTTGAATTTCCAATAAATGTAAATATCCCTTGAAGCGTTACTAATCCATACAATGCATCTTGATTATCATAGATATGCCAAGTAATAGCGCACATAGCTCCTATTAAGTTTGGGACCATAGCTAAACTTAACCAAAAAAATAAATTATATTTTTTATATGTTGATATTTTGTAGATGACAAAGATAGAAAAAATCCATTCAGTGACTGAAGAGATATGAATCAACCAAGTTCCAAATGATAGTTCGTGCAAAGTTTATATTTTTTTCTTTAGTACATTAAGTACTTCCTTGGAATGATTTATAGGTAAAACACTTATCCATCTATAAGAAATTTCCCCTTCTGGAGAAATCAAAAAAGTATTTCTATCTGAAAATGGAGGAATCCAAGAACCATATTTATCGCTAATAATTCCATCAGGATCAGATAATAAAGTGTAGTTTATGGATTTCTCGCTGCAGAAACTTTCATGAGAATCTTGATTATCAGCACTAATGCCAACAATTTCGGCATTATATTTTAAAAAATCTTTTTTTAATTCAGAAAAACCTTTAGCTTCGATAGTGCAACCTGCAGTAAAATCCTTTGGATAAAAATACAAAACAAGCCACTTACCCTGAAAATCATTTAATTCCCATATTTTTTTTGATTTTATGTTTTTATTAAATCCTTCTAAGTGAAAGTTAGGAGCCAAATCTCCTACTTCAGGAGCAAAGTCAAAAGCTATTGCTGAATTACAATTAAATATAAGAACGAATGGTATTAAAAAACTTACAACTAAATTTCTCATCAAATTTAGAATTTTTTTAAATCAACTCCATTTGATTTAGCAAATTTATCTAATCCCACTTTTTGTACAGATTTTAGTGCTTTGGTACTAATTTTTATATTTACCCATTTTTTGCCTTCTTCCCACCAAAGTCTTCTTTTTTGGAGATTAACTTGTTGTAATTTTTTTGTACGAATATGTGAGTGGCTTACAGCCATCCCATTATTAGCTTTTGCTCCAGTCAATTCGCAAACTCTTGACATGTTTTTTGAGTTATATCTTTAAAAATTTTAACACACGACTCAATTTGTTGAATTAAGCAATTCTGAAATTAATTCAGCGTTATTATTTTGTAAATTAATAATCTGTTCTTGATCTAATCCACCAACAGATAGTTTAGCCATATCGTAAACATGATTTGCAATTTTAGATGCCAGAGGATTTTCTATAGGGTCTTTTTTATCAATAATTATTTTATTGCTTGTGATTTTATTAAGACCAATAATAAGAGGATGTTCCTTGTTAATTAAAAGCACATGGTATTCTGGTAAGCTAGGCATCCTTTGTTCCATGTAAGCACCCATATCATTAATTCTTCTCATTTGCTCTGGAAGCAAGATCATCGCAGGTGGTGCGCCTTTACTTGAAAGTGACTGAACTTTAACTGTTACTTTCTCATTGTTAAGTGCTTTTACAATGGTATCTCTAAGATTTTCTGTATTTGATTTTCCATCTTTATCTACAATTTCTTTAGATTCATTTTCTTCTAGCTCATTTATTTCTGAATCAACTCTTTGGAACTGATAATCTTGGTTTTTACTTTCTAACCAAGGAAGAAATTGAGCATCAATTAAGGGATCTGATTTAATAACTTCTTTGTTATTTGATAAGCAGATGTTTAATGCGCTTGACTGAGCAATCGAATCTGAACAGTATATTATTTTTTTAGATTCAGTTATATTATTTCGTTCTTTGTAATTTGCCAAAGTTGTGAAATATTTTTCATTGGATTTAATAAGTGATTTATTTTCAATATCTTTAGTTACGTCTATTTCCGAATTTATGATCGTTTCAAAAATTATACTTTTATCTACTAAATCAGCAAATTTTTCATCTTCGATTGCACCAATTTTAATAAAAGCAGAGATAGAATCCCAAATTTCTGCATAAAATTCTGGAGAATTTTTTATCAAATCCTTCAATTTATTTGCGATTTTTTTTGAAATAAATGATGATATAGATCTTACTTTTCTATCTGTTTGTAATGCGCTTCTACTAACATTTAGCGGTATATCTGTAGAGTCAATTACTCCTCTTAGAGGTAAAAGATATTTTGGGACAATCTCTTTAATTGAATCACTTACGAATACTTGATTACAAAATAGTTTAATCTCTCCTTTTTCCCAATCAGCTCTACCAGACAACTTAGGGAAATACAATATCCCTTGTATGTCATACGGATAATCAGTATTTAGATGAATCCATAACAGTGGATCTCCCTGAAAAGGATAGAGATACTTATACAACTCAATATAATCTTCATCTTTTAATTCACTAGGTTGTTTTCTCCAAGGAGGATTTTTCTTATTAATTGTCTCACCTTCTAATAAGACATCTATTGGCATAAAATCACAATATTTTTTTATTAATGATTTAATCCTTTCAGGCTCTATAAACTCTTTTTCTTCGTCAAGTAGGTGCAGTATCACATCTGTACCAATTGTCTCCCTTTCTGACTCCTGTAACGTGAAATTTGGCGATCCATCACAAGACCATTTAAAAGCTTTTGATTCTCCAATTGCTGATTTAGTTAATATATCAACTCTATCCGCCACCATGAAACTCGAATAAAAACCAAGTCCAAAATGACCTATAAATTCATCGTTATCTTTTTTGTATTTTGTTAGAAATTCTTCTGCGCTAGAAAATGCTACTTGGTTTATGTACTTCTTAATTTCTTCATCGTTCATTCCAATTCCATTATCAGAAATAGTTAGAGTATTTTTTTCACGATCAATAGATATTTTTACTTGAGCTTCTTCAGTATTTTCGCAGTCCCCTGCCATAGAGGCCATTCTTCTTTTACTTATTGCGTCAACACTGTTACTAACAAGTTCTCTTAAAAAGATTTCATGGTCAGAATATACTGCCTTCTTGATAATTGGAAATATATTTTCGGTATTAATACGAATTTCGCCTTTTTCCATTTAAAAAAATCAAATATATTAAATACTATTTCCAAAAAACTAGTTAATCAAGTTTAATTAGGAGTATTGTCCGAACAATATATAAATTTAAAAACTTAAATATACTTTTAAAAGATTTTATTTAACCCAAAAAATCTCACTACAATTATTTTCTTTCATTATTTGATTTGCTTTAACCAAGTCATCACATGGATTTAAATATAAAACAGCAATATTTCCTCTTTTTTGTTGTTTTTTTTGTTCATTCATACCTTTTTCTAACATATAAGAATCTTTAAACATTAATAAAATCTTTTTATTATCTTTTTTTTCTTCTTTAATTAAATTTCTTAAAATGTCAATAGAAATTGTAAATCCAATCCCATTTAAGATTTTCTCATTAGGACTAAAGAATCTCACTAATTCATCATATCTTCCTCCTTTTGCTATTACGCTTTTATTTTTACCATCATCCCCTATTAATTGAAAAACTATTCCTTCATACAAATTCAAGTGAGGTTGAAAGGTGGGATCAAGTTGTAATTTAACTCCATATTTATTTGATATTTTTGATAATGTTTTAAATAAAAAATTTAAGTCATCTAATGTTTTACTAGTGCCATATGTACTTTTCAATTTTTTTAATATTGCAATTGGATCCCCTCTCGTGAATAAGAGATCTTTCAGAATATATTTATCATCTTCATTAATTTCTAATTTACATAAATTATCTTGATCAAAATTTACCAGACATTTCTTGATTTCTTCAAAATGATTATTTTTGTATTTATTCAATATTAAATCCATTATTTTTGTGGTGCTTACTAGTAGAAATAAATTACAACCATCTTTCAAATTAATATTATCGATTGCATCAAACAATATATTTATTACTTCAATTTCTGGGTATTTTGTATCATATCCAATTAATTCAATTCCGCTCTGCAGTTTTTCTTGTAACTTAAATGAATTTTTATTATTTTGTTTTTTATCAAAGACCATTCCATTAGTAAATAATCTTATAGGTCTTTTCTTATTTATTAACCTAGTAGATGACAATTTAACAATAGATGTTGTCATTTCTGGCCTAAGACATAATGAATTATTACTTACTATTCCCACAACCTGGTTTTCGTCAATAACGCCTCTGCCTTTTATCGTCTCTAAAGTATTAATAAATGAGGGTGAAACTTCTTCATAGCCCCACAGTTTATAAATACTATTTAAATTATTTATGATATTAGAGTTGTTTTTTACATCGACTAATTTAATTTCTTTTATATCTGTCATTTTGATATTTAACAAATTTTAAGTATAAAAATTTTTTTTAAATGGAGAAACTTTATCTAGTTCAATTTTTAATTCATTCTCAAGGCTGGGAGAACAAGCTAGGATTCTTCCAGAACTTAAATTAAATTCGCCTGATGGATAATCAGAAATAATACCACCAGCCTCTTTAACAATAATAGCACCGGCAGCTAAGTCCCATACCTCCAAGCCTCTTTCCCAGTACCCATCAACCTTACCTGCCGCAACAAATGCTAGATCAACTGCTGCCGCTCCTCCTCTTCTAACTCCTCTAGTTTTATGTGTTAAATAACAAAATTCGGCATAATTATTATCCTCAGTCTCAAATCTGTCATAAGAGAAACCTGTTACAAGTAGACTATCAGAAAGACTGGAAGGACTCGATACTTTAATCTCACTATCATTGCAGAATGATCCTAAACCAATAATGGCTGAATATAGTTCATTTAGATAAGGAACTGATATAGCCCCTATAATTGGCTTATTCTTATATACAAGACCAATAGAAGTTCCAAAAAAAGGATATCCATGGGAATAATTTGTTGTACCATCAAGTGGGTCTATACACCATGTTAAATCCGATGATTTGTTTAATTTCCCCGATTCCTCTGCATTAATAGATATGTTTGGAGTCTCATCTAATAAATATTCTTTTATTTTATTTTCAACTTCCAAATCTACATTCGTTACAAGATCACCCTTTCTACCTTTAGATGATATTTTCTGAATTTTATTGTAATTGATTTTTAGAATTTCATTACCAATTTGAGCGGAGTTTTTGGCTATTTCATACAAACTGGATAGGTTTACTTGATTTGCAAGTTCCTCTATTTCACTCAATTCAAACATGATAATTAATCTTCCTCAAATTCCCAGGGCGGAGCAACTCTTGTATTTCCCCTCCCAAAATATTGTCCAAATTGTAAATCATAAACTTCATCTTCATAGGTTGTTTCCACTTCGAGATCTGAAGTGGCTTTAGCGACACAAAGCAGTGCGTAACCTTTGTCTTTTAAGGCTTGAGATACACCCATGGCTTCAGGTTGTTCTAAAGTACCCGATTTTATTTTAACTGCACAACTTGTGCAGCAACCATTTCTACATGAAAATGCAAGTTTGAATCCTTTTTTTTCAAATTCCTTAAGTATGTACTCATCACTATTAACCTGCTCTTGGTAAACCTTTCCGGTATCCTTATTTTTAATCGTGACTGTGAAAGTCTTTTTCAAATAACTTTCCTCAAAAATGGGATGATAAAGGGTTAAAATGGTTATCTCGGGAGAGGTGGCCGAGTGGTTGAAGGCGCAGCACTGGAAATGCTGTATAGGGGCAACTTTATCGAGGGTTCGAATCCCTCTCTCTCCGTTTTATATTAGTTTATTTTAGTTAATTACATCAACAATTTTGTAATTAAAGGATTTTTAAAATAGATAGTAATCCTTTTGAGAAGTTATAAATAATCTTATTTATTTAAATAAAGTTGAAAATATTCGATTTTTACTATTATATGTAGATATCTAAGATATAAATTAATTAACTTTTTAGTGAATTTTGCTTTAATTTAGCGATCTAAAATCATGGGGCAAATAGTTGGAATTGATTTAGGTACTACTAACTCCGTTGTTGGAGTTATAGAAGCTGGTCGTCCAATTGTTATTGCAAATTCTGAAGGATCTAGAACTACACCTTCAATAGTTGGATTTACAAAAGACAAAGAAATAGTAATAGGAGACCAAGCCAGAAGACAACTTGTATTAAACCCAAAGAATACTTTTTATAACTTAAAAAGATTTATCGGTAGCGACTGGGACGAATTAGATGATACAAGTATTTCTGTTCCTTATAATGTAAAAGCAAATAATAGCGGAAGTGTTAGGGTCCTTAGTCCAAATACAGAAAGAGAGTATGCTCCAGAAGAATTAGTCAGCTCATTAATTAGAAAATTAATAAATGACGCTGAAACATATCTTGGGGATACGGTAGAGTCTGCTGTTATTACAGTCCCTGCTTATTTCAATGAATCTCAAAGGCAAGCTACAAAGGATTCTGCAATATTGGCTGGTATCAAAGTAGATAGAATTCTAAACGAGCCTACTGCAGCTGCTCTTGCTTATGGATTTGAAAAAAGTTCTTCTAATAATGTTTTAGTTTTTGATTTAGGGGGAGGTACATTTGATGTTTCATTATTAAAAATTTCTAATGGTGTATTTGATGTTAAAGCCACATGTGGAGATACCCAACTAGGAGGTAACAATTTTGACTCAAAAATAGTAGATTGGCTTGCTGAAAAATTTCTTGCTAAACATGAAATCGATCTAAGAAGGGATAGACAAGCATTACAGAGATTAACTGAGGCTGCCGAAAAAGCTAAATGTGAATTATCAGGATTACAAAAAACAAAAATATCTTTACCTTTTATCACCACAAGCAAAGAGGGGCCATTACATATTGAAGAGATCTTAGATAGAAAAACATTTGAATCATTATCTCAAGATCTATTAGATAGATTATTAGAGCCTGTGCAATTAGCATTAGAAGACTCTCGATGGAACGCAGAAGATATAGATGAGGTAGTTCTTGTCGGAGGTAGTACAAGAATTCCAATGGTTCAACAATTAGTTAAGACTCTTGTTCCTAATGATCCTTGTCAATCCGTTAATCCAGATGAAGTAGTTGCAATTGGTGCTGCGATACAATCCGGAATAATTAGTGGTGATTTACAAGATTTACTGCTAAATGATGTTACACCTCTTTCATTAGGTTTAGAAACAATTGGTGGTCTTATGAAGGTACTAATCCCTCGTAATACACCAATACCAGTTAGACAATCTGATGTTTTTAGTACTTCAGAAGCGAATCAATCTTCGGTTGTCGTTCAGGTAAGGCAGGGTGAAAGGCCTTTAGCCTCTGAAAATAAATCACTTGGAAAATTTAGATTATCAGGGATACCTCCAGCTCCTAGAGGAATCCCGCAAGTTCAGGTAGCTTTTGATATTGACGCTAATGGTCTTTTAGAAGTAAGCGCAACTGATAGAACAACTGGAAGAAAGCAAACAGTTTCAATTTCTGGAGGTTCTAATTTAAATGAACAAGAAATTAAATCGATTATTGAAGAAGCCAAATCAAAAGCTAATGAAGACAAAAAGATAAGATCTGTCATTGATAGAAAAAATAGTGCTTTAACTCTTATTGCACAAGCTGAGAGGAGACTTAGGGATGCTTCTTTAGAATTTGGACCTTATGGAGCCGAAAGACAACAAAGAGCTGTTGAATTAGCAATTCAAGATGTTGAAGACTATATAGATGATGATGATCCTCAAGAATTAGAAATTTCAGTAAGTTCTCTTCAAGAAGCATTATTTGGTTTAAACAGAAAATTTGCTGCAGAAAGAAAAACTGATAATAATCCATTACAGGGTATTAAAAATACATTTGGATCGTTAAAGGACGAATTGTTTTCAGATGACTATTGGGATGATGATCCTTGGGATAATCAAATGAATAGAAATTATAGAAATTCGAGGTATGGTAACTCTAGGGATGATGATCCATGGGACAATGACTATTTCCTCTAAAAAAGACTATTTGTCGATTTTGGGTTTATCCCCTGATTTTGACGATAAAGAACTTAAAAAGGCCTTTCGAAGAGAAGCAAGAAAATGGCACCCAGATTTAAATAAAAATGATCTTAATGCAGAAGAAAGATTTAAATTAATTAATGAAGCATACGAATGTCTTCGAGATCCCAAGAAAAGAAATAAGAGTTCAGATGAAAATAATCAAGATGATTACGAAAATATTAATTTCAAGACAGGTTTTCCTGATTTTCAAGAGTATCTTGATTCATTATTTGGATATGAATACACCGCAAAGAATTACGACAAATATGATAATGAATCATTTGAGGATGAGCCCATAAATATAGATAACGATGAATTCAATAATTATGAATACCCTACAACCTCTCCAGATGAGCCACCTCCAGTTAAGCTCGACCAAGATATTGAAACAATAATTGAATTAACTCCATATGAGGCCTTAAATGGAGCTTCAATTTTAATAGAGCTTGAAGATGAAACAGTTGTAGAAGTTGATACACCTCCTTTCGCTGGAGATGGATGGCGATTAAGACTTGAAAATATTGCAAGAGGAGGTAAAGATCATTATCTACAGTTAAAAGTTCAAACGGAAAGTGGTCTAAGAATTGATGGTTTAAGAGTTCTTTATAAATTAGAGTTATTTCCTCATGATGCTCTTCTTGGCTGTGCAGTAGAGGTTCCAACCCTTGATGGAAATGTCACACTTCAGGTGCCACCAAAATCATCTACGGGAAGAATGCTACGCTTGAAGGGTAGGGGTTTAACCTTTGAAGATAATGTAGGCGATCAATATGTTGAAATCTTGGTAGTGATACCTGCCGATATTAATGATGAAGAAATTGCTTTGTATACAAGATTACAAGAATTATCACTTTCTGATTCTTAAAAAATATTATAATGATAGAAAAATTTGATACTTATGAATATATTTGTTCTTTTATACAATTCAGGAACAGATAAGGAAGGAATTCATTCAATAGAGCTTAAAGGAAGGACTATTGTTCTTATGTTTGAAGATAAGGATGATGCAATAAGATATTGTGGTCTACTAGAAGCTCAAGATTTTCCTTTGCCAACAGTTGAAATGATCAACATGGAGGAAATAAAAGATTTCTGCAATAAATTGGATTATGAAAGCAAATTAGTAGAAAAAAATTTTGTACCTAAAACCGCTGAAGATAGGTTACTGATTTCACCACCCCAGAAAAACCTAGAAGTTGAGAATTGGGAGGAGGACAAAAATAATAATAAAGATAAATTTGATATTAATACCATTAAGGAAAACCTTGAAAAGTTGCTTTAGCTATTAATATATAAGTTAATTATTAAACCAATAAAACATGACAACTGCATTATTTGAGACAGAAGTTGGGAACATTAATATTGAATTTTTCTCTGATGACGCACCTAATACAGTTAAAAACTTCACGAAGTTGATTAGTGATGGTTTTTATGATGGTCTAGCATTTCACAGAGTTATTCCAGGATTTATGGCTCAGGGCGGATGTCCTAATACTCGTGATGGGGCATCTGGTATGCCAGGAACAGGAGGACCTGGATATAATATTAAATGTGAAATTAATTCCAATAAACATATAAAAGGTTCTCTTTCTATGGCTCATGCAGGAAAGGATACAGGTGGTAGTCAGTTTTTTATAGTTTATGAACCACAGCCTCATCTAGATGGAGTTCATACTGTTTTTGGTAAGACAGATGATATGGATGTTGTGCTAAAACTCACTAACGGTTCAAAAATTATTAAGGCAACTCTAAAGTAGTAATTTAGCCTTCAAAAACAATACTGAATGTCTCTTTATCTAGATTAAATTTTCTTGTAGAAGAATATAAGATTTCATTATTAATAGTGAATTTAGTATTTATTAGTTTGATACTACTTTTTGGGTGTAATGCTTGTTCAATATTTCTAGAAACAATAATTCCAATCTTTGTACTATTTTCATATGTGGATAAAAACTGAATAAATAATTCTATATTCTTTATTTCCTCATCATTAATATTGGAATTGGTTCTATTCTGATCATGTAAAATTCTCCATACTAATTTTGGTCGGTTCCAAAACGCCAATAATCTTGGACTACTTTCAAGTTTAATATTAATGTTTTGTTCACTACAGAATTTAATAACTTTATTTTTTATTGGAACTAAATCAATAGATTTATATTTTCCGTCAAGAAAAATTGATATAAATGGATCAATATTACTGGAATTAGAATTATCATCATCAATCATGTGGCCTAACTTTGTTTTTTTAACACTCAAATATTCTGCATTATTATCGTTTGGACAAATAACTAAAGGAACTCTCTCAATAACTTCTATTCCATAGCCACCTAGTCCGGCAATCTTTCTAGGATTGTTGGTTAGTAATTTTAATTTTTTTATACCTAAATCAGTCAAAATTTGTGCTCCAACTCCATAATTTCTGAGATCAGCTGGAAAACCTAATTTTTCATTAGCTTCTACAGTGTCTAATCCACCATCTTGTAAACTGTAAGCTTTTAATTTATTTATTAGACCAATACCTCTGCCTTCTTGTCTCAAGTAAACAACAACTCCTTCTTCCTCCTTTTCTATTCTTGATAAAGCAGCCTCTAACTGAGGTCTACAATCACAACGTAATGATCCAAAAGCATCCCCAGTTAAGCACTCTGAATGCATTCTTACTAGTACAGGTTCACTTAATTTCGATGATTTTTGTTTAACTAATGCAACGTGCTCTGAACCATCTAGTTCATTAACATATCCATAAGCTTTGAAATTACCAAAAATACTTGGAAGAATAGCATCAGATTTTCTAAATACAAATCTCTCAGTTTGAAACCGATAACTTATTAAATCAGCTATTGATATTAATTTCATTCCCCACTGTTTTGCATACTCTTTAAGTTGAGGAAGTCTTGACATAGAACCGTCAGGATTTTGTATTTCACAAATCACTCCAGCGGGATAAAGACCAGACATTGAGGCTATATCTACTGCCGCTTCGGTATGACCTGCCCTTTTTAATACTCCACCTTTTTTTGCTCTTAATGGAAAAATATGTCCTGGCCTCCTTAAATCATCAGGTTTTGTATTTGGGTTTATAGCAACTTGTATTGTCTTTGCCCTGTCTTCAGCGGAAATTCCGGTAGTAACATTATGTTCAGGTCCAGCATCAATTGATACTGTAAAAGCTGTTTGATTTTCATCTGTATTTCTGTCTACCATTAATGGTAAATCTAATGAATCAAGTTTCTCACCTTGCATTGCTAGGCATATAAGACCACGTCCCTCAGTAGCCATAAAATTAATTTGCTGTGGAGTTGCAAACTGAGCCGCGCAAATTAAATCTCCTTCATTTTCTCTTCGTTCATCATCTACAACAATTATGCATTCACCATTTCTTATAGCTGCCAACGCATCGCTAATAGGATCAAAATCAATTTTAAAAGATTCATTTATATCCAAAATTGTTCCATTATTTGATTTGGGACTTGTTTCTTTCATTATTCCTATCAATATAGAAAAATAGTGTTTTAGTTACCTTAAATTCAACACTTTATAATCCTATCTCAAAGTCTGCCAATTCAAAGAAATGAATGTTGCAATAGTAGGTGCTACTGGTTACGGCGGTATTCAAGCGGTAAATCTTCTAAAGAAAATTAAAAAATACAAAATTTCATTTTTAGGAGGTAATAAAACATCTGGATCAAAGTGGAATGATAATTTTCCTTTTATTTATCTAGATAATGATCCTTATATAGAAGAAATTTCCGTAGATAATATTTCAAAAAATGCAGATGTTGCTTTGCTTTGCTTACCAAATGGCCTTTCCTCAACGTTAACAAGAAAATTATTAGATCGAGGACTTAAAGTTATTGATTTATCTGCTGATTACAGATATAAGTCTTTAGATGAATGGAATAATGTATATTCCAAAGAAGCTGCTATTTATAAAAGGAATGATGATGATTTATGTAAAGAGGCAGTCTATGGTCTTCCTGAAATAAATAAGGAAGCCATTTCAAAAGGAAGATTAATTGCCTGTCCAGGATGCTACCCAACATCTGCTCTTATTCCATTAGTTCCTTATCTTTCTCAAGGAATTATTGAAAATGAAGGAATAGTGATTGATTCTAAAAGCGGAACTTCTGGAGGAGGTCGAGAACCAAACCAAAAGCTACTCTTATCAGAATGTGGTGAAGGCTTGTCAGCATATGGATTGATAAATCATAGACATACCTCGGAGATCGAGCAAGTAGCATCTATAATTTCTGGAAATAAAATTGAAGTGCTTTTTACACCTCATTTGGTTCCAATTTCAAGAGGTATGCATTCTACTATATATGGGAGATTAAGAGATCCAGGATTAACTTCTGATGATTGCAGAATACTTTTGGATAATTATTACAGAAATTTCAAAAATATTAAAGTATTACCTGTAGGTACATACCCTTCAACAAAATGGGTTAAAAATACAAACCAAATTTTCCTTTCTGTTAAAGTTGATATTCGAAATGGCAGGATTATTATTTTATCTGCAATTGATAATTTGTTAAAAGGTCAGACTGGGCAAGCAATTCAAAATTTAAACATTATGAGTGGAATTTCAATGGATGAAGGTCTTGATTTAACTAATAATTTTCCATAAAATTACTTCTTATCAAAAAACCAGCTTGAGAGATTGAGTGAGGTAAAATTTTATGCTCAAGCATTTGTATCCTTTTGGAAAGTGATTCAATATCATCATCATCTCTAATTGACAATGCAGCTTGCATTATTAATGATCCACTATCTACCTCCTCTTCTACAAAATGTACTGAACAGCCAGTAATTTTTGAACCATTTAATAAAGAGTCTTTTATCGCAGAACCACCTTTATATGCTGGAAGTAATGAGGGGTGAATATTTATTATCTTATTCTTAAATTTATTAATAAAAAATGGAGTAAAAATTTTCATCCAGCCTGCCATAACAACAAGTTCAACATCGTAATGAATTAAAGTATTTACAATTTCTAATTCAAAAGCTTCTTTTTGCAGAAAGTCTTTTCCTCTTATTATTTTGTGAGGTATTTTCTTCCTTTGAGCTCTTTTTATACAACCGGCTTCTTCTTTGTTAGTAATTAGAATTTTTATATCTATATCTAATTCTCCTTTTTCTGTGAGATTAATTAATTCCTGAAAGTTGGTTCCTTCCCCAGAAGCAAGTACACCTATTTTTAATTTTGGTGAAAATCTTCTAAACTCAGATATCTCAGGCGAAATTATGTAATTAAATGATCTATCCAAAGTTTTTTATTTTATCTAATAATAAATTCATATGAAATAAAAAAAACCCTCCTGTCTAAATATTTATATTCAAAAACATATTTATTTGAAGATAAATATTTAAACAAATTTAAATGATTCAAATCTATGTACTAGTCGTTTAGATATAATTAAATAATCAATAAAAGAAACAAATATATAAAATGAATGGAGATTTAAACTCTTGGGATAAATTTTGTAATTATCTTTGGTTTGATAAAAAATTAAATATTTGGTTAGACATAAGCAAAATTAATTTCTCAAATAAAGAGATTAAAATTTTAGAAGAGAAGTTTATAGATGTTTTTTCATCAATAAAAGAATTAGAAAATGGAGCAATCTCAAATATTGATGAAAATAGACAAGTTGGACATTATTGGCTTAGAAATCCATCCATTTCACCCTCTACAAAAATAGGAGAGGAAATTAGTGCAGATATTAATGCAATCTCTGAATTTGGAAAACAAATTTTAAATGGAGATATTAAGAATAAGAATAATGAGCATTATACTGATGTTCTATGGATAGGAATTGGTGGAAGTGGTCTAGGACCATTACTCATTACAGAGTCACTGCAGAAGTGCTCTAGAGGCTTAAATTTTTCTTATATCGATAATGTTGATCCTTTTTTAATTAGTGAAAAGTTAGAAGAGTTATCTGAAAAATTATCAACAACATTATTTGTAGTAGTAAGCAAATCAGGAGGTACGCCTGAACCTAGAATTGCTATGGAAATTATTAAAAGTTACTGCGAAAACAATTCTCTTGAATGGAATTCTAATGCTATAGCTATAACTATGAAAGATAGTAAGTTATATAAAAAAGCCACTTCTGAAAAATGGTTAAAAATATTTAATTTACAAGATTGGGTTGGAGGAAGAACTAGTATTACTAGTTCTGTGGGATTACTTCCATTAGCTCTAATTAATGAAAATATATCTGAATTTATTAGAGGTGCATCATTAATGGATGAGGCCACACGTATAAGTGATTTTAAAAATAATCCAGCAGCACTATTGTCATCCGCATGGTATTTAACTGGGGAGGGAATTGGAAAGAGAGATATGGTCGTATTACCTTATAGAGATAGGTTACAGGTATTTAGCAAATATCTCCAGCAATTAGTAATGGAATCATTAGGAAAGAAATTTAACAGGAATGGTGAAGTAGTTAATCAAGGTATTTCCGTTTTTGGTAATAAAGGATCTACAGATCAACATGCTTATGTTCAGCAATTGAGAGATGGTATTGATAATTTCTTTTGTATTTTTATTGAATTATTAGATTCTCCATCTATTAATATTTTTGATGAAAAAGAAAATCCTAAAGAATATCTTTCTGGTTTTTTGCAAGGAACCAGATCAGCACTCTCTAGTGAAAACAGACAAAGTATCACTATTACGTTAGAAAAGTTAAATTGTTTTTCACTAGGTGCCTTAATCGCTTTATTTGAGAGGGCTGTATCCTTCTACGCTGAATTGGTAAATATTAATGCTTATGATCAACCTGGAGTTGAAGCTGGAAAGAAAGCAGCCGCAAATATTATTGAGTATCAACAAAAAGTAAGTAATCTATTAGACGAAGGTGGAGAATATTCTATAAATGACATAACATCATTATTTGATAATTCAGTTAGTGAACCTATATTTTTCATACTCCGTGAAATGTGTTTCGGAAATGATAATTATTTAGTTAAGGGTGATTGGTCAAATCCAAATTCATTAGTTATTCAAAAAATAAATTCTTAAACAACAATATTCATAATTTTTCCTTTAACAATAATTATTTTTCTTATTTCCTTATTTTGTGTCCATTTTAATATGTTAGGTCTTTGAAGAGTAAATTCTTTAATTTGATCTTCACTTATATCATTATTAATATTTACTTTGTCTCTAACTTTTCCATTAACTTGTATTACTAGTTCATATGAATCTTCCTTTAGGGCTTCGGCATTAAATGAAGGCCAGTTTTCTAAATGCACAGAATTTTTAAATCCTATAAGATGCCATACTTCTTCTGCAATATGAGGTGCAAATGGAGCCAACAAAATACAAAATGTTTTTAAAGCCTCAATTTTTAAATTATTGTTTACATCATTAATGGAATTTGATAATGAATTATAAAACTTCATTAGTTCTGAAATCGCAGTATTAAATTGGTTATTTAATATGTCATTTGAAATTTCTTTTATAGCCATATTCATTGACTTTATTAAACTTTTTTCTTTATCTGGATAGGAATTAGATTTACTATTAATATCTTTTACACAATTTAAATAAAGCTTCCAAATCCTGCTTAAAAATCTAAATTGTCCCTCAACATCTGTATCTCCCCATTCCAAATCTTTTTCTGGTGGTGCTTTAAATAATATAAACATTCTTGCAGTATCTGCTCCATATTTTTTAATTACTGATTCAGGGTCTATTCCATTGTATTTAGACTTAGACATCTTCTCGAAAAGTACTTCGAGTTTAGAATTGTCAATTGGATCTGTAGGATTTGATAAGTCAGTAATATCGGAAGGAGAAACATATTTACCAGTTTTATTGTTTTTATATGCTGCGGACTGAACCATTCCTTGCGTTAATAGTTTTTTGAAAGGTTCATCAATATCAAATAGTTCATTATCTCTCAAAGCTTTAGTGAAAAATCTTGCATATAACAAATGCAATATTGCATGTTCTACTCCTCCAACATATTGATCTACAGGCAACCAATTATTAATTTCATTCTTTTCAAATGGCTTGGTTGAACATTTTGAAGATGGATATCTTAAAAAATACCAAGATGAACACATGAAAGTGTCCATAGTATCAGTTTCTTTTCTTGCTGCTATTCCACATTTTGGACATGTTGTATTTATCCAATTATTATTATCACCTAAAGCATTAATCTTGTTAGCGGAGATTTCTATATCTTTTGGTAATGCAACAGGCAAATCCGATTGGTTCAAAGGAACAGCTCCACATTTTTTGCAATTAACAATGGGTATCGGACATCCCCAATATCTTTGTCTTGATATTAACCAATCTCTTAAACGATATTGAATCTTATTTTCGGCCCATCCATTATTTACTCCCTCCTCCGAAATTTTTAATTTAGCAATAGTATTTGCTATACCATTGTATTGATTTGAATTAATTAGATATCCATTTTCTACATAAGCATTATCAAGCTCATTACTTTTTTCACTTTTATCCTTTACTATTACCTGTTTAATATCTATATTGTTTTTCTTAGCAAACTCAAAATCCCTTAAATCATGAGCAGGTACACCCATAACAGCACCTGTACCATATTCATCAAGTACATAACTAGACACCCAAATAGGTATAGGTTGGGAATTAACTGGATTTATTGCTATTAAGCTGGTTTTTATTCCAATTTTTTCAAGTTCATTGTTTTTATTTTTTTTCAAATATTGTTTAAGATTTTCTATATCTTGTATGGTTTTTTGATCAGTAATATTTTTAATTAATGAATGATTAACAGAAATTGCTAAATAAGTAACTCCAAATAAAGTATCAGGTCTTGTTGTGAATACTGTTATTATCTCTTTTGGATTAGTAATAATATTGAAATTAATATTTGTACCAATTGATTTTCCTATCCAATTATCTTGCATTATTTTTACTCTTTCTGGCCAGTTATCTAATTTTTCTAAATCCTTCAATAACTCATCCGCATAATTAGTAATCCTTAAAAACCATTGTTTTAATAATTTTTTTTCAACTAATGCCCCAGATCTCCAAGATTTACCTTCTGAGTCAACTTGTTCATTCGCTAAGACTGTATTATCTATAGGGTCCCAATTAACTTCTGATTCCTTTTGATATACAAGATCTGACTTGTATAACTCTAAAAATAGATATTGTGTCCAAATATAATAATCTTCATCACAAGTAGCAAGTTCCCTATCCCAATCAACTGACAGTCCCAAAAGCTTTAATTGTGACTTCATATGAGAAATATTTGTTTTAGTCCAGACACTTGGACTAATTCCTCTTTCAATCGCTGCATTCTCAGCAGGCAAACCAAAAGCGTCCCAACCCATTGGATGTAAAACAGATTTGCCCTTAAACCTTTGGAATCGAGCTATTAAGTCTGTAATAACATAATTCCTAACATGTCCCATATGAAGATTACCTGAAGGGTAGGGAAACATTGATAAGGCATAAAATTTATCACTATTATCGGTTAAATCATCTGTTTTATATAAATTATTTTCTGTCCATATTGACTGCCATTTTTTTTCTATTTCAGATGGATTATATAAATTGGTATCAGTCTCATATTGTTTATCGGGAGAAATCACTTAATTTTTATTTGTTAAATTATTATTTTAATATCCATTGTATAAAATAGAAATAGATTGTTAAAAGGAATAATTTATAATTAAAATTTAAAATATATTATCTACAAATGAAAAATATAACTTTTGAAAAATATCAAGGTAATGGAAATGATTTCGTGGTAATTGATTCTAGAGGAAATGATTTATATAAAAATTACAAGTCAAGTAAAATATTTGATATAAAACAAATTTGCAACAGGCAATTTGGTATTGGAGCAGATGGTGTAATTTTTATAGAAGAACCTAATGAAGATAATTATGCAAAAATGATAATTTTTAATTCTGACGGTTCTGAAGCACAAATGTGTGGAAACGGAATTAGGTGTTTAGTTGAGTATCTCCATGTAAATGATTCAATGAATAATAAAAATATAGAATATAAAATTGAGACAAAAGCAGGTTTAAAAATTGCTAAATATATAAATGATGAAATTACAGTAAAAATGGGAGTTCCAATTTTAGAATGTCAAAATATTCCAACAACAATTGAAAAAAAAATAAATTCAATACCTTCGCACGAATTTTTTGAGAAAGATTTTAATAATATGGGTTATGCCGTAGGAATGGGAAATCCTCATTTAATATTCTTTGTAAAAGACATAGAGTCAATTGTGCTTTCCAGACTTGGTCCTATATTTGAAAAAAATGAATTATTTCCTGAAAAAACTAATGTGCATTTTTGTCAAATTTTAAATAGAGATAATATCAAAGTAAAAGTATGGGAAAGGGGAGCAGGACCAACCTTGGCTTGTGGAACAGGTGCCTGTGCTATCCATGTAGCAGCTTATAAATTAGGCCTTTGCAATTCACAAACCATAGTAACTTTACCTGGCGGTAATCTTAAAATTGATTGGTCAAAAGACGATTGTGAAGTCATGATGACCGGTAATGCTAAAAAGGTTTTCTCTGGATCAATGTTAGTAAATTAATGGAAAATAATTTTATCTATTTAGATAATGCATCCACAACTCCATTATCTGAGAATGTTTTAAATATAATTAATTCAACTTACAGGAATTATTGGCATAACCCATCATCTACATATGAGCTAGGGATAAAATGCTCTACATATCTTGAAAAAATTAGATCTAAAATTGCTTATATATTTGAAGCAGAAGAAGAGGATATAATATTTACCTCTGGTTCTTCGGAATCGACAAATATTGTATTTAATAATATTTATGAGAACTTTAAAAGTGGTAGGGTGGTTATTTCTAATGTTGAACATCAAGCAACAACTATTTGTGCTAATAAATTAAGAAAACAAAATTGGGATATTTACGAATGGACGGTAAATAATGATGGAATTTTAAATATTTCTAATATTGAAAAAATTTTAAATAATGATACTAATCTTGTATCAATTATTTGGGGACAAAGTGAAATTGGGACAATACAACCTGTACAGTTTATTGGTTCCAAATGTGAAGAATTAAATATAATGTTTCATTTAGATGCAACTCAAATATTAAGTAATGGAATATTTAGTTGGAAAGATCTTAAATGTGATTTTTTAAGTTTATCTGCTCATAAATTTGGCGGTCCAAAAGGGATCGGTATTCTTTTAACAAAAGAAAAGTCTAGACAAATTTTAAAAAATAAAGACATATCACTTACTCAGGAATTTTCAATTAGACAAGGTACACAAGCTTTGCCATTAATTGCTGGAATGTATGAATCATTAAAGAATATTAAAGGGAAAATAAAATTATATGATTACATAACTGAATTTCCTTCTAATAAAATATATAAACTTAAAAATTATTTTTTTAAAAAAATTAATGATAATAATCATATAAAGATTACTGGTAGTATCAACCATAGACTTCCAAATCATATTTCGTTTCTACTATTAAATAAGTTTTTTGAGCCTATAAGGGCCTATAAGATTGTTAATTTCATGTCAGAAAATAAAATTGCAATAAGCAGTGGAAGTGCTTGTTCAAGCTCATCTGGGAAACCTAGCTCAACACTTAAAAATATTGGTTTAAAAGATGATGAACTATATTCAAATATTCGTGTTACTTTAGGTTCTATAAACAATAAGTCAGAAATAGATAAATTTTTAGAACTTATTCAAATATGTATTGACAAATTTTAATGGAAACCAACTATAGACTACCTAAAGATTTAAATGAATCTCTTAAGAATATGGAGGATGCAATTATTCCCAGTTTATTAGATTCAAATAAAAGATTTACTATAGAAATTAATTTTGAAGGATTGAAGTTTAACAGAATTGGAATAACTATCTACAAGATATTGTCTAAAAATAATAATGTATTCATTACATTTGCTGATCAAGGTGCTGTGGCTTTGGCTCAAAGAGACTATCCAGATATCAAAGATAAAATCTTTACTTTTAAATCATTTGATGAATCAAATAATATAAATAATATTGATAGTGCAATGATATCGATACTACCTCAGCCATATGATTTTGATTCATTTGAACCAATGTCTGATAATTATCAAGGTACGCATTATTCATTAAATCCAAAATTTGAAGATGCCAATATTGGTATAGGAAGTGTTATTAGAGAGCGACGTAAAAACTTTGTCAAAACATGGACAAATATTTATTTTCTTCAGCCTTTAAATAAAGCTGCTCTTATGCATATTTATCCAAATAACTGGTTGCTTTTCAAAGAAGAAAATAAAAGATATTTTTTTAAAAAAGAATTTGAATTTAAACCCGACAACGAATCTATTTTTGTAAATTTATAGATTTAATGTGATAAAAAAAATTTATTCATTTTTCTTAATTGTTCTTGTCTTAGTAACATCTCCTTTCTTAATAAGATATTTATTAGCAAATAAGAAAATAACTTTTTTAAATAGTATTTATTTTAATTTCCCGGGAATAATTACAAAAAACAAAATATGTCCTACTTATGATGCTTTATTGAATCAAACGCTTGATGATTCTTTTAGTGTATCAATTATTAATAATAAAGGGAAAATAATAAGTTCCTACAATGAGGATGTTCCAAGGTTGCCAGCATCTAATCAAAAATTATTTTCATCAGCTTATGTTCTAAGTAAATATAAATTAAATAATAATTTAAAAACTTCTTTATTTAAAGATAAAAACGATTATTATTTACACGGTCAAGGTGATCCAGATCTTAATTATGAACATATAATAGAACTAATTTCTAATGTTAAAGAAAATAAAATTATTAACTTTAATATTGTAGAAATTGATTCAAAATTATATTGGCCAAATGGTTGGACAAATACTGATAAACTTTACGAATACGGATCTCCAATTACATCTCTTGCAATAGAAAGTAATCATAATAAATATGATGATATTTATGCATTAAAAAATTTTATTAAAAATTATTTAAAAAATAAATTTCCAAATTCAAAAATATATATAGATTTATTTGATTCAGAAAAAACTTTTTATTTAAAAAATATTAAAGAGATAAATAAAATATATTCAACTCCAATTCTTTCTTTATTAACTCTAACAAATTCTGAAAGCCATAATTTTACAGCTGAATCTCTCTTTAAAAATGCCTCAAATACTTGGAACGATAATGACTATATAAAATTGAAAAGGTGGCTTGAAAATAAAGGCTTACCAGTATCTAATGCATACTTTGCAGATGCTAGTGGATTATCTCGAAAAAATAAAATTACAACAAAGTTAGTTGTATTGTTTTTAGATAAAATGAGATATTTTAATGATTTTAATGCTTATCAATCTACACTTTCAATTACGGGAGTAAGAGGAACATTAGCTAAAAGATTTGTAAATAGTGAACTATCTGGAAAGTTTTTTGGCAAAACTGGGACTCTTTCAAATGTCTTTGCATTATCTGGTTTTTTATATAAAAATGAAAAGCCAATAATTATAAGCATTATCCAAAATTCTAATAAAATTGATAAAGAAAAAGCTTTTAAATTATTACGTGATCTTTATTACTTGAAATCTTGTTAATAAAAATATTATTTAAAATATTCTTTTAAATCCCTCTCAACACAGGGGGGTACCATGTGATTAATTTCACCACCAAATTTTGCAACTTCTTTTACTAAAGAACTACTAAGAAAACTATAATTTGTATTTGTCGATAAAAATATAGTTTCAATATCATTATTAAGAGATTTATTTGTATGAGCAATCTGAAGTTCGTACTCAAAATCACTCATTGCTCTTAAGCCTCTAAGAATAAGATTAGCTTTTAGATCATTTGCACAATCAACAGTTAGACCAGAATAAGAAATAACTTCAATATTAGGTAAATGAGAAAGAGAATTTTTTATTTGTATTATTCTTCTTTCAAGATTAAATGTTGGTGTTTTAGAAGTATTTTCTAAAACAGCAACTACTAGATTGCCAAATATTTTTTCAGCCCTTTCTATTAAATCAAGATGTCCGTTTGTTAAAGGATCAAATGTACCTGGATAAAGAATTTTCATGAATTTATTATGATCGAATAAGAAATTTAGTTAAAATAAGATTATTAGATAAATCAATTATGACATTAAATCTAGAAGCAAAAAAAATCTTATTAAGAAAAATACCTCATGGATTATTTATTTGTGGCGTTAAAGACGAGGATAAAAATGAAG
This sequence comes from Prochlorococcus sp. MIT 0604, assembly GCF_000757845.1. NCBI lineage: Bacteria > Bacillati > Cyanobacteriota > Cyanophyceae > Synechococcales > Prochlorococcaceae > Prochlorococcus > Prochlorococcus sp. MIT 0604. Next base: position 867,265 of record NZ_CP007753.1, read on the forward strand.
TGAATGGATTTACTGCAAGTTGGGTGACTCAAGGTTCCTTCACCCCACCATTAGTTGTAATGGCTGTTAGAGCAGAGGGTTCTAGTCATGAAATAATAAAGTCCACCAATAAGTTCTCATTAAATGTGCTCAAAAGTGATCAAAAGGATCTAGCAGCTGTTTTCTTTAAACCTCAAAAAGCCTTAGGAGGTAGATTTGAATCTGTTGAATTTAATTTAGGTGAGCTTGGATTGCCTATTTTAGTTGATAGTGTTGGTGGAGTTGAATGTAATGTTGTTGGAAGTGTTATGCATGGAGACCATACCGTTTTTGTAGGAGAGGTTCAATCTGCTTATCTGAATAATGATGTTGACTCACTAAATTTATCTTCAACTGGCTGGAATTATGGAGGGTAATCATCATAAATGAGTAATTCCTCTATCGAAAAAATAGATAATAAATATAATTTTAAAATTGAATATAAATTAATTTATAATAAGGAGTTATTAAAATCAAGATTATCCGAAATTCCAAAGTCATCTGGTTGTTATCTTTTCAAAGATATAGATAATAACTTACTTTATATCGGTAAATCTAAAAAACTACGCAGTAGAGTAAGTAGTTATTTCAATAATTATTCAGATTTAACTCCCCGATTAAGTTTGATGGTTCGTCAAATAACTGAAATAGAAATAATAGTCACCGATAGCGAATATGAAGCATTAAATTTAGAGTCCAATTTAATTAAAACAAACAAACCATACTTTAATATTCTTTTAAAGGATGATAAGAAATATCCATATCTTTGCATAACTTGGAGTGAAAAATATCCTCGAATATTTATTACAAGAAGAAGAAGAAATAGAAATAATTTAGATAGATATTATGGACCTTATGTAGATGTCGGATTATTAAGGAGAACATTATTTACCATAAAAAAAATATTTCCACTTAGACAAAGGCCAAGGCCAGTCTATAAAGATAGAACTTGTTTGAATTATTCAATAGGAAGATGTCCAGGTGTTTGCCAAGAAGTAATATCATCTGAAGATTATAAAAAAATAATTAAACAAGTATCTATGATATTTCAGGGAAGGAATGATGACTTAGAAATATTTTTACAAAAAAAAATGTTGCAATTATCAAATGATTTAGATTATGAGAATGCAGCAAAAATAAGGGACCAAATTTCAGGTTTAAAATTATTAACTGAATCACAAAAAATATCAATACCAGATTCTTCAATTAATAGAGATATCTTTGGAATTGTTTCAGAAAAAAATGTAGCTAGTATACAAATTTTCCAAATGAGATCTGGTAAGCTCATTGGGAGAATTGGTTATAGTCAAAAATTAAATAATGAAGATGAAAGTCTTATTCTAAAAAGGGTATTAGAAGAGCATTATATGAATGTTGAATGCGTAGAAATACCTTCAGAAATTCTTATTCAATATAAACTTCCAAAACAAATAACATTAGAGGATTGGTTAACGGAGCTAAGAAAAAAGAAAGTAAAAATTATAATACCGAAAAGAAATAAAAAACATGAAACTGTAGAGATGGTTTTAAAAAATGCGAAATTGGAATTAGATAGAATATTAAATGGGATACAAGATAATGAATCATCAATTGAGGATCTTGCCCAAATACTTGAATTAAGCGAACAACCTAAAAGAATTGAAGGTTATGATATAAGCCATATTCAAGGTACAGACCCAGTAGCATCACAAGTCGTATTTATTGATGGAATTCCTTCTAAACAGCATTATAGGAAATATAAAATTAAAGATCCAAACGTTTTTATAGGACATAGTGATGATTTTGCTTCGATATATGAAGTAATACATAGAAGGTTTAGGAAATGGTCAATATTTAAAAAAAACGGAGGGGATTTTTCAATATTAAATGATAAAAGGAATAGTAAATTAGACAATGAACTTCTATCAGATTGGCCAGATTTAATAATGATTGACGGAGGTAAAGGGCAGTTAAATTCTGCTATTAAAGCATTAAAAGAATTAAATCTTGAGGAAGAAGTTACTATATGTTCATTGGCAAAAAAAAATGAAGAAATATTTATTCCAGGCTTTACAAAGTCTATTGATACTGATGAAAATCAAAAAGGAGTTCTTCTATTAAGAAGGATAAGAGATGAAGCCCATAGATTTGCATTATCTTTTCATAGAGAAAAAAGATCTAAGAGAATGAATAGATCACAATTGTCCCAAATCAGTGGATTAGGCCCAACAAGAATAAGAGAATTGCTTGAGCATTTTAAATCAATAGACGCAGTAAGAATAGCTACTAAAGAGGATTTATCAAAAGTTAAAGGACTTGGAAAAAATTCAGTAAATGATATATATGAATATTTTCACGAGTTATAAATATTAATTAATTTTTGAAAAATAGATTTCTTGATATTGTTATATATAACTATATTAAAAATATATATATAGAAATTAATCTAGAAATTTGACAGCTGAAACATATCTCTGGTTTAAATCACTCCACATTATTGGTGTAATCGTTTGGTTCTCGGGACTTTTTTATTTAGTAAGACTTTTTATATATCATGAAGAATCTAAAAAAATGGATAATGAGTTAAAGATTGCCTTTAATAAACAATACACCCTGATGGAAAAAAGACTGGCAAATATAATCACAACTCCTGGGATGATATTAGCTTTAAGTATGGCTATATGCATGGTTATTATGCAGCCAAGTTGGTTAAGTGAGAAGTGGTTGCAAATTAAAATTTCTTTTGTTTTGGGATTAGTAATTTATCATTCTTATTGTTATAAAATAATGTATTCATTGCAAAATGGTACCTCAACCATCTCAGCAAAAAACCTTAGATTATTAAATGAATTGCCTACTTTGTTATTATTTATAATTGTACTTTTAGTTATATTTAAAAATAATTTTCCAACCAGTGTTGCAACATGGAGTGTAGTGGGACTTGTTATTTTCATGTTGGCTTCAATACAATTATATGCAAAGATTAGAAAGAAAAATGAGAATTCATTAAGTAATGAATAGGGAATACTTAATAAAATTAACTTCCAATATTAATAAATATAGTTGTCCTAAAAATATTAATTTCCACTGTCATACAAAATTTAGTGATGGAAGTCTAGAACCGCATGAACTTTTAGAACAAGCTTATCAAAATAACTTAAAATTTTTATCAATAACCGATCACCATACAATTAAAGCTCATGAATATATAAAAAAAAATAATATACTCAAAAATTATCCTGAAGATTCTTTTACATTAATTTCCGGAATAGAAATTAATTGTTTGATTCTAGGATGTTTAGTACATGTAATTGGATTGGGAATAGATATTAAAAGTAGATACCTAAATCCCTACATCCTTGGAGAATCTCCAATAGGTAATGATTTAAATATTAAATCAGTTACTAAAGCAATAAATTTATCTGGTGGTTTATCATTTCTTGCACATCCAGCGAGGTACAGGATTCCCTTTTATAAATTAATTCCAGAGGCCAAAATACATGGTATTGATGGAATAGAGGTTTGGTACGATTATGAACTTAATGAAGTATGGAATCCTAGTTTATTTGTATGCTCAGAAATAGATAAATTAGCAGATAAATATTCAATGCTAAAAACATGCGGAACAGATAGTCATGGACTTTCACTGTTAGGCAGATAATTCAGAATTCGTTTTTTTCAATTATTGAATCAGTATTAATAATTATGTTCTTTAAATTTTCAATGACATCAGAAGAACAATTATTCCACATTTTTCTATTAACAATTTCAAGAAATCTTTGTGCAATATCTCTTAAAGCCCACGGATTATTTTCTAAAAAGAAATTCCTAAGATCCCGATCACATAGCCATGATTTATAAACTTCCTCATAACACCAATCTGAAACTACTTCAGTAGAAGCATCAAAAGCATATAAGTAATCTAGTGTCGCTGAAAATTCAAACGCTCCTTTATAACCATTATCCTTCATTCCATTTATCCATTTAGGGTTAAGTATTCTTGATATAACAACTTTATTAATTTCTTCTTGTAATTTTGAAATTTTAGATAATCCAAATTTAGATAAATCACCATGATACATTTCAGGTAATTTACCGCTCAATTTTTTTACTGCTGAAGATAAACCACCTTGAAACTGATAATAGTCATCAGAATCTAAAATATCATGTTCCTTATTATCTTGGTTATGAACAACTAACTGCACATTTTTAAGAGCATTTTCTAATGATTTTTTATCCTCTATAGGTTCAAGATTATCACTATAAATCCACTTACTCCAATTAAGAAAAGATTCTCCAAAATCATCTATATTTTCCCAATTAGAATTTGAAATTAGTTCTTGTAGACCAGCACCATATGAACCTGGTGCTGACCCAAATATACGATTAATTGGATCACCATTCTTTAATGCTCCAGCAAGAGGATTAAATTTATCAATCTCATTCAGATTAGAAATTAGATTTATTGCTTTAGAAGTTAATTTCACTAACTGAGGAAATGCATCTCTAAACATTCCTGAGATCCTTAATGTAACATCTACTCTTGGCCTATCGAGAACAGTTAAAGGGATAATTTCTAAGTCAACTACTCTTCTTGATGGTCCATCCCAAATAGGTTGTATGCCTAATAAATATAATATTTGACAAATGTCTTCCCCACCATTTCGCATGGTGGACGTTGCCCATACAGATATTGCTATATGTTTTAAATCTTCTCCATTTTCTTGTTTGTATAAATCAATAATTTGAGAAGCAGATTTACAACCAACACTCCATGCTGATTCAGTGGGTAGTCCCCTCGCATCAACTGAAAAGAAATTTTTACCAGTAGGTAAAGCTTCAGTTTTACCTCTCGTAGGAGCTCCAGATGGACCACTTTTTACATATTTGCCATTTAATGAATTAATAAATGATATTTTTTCATCATATGAAGAATTAATGATTGGATTTAGTATCTCATTTTTTAATAATAAAAAATAATTATTATGTTTTTTATCATTAAAGAAATAATCTATTATTTTCTGATTTTTATATTTGTCTAAATATTTTATATTGTTTTTCTTTTTGTAAAAAAACAAATAAATAATATATTTTGCTTGTTGTTCCAAAAAGTCAATAGCCATTCTAAAATTTAAAATTTTTTTATTTGAAAACCTCAATAATATTTTTTTATCCTTTTCTGTTAACTTCTGATCATATTTATTTGTCCAAGGATTCAAATCTAGTTTTAAATTTTTCGCCAGATATTGAACAACACCAATTCGTTTTGCATTTGGGACTCTAGCAATACACAAGAATAAATTTATTTCATTAATATCATTCTGTCTACTGCCAAATACATGCAAACCTGTTCTAATTTGAGATTCTTTAATTTTGCAAAGAAAGGAATCAATTTCTTCTATTTGCAAATTTTTATTCTTTAAGGTAATTTCACTAAAATCTTTTTTAATTAATTCAAAAATGGAGTTTTCTATTATCTCAATACGATTTGAATTTAATAACTTCGCTTCAAAATATTCGTCTAAATAACTTTCTAATATTGAATATTTTCCATATAGTTCTGACCTATCCAAAGGAGGTGTTAAATGATCAATAATTGTGGCAGCAGTTCTTCTTTTAGCTTGGGATCCTTCTCCAGGATCATTTACGATAAAGGGATATATATTAGGTATTGCTGGACAAATAATATTTGGAAAACATTTATGGCTGAGACCTATTGATTTGCCAGGTAACCATTCAACAGTCCCATGTTTACCAATATGGCATATAGCATTTGCATTAAAAACTTTTTCTATCCAAAAATATTGAGCTAAATATCTATGGGGAGGTGGAAGATCAGGAGAATGAATATCTCTATCAGTGTAAGCGTCATAACCACGTTGAGGTTGAATCAATAATGTTATTTTTCCAAATCTAAGACCATTTATTGAGAAGCCTTTATTATCTAGATCGATTGCCTCAGATGGTTTACCCCAACGATTAACAATAATATTTTTTGGATCATTTTCTAAATAATTCCAATATTTTAAATACTCACAAAGTGGTAAGAAATCTAATGGTTCATTATTTTGAGATTCAATATCATTGGTTCTAGTTTTGATAAGCATTGACATTAATTCCGAAGAATCTTGAGGATAATTACAAGATCCAAGGTCATAACCTTCTTCTTTTAACCAATTAAGAATATTTATTATTGAGGATGGTGTATTTAGACCAACGCCATTACCGATTCTTCCATTCTTTACTGGATAATTACTTATTAGTAAACAAATTCTTTTATCAAAATTATTAAGTTTCTGAAGTTTCACATAATTTGTTGCTAATTTTGAAATCCATCGAATACCTACTTGATCAGCTTTATAACTCGTTATTTCACTATATAGTGTATTTTTCTTAGAAATTATTTCTTTAAATGCTGAAGGACAGGTAGTAATTCTTCCATCAAATTCGGGAATAATTATTTGCATTAATAAATCAGATGAATTCATTCCAATAGATGAATTTAACCACTTTTTTCTTGATGTATTAGAAGAAAGAAGCTGTAAAATTGGAATTTTAAGAGAAGTAAAAATATTTGTTGAATTTTCAATTAAATCGTTATTTTTGATTTGAGATGACGAAAATGAAGTTGTGGTAATTATTAGTTTAATATCTTCTTTTTTAAAAATCTCAATTAATTTCTTCTGAATAATATGATCTTTTAGTGTTGAAATAAAAAATGTTTTAGGAGATAGTCCGCATTCTCTTAATTGCAAGTTAAGTTTTTCGTTCACTTCAATTTCATTAGCCAAAAAAAGTGATTTATAGGATATTATTCCTATCTTTTCGCCTTTTTCATTTTTCCAATCATGTAAATATGGATCTGCATAAAAAGTAATATTTAAAAACTCATCAGGAATTAATTTTTCATCTACAACTAAATAATTTAAACAATTAAGAAACTTTCTATAATTATCCATCCCTCCAGATCTTAGTAATCTAGAAATATTTAATGCAATATTTTTATCTATACTACTTATTTCGCATAAGGAAATTTCCTGATCAATGGTACCTGATAGGATTACTAACTTCCTATTTTTATTAACTGCTTGCCAATTTAAAAGTTGTTCAATTCCGTAGTTCCATGTACCTTTATCTCCAAATATTCTAAGTACGACAACTTTTGCATAATTAATTGTTTTTAATAAATAATTATCTATTTGAGCTGAGGAATTTAAATTAGAAATTTCTAATGCTCTTATATTATTTTTTAATGAATCAAATTCTTTTTCTAAAAATAAGTTTGATATAAGATTTAAATCAGCCTTGACACTTGTTATAAAAATAAAATCTGCAGGTGGTTGCTCAATTAAATCATCCTTATTCTTTTCATTTCCAGCTATATTTATTATCCTGTGCATTTTTATATATAAATAAGGTTTAGAATACGTAAGTAGGATAAAACAATTTTACCTTAATTAAATAAATTAAATATGCATGAATTTCTTCCATACGCCTGGTTCGAAGGTAAATGTATTCCATTTAAAGAAGCAAAAATATCAATAGCTACTCATGCACTACATTACGGTACTGCTGCATTTGGAGGAATGCGAGCGATACCTAACCCAACAAACAAAGATGAATTCCTTTTGTTTAGAACTGATAAACATATAAAAAGGTTATCTCAAAGTGCAAAATTACTCTTAACTGAAATTTCTGAAGAATATATTTTTAAAGCCTTAGAAGAAGTTATAAAAAGAAACAAGCCAGAAAAACCTATTTATATAAGACCATTTGTATATACAAGCGATTTAGGTATAGCTCCAAGATTACACAATATTGAAACAGATTTCTTTATTTATTGTATTGAACTAGGAGATTATCTATCACCAGATGGTGTTTCTTGTAGAATGAGTAGCTGGACAAGACAAGAAGATAGATCTCTCCCCTTAAGAGGAAAAATAAGTGGAGCATATATTACTAGTTCATTAGCCAAAACAGAAGCTAGTTTATCGGGTTTTGATGAAGCCCTGCTATTAAATTCAAGTGGTAAGGTAAGCGAAGCTAGTGGTATGAATTTATTTATTGTAAGGAATGGGGACTTAATCACTCCTGGTGTTGATCAAGATATCCTTGAGGGGATTACTAGAGCTAGTGTAATTGAATTAGCAAAATCATTTGGAATAAATGTAGTTGAGAGGCCTGTTGATAAAACAGAATTATTAATAGCAGATGAAGTTTTTCTAACTGGTACAGCAGCAAAAATTACACCAGTTAAAAAAATTGAATCAACTGAATTAAATGTTGAAAGACCAATAATGAATAAATTAAAAAGTAAGCTTATAGAAATAACAGAAGGTCGTTCTCAAGACTATGATAATTGGGTAACGAGAATTTCACTAAAATAAATTAATTTTTGCCTAAAAATGGAATCTTTCAGAACCTATCTAAATAGAGATGAAAAACCATTAATTATTTTTGACGGAGGTACTGGAACATCTTTTCAGAACTTAAATCTTACTGCAGATGACTTTGGAGGAAAAGAATTAGAGGGATGTAATGAAAACCTTGTTTTATCATCGCCAGAGGTAGTTGAGAAGGTTCATAATTCATTTTTAGAAGCAGGTTGTCATGTTATAGAAACTAATACATTTGGAGCCTCATCAATAGTCCTTGATGAATATGATATTGCTGATAAGGCTTATGAGATAAATAAAAATGCAGCATTTATAGCAAAAAAAGCTGCTGCCAAATACTCATCAGTTGATAAACCAAGGTTTGTAGCAGGTTCAATTGGGCCAACAACTAAATTACCCACCTTAGGACATATAGATTTTGATGAATTAAAGCAATCATATAAAGAACAAATTTATGGTCTTATAGATGGAGGAGTTGATCTTCTTTTGATTGAAACATGTCAGGATGTTTTACAAATTAAATCTGCCTTATTAGCATCAAAAGAAATTCTTGAAAGTAAAAATATTGATATACCTTTAATGGTATCTATAACAATGGAAACAACAGGTACTATGCTTGTTGGATCTGATATTGCTTCTGCATTAACAATATTAGAGCCATTTAATATAGATATCCTCGGACTTAATTGTGCAACTGGTCCAGAGCAAATGAAGGAACATATTAAATATTTGTCTGAAAATTCTCCCTTCGCTATAAGCTGTATTCCCAATGCAGGTCTTCCTGAAAATATTGGTGGTGTAGCTCACTATAGATTAAAGCCAATAGAATTAAAGATGCAGTTAATGAATTTTATATATGACTTTAATGTTCAATTAATAGGTGGATGTTGTGGGACAACACCTGAACATATAAAGTACCTGTCTTTAATAATCGATGAAATTATTGATAATGAAAGGACTAACAACAATGGTAAGAAAAATTCAAGCGGTTTTATTCCATCTGCCTCATCAATATATAACTCTGTGCCATATAAACAAGACAATTCAATTTTGATAGTAGGAGAAAGATTAAATGCAAGTGGATCGAAAAAGGTAAGGGAGTTATTAAATAACGACGATTGGGATGGCTTAGTTGCAATTGCCAAGCAACAACAAAAAGAAAATGCTCACGTTCTTGATGTAAATGTCGATTATGTAGGCAGAGACGGAGTGAAAGATATGAAAGAAATAACTTCAAGACTAGTTACCAATATAAATTTACCCTTAATGATTGACTCTACAGATGCTGACAAAATGGAAAGTGGATTAAAGTCAGCTGGTGGTAAATGTATTATAAATTCAACCAATTACGAAGATGGCAATGAAAGGTTTGATCAAGTTTTAAATTTAGCCTTAGCGTATGGTTCAGGTCTTGTTGTCGGAACAATCGATGAAGATGGAATGGCAAGGAATTCAGAAAAAAAATATAAGATTGTCAAACGAGCGATTAATAGAACAAGAGAATGTGGTTTGTCAGATTATGAGCTATTTTTTGATCCATTAGCTCTGCCAATATCTACAGGGATAGAAGAAGATAGATTAAACGCTAAAGAAACTATTAGTGCTATATTAAAAATTCGTGAAAATTTCCCAGATATTCATATCATACTTGGGATATCAAACATTAGTTTTGGTCTTTCACCATTATCAAGAATTAATCTAAATTCAATATTTTTAGATGAATGCATTAAAGCAGGATTGGATTCTGCAATTATCGCACCAAATAAAATTTTGCCATTCTCAAAAATTTCTGAAGAAACTAAAAAGCTTTGCCTAGATTTGATTTATGATAAAAGAGAATTTGAAGATGATATTTGTATTTATGATCCATTAGTAGAATTAACAAAGGCTTTTCAAGATTTATCTATTCAAGATTTCAAAAAAGCATCTTCAGAAAATAAAAACCTAACTCTTGAAGAAAGTCTGAAAAATCATATTATTGATGGAGAAAAAATAGGGTTAGAGGATCAATTAAATAAAGCGTTAAAAAAATATAAACCTCTTGAAATAATTAATACCTTTTTACTAGATGGAATGAAAGTTGTAGGAGATTTATTTGGCTCAGGTCAAATGCAATTGCCATTTGTACTCCAATCCGCTGAAACAATGAAATTTGCTGTTTCAATTTTAGAACCATATATGGAAACTGTAGATGAAAACATATCAAATGGAAAACTCTTAATTGCAACCGTCAAAGGCGATGTACATGATATTGGAAAAAATTTGGTAGATATCATACTTACAAATAATGGTTATGACGTAATAAATCTAGGAATAAAGCAAGATGTTTCAGCAATTATAGATGCACAAAAAAAACACAATGCTGATTGCATCGCTATGAGCGGATTACTTGTTAAATCAACTGCTTTTATGAAAGATAATTTAGAGGCTTTTAACAATGAAAATATTAGTGTACCAGTAATATTAGGAGGCGCAGCCTTAACCCCAAAATTTGTAAATGAGGACTGCAGCAAAATATATAAAGGGAAAATATTGTATGGAAAAGATGCGTTCACTGATCTTAAATTTATGAATGAATATATGGATAATAAGAAAAAGGGTAATTGGTCAAATACAGAGGGTTTCATTAAAGATAAGGGTATAAATATTAATTTAGCCTCATCAAAATCAAACTCTCAAGCTGTTAAAAAATCAATATCCATACATACCGAGACTACCAAATTAAATTTAAAAGAAAATTTTATCAGATCTAAATTTATTAATGAAGAAAATCCAATTCAAGCCCCTTTCTTGGGAACGAATGTCTTGAACGATATTGATATAGATTTAAATAAGTTAATATTTTATTTAGATACAAAAGCACTATTTAGCGGCCAATGGCAAATAAAAAAAGGAAAAAACCAAAGTGTAGATGAATACAATAACTATTTGGAGTCATTTGCTAAACCATTGTTAGATAAATGGTTGGAGATAATTATAGAGAAAAAACTTATATCACCCAAAGCAGTTTATGGATATTTCAGATGCGGCAGAAAAAATAATAGTATTTTCTTATTTGATGAGAAATCATTAAATAAAATTTCTCAATTTAATTTTCCACGACAAAAATCTGGAAATAATTTATGCATAGCTGATTTTTATTGTGATTTAAAAAATGACAAACCGATAGATATATTTCCTATGCAGGCAGTAACCATGGGCGATATTGCTAGTGAATATTCTCAAAAATTATTTAAAGAAGATAAATATAGCGATTATTTGTTATTCCATGGACTTACAGTGCAATTAGCAGAAGCTCTAGCTGAGTATGTCCATGCATTAATTCGTATTGAATGTGGTTTTAGGTCTGAAGAACCAGACAAAAATAGAGAAATACTAGCTCAAAAATATAGAGGAGCTAGATATTCTTTTGGTTATCCTGCATGTCCAAAAGTATCTGATTCAAACATACAATTATCATTGTTGGATGCAAAAAGAATAAAATTGACCATGGATGAATCTGAACAACTTCATCCAGAACAAAGTACTACAGCTATCATTTCACTACACTCGAAAGCTAAATATTTCAGCGCTTAAGCTAAATTTTTAGTTGTTTTCTAAATATTCAATAATTTCTTCCTTTAGTTCTTCCATCGTTTCATTATCACCCAGATCAAGTCCCTCACCCGCGGCATCCTGTGTTAACTCAAGATAAAATGAAGCACCATCACTAGATAAAAATTCTAATGCGGAAGTTTCATCACTATCTTTAAAAGCTTCATAAAGAGCTTTAAATGCAATGTTTTCAGTAAAGTCCCAATCCATAATGAAAAAAACCTTATTAGAATTATTACCTCCTTACCCCCCATACTCGTCAACCTTTTTTAAAGAAATGTTGGTGTTTTATTATTATTAAAAAAATCTATGACCATAAATAATCAAAATCAGTTAAATGTTCTTGGACAAGAAATTGAGATTTGTAGTTGCGCTCCTATGACAGGGTGGTTCAGGGATGGATTTTGCAACTATGACAAAAATGATGGAGGGAATCATTCCATATGTTGTGTAATGGATGATAATTTCCTGAAATATAGTAAATCACAAGGTAATGATTTAATAACTCCCATGCCTATTTATTCCTTCCCAGGACTAAAGGATGGTGATCATTGGTGTATTTGTCTTGATAGGTGGAAGCAAGCATTATTAGACGGTCTTGCGCCAAAAGTCATATTAGAATCAACGAATATTGTAGTCTTAGAATCAGTACCTCTTGAAACATTGAAAGAATATCAATTTAATAAAAAGTAATTACAAGTTTATTTTTTTTTTTAAAATGATAATGATAAATTTTTTTAAATGAGTTTAGAAATATATTGGAAAAAGGCACTAGAACAAACTCAATTATCAATTGATGATGAATCATTATATCCTCTCAAAACTGTTATTATTACAAGAGATTTATATGAAAAAGACGACTTCATAATTAGGAAACTCGATACTTCAAAATTTAATAAAAAAAAAATTTATGGTCCTAAGCAAAATCCTTTTTGTCCTTGGGAAAAGATACTAGAAATTGATAAAATTGGTGATAATCATCAATTAATATTAAATAAGTACCCTGTACAAAAAGGTCATATTTTACTTATTACAAATGAATGGAAACCTCAAAATGGATGGTTAGATATTAAAGATTGGAGAGCGATCCAACAAGTTAATAAAGATACTAGTGGATTATGGTTTTTCAATAGTTCTCCAATTGCGGGAGCAAGTCAACCTCACAGACATTTTCAACTTCTGCGTAGATCTAAAGGTGAGATATCATGCCCTAGAGAAAAGTGGTTTTTAGAGATGAACTCATATCAAGATCTAGAGAGTAAGCTTAAAAAAAATATTATTGTATCCAAATTTAATTTTTTAGAAAATCCATCATGTCTTTTTGAATTTTATTTAGAATTATGCAAGAAATTAGGACTTGGGGACCCTATTAATGATAAGAAACCGATATATCCTTACAATATATTAATAACTAATAAATGGATCGCTATTATAAAAAGAAAAAATGATCATATTCATGGTTTTAGTATTAACGGTTTAGGATTTGCAGGATATCTATTAGTAACTGAAAATTCAAATATTAATTATTTAAAGAAATATGGCCCTGAAAAACTTCTAGAAAGTTTTGTTTGAATACTAGTTAGTTACTTCAACTTCCTTATCCCTGCTTATTTGGCTTTCAAGAACTTCTATAGAGGCTGTTACGGAGGCAATTTTACGTTCAAGTGAATCCTTAATATAATTGAGCATTTCTAATTTCTTGTGTTGATAAAAACTCTTTTTTTCTTTAGATGACTTGAAATAACAATTAAACATTTTTTTGCTTTATTATAAAAAGATACTTAATTGACTTGCGACATAAAAATAAATTGGTTTTAATTTAAAAACAATATTCCGTATGGACTTTCAATTTTTTTTGAATAAAATTAAATAAATTCCATACTATTCAAGAAAATATTATTGAATATTCCTGAAAATTCAAATACAAAAAGAATTTCAATTGATTTACCTGAGGAACTAATTTTCAGGTTTGATCAATTACGAAAAGATTGGGGATTTAGAGCAAGAGGACCTGTAATAGAAAAGATACTTAAAGAACTTCTTCAAGAAGATGATTTACTACCTAAGAACCAACAGCAAGAAATAGACTTTAACGAGAATAATAATGAAAATTTAAATATTGATGAAGATACTGCATTGGTATTAATTAAATCAGACGTAAAAAAAGAAGTTAATGAGATATCCTTGAATAAAAGATCTACAAATAAAAATCAATATAAAGAAAAAGCTAACTCAAACATAAGCCTTCCCAATTTTGTTGAAAAAAAAGTAAAGAATCTAAGAAGAAGTATTAATAGTGAAAAATTAAAGGAGAATATTAATGATATTCAAATTAATACAATTAATGAAACTGAATTAATAAAATGTCGTGTTGAGTTAATTAGTCATTGGAAAACCTTATATGGATCAGTTCCTAATGATCATGTAGTAGAAGCTTCGATGGATTGGTTTGAAAGAGATATATGGCCAAATCTTGATGGAACTGAAAATCTACCCTTTACGTGGAGTTCAGCCAATAAATTAATGTCAGAATTATGTCCATTTTGGATAAAGAAAAATCCATCCCTTGAAATTGTTTTATTAATGATTGGCGTTTTAGAAGACCCTTTTGCTACATCAGACCTGATAAATAGAATACCAACACTTATGAGAAGGTTTGTAAGTAGATTTAAGCGAAATAATAGATCAAATTCATTTGAAACTTTGGACTCAACAATGACAGTACATGGAGCACTTAAATTATTGAATTTATCAACATCTGCAGGATCCGCTCATACGTTTCGTAAAATTAGAGAGGCCTATAAATCAATAGCCTTAGAGACGCACCCAGATGCTGGAGGATCAACAGATCAAATGAGAAAACTAAATGAAGCGTATCAATTGCTAAAAAATCTATATAGAAATTAGTATACTGATTCTCAAATAAGACTATTTACAAGTCTAATTAATAGTCTCATATAAGAGAGATGTTAAGTTTAATATTTATATTTATCATCAAATATTTTTTATTCAATTTTAACGAAACAATTATTATGTATAAATGAAATTTAAATATAAAATACTTTTAAAAAATGAGAATTACTTTGTATAGTACTTCTCATATAGGACTTAATATTAGTCTACTATTGAGTCTAAAAATAGATAAATAATATAAATTAATTATCAAATTTTATGAATCATTCTCAAACTGTTTATTGCCTAGGAAAAATTAAAAATTGAATAATAAATCGATAAACTATGTCCTTTAAATGTCCAAAAGATTAATAAGGGCTAGAAAGCAAAGCTATATATGGCTTTTGTTTCTTGTCGTACTGCCTTAAAGACAGTACTACTTAGATTGAAGCTTTTCAATGGCAGTTTGTTTATCAATACTAGGAACATCGCTTAATCCATTAGCATCAAACCAAGGGGCACTAGCCCAATCAAATCCTTCGCCAAAAGTATTATCTGGTGCAGTTATATACCAGTGACATGACGCATCTGGAATGTCAACAGCACATTTTGACCAATCATCTGACCACTGAGGGACTTGTACCCACAGCACTGAAGATAGAAGTAAAGATAGAAGATTAATCATGGTCATTATCATACAACATTAAATACTTTTATAGGATTATTATCTATCTTATATAAGAATTATATATAGACTAGTTTATAGTCTCATATGAGATTAATGATATACCTAATTCCTCAATTTAGTGCTAAAACGTTTTTCAACATTAGAAATTATATTTGAATGTATTGATGTAATGTCCGAGTCCAGTAATGTTTTATCTTTATCTCTATAAGATAATCTAAATGTATAACTTATATGATCATCTCCAAATTTAGTATCTTCAAAAACATCAAGTAAATTTACATCCTCTAAGAGATGTTTTCCTGTTTTTCTTATTTGTGATATTATTTCGTTGATTAAAAATTTCTTACTGAAAACAAAATTTATATCCCTTTCGATTTTCGGAACAATTGGATAATGCTTATATATTGGAATCCATTTATTTTTTCTTGTACTAGCTCCCAAGAGGTTAGAAACATTTATGTTAAATAAATAAACTTTTTTTAATGACTTCTTGTCTAATATTAATTTGGGATGTATTTCACCAAAATAACCTGCATCTTTCCCTTCAATAAATAATTTAGCTGTTCTTCCTGGATGAAGAAAATCAATTGAATCAGTAGGTTTATCATCAATTTTTATGTTCAAAGATGATAAAGCCTCCTTTAACTTTCCTCTGGCCTGGAAATAATTAAGATCGTTATCCTTACCCGAATTTATCCATTTCCCAAATTTTTTATTTCCATAAATCGCACCATTCAAAACTTCTTCTTGAATAAACTCATTTTTCTTTTGAAAAACATTTCCAATTTCAAATATATAACAACTTGCTTGTCCAGCTTTTATATTACGGTTAACTATCTCCAAATGTTCTTTCCAGATATTATCTCTAAGGCAGCTTGTTTCTAATAACAAAGGATTAGAAATCTTTATAAGTTTTTCATCATCTTCAGGAACAAGAGAGTAGCTTAGTACCTCGTTAAAACCATTTTCTATAAAACCATTTTTTACTTTTCTCAATGCCGACTGTCCTGATGACAATTTACCAGGCTTAATTGGATTAGGAAGTTTTAAGTCGAATCTGTCATACCCTATTAATCTAGCTATTTCTTCAATTAAATCTATTTCTCTTATTAAATCATGTGATCTATTAGGAATTACTGCTACATCCCAACCATATTCTTTATTCTTTAAAGTACAACCTATGAGTGTTAATTTATTAACTATTTCATTATCAGATAAATTTCTTTTTTCAAATTGATCGTTAATTATTAATGGACCAAGTATTTTATGTATTCGATTTCTCCGTAGTTTAATAAATATATCCTCATTACTTATTAAATTTGAAGTATTGATGATTGGTGAATTAATAGAAAAATATTCTTCTAAAAGATTAATTGCCCTTGTTACTGCATTTATTGTATTTTTTGATGAAATCCCTTTTTCATACCTGCTGCTAGATTCTGTTCTTATGCCAACCGCCTTGGAAGATTTTCTTATAGTAACTGGATTAAAAACAGCGCCCTCAAGGTAAATAGATGAGGTAGTATTACTTACAGAAGTCTCTAAACCGCCTATAACACCTGCAATAGCTACAGGTTTATCACAACAAGTAATAACTGTGATATTCTCATTTAAGTCATATTCTTTACCATCTAAGCAAATAAGGCTTTCGGTATCCTGGCCTTTTCTTACAGAGAAATCTTCTGGAGAAACTTCCTTACCAATTAAGTTTGACAGCTTATCTTTATCAAACGCATGCAAAGGTTGACCTTGTTCTAAAAGAATATAATTTGTCAAATCAACTAGAAGATTAATAGATTTTATACCTGATTTTTCTATACGGTCTTTAAGCCAATTTGGTGATAATTTCTCTCCATTTACCCCATCAATGCAGCTTATTGTATAAATGCAATTAGATTCTATAGCCTCTGAACAAAGTTTAATTCCCTTAAGTAAATGAATATTGTATTTATGGATTAATTTTGGAAAATTTAAGGTGGATTCTAAAAGGGCAGAAATTTCACGGGCTATACCTATAACAGACATTCCATCAGGTCTATTAGCTGTAATGGCTAAATTATATATAAAATCATTTAATTGAAGAATGTCAGACCCTGGAGTGCCCAATTCATGTTTTAGGGCCAAATCTTCATCAATGATCTCTATCCCTTTGCTAGAGTCCTCTAAACCAAGTTCCTGCAGTGAACATATCATTCCTTCACTCATGACACCTCTAATTTCACTTCTTTTAATAGTTAAATCAACTGCATTTAATTTCGCGCCGACAGTAGCAACATAAACATAAATATTTGGTTTAATATTGCGTGCACCACAGATAATTTGTAAATTCTTTGAATTACCAATATCGACTTGGCAAATTGAAAGTTTGTCAGATCCTTCGTGTTTTAAGACAGATAGTACCTTACCTAAAACAACGCCATTAAGATTTTTTGAACAATCTTCTAATGATTCAACCTCAAATCCACCAATAGACAATTTCTCAGAGAGATCATCAGGAGTAGAAGTAATTTCTACTAAATTTTTCAACCAATTTTGAGAAACTTTCATATATATTTTTTAATCAACGATGATAAAAGAAATGAGTATATCTTCAAAAAAGTTTGTTGAAGATGTACAATAGAAAATTATACAATAAAGTATTAATTAAAATGGCCAAAAAAGGGACAAGAGTTGTAGTGACCCTGGAATGTACTGAAGCTAGGACAAGCACAGATCCTAAGAGATCAAATGGTGTCTCAAGATATACTACTGAAAAGAATCGTAGAAATACAACCGAGAGATTAGAACTAAAAAAGTTTAATCCTCATTTAAACAGAATGACAATTCACAAAGAAATTAAGTAATCAAATCAAATTAAATCATGCCTAATTCAATTTTCAAAAAACAATTATCACCTATCAAACCAGGAGATCCTATTGACTATAAGGATGTAGAACTACTAAAAAAATTCATAACTGAAAGGGGCAAAATCCTACCAAGAAGAATGACAGGTTTAACCTCTAAGCAACAAAGAGATCTCACATTAGCTGTTAAGAGAGCCAGAATTGTAGCTCTTTTACCCTTCGTAAACCCTGAAGGATAATTTCATATTGAATATAGTTGGCAAAATAATTAATATTTCAAATATTTGAAAGATTTAACTTATTTAAAAACATATATTATTGACTCTGATGATCCACATGAGGTAGATGACGCCATTTCATTAGAAATAAAAGAAGGAAATAAAAAAAATTTATGGATACATATTAGTAATCCATGCAAACTCTTTTTGCATGACTCTAATATTGATTTAAATGCAAGAAAGAGAAATAGCAGTTTATATTTAATTGATCAATATGTCCCAATGCTTCCTAAGGACATTCGTGAAAAGGCAAATCTAGCTCAAAATAAAGTTTCAGAAACTATTAGCGCAGCATTAGAATTCAATGACGATGGATCAATAAATAAATATGAAATAACTGAAGCAATTATAAAACCAAAATATCAATTAACATATGAAGATGCAAATGAAATATTAGAAATAGAACCGAAAGAAGAAATAGAATTAATTGAGATTAAAAATTTATTAGAAAAGAGTATTACATTCAGAAAGAAACAAGGAGCAATTATTTTTGAAAGTCCTAATAATAAAATTAAATTATATGAGAATAAGATTATACTAACTAAATTAGAGAAAACAATATCACAAATTATAGTTGCAGAATCTATGATTTTAATGGGTTATGTTACAAGTTTATTTTTAGATAAATATAATTTAGCGGCTGCTTTTAGAATTCAAAAAATAAACTGTAATCCATCTGAAATACTCAATAGATACAATGATAGTGATATTAAATATATAATATTGAAACAATACATGGGAAGAAGTTACATAACTACTAAGCCAGGAATTCATGAATCATTAGGCCTTAAAATGTATGTACAATGTACATCACCATTAAGAAGATATCTTGATTTAATTATACAAAGGCAAGTCTATAGCAAAATTAATAATTACGATGTTCTAAGTAAAGATTCAGTCTCTAAGATTATTGACTATTCAAAAAATAGACAATCAGAGAATAGTAATATATTTAGAAATGATAAATTTAAATATTTAACATTATTTTTTAAGAATGAAAATAAACCTTTTTATAAAATAATATTCGTTAAGTGGATTAATCATAAAAAAAATATTGCTTTGGTTTATTTTCCAGATTACTCACTAGAAATCCTTATTACTCTTTTTGTATCAATAGAAATATATAGTAATAAAATATATAAAGTTAAATATAATATAAATGATAGTAATCTTTTAGAATTTATTTATTAATAAAATAATATATACAATGGTTTGTTATTAGTTTAAAAAATATCTGTTAGTATTAATAAAAAAGCTTTATGACTTTTGTCATTACTACACCTTTATACTATGTTAATGATAAACCTCATTTAGGAAGTGTATATACAACAATAATTTGTGACTCAATAGCTAGGTATAAAAGGCTTGCAGGTGAAGATGTTATTTTCATCACTGGCGTTGATGAACATGGATTGAAAATACAAAGAACAGCTAATGAAAAGGGTATTGAACCAAAATCACATTGTGATGAAATCTCAGAAGTCTTTAATAATAATTGGAAAGATTGGAATATATCCTTTGACAAATTTATAAGAACAAGCTCAAAAAATCATGAATTTGTTGTTAATGAATTTTATGAAAGAGTAAAAGCATCAGATGATATCTATATGGGAGTTCAAAAAGGTTGGTATTGTGTCGGTTGTGAAGAATTTAAAGATAATCCAGAAAACTCATCAACATACAAGTGCCCAATACATCAAAAAAATCTAGAATGGAAAAATGAAGAGAATCTCTTTTTTAGGCTTTCAAAATATCAAAAGGATATCGAGAAAATAATCAACGAACCCTCTTTTATAGAGCCAATAGAAAGAAAGAATGAAATTATAAATTTTGTTTCTAGAGGTTTAAAAGATTTTTCAATTTCAAGAACAAATGTTACGTGGGGAATTCCTGTCCCTGGCTACGATAACCATACCTTTTATGTTTGGTTTGATGCTTTACTTGGATATGTAAGTGCCATTAGTTCTGATGTGACAGAACATTCATTGGAAAAATCAATTAATGGAGGATGGCCAGCTGATGTTCATTTAATTGGTAAGGATATTCTGAGATTCCATGCTGTATATTGGCCTGCAATGCTCATTTCTGCCAAAATGAAAGTTCCTAAAAAGGTTTTTGGGCACGGATTTCTTACAAGAGAGGGGCAAAAAATGGGTAAAAGCTTAGGAAATGTACTCGACCCTGATTTATTGCTTACGAAATATGGAAATGATCCTGTAAGGTGGTACCTCATAAAAGACATATCACTAGGAAATGATGGAGATTTTCAAGATAAAAGATTTGTTGACATTATCAATAATGACTTGGCTAATACAATTGGTAATTTATTAAATAGAACATCATCTATGTCTAGAAAGTGGTTTGATAATAAAGTGCCAAATAATGAAAAAATTTTAAGCGAAAATAAATTAGAGAATTTTGCAAAAATTGTAGTTGAAAACTATATTTATAACTTTGATAACTACAAATTAGATTTAGCAGCTGATGAAGTACTTAGTCTCGCAATTAATACAAATTTGTATTTGAATGATAATCAGCCATGGCTGCTAATAAAAGAGAAAGATAATCTACCTCTAGTTAAAGAAATTATTTATAACGTTTTAGAAAGTACACGAATAATAGGATTATTATTACTACCTTTATTGCCCGAATTATCTACAAAAATTAATGAACAACTTGGCTCTATATACAGAGAGGAAATTCCTTGGAAAAAACAATTAATTTGGGGATTATTAGTTGGCAACTCAAGTCTTCCTAAACCCACTCCAATCATAAATAAACTCGATTATGAGCAAAAATTATAGATTAATAATTTTCCTTCCATTATTTATGCTTAGTTGCGCTCCAAATGTAATTGATGAAAATAAAATAACACAAAAAATAGACAGTTTAAATATGAATATTTTCTCTAAAACAGGAGAAAAAATATATTCAATCACCAGTCCAAATTCTAGTTTTAACAATATTAAATTAAAGTTCGAATTAAAAAAACCTATCATTAATATTTTCGATGGGGGGGAAATTAAATATATTATTAGTTCAGAAGAATCTACATTATCAGATAACAATAAACTCCTAAAATTAAAAGGGAATGTTAAATTAAAAACTCTTAAACAATATGAGGACATTTTATATGCAGATAAGTTTATTTGGAATATAGAAAAGACAAACTATCTATTAGAGGGAAATATAAGATTTGAAAATCAAAATATTATTTTAAATTCAGGAAAAGCCATATTGGGTTCAGATAATATAATTGAATTTTTTAATCCAGTAAAATACATTATAAGGGACCAAAATAACGATAATAAATATGAAATAAATTCAGAAAATGCTTACTATAATTTAAATACTGAATCAGTAAGTTTTAAAGCAAAAGATAAAAGAGTTAAATCAATAATTTATTTTTAAATATTATTTTTTGAAAATATATTACTAATTTTTTTAGACCAATTATTTATCCATTTTTCATCAGATTTAGTGAAACATTTAGTACTCCAGCCTCCGATTAATATAAAAGCCTTATTATTTATAGGTACAACTAAGATAGATGGAACATCGGCACAAAAATTAAAAAATTCATCTTTTCCTGGATAAAATTTAGTGTTTGCCAATGATATTAATTTCATATCTTTTATAGATCTTAGACAAGTTTCCCCAGGTTTAAATTCATTACATGAAGTAATTCCCCTCCTCAATATATTAACGCCATCATTATGGATTAATATTGCTGCAGCTGCTGTAGAAGTTAATATCGCTTCAGAACCCCATGCAAGTTCATTAATAACTTCATCCGGCATTTTTCTATCGAAGAGAAACTTATTTTCTCCTTTTAAAGCAACTTTATCACCCGCTAATGGTTCGAATTGTTTAAATAGAAAACCTATCAAAATAATAATTAATGAAGCTATTGCAGCTAACACTTGCGCTCTTTCAAGCTCAGGAGTGATTGTTTCTATTGAAATGAAATTTGCTATCTGAAAAATAAAGAGTATAACACCGACTGATATTAATGATCTCCCATTGAATCCCATATTTTAAATATGTTATTTCTAATTAAATTATGCAAATATTATATTGTTTAGTACATTTAAAATTACTCAAACATAACGTTTTTAATATATAATTAACCAAAACTTCTCAAAATGAACCAAAACATCAATAAATATATACTTTCCATTATCTTTACTGGCTTTATTTTTATTCTTATCCCTTCGACTACATACGCAAATGAAATTAATAGTATAAATGAATATTTTGGCGTTACTCAACAGAAGACTATTATAAATTACGAAAAAAGTCAGCCCTCATCTATCGACAACCCTGTAGTGGATCCAAATTTTAACACTATGAGATCAAAAGATACTGAGAGTTCAACCGCAACTTATATAGTTATAGGATTGTTAATTGCTGCGACAATTATTCCTTTAGCAACATGGTGGTATTTCTCTAAATAATAGAGAATTTATGAATGTCAAGAACTTTAGTATTAGTGAATATTCATCTTATATAGTTTTTATTACAGGGGGGACAAAGAGTGGCAAAAGTGAATTCGCGGAGCATCTTGCAAAGGAGGTAAACAATTTATCTTATGTTGCCTTATCTGAAAACAATTTGGATGATAGAGAATGGCAAGATAAAATTAATTTACATCGAAAAAGAAGGCCAAAAGATTGGAAATTAATAGAAACGACAGATCTATTAAATACATTAAGGAAAGAAGAAGGTCCATTATTAATAGATTCTATTGGAGGATTCGTTATGAAAAGTATTGGTAAGGAACAAAATGAATGGTCAACAAAAATGAATTCACTTATAAGTCTCTTAATGAAAAGAAAAAGTATAACGATTATAGTTGGAGAACAAGTAGGTTGGAGTTTGGTCTCTGAATATAAAATTGGTAATACATATATTGAAAGGATCGGCGAACTTCAAAAGAGAATAACCAAAATATCAAAAGATAATTGGCTGGCTATAAACGGCAGAGCAATCAAAATAGATGAAATAAGTATTGAAATACCTAATTAAAATTGGAAGTAGCTCTTTTTGAACCTAGAATCCCACAAAATACTGGTAATATTGCCAGATCATGTGCTGCATTTAATATACCTTTAAATCTTATAGAGCCATTGGGTTTTAAGCTAGAAGATAAATATTTAAAAAGAGCAGGATTAGACTATTGGCTTCTAGTTACAATTATTCAGCATGAGAATTTTGAAAAATTTTTTGCGCTAAAATCAACAAAAAGAATAATTTCTTTTAGTAAAAAAAATGGATTATATTTGAAGGATTTTAAATTTAAGCAAAATGATATTTTGCTATTTGGGAGAGAAGATTCAGGATTACCCGATTCCATTATTGATAAAAGCGACTTTTTAATATCAATATTTATGCCGAATATACAAACTGGAAACAATGATCAAAAAGGTGTTAGAAGTCTAAACCTATCTGTAGCATGTGGAATTGCTATATATGAGGCCCACAAACAAATAAATTTTCAAAATGGTAATTAAGTACAACCAATGCCTTACAATATTCCCATGTCTCGGTAGCTCAGCTGGTTAGAGCGGCGGATTCATAGCCCGCAGGTCGCGTGTTCAAGTCACGCTCGAGACATTTTCAATACTTTTAATTGAAGAACATAGTTAAATTTTTAATTTAATTAAACTATTAAAGACAAAATGTTTAATTCTCTCGGCACAGCCTTAGATCCAAAAAAATCTAAAGCAAAATATCCAGAAGCAAGAGTTATTGTTCTTGATGACAATTTTAATACTTATCAGCATGTCGCAAATTGTCTTCTAACAATAATCCCAAGCATGAGTGAACAAATGGCATGGGATCTAACCAACAAAGTTGACAAGAAAGGATCTGCAGAAGTATGGAGAGGTAATCTTGAACAGGCAGAGCTATATCATGAGCAACTATTCAGCAAAGGATTAACAATGGCTCCAATTGAGAAAACATAAAATAAGTAAGATTGACAGAAAATTTTTGGCTTATAAATTCGAATCGTTCAAGGGTTAAAAGGTTTTCAAAGAATAATCAAAATAAAGATAAATTTTTTGAATATATATTTATTGACTCTGGAAAAATTCTTGGTGTTTTAGGAAAAGAACCACCTCTTATGACAACCAGAGAAGAACTTAAAGTTGATAAAGCTAGAGATGAATGGAGAAAGTTAATCGCTCAAGGTTGGAGGAGAACCAATCCAGTTTGGGAAGACTATTAGTAACCTATGTTGTTACTAGGATTAGTTATATAAATTATGAGATTTAGAACGTAGTTAGCAGGTAAATTTAATGGCTTCAAAAGTAACAAAGCCATTCCTTGAGTCACATTAAATTCTTTATTTTTCATAAAAAATAAGTTTCATTTTAATTATAAAAAGACTGTCAAATACAAACTAGAAATCCTGAAAAAAAGATATAAAATCATTTATTTATTAAGGATTTTCAAGATATCTAATATCTAAAACTTATTTTAAAAAATTATAGATTTAGGATTACTTGTTATTTTTTTTTAACAAAAAAATCCACATTATAATTTAATAATTTCTACTATTTAATAGTTATAAATACAAAATGAAGTATCTCTTCTCAAGCAAAAGATCAAGAGCTTTATTTGGTATTGGAATAGTTGCTATAAGTATTGGATTAATATCAAAAAAAGTAATTAACTATCCAGCTGGAGGAGGTATGAAAGGTACTCAAGAAATAACCTTTAATATCTAGCCATTAATCATCTTACATTTTCCTTAATTTTTATATCCAGTCAACTTTGATAACTCTTTTAGTGAAAGTACACCTAAAATTAGTTTTCCATTTATTTCCCATGTGGGAAACCCTTTAATTTTTTTATCCATACATAATTGAGTTTGACTGTTGATGCCATCTCTTGCACATTCAACTACATTAAGTTCTCTATAAGCTTGCTTACCAAATAATTCACTTTGATTAAGGCAATTAGGACACCAATATGCTGAATATTTAACTACACCATTATCTTTAAGGTATTTTGCCAACTCGATTGATTTGCCAGTGCTTTCTGAGGTGACTATAAGTTCTCTCTGATTATTTAGGTGGGAGCTATCTACAACACTTGGTAAAGTAAGCAAAATAAATAGTGGGATCAATAGGCGTTTCATTTATTTACTACTTTTCCTCGATATTTTCTAACTATCTTATCAAGCAAAATTCGTATATCTTTATTTTTAAGTTTCTCTATTTGCTGAAGATTTTCAAAAAGATAACATATTTGATCCTGTGTATTTTCATTTAATTCACTTACTACCATTTATATTTAGATTTTTTATATTCTAATTTTAAATCAAAAGTAAATTTATGTACTTATTGTATTTATATTTTTTTATTGCTATTTTTTTAAAGCGGGCTAAGGTTCATATCTCCACGAGGATTTAGTCCGCTGAATTTCTGAAGATTCAATTTATTTTGGATCCCTCTTTAAGAAGTTGATTAGAAATATTCAAAAATATTTATCTTTGCTTAATTTCTAAATTCCATTGAAAAGCATTCTCATATAAACATTAATAGTGTGACACCTTCATTCAAAGATGTTGTTATTTCGCTTCATAATTTTCTTAAAATACTTAAACTCAATAAATTCATGCATCATTTTGATATCATCAGACAATACTTTTTTACTAACTGCATATTCGTCCACATTAAGTGGAGATTTATTATTTCCAAAAGATGTTTCGTGATCAAAAGAAAGGTTTATAAAATCTTTTTTATCAATTTGATTATAAGATTCATTTAACACGCCTCTAGACCTCAACGCTTCCTCAACCAATAAACCTGTAACTTTTGACTGACTAAACTCATTAGCTGCGCATAATTTTTCAATAATTTCATGCACTTCTTCACTTGGCAAAAAACCAATTCTTTTCCTCGGAGAGGGCATAGTTAAAAAAAAATTAGTGTCACACTTGCACATTATAAGTGTTGCACTATATTTGATTTAAGTCAACTAATTTTGCTATGCATATTTTATTATTTCCTGTCGGATTTATTCTTTGGTATCTAGCATATGAAGCGAAACCTATCATCAATGATGAAGTAAAACTTAATTGGGAAGAAAAAAATACAATTAAAAGAAATAAACTTTTAAATATAATCGACGAAAGCTTTTAAAATTTACTGTTAATCGATTTTGACCATTCCTTGTGCTTATTATCTAGATCTGAGATTAACTGTTTTTGATAAGTAAATTTTAGTTGATTTTCGTTAAGTGATTTTTTTGTGATAATCATCTGTTTCGAGAAAAAATAAGGAGTGTTAGAACTACTAATTTTCTTTTTGACTTCCATATAATGAATTCATCTATTTTTTTTATATGACTTAAAAGATTATAGTCTCAATATTTTTATATTCTTTTTATATTTCCTTTATATGTGTTTTTAGCACGTTTGTAAAAAATATTAGTTAATTGAATAATAAAGGCTATATTTAAAGAAAATATATGTTTTATCATGAATCTAAAGGAGAGAGGTATTACTGTTGGAGATTTACTAATAATACTAATAATAATCACTTCTACAATATTAATTAAATCATTTAGCAAGGATAAGAAAACGACACTTAATTATATTAATCAAGAGCAAGTTTCTTATAAGAAAAATTACTATCAAAAATTTATTTGAATAGCTTAAATAGATTATTTATAAAACTCTTAATTAATTCAATTGACTATTAAGTATATCTCTTATGTAAATTTCAAGAATTAATAATTATCAAACAATGAGTTTATGTATTTTAAATATTTTGATGAAATGATTTAGAACTTTCCCATTTCAAGTTATCCTTTAAATCATTGATATCATTTGAAATTGAAACTAAATTCACCATTTGAAGAATTTGACT
Source organism: Prochlorococcus sp. MIT 0604 (assembly GCF_000757845.1). Taxonomy (NCBI): domain Bacteria; kingdom Bacillati; phylum Cyanobacteriota; class Cyanophyceae; order Synechococcales; family Prochlorococcaceae; genus Prochlorococcus; species Prochlorococcus sp. MIT 0604. The sequence continues at coordinate 894,835 of NZ_CP007753.1, forward strand.
TTTATTTAGCCTATTAATAACAATAAGTTTATTAAGCATTTCTAAAACAGATTTATCATTAATATTCATTGTGCGTATAAAAACTATGATCCTTCAATTCAAATACCTTATCTTATAATTTTAAAAATTTCATAATATATTTATGCTAAATATAAAAAATATTTATAAAATCATCAAAAATTAAACTCTTACTTATAAGAAAATATCCTATGCTCACTTTCTTATAAATTCGTTTATTGTAAAAAGAAAAAACAAAAAAATGAAAAAAAACTCCAAGAAAGAATACCTTAATAGAGATGAAATTAATGAGATGATTGAATCAGCTTTAAGGAGGCACAATAGAAGATCTACAATAATATCAAGTGTACTTGGCTGGATTCTAATAGGAGGTTATTCGTTTGGACTTTTTCAAGCAGTTCAAAATGTCTAATTAATCTTTTCTTTAAAGCTTAACTTACTAGATGATAAATTAATATAAGACTAAGAATTTATTATGAGCGAATATATTGAGGCAAATCTTAAAGTGATAAGAAAATATTTAAAAAAACGAAAAAAGTATATATCAAAATTAAATAATGCTTCGATTATGGAAGAATTCAAAGAATGGAGCAAAGATCCATTACCTGAGACAGAATCAATTTGGACTTTACCTGACTTAACGAGAAATGAAAGACTAAAAAATTTTTGTCGCTCAATTAAAAAGGAGATAAGATAAGTTTTAACTACCTAGTTGTATATGATTTACCTTTAAGTAAAAATAACCCGCAAATCCAACTATATTCAAAATTACGACAAAAATCCAAGCTCCAATAGGCTGATTAGAATCTAATTTTTTTATTTTAACTTTTTCCTTTAGTCTTTCAATATATTTAGCCATTATAAAAAATAATCAAAAGAATTTTTCTAATTATAGAGAGTTAAATTTAAAGGAATCTTAAATAAATTAAAATTTCTTTTAATTCGAATTTTTATTGTCAAGCCTGTTAATGGGATATTTAATTAACTCCTTTTTGAGATTTTTTAAAAGTTTATTGTGATTCAAAATTGTAAATTTCCTAGTAAAGGAATAATGCCATTTCATTGAATTAAAAAAAAAACTTGCTAATTCATTATTAATAAAATTATAATACTTATTACGGTCATTCAGACCATACATAATTTAAAAAAGGACAAATTTTTTCATGAGCTTAAGAGTTGGCCAAGAAGCACCAGATTTTAGTGCTACAGCAGTATATGATCAAGAGTTTAAGGAGATTACACTTTCAGGTCTAAGAGGTAAATGGGTTGTTTTATTCTTTTACCCACTAGATTTTACATTTGTATGCCCAACTGAAATAACGGCATTTAGTGATAGATACCAAGATTTCTCAGCTCTTAATACTGAAATACTTGGGGTATCAGTTGATAGCAAACACTGTCATTTAGCTTGGATACAAACCCCAAGAAATGAAGGCGGAATAGGTGATATTAACTACCCTTTAGTTTCTGACTTAAAAAGAGAAATTTGCCAGGCGTACAATGTTCTCAATGATGATGGAGAGGCCGATAGAGGTCTATTTCTTATCAATCCCGAAGGAGTAGTTATGCATACGACTGTTAACAAGGCTCCTGTAGGTAGAAATGTTGATGAAACTCTGAGAATTCTTCAAGGTTATCAATATGTTGCGGCAAACCCCGATGAAGTATGTCCAGCCAACTGGACCCCCGGGGAGAAAACAATGTTAGAGGATCCCAAAGGTAGTAAGGAATATTTTTCCGCCCTATAGAAGTATTAGAAATATTTAAGTAAGTATTGAGTAGTAAATAATTATAAAAAAATAAAAAATAAATATATTCAAAAAGGGGATAACATCCCCTTTTTGAGGTTTGGGTACGATCCAATCGCTTAAATTAGTTTTATATGATATGAAAGACCAGGTATAAAAAGAAATTTCTATGGCGACTAGGATAAAAATATTAATTAAGTTTAAGTCATTCAAACCAAAATATCTATAAATATGAAACTGATCATCAACACTTATATTATTAATTTGAAGATGCCAAAGATAGATAGAAATCAAAATAAAATTTACCAATATTATTTTTTTTAAGAGAAACCTGGATTTCTTAAAAATTAATGAGATAGAAATTAAAAATATGAAAAAACTTAGCTGCAGAATATCCGGTTTTGGTACATTAACTCCTTCAAGAAATAAATTAAATATAAGATCAAAATTTATATATATATAATCAGCTATTAAGTAAGAGAGGAATATTAAATTTATTGCTACTAAGAATAATAATCTTTTTCCTTTAATTATTTTTATACTATGAATTTTTTCCTTATTAAATTTATAGTATGTATAGTTTTTTAAAGAGTTTACATACACCAAAAATGGACATATTGCACCGCTCAAATAGTAAAGGATTGAATAAAAGGATATATCATTAATATTAAGTGAATACAAATTAAACCATTGTTTTTGTACAAATGGAAGAATAAGTATAAATGAAAGTGTAACTAGTAACTTCGTTGTATTGTTTTTAATTATCAAGAAAAATTTTTTTTATTTAAAACAATTAAATCAAACTTTCAACAATTTAGAAGTTGTTAATTTAAAAACTTTTTTATCTATAGTTTCTTGATTTAAAAGTATATCAACTAATTTATCTAGTAAGACTCTATTTTTTTTCAATATTTTTATTGAATTATTTAATGAAATTTTAGAAATATTTATGATTTCATTATCTATTTTGGAACTGGTATTTTCTCCTATGAGAGGCTTTCTTCTAAATAATCCATCTCCTAAATACATTTCATTATTATCAGAATCCATTGAAATTGGACCAATTATTGAAAATCCGTATTTCGTAACCATTTCCCTTACTATATTTGTCGCATAAGAGATATCATTTAACGCGCATTGTGTAATTTCACTTTTACCAAAAACTATCGTTTCTGCTGCTCTTCCAGCTAAAGCAATTTCAATTTTTGAAAATAATAATTTTTTTGATATCAAGCCACTAGAAATTACATCTTCGTCAGGGCATATTTTTGTATATCCTCCTATAGATCCAGATCTAGGCAAAATCGTAATTTTATCAACTGATTCAATTCCATTTCTCACAGCAGATACAATCGCTCTGCCTACTTCATTATAAGCAATAATTTTTTTCATATTTGGAGAAGTTATTAATGAACTTCTTAGGCCAATGGTAATTTTATCGAGAGCATTTTCTATATGAAAGTCACTGATTAATTTGGATTCATCTCTTGCACAATGAATAGCACTCTCATTCATCAAATTTGCAAGATCTGCTCCCGAAAATCCAACTGTTCTTGAAGCCCAATATCCTAAGTCGACTTCTCTTGCAAGTGGTTTGGAAAGTGAATGAACTGAAAGAATTTTTTTTCTTCCATCTAAATCTGGAAGCATTACTTCAATTTTCCTATCAAATCTACCTGGTCTTAATAATGCTGCATCCAAAATATCTGGTCTATTTGTTGCTGCTAAAACAATAATCCCGGAATTATCAGCAAAACCATCTAATTCAGTTAGAAGCTGATTGAGAGTTTGTTCTCTTTCATCATTTCCACCTCCAATTCCAGACCCTCTTTGCCTACCAATAGAATCAATTTCATCAATGAAAATTATACAAGGAGATTTTTCCTTAGCCTTAGAGAATAGATCTCGAACTCGGCTTGCACCAACACCAACAAAAAGTTCTACAAACTCTGATGCCGATATTGAAAGAAAAGGCACTCCTGATTCACCAGCAATTGCTTTAGCCAATAATGTTTTACCTGTACCTGGCGGGCCTATCAAAAGAACTCCCTTAGGTACTTTTGCGCCAAGATTTTCAAATTTCTTTGGTTCTTTCAAAAATGTTATTACCTCTTTTAATTCCTCAGCGGCTTCAGGGACACCAGCTACATCATCGAATCTCGTTTCTACATCATCAATAGTTACAAATTTAGCTTGATTTTTAGTAAAACCAAAGGTTCTGGAAGCTAATTTTGATGTACTCCTCAAGATTAAGACTATAGCTAATATAAAAATCAGGAAAAGACTTATTGAAGCAAATGAATTAGCAGCTGAGGCTTCTTTTCTACTATTGTTAATAGTAAGATCTACCTTATTTTCAGTAGCCTTTTCAAGGATTAATTGATCGTTGTAAAGGATAGGTATTTTAAATTTATCGCCATTTTTATACAGAACATCAATTTCTCTCTGCCTAGGATAAAAAAATATTGATTCTATTTTTCCCGTCTCTATATCTTCTAGAAGATCCGAATAACTTGATTTAGAATTTGAATATGAGAATTTTGATCTAAACACTAATCTTTATAAGTTATTAATAAAGCATATATGCTTATTTAAAAAATTGACGTATATAAACAAAATATACTCAAAAGTTTTGGAGATAACCAGTTAAAGGTTATATTATTATATGGAAATAAAGAAACAGAATGGCTGTACCAAAGAAGAAAAAATCAAAGAGCAAAAGGAACCAAAGACATGCTGTCTGGAAAGGGAAAGCAGCAATAGCAGCTCAAAAAGCTATATCTCTAGGTAAATCAGTTCTAACTGGGAAAGCTCAAGGATTTGTTTATCCTATTGAAGAAGAAGAAGAAGAAGAATAGCTTTTAAGATCCTAATTTAAATGCCTCAAGTATAACGGCATAAATTGCACCAATTCTTAATTTATCAACTACGGTCCATAGATAATAAAATTTTGAACTAGCGGCAGGTTTAATTCTTATAATGATTTCAATAAAAACAATAATTATTGGGACCATTATCAATTCATTTTTACCTTCAGATATGAATTTTGTAAGAAAATTTGCGAACAAAAAATAACCAGTCAAAACAGAAATTAGACCAACAGATTTTGTCCTCCAAGTATCACTTAGAAAACCAAAAAATAAATTATTTAACTGGTAGGTAATTCTTGAAAAATTAGTTTTTTGCATTACTAAAAGACACTAAATAATCACTTAAAAAACTATAGTCAACATATGATTTTTTTAGTTTAGGCCCTTTAATTACATTTGCCACATTATTCTCATCACCAAGACTGTCTAAAATACAATCTAATTTAATATTTTCCTCAAGAACTATTGGGATATTTGAAGGAACAAAAATTGTAGGCAAGTTAGCTGCCAAGGAAGATTTCAATCCAGGATTGGAGTCTTCAAAAACAATTGAGTTATTTTTGTTTATACCACTTAATTGGATTGCCTTTAAATATGGTAATGGATTTGGTTTCTTTAATTCAACGTCTTCGCTTGAAATAATGAACTCAAAAGGGTTGAAGCCATTAAAAAGATAATCAACAAGTAGATTGACTTGAATTCTTGAACTTGAAGTAACAATAAATTGTCTTACTTTTTTTCTATGTAATTCATTTATTAATCTAAAAACACCAGTTTTTAAACTAACGTAATTTTTTTTTATAATTTCTAAATAATGAAGCTGTTTTGTTTCATGAATTTTGAGAATTAAATCTTCTGAGAAATTATCATTATTAGATTTAGCGTAATAAGCTATCCTATTTTTGCCCCCATTTATCTTCAGAAGTTTTATGTATGTGTCAGTATCCCAATCCCAATAAATACCAAGGTCACTAAAAGCATTATTAAAGGCAGGTAAATGGGCCTCTAATTCAGTATTTGCGATGGTACCATCTAAATCCCAATAAACACCCTCCAGATAAGTCACCAAAAAGAATTTCTTTTATTTACGGTAAAAAACAAGAGCAATTATTGCTGGTCCTGCTAACGCAACTACAGCCAAAGGAATAAGTGTTGCCATGATTAATGAATATGTTTTGTGATACTATTTTTACAAATAAATGACGAAACTGTACTGATACGTTACAAGATTGAATTAAATTATGAAATCATGGACATGTATAGAAAATTGTGGAGCTTGTTGTAAATTCGACTTGAACGAAAGAAGCGATTTGGCTAACAAACTTAACAAAGATGATATAGCTTTGATAAATTCGATGACGGCTAAAGACGGTTGGTGTAAAAACTTGGACAGAGAAAATAAAAAATGCTTAATTTATGAAACCAGACCACATTTTTGCCGGGTAAATGAATTTTCAACTTCATTTAAAGGATATTTGAAATCTGGTGATAAATTTTTAATAGATTGCTGCAAACAACATATTTCATCAAATTATGGATACCAAAGTAAAGAGATGAAAACTTTTAGAATTGCTGTTTCAGGAAAATGAATAGTAAATTAGAAAAAAAAGAAAACAATATTGAAAAAAGTTTTTTTTCAATATTTATAACGACTTTTACAACAATTTTTATTGCTGAACTAGGCGATAAAACTCAGATAGCCACATTAATGCTTTCTGCTGAATCGGGCAGGCCAATAGTTGTTTTTCTTGGAAGTTCTCTAGCATTAATAAGCTCTAGCATAGTAGGAGTTCTTATTGGTAAATGGGTATCAAAAAAAATATCTCCTAGCAAATTTGCTTTATCTACTGGTACTTTAATGATATTGATAAGTATATTTTTAGCTTATGAAACATTCAAAAATTATTTATAAATGGTTTTAAGTTTATTACTATCAACATTTCTAACTGTTTTCATAGCTGAATTAGGTGACAAAACTCAACTAGCCACTTTAACTATAAGTGGCACTTCAAATAAACCATTAGCAGTTTTTCTAGGATCATCATCAGCACTTGTTATTGCAAGTTTACTAGGAGCTTTAACAGGTGGTTCTATTTCAAGTTTTTTACCCGAAGTAGTTCTTAAGTCAATAGCTTCCATTACATTTTTTATCATTGGTATAAGGCTTTTTATCAACTCTTTCGTCATTGAACAAGAAGAAAAAGAAGAGAAAGAAAATAATTAGTTTTAAGCTTGGATAATAAGGTGTAATAATGAAGTGTATACCCCTAAATTAATTTATAATTTCACTTAGATCATGTTCACATCATCTTCAATAATTGATAATCTTAATCAGGCAGAAGGGTTAGAATATAAAAAATTATGCAGATTATTAAAGATAACAAAGAAATCTGATAAGGATAAATTAGATATTGCGTTAACAGCTTTAGAAAAACTTGAAATAATTAATAAAAATGAGAATGAAGAATATAGCTGCATAAAAGATAGTGATCATCTTGTCGCTAAAATAAGATGTAGTAGCAAAGGCTATTGCTTTGCTGTAAGGGGGAAAGACAAAGAAGATATTTACATTAGGGAAAATCTTCTTAATTATGCATGGAATGGAGATAAAGTTTTAGTAAGGATAATAAAAGAGGGTTATAGAAGAAGATCACCTGAAGGAATAGTTGATTGTATTCTTGAAAGATCAAATCAAATACTTCTCTCTAAAGTTGAGATAATAAATAATGATGTATATGCAATCCCAATAGATGATAGGATCCTTTCTAAAATTAAACTTCCAAAAGAGAATGAAAAATACACTTTCAAACCAGAAAATAAGAATATAGTAAAAGTAGAGATTGATAGATTTCCCATAGGTCAAGAAGAAGGACTAGGCCATGTGATACAAGAATTAAAACTAAACAATAATGAGGAATTAGATACAGACTTTGTTTTATCAAAAAGTAATATCCCTAAATCATATGATTTAAAACATATTGAATCAAAAAAAATAGAAAAAAGGGAGAGGATAGATCTAACAGAAAAAAACTCTTATTTATTCAAAAGTTGGTATTCTGTCAATTCTCCGATGCTCCCTATGATTCAAATAGAGCAAGGGAAAAATAAAAGTACTAAACTATGGATACATACAAATAATCTTGCAGAAAGAGTAGATCTAAATAGTAAAAAATCCATTGAAATATTATTCAATGGCTTCGAATCATTACCCTTATTAAATGATTGGCAAAACTACCTTAGTGAATTCATAAGAAAAGATTCTGAATTTAAATTAGGGGAAAAGAATGAGGCAATTAGCCTCTGTTTGCATTTAAATAGTGATAATGAAATAACTGATTGGTCATTTCATCTTACTTTAGTAAAATGCTCTCTTATTGTCGGAAGTAATTATACTGACGAGCTTTTATCAAGAAAAAGTAAAACAAGAATAACCTCTCGTATATTAAAACCTATAAAGGAATATATCGACGATTTAGATAAAATACTGGAAATTTCATCTTCTTTAAGACAAAAACATCTTTTGGAGGGTAAGGTTGAAATGCCTGCACCACTCAATAAAATAAATCTATTAGAAGAATTTTTTATTCACAATCCAGCTGAATATTCAAAAGGATATTTTGAATCATTAAATAAAGAAGATTGCCAAACTTACCTTTCACCAATACTACATGAAGCGAATTTAATATGGTTCAAGCATTCAAATCACTGTGGCTTAAAAAGTGCGGGCTACGACATCTCAAAGGGAATAGATTATGTTAATGCAAATGAAATAATCAAATATTCAGAATTTATTGATAAAGATATAGAGCTTAATGAAGATGGAAATTTGTCATTTAGTCAAGTAATTAAATTATGCGGTGATGATAATAAAAAAAGAATCTTACATAAACTTTTAATTAATGAATTTAAGGAAAATCAAATAAGCTTGATTTCTAAAAAGCTTGATAATGATGAATCAGAAAAAATATTTATTTCTCCATGGACAATTCCAGGATTTGACTTTCTAAATCTTATTAATCAGTACTGCATTTTTAATATGATAATAAATGGTAAGAAATCAAAGAAAAATAATATTAATGCAATCAATATATCAGACAGTAATTCATTAGACTTAGTAAATTGGGATATATTTAATTCATCAATTTCAAAAAATCTAGATGTATTATTTAACAAGTTTATGATAGATAAACTTAATGAATATAAGTACAAAGTTAACCAATATAAATCTAATATGATAAATATTAAAAAAGTAAGAAAAGCCGAAAAATTATTAGGCAATATATATGGTGGATTTATTCTATCAGTGCAAACATATGGTTTTTTTGTTGAGATATCAGAACTAAATGTAGAAGGTTTAGTACACGTAAGCACCCTAAATAATGATTGGTACGAATATAGGTCAAGGCAAAATCTATTGATTGGAAGAAAATCAAAAAAATCATATAAAGTAGGAGATGCAATAGAAGTAAAAATCATAAAAGTAGATATTCTTAAATATCAAATTGATTTAGAATTAACATAAATAATTTTTTCAAAAAATATATCATGGAAATATTAACCCAAAGAAAAAAAATGAGGATAACTTTTTAGAATAATGATTAAGAAAAAATATTTATTATTAACTCTTTTTTTAATAATAATATTTCAAATTTTAATATATACAAATAATAATCAGAAGACTTCATTTAGATACTTTAAATGGACTGCCCGAGAAGTAAGTATAGGTAAGCTAATAAATATTTCATTTTTTTCTGGTTTATTTATGAGTGCTTTATTGAATACCACAATTACTAGTTTCAGAAAAAATTCTTTCGTAAATGTTGAAGATGATTTTATAGCTCAAAATAATGAGGAAAATATTGAATCAAAAATTGAAATGCCGCCACAAAGGGATATCAGAGAAACTCAACCAACAATTTCTGTTAATTACAGAGTAGTTAAAAATATGGATAATAATAATTCTAAAGAAAATCGAGATTCATCAAATAATCCTGATAAACAAGATGACTGGGATAATGCTGATAATGATTGGTAGAAAAATAAATTAATTAAAAAATGTTTTTTTAATTTATAATAAAATAAATAGTATTTTTTATGGAAGAAAACCTAGAACCAAATAATAAACCTACTAGTGAAATATTTGACAATGATACTAAATCCAATTCTGAAGAAATAAAAGAACCTAAATCAAAAGTACAAGATATTAATGTAAATAATTCTATTTCTCAAAATAATTCTGCTCCTAAAATTGATTTAAAAAGAGAAAATTCTTTACCAGCGGAAAATGATCCTAAAATTCAAAATAATTCTGCTCCTAAAGTTGACATAAAAAATGAAAATGATATACCCGTTAAAAATATTCCAAAACCCAAAAAAGAACTCCCAATAGAGAAAAAGCCTTTCCAAGAATTTATTAATACACATTTAATTCCCTCTTTAGTAGAAGAGATTAATCGAAGAGGATTAGAAATAAATTATATAAATCTCCAAAACACCAATAGACCCATAGCAGGAGATAAATGTTGGGTTATTAATTGTGAAATTAAAGATACATGCAACTTTTGGTTATCTTTTGAAAAGGACGATATAAGCTCTTCAAAAAGTATTTCTTTATCCAAACCAAATCAAACACCTAGCATTATTGAATCATTTCTTATTGACGAAAAAAGGATAACCCTCAAATTAATCATTTCAAGAGTATTGCAGAGATTAAATGGACAAAAATTGATAGGAGTTAATTAAAAAAAAGAATAACACCAAGTTAACTTTTCCCTCGAAAATACAAATAATAGTAAATAATAGTAATAACAAAACAGTTAAAGATGTCCCAATCAACTATTGAATCTACAAATAAAAAAGAAGTAAATAGAGGAAAAGCCCCAGCAAAGGAAACAATTTTGTCTCCAAGGTTTTACACAACAGACTTTGAGGCAATGGAAAATATGGATTTATCAATAAATGAAGAGGAATTAGAAGCGATATGTGAGGAATTTAGAAAAGACTACAATAGGCATCATTTTGTAAGAAATAGTGAATTTGAAGGTGCTGCTGAAAAGTTAGATCCTGAGACAAGAGAACTTTTTGTTGATTTTCTCGAAGGAAGTTGTACATCAGAATTTTCAGGTTTTTTACTTTACAAGGAGCTTAGCAAAAGGATTAAAGACAAAAACCCTCTTCTTGCTGAATGTTTTGCCCATATGGCCAGAGACGAAGCTAGACATGCAGGTTTCTTGAATAAATCTATGAGTGATTTTGGATTACAGTTAGATTTAGGTTTTTTAACAGCAAACAAGGATTACACCTATTTCCCACCAAGAAGTATTTTTTACGCTACCTATTTATCTGAAAAAATAGGCTATTGGAGATACATTGCAATTTATAGGCATCTTGAAAAAAATCCAGATAGCAAAATTTTTCCACTATTTAATTATTTTGAAAATTGGTGTCAGGATGAAAATAGACATGGGGATTTCTTTGATGCTCTGATGAAAGCACAGCCACGTACAGTTAAATCTTTAAGTCAAAAAATTACCATTGGCGGCTCTACCTTTACACACCCACTATTTGACTACTTCCATAGATTTAGATATTTTTTGAATAATCTTCCATTAACATCCAAGTTATGGTCTAGGTTTTTTCTATTAGCTGTATTTGCAACTATGTATGCAAGGGATTTGGGAATTAAAAAAGATTTCTACAGTTCACTAGGTTTAGATGCCAAAGATTACGATCAGTTTGTTATTAATAAGACAAATGAAACGGCAGCTAGAGTTTTCCCTGTAGTAATGGACGTTTATGATAAATCTTTTTATGGAAGATTAGATAACATAGTTGATAATAATAAGGTTCTTTCCGATATCGCAAGCAGTGATGGAAATAAAATATCTAAAACTCTTAAAAAATTACCTATATATTTATCAAACGGTTACCAGTTATTAAGACTATACTTATTAAAACCTCTTGATAGCAAAGATTTCCAACCCTCTATTAGATAATCTTTTATACAGAGAAGATTTATAAAGTCATATGCTTTCGTCACAAATCAAATCAAATGAAATCATTTTTGGTAGTTGCAATAAAGATTTATTAGAAGAAATTATTTTCTATGGGATAGGACTTGGGGCTGATTTTGTAGAAATATTTATAGAGAATACAGACAACTCAAGCGTTCTAGCTGAAGAGGATTTCATTACAAGTGTAAGTCCATCATTTGGAAGGGGTGCTGGTATTAGAATCTTCAAAGATAAAAAGGATGGATTTGTAAGTACAAATGATTTAACAAAGAATGGCTTGATGAGGTCGGTATCTCAGGCTATTGAGATGTTAGACATAACAGATAATAAAAAAATAGAAGTATTTAACGGTCTAGATAAACATAGAGACTATAGTTTATCCAAGAAAAAATGGATTAATGAAGTCCCATCGATTCATGAGATAAGTGAAAAACTATTAGTCAGCACAAAGTCTCTTAAAAAAAATAATAAAATAATCACTAGAAAAGGAAGTTACTCAAGAAATCTACAAGAGGTAATTATAGCCTCAAGCGATGGAACCTATGTTTCTGATATTAGGTTGCATCAAACAGTTGGACTTAACGTGATTGCAAGTGATGCCCAATACAGATCTAGTGGAAGTAGAAGATTTGGATCCTCAGGAATGCCTCATGAATTCAGATTATGGGATCACGAAAAAGCAGCTAATGATGTATTCGAAAGCTCAATGAACATGCTGTATGCAGATTATGTTGATGCGGGACAAATGCCTGTTGTATTAGCTAATAAATTTGGTGGTGTTATATTCCACGAAGCCTGCGGTCATTTACTTGAAACTACTCAAATAGAGAGAGGAACAACACCATTTGAGAATAAATTGAATGAAAAAATTGCACATGAATCTGTAACCGCAATAGATGAAGGAATTTCAGAAGGATCCTTTGGTTCATTATCAGTAGATGATGAAGGTATGGAACCCGAAAAATCAGTTCTTATAAAAGATGGAATTTTAAAAAAATTCATATCCGATAGGGCAGGTGAATTAAGAACTGGTCATAAAAGAACAGGAAGTGGAAGAAGACAAAATTATTCTTTTGCTGCAGCTTCACGAATGAGAAATACTTATATAGCTAAAGGTGAGCACTCGAAAGAGGATTTAATCAATAGTATTAGTGATGGTCTTTACTGCAAATCAATGGGTGGTGGCAGTGTAGGTGCTACAGGACAATTTAATTTTGCGGTAGAAGAGGGATATCTTATTAAAAATGGAAAATTAACTGATCCAGTAAAAGGAGCAACTTTAATTGGTGAGGCTAAAGAAGTTATGCCAAAAATATCAATGTGCGGAAATGACCTCGAATTAGCTCCTGGATTCTGTGGATCCATCAGTGGAAGTGTCAACGTAACTGTTGGCCAACCTCATATTAAGGTTGATTCAATCACTGTTGGCGGAAGATAGATATGAATTCAAAAGAAATAACAACTCAAATCTCTGAAGCTGCAGATTCTCTAAGTCTTAAAAAATGGGATTATGGTGCAAGCTTTTCTAATGATTATTCTGTGCAAGTAGATAAAGGTGAAGCTAAGCAACTTAAGGCATCACAAAAACAAATTTTAACTATAAGAGTTTGGAACGAATCTAATTTAGTTGGTATTACAACAACTAGTGATATCAGTGAATCTGGTATTAAAAAAGCTCTAAATCAAGCAAACATTGCATCTGATTTTGGCAATAAGAATGAAAGAACAGAATTCTCACCACTAGCCAAGGATCCTATTGAAGTTAAGGACTCAAAAAAAAGAAATCCTGTTGGAATAAAAAAATTACTTACTCTTTTAAGAGAAGCGGAAGTTAAACTATTAGAAAGCCATGATTCCATAAAATCTGTTCCGTATAATGGTCTATCTGAGAGTTTTTATGAGAGAGTGTATGCAAATAGTGATGGTGCCTTTCGGAGTTATACCAAAAGTCAAGCTGTACTTTATTTATATGCAAGAGCAGAGGAGACAAATAAGAAACCTCGTAGCTCAGGCTCTGTAAAACTTGGATATGGAGTTGAAGATATAGATATAGAGTCGTGTATTAAAGACGCTTCTAATAAAACAATTTCTCATTTGAATTATTCATCTATTAAAACTGATAAATATTTAATATGTTTTTCCCCAGAGTCTTTTTTAACGATCATTAATGCCTTTAGTTCAATGTTTAATGCTAGAAGCATTTTAGATGGAGTTAGCTTATCTAATAAAAATTCACTTGGAGAGAAACTATCTACAGAAGCACTTAATATTTATGATGATGGTCTTCACGAAAAGAATATTTCTTCATCACCATTTGATGGAGAGGGAACTCCTACCAAAAGACTATGTTTAATTAACAAAGGGAGACTTGAAAATTTTATACATTCTGAATCAACTGCAAGAATATTTAAAACAATGCCCACAGGCCACGCTGGACTAGGATCAAAAGTCTCAGTATCTCCTGATTGGATAGTAGTTGAGAAATCAGAGGAAAACTCAGATCTAAAAATATCATTAGATCACTCTACTTATGAGGGAGAATTTGTTTATATTGAAGAATTAAATGCAATCCATGCAGGTGTCAGAGCAAGTCAAGGTTCATTCTCACTTCCATTTGATGGATGGCTCTATAAAAACGGTAAAAAAATCTCAATAGAATCTGCAACTGTAGCGGGGGATATCAAATATCTTTTGAAGAATATAGTAAATATTGAATCAAACCAGGAAGTAACAACAAGTGGAATTTCTCCACATATATGGGTAGATGAATTATCAATAACTGGTGACGCGTGAGAATTATATTCTGGGGAACACCTGAATATTCAATTGCGAGCCTTGATATTTTTATTAAATCTAAGCACGAGTTAATTGGAGTAGTTAGCCAACCCGATAAGAAAAGATCTAGGGGAAATAAATTAATATCCTCACCTGTTAAAAGTTTTGCCGAGCAAGAATCTATAAAAATTTATACTCCAGCAAAAATCAGGGACAATATACATTTTATAAATGAACTTAAATCACTATCTTGTGATCTATTTATTGTTATAGCTTACGGAAAAATATTACCCAAAGAGATATTGGAAATCCCAAAATTTGGATGTTGGAACGCACACGCTTCATTACTTCCAAGATGGCGTGGTGCAGCCCCAATCCAATGGTCACTAATAAAAGGCGATGAATTTACTGGTGTAGGAATTATGAAAATGAATGAGGGACTAGATACTGGCGACTTATTATTGGAAGAAAAAATTAAAATTGGTAATGAAGATAATTTAAATACACTATCAGAAAAACTAAGTATTTTATCTGCAAAATTATTTTTAAATGCCACGTCACTACTCGAAGAAAATATTTATAAAAATACTAATTCTCAATTAACAAAACAAAATTCCCTAGGAAGAGAAATTACTTACGCAAGAATGATTGAAAAATCAGACTTTAGAGTTGATTGGGGTAATGAGGCAATTGAAATTTCTCAAAAAATAAGAGGATTATACCCACGAGCAAATACAACTTTTAGAGGTAAGAACCTAAAAATACTTAAAATCAAAGTTTTGAGTAGTGATGAAATTAAAAATGAAAAATACGTTTTCATGAGCAATTATTCAAGACCAGGTATTATTCTTGCTGTAATAGAAAATGAAGGAATAATAATTTCAACTAAAACTGATCCGATTATTTTGTTAGAAGCAAAACTTGAAGGCAAAAACATTTCTAGTAAAAAGCAATTGATACAACAGTTAAAGCCAACAGTAGGTGAATATCTCTCAGATTAAGATTTAGATTCTTTTTTAGAGAATCCCCAAATGAAAGCAAAAAGAATCAAAAAATAAAAATAATAGTCTGGAAGAATAGATTCTTTAATTAACGTATTTAGTAAAAGTTTAATCCCCACTATTAAAATTGCTACGTAACCGGCTCTTTCTAATCTAGAAAATATATCCAGAAGTTTTAGAAAAATCCCCGATGTAAACCTTAAGGCTAATACTCCAATTACTGCTCCAAATATAATTAATATGTATTGATCACTGATTGCTACTGCAGTAGTAATACTATCTATGGAAAAAGCAAAATCAGTAATTGAAAGAAGTGCTACAACCCTTAAGAACCTAAAATTATTTTTATTATTATCTGTCCCATTTTCAGTGTTTTCTATATCTGAATTTAAAAAAACATTTGAAAAGAATAAGTATATTAAATAAAAACCAGCAAAAACTCTAATAAGAATAAACTTTAGAAGAACATTAGATAATATGATCAGAATAATTCTAAATAATAAAGATATTGTTATGCCAATATTTAAGGCTCTTGACCTTAATTCTGAACTGTCGAGTGATTTAGTGAGAGAAGCTAATGCGACAGCATTATCTGCGGATAATAATAATTCTAGAGAAATTAATATTGGTAAAAGTGTAAAGATTTCGTACCAACTATCTACCTGATCTAGTGTGGGTATAAAAGAATTTATTGCAGCTGAATCCATCAAATATTATTCACAATCAGTATAAAATCTAATATAATAGATCGGATATTTGTAATCAAGATTGATAGCTATAAATGAGTTTAAATACTTTAGTTGATTATATTTCGAACTCACAAATTACTTCTGAATTAATAAAAAGAATTTCAAAAAATAATGAATTAAATTTTGTTGGTTCAAGTAGATATGCGAAATCAATAATCTTAGATAGCATCGCAAAAAAAGAGGGAAAAAATATATTATTAATTTCTCCTAATGTAGAAATTGCCTACAAATGGATTGGTTATTTTGAAAGTATAAATGATAAAGCAGTCTTATATTATCCTCCAACAGAACATTTACCATACTCATCAATTAATAAATCCAAAGAGATTGAATTTAGTCAGCTTACTGTTTTATCGAAATTAATAAAAAAAAAGAAAAACGAACTTAATATTGTTATATCAACAGAGAGATCACTTCAACCTCATCTAATAAATAAAAAATTATTAATTGAAAACAAGTTAAATTTGCAAAAAGGGGTTCAAATCGAGATTCAAGAATTAGCAAATAAACTTACTTTGCTTGGTTATACGAAGGATAATGTAACTTCAACAGAGGGATTCTGGAGCAGGAGAGGGGAAATAATAGATATTTATCCTGTCAATAATGAGTTTCCAATAAGATTAGAATTTTTTGATAATGTAATTGAGAAGATAAGAGAATATGATCCTAATACACAGAAAACATTAGAAAGTATCAATAATATTGAAATAATACAGGCTGGATTTGATTTGCTAATTAAAGATAAGTTAAATAATTTTTCTAAGAACGGTATTTTTAATTCAGAAGATATAAATAAAAATAATCTTGATCGTTATTTAGGAATCATTGAAAAACAACCCTCCAATATAATAGATTTTATTGATAGGGAAACAATTCTTGTAATTGATGAATTAGAAGATTGTACGAAATTTGCAAATAACTGGTATCTAGATTCAGAAAGTAATTTTTATAATTGTGAGTATGAATTAAATGAGAACCTTAAAAATAATGATATTAATTTAGAGGTCAAACCAAATTTACATTTAAAGTTTGACGAAATATTAAATTCACTAGGAAATTTTAATTTGATAAAATTTTATGAATTTGAATCTAAAGTCAATATTGATAATAAGTTTTTGTTAAATGATAAAAGAATAAATTCATACTCTAAAAATATAGGAAAATTATCCAATGATATAAATAAAAATATAAAAAATAATGAAAAAGTATGGATATTATCAGCACAGCCATTGAGAACTAGGACTTTACTTTTTGAGCACGAATGTAATACAAACTTCTTAAACAACCCTAATGATATTGATGAAGCATTTAAGTCAATTAATAATTCCACTCCTTTAATTTTAAAAAATAAGAACAATTATGAAATCGAGGGTTTTTATCTTCCGATATGGAAAGTTGTCCTTATAACAGATAAAGAATTATTTTCACAACAATCTCTTTTTAATAATGTATTTATAAGAAGAAAGAAAAGAAGTGTAAATTCAAATATAAATTTAAATAAGATTAGTCCCGGTGATTTTATAGTTCATAAAAATCATGGAATAGGAAAATTTTTAAAAATAGAAAAAATAAATATAACTGGAGATTCAAGAGATTATTTAGTCATTCAGTATCAGGATGGGAAGATAAGTGTTGCCGCCGATCAACTTAGTAGTGTTAACAGATATAGATCAAGCGGAAAAATAAAGCCAAAAATAAATAAATTAGGAGGGACGGAATGGGAAAGAATAAAAGATAAAAATAAGAAACAAATCAAAAAAGTTGCTGTGGATATTTTAAAACTTTATGCAAAGAGAGAAAAATTAAAGGGGTACATTTATCCAGAAGATGGTCCTTGGCAAGATGAATTAGAGGAATCATTCCCTTATCAACCAACACCTGATCAAATTACTGCTGTAGAAGAAATAAAGTCTGATATGGAAAGCGACAAGCCAATGGACAGGCTGGTTTGTGGAGATGTAGGATTTGGTAAAACAGAAGTCGCTGTTCGGGCTATTTTTAAGGCTATTACATCAGGCAAACAGGTAATATTACTAGCACCCACAACAATACTAGCTCAGCAACATTGGAGAACAATAAACAATAGATTTTCACCTTACCCAATAAAAGTATCATTACTCAATAGATTCAAAACCGTTAATGAAAGAAAGGAAATCTATGCAGGCTTGAAAAATAACAAAATTGATTTAGTTGTAGCTACGCACCAAATTTTAGGAAAAGAAATAGAAATTAAAAACTTAGGACTACTTGTTATTGATGAAGAACAAAGATTTGGAGTAAGGCAAAAAGAAAAAATTAAAAAAATCAAAGCCAACATAGACGTTTTAACTCTCTCGGCAACTCCAATCCCAAGGACTCTTTATATGAGCTTATCTGGACTAAGACAAATGAGCTTACTTAATACTCCTCCTCCATCACGAAGATCAATAAAAACATATTTATCTGAAATAGATATGGATGTTATAAGAACTGCCATTAATCAAGAACTTGATAGGGGAGGTCAGATTTTTTATGTTCTTCCAAGAATTTCAGATATTGATCAAGCTGTAAACAAATTAAAAAATATGTTTCCAAGCTTAAAATTTATTGTTGCTCATGGGCAAATGAACGAAACAGAGCTTGAAAATGCAATGATTGCCTTTAATAATGGAGAAGTAGATCTAATGATATGCACAACGATAATTGAAAGTGGATTAGACATTCCTAAAGTAAATACAATCATAATTGAAGATTCTCACAAATTTGGGCTTTCACAACTTTATCAACTTAGAGGAAGAGTTGGTAGAAGCGGTGTACAAGCACATGCTTGGTTATTTTATCCAAATCTAAATAAAATTAATGACGCTGCAAAACAGAGATTGAAAGCTATAAAAGACTTTTCAGAACTAGGAAGTGGATACCAACTTGCAATGAAAGATATGGAAATAAGAGGTGTTGGGAGTTTACTTGGAGAAGAACAAAGTGGAAAGGTTAATGCTATTGGATATGATTTATATATAGAAATGCTCCATGAGGCTATTTCAGAAATCAGTGGGCAAGAAATACCAGAAGTTAACGATACTCAAATTGATCTACCAATAAATGCATTTATACCTGCAACGTGGATATTAAACAGAGAAGAGAAGCTTGAGGCATACAAATCTGCTACTGAATGTTCAAATAATGATGAATTAACTGAATTAGCTACAGATTGGGTGAATAGATATGGAAACTTACCAAAACCTGTTGAGTCTTTAATTATGATAATGAGACTAAAATTACTAGCTAAAAAATGTGGTTTTAATAAGATCAAGCTCAAAAAGCCAAACATCTTGATAGAAACAAAATTAAAAAATTCTACTTTTAAAATTCTTAAAAATTCTTTGGCAAGTAGTGTTCAAAATAAATTTCATTTTGATGAAGGAGAACAATTATCAATAATAACGATAAGGGGTTTAGGAGTAACTGAAATTCAATACCAAATTGATCAACTAATGTTATGGTTTGGGTCTTTTGAAAGAGAAATAAAGAATTTCGATAAAGAACCTCTTATGAAAAAAGAATAAATTATTAAATAATTATTTAAAATCCGCGAATGAGTTCGATTTCGGTTAGGTTTATAAAAATTTATTTTTTTTATGGGTGAATATATAGACGTCGGAATCCAAAACTCGATTTTACCCTTATCAATTATTCTTTCATCAATTGTACTTGGCATATTTGCATTATTTGGAGAAGAAACAGAAAATGATGATGATGATTCTGATTCAGGAAGCGGTGGCCTAATGCAACCTATTTAAATTTATTTATAAATAATTTGTTTTGACTTTCTCTTAGAGATTCTAAATAACCTATAAAAAGAACCAATAATTAAAATAAGAGCTGTAAATAAAGAGGCAAAAATAAAAATCACTAAAAATATTTCATAGAGATAAGAAAAGAGATCAATTAATAATAAAAAAGATTTATTAAATGTCGAAGGTAGATTTTGTAACAGCAAATTTTTATTAGGAATTAAATAATTTATATAAACTAATAAAATACTCAAAATAAACAAAAAGAAAGATTCTGTAAATAGTCTCCTTTTAGATTTTCTTCTTAAATTTAATTTTTTTTTAAAAATATATTTTTCAGATTTAATATTCAAATTTGGAATGTTTAAATCAGCCATAGATCAAAGCTCAAAGCTCAAAGCTCAAAGCTCAAAGCTCAAAGAATAAATTTGAATAAATCTGAAAAGAAATTAACCTATAGTATCGTGTTTGTATTTAAGATGCTAATTGATCTTTATTCAGGATTTATTTAGTTCTTTTTTTTCTATATTTTCAAAAGGACTATAAAAATAAATAAAAGAAGAAGAAAATAGAATTAAAGAGCAAATTGCAATAAACGGTGGAATAAAGAAATTGAAAAATTTAAATTTTTTATTTAACCCAAATCTTGATTTTTTTGGAATTTTAGAGATTATATCAGTTTTTTTTATTCTTACTTTTGGCGATTCATTTAACTGATCAAAACAATTTATGGTATCTGAAAGCAATGAATTGCCAATCTTTAAAACTAAAGGCTTAACATTTGGTTTAGAGCTCTTTAGAACAATATTATGTATGTGAAGATTATCGGCTTTTATATCGATTAACTTAGACTCATATATTGGGATTTCGTTTTTGATTAAAAGATTTGAATAAATATAAAAAGCATCCATGATAGGTCCTAAATGTTCGATTTTTCCTTCAATAAGTGGTTTATTAACTAGGTTTAATTTCCATTGAGAAATTATGGATATTTGATCTTTATTTTCATTATTGGAATAATCTGGCAATCCGATTATTTCGAGACTTGCTGAAGATTGATGAAAAGACAATTTATTTTGCATCACATTAAAAATCGTATAAAAAATTCTTCAACTTTTGATAACCCTGATTTGAAATGCAAAAAGATAGAATAAGTAAAGATTTTATGATAATCTCATCATTTTCAGCTTGATTTAAAAGCTTTTTCACTCGCATACTATCTATATTAAATCTCTCTTTAATCAACTCAATAAATCTCTTATTAAAATCACTCCAAATATCTGAATCCTCTTCAATATCTTCTTTAGATTTCAGTATCTCTCTGATATAAGGATATAAATATTTAGACATTTCAACTGTAATTCTAATTAAGGCATCAAATTCGTTAGGTTTAATATTGTTAGTAACATAAGATTTTCTCAATGGATTATTGTTCCTTAATTTCCAAATAGTCACTTTATTTGGTAAAACATTATTTAAATGAAGTCTATTTGATAAGGAGTAAAGGGACTGAATACCATTTAAGTCAATAGTTTCTAGTATTAATAACAATAAATCAAGCTTCTCTATAGATTTTCTTGATACCTGATTTGCTCTAGTTAAAACTGTAATTGTTCTCGATTAGGGTATGGGCAGATTATAACAGAATTATTATTCCATTTTTTGAAATAAAAATGAATATAACTTATCTAGTTCTTCTATAGTTAGCATTCCATAACTCCATAATAATATTGGTAATGGAGTGTTATTTTTTATAGATAATTTTATACCAAGTTCAATAGTAGATTCATCTAAACCTAATACATTAAATAAATAAATTATCATTTCTCTAGGTACATAATTATTCATGAATTCTATTTAATACTTGAGTAAATGAGAGATTTAGTCATTTGATTTAAAACTAATTTTCTTGTAAAAAGAAATTTATTTAAAAGAAAAAATGAAAATTTCCTAATTGGAAATAAAAAAATGCTTCTATTAGCAAAAATTGATATTAATGAGTCAGTTATAAAAATAGTGACAATAATATCTAAAATCCTGCTTGAAAAATACTTGAATTTAAATAATATCAATTGCATTTTAGTAATAGCATTATTTTTATTAAAAAGATCATAAATAGTATTAACATCTCTCCAACAAGTATTTAGACCCTGACCACCAACAGGATGAAATGTATGAAATGCATCTCCTACAAAAACTAATTTTTTAAAATTTAAAACTGGTAAATTTAAGGATAATGAAACAGGAAAAATATTAAATTCGCCAATTATTTGGTCCAACTTAAATTTATCTGGCAAGATTGTTGATAAATTATCCATTAAAAAATTCTTGTCAAAATTTAACCTTTCAATTGCCTTAAATGTACTGGAAGTCCAAATTACTTGATATAAGTTTTTTTCTAAAGGTAATAACGCAAGTGGGCCTTCTTTTCTAAAAATTTCATAAGCACGCTTTTCACAATGACCTCTAAGTGAAACTTTAAAAGTTAAACAAGATTGACTATAAGATTTTTTTATATCAATAAAATCTAAGAATTTTTTATCAAGTGAGTTTGCTCCTGTTGAAAAGAATTGATAATCAAATGATATTTTTTTACGCAACAATCTCTGTGGTGTCATAAAAAAAATATTTTCATAATTATCTATCTCTTGAAAAAATACGTTCATAAGATCCGAATGTTTAACTACCCAGCCAATATTTTCAGCAGAACTTATATCATCATCTAAGTCAGAAGTTGATAAATTAGCAAAAGCAGAAGTTACGCTGTCTGAAATTGAAAGGGTATCAAATCCAAATAAAAATGGTTCTAATTTTCCCCAAAGTCTGAATTTAGATAAGATTTTTCTCGTTGAGTGAGTAATTGCATAAGTTTTATCTTTATCAATTAATCTATCTTTTGTTAATAAATCAGTTAAAAAAATATTGCAATTAAATTTTGAAAGCGCAATTGAAAGTAATAATCCTGTGGGACCTGATCCAACAACTTTAAAATTAAATTTATTTTTCATCAGATTATATAAGCATCAACTATCTATTCAAATAAATATAGCAAATTTCCTCAAATGCTGGTCTTAATAAATAGGGATACTCTCCAACCCATAAGTTAATTTCAGGAAGCCAAGCATCAGACAAATAAATATCTCTGTCAAAATTACGGTTATCAGATGTAATTAAACATCTAATACTCGAACCCACCCTAATTTGACTGTGCTTATTTTCCATAGGAAAACTTAATTTTTCCAAATAACCATCTTCATCTTCTAATTCAAGTACTAACCAAGTCCTTTTGTTTTCGATAACTTCTAATCGACCTTGCCTATTAGATTGTTCTCTAGAACTTTCTATCTTTTCTGTTTTATAGATATCTGATATGTAGCCATCAAATATAGAAAAAAATTTATATTTTCTTAATTGCAAATTTTTTCTACTTGATTCCAAAATTGGGCCCCAGATGATATACAAAAAGAAACCTACACATAGGAATAACCAAAAATTATTAGTTTGATCTCCAGTCGAACTTATTATTAAAGAGATAAATCCACCTATTGAAGAAACTATTACTCTTTGAAGGATTTTTCTCGGATTCCCCAATGCGTACTTAAATTGACTTCCTGTACCAACTGCAGGAATAAGTTTTGAAATTTGACTTGAATTAATTGGAATTAACATTTTAAAAAATCAATTTTTCAAGTCCGTAAACTAAAGTTTCATGATTACCAATTTTTCTAATAGCCTGTAAAACTCCTGGCATATATGCCTTTCTATCAATCGTGTCGTGCTTAATTGTGTAAGTTTCACCTGGAGATCCCATAATTACTAACTGATGAGCGAGTAATCCTGGTAATCGTACAGAATGTATATTAATTCCTGAATCTCTGAGCCCACCCCTTACACCTTGCAATGACTCAGACTCTTTTACTAAATTCTGATTAAATTTCTTTGGATATTCTTCAATCATTTCTGCAGTTTTTATACACGTCCCACTAGGAGAATCAGCTTTTTGATTATGATGCATTTCTATTAATTCAATATTGTCATAAAACCTTGCAGCTACAGATGCCGCCTGCTGAAGAAGAACCATACCTACTGAAAAATTAGGAATTATTGCACAACCAACCGATGCTTTCTGAGCAAAAACAGACAAATCTTGTATTTGCGAAGGACTTAGACCTGTTGTTCCTACTACTGGTGATACTCCATATGCAATAGCTGATCTGGTATTTTCATATACAGAATCAGGATGAGTAAAATCAACCAGCACAGGTTTGATTTTTTCATTTCTATAATTTTGACTAACAGAACACAAAGCTCCTTCAAAATCATTTGAAACAAAAACATCACAATTTTTTACCTTCAATAATTCAGAAATATTTGAGCCATTGTTCTTTTCGTTTATGTCGATTGCTGCAACAAGTTCACAATCTGTAGAATTTAATACAGCATTAATAACTTCGCTACCCATTCTACCTAAAGCTCCAGATACTAGTACTGGTATGGAATTTTTAGAATTTTCAATCATTTTTTTTAAAAATTTTTTTTTAAAGGTTGTTACACGCTATTTATATTGCACACAATAACGTCTTTTCATTCGTAGGCTGGTAGAAATACTTAAAGAAAAATCAATGTTTACGCAGGTCCGCTCAGCAAACCGCAGAGTATCTCCTGTTGAGGATAACAAACACAAAGTTGTAATAAAAGCAGTTTATGTTGTCCTTGAGCCACAATACCAAAATTCCTTAACGGAAGCTGCAAAGTCAATAAATGAAATGAATGGGCCAATAGGTATAGACCTTAGCGGCTATCTTATCGAAGAACTTAGGAATGATAGTAATTTTGAAGATTTCAAAGAAGATATAGCTAATGCAGATATATTCGTAGCCTCTCTTATTTTCATTGAAGACCTTGCTCAAAAAGTGGTAGATGCAGTATCTCCATTTAAAGACAAACTTAAAGCATCAATTGTTTTCCCCTCCATGCCAGAGGTAATGAGATTAAATAAGCTTGGTTCATTTAGTATGGCCCAACTTGGTCAATCTAAAAGTATTATTGGAGATTTAATAAAAAAGAAAAAAGAATCTGATGGAGCAAGTTTCCAAGATTCAATGTTGAAGTTATTAAATACACTCCCTTCAATACTTAAATATCTACCAGTAGAAAAAGCTCAAGATGCTCGAACATTTATTTTGAGTTTTCAGTACTGGTTAGGTGGTACCACTGAGAACTTAAAAAACTTCTTGTTAATGATCTCTGAAAAGTACGCTGTCTCAGAGGACATAAAAGATCAAATAGAAGAATTCAAAATTCAAGACCCTGAAACATTTCCAGATTTAGGAATTTGGCATCCTCTTGCTCCGTGCATGTATGAAAGTCTTAAAGAATATCAAAATTGGGAAAATAATAGGAAAGATTTAAATCCTAAAGATGACAAAACTCCAATAATAGGCTTAGTTCTTCAAAGGAGTCATATCGTTACAGGAGATGATGCTCATTACGTTGCTGTTATTCAAGAATTGGAATACAGAGGTGCGAGAGTACTACCTATCTTCTGTGGAGGTCTAGATTTTTCTAAACCAGTTAATGAATTTTATTATGATTCCATAAATAAGGATAAACCTATAGTAGATGGAGTTGTTTCTCTAACAGGATTTGCATTAGTTGGTGGACCAGCAAGACAAGATCATCCTAAAGCTATTGAAGCCCTAAAAAGGTTAAACAGACCCTATATGGTTGCACTTCCATTAGTCTTCCAAACTACACAAGAATGGGAAGATAGTGATTTGGGTTTACACCCTGTTCAGGTAGCACTTCAGATTGCAATTCCAGAGCTTGATGGTGCTATTGAACCTATTATTCTCTCAGGTCGTGATGATGCTACAGGTAAGGCACATACGCTCCAAGATAGAGTTGATGTAATAGCTGAAAGAGCAATAAAATGGTCAACACTAAGAGTTAAACAAAGAAAGGATAAAAAATTAGCCATTACAGTATTTAGTTTTCCACCAGACAAAGGAAATGTTGGTACGGCAGCATACTTGAATGTTTTTGGTTCAATTTATAGAGTACTTCTTGAAATGAAATCGAAAGGATATCAAATAGATGAACTTCCAAGTAATTCAAAAGAATTAATGGAAAAAGTAATTAATAACCCTGAAGCTATGGATGGCTCTCCAGAGTTAAATATTGCTCATAAGATGTCAGTAAAAGAATACGAAGAATTTACACCATATTCACAAAGACTTGAAGAAAATTGGGGTAAACCTCCTGGAAACCTCAATAGTGACGGACAAAACCTTCTTATCTATGGAAAACATTTTGGAAATGTTTTCATAGGAGTTCAACCTACATTCGGTTATGAAGGTGATCCCATGAGATTGCTCTATTCAAGAAGTGCAAGCCCTCATCACGGTTTTGCTGCTTATTACACGTATGTAGAAAAAATCTGGGGGGCTGATGCTGTCCTTCATTTTGGAACTCACGGCTCACTTGAATTTATGCCAGGAAAGCAGATGGGCATGAGTGAAACTTGCTATCCGGATTCTCTCATTGGATCATTGCCTAATTTGTATTACTATGCTGCAAATAATCCATCTGAAGCAACAATTGCGAAGAGAAGAGGATATGCTTCAACTATTAGTTATCTGACTCCTCCAGCGGAAAATGCAGGACTTTACAAAGGACTTAAAGAACTAAGTGAACTCGTTGGTTCTTATCAACAATTAAGAGAAAATAGCAGGGGAATTCAAATTGTAAATGCAATAGTTGAGACTTCTAAACAATGTAATCTTGACAAAGATGTAGAGCTCCCTTCAAAAGACGTAGAAGAACTTTCAATAGATCAAAGAGATCTATTTGTTGGTAATGTCTATAAACAGTTGATGGAAATTGAAAGTAGATTGTTACCTTGCGGTCTTCATACTATTGGAGAAGCTCCAACAGCAGAAGAAGCTGTAGCAACACTTGTAAATATTGCATCTTTAGAGAGAGAACAAGAAGGATTAAGATCTCTTCCTGGATTACTCGCAGAATCCATCGGTCTAACTATTGAACAAATTTATGATGGTAATAATAAAGGTGAACTTAAATTTGTAGAGTTAAATGAAAAAATCATCAAGACAGCAAGAGAGTCGATTTTTGCGATGGTCAACTCTTTAAAAATTGTTGATGGCAGAGTTTATTTAGAAAAATCTCTTCTTTCCAAACTTTTCGATTTACTTAAAGTTTTTGGTATAAATCTACCAACCCCTTGGCTAAGAGTTTGCAGATTAAACGGATTTAATGAAGTTAATCAGAAGGAATTAAATAAATTGTTTGATTACTTACTTTTCTGTCTGGAACAGGTCTGCGCAGACAAAGAAATGGATAGCCTCATTAAAGCACTAGATGGAAATTATGTTTTACCTGGACCAGGTGGAGATCCCATAAGAAATCCAAGTGTTTTGCCCAGCGGTAAAAATATTCATGCACTTGATCCTCAATCAATCCCAACTACAGCAGCAGTGGCGGCAGCGAAGTCTGTTGTTGACAAATTAATTGAAAGACAAAAAGAAGAGCAAGGAACTTGGCCTGAAACAATAGCTTGTGTTTTATGGGGTACTGATAACATCAAAACTTACGGAGAATCACTGGCACAAATCTTATGGTTTGTTGGGGTAAAACCAAAGCCAGATTCTGTTGGAAGAATTAACAAATTAGAATTAATCCCTTTAGAAGAATTAGGAAGGCCAAGAATAGATGTAGTTGTTAACTGTTCAGGAGTATTTAGAGATCTATTTATCAATCAAATGGCATTAATAGATCAGGCAGTCAAATTAGCAGCTGAAGCTGATGAACCATTGGAATCTAATTTTGTAAGAAAACATTCACTAGAACAAGCAGAAAAAGAAGGTACCTCAATCAGAGAAGCTTCAGCGAGAGTATTCTCTAATGCAAGTGGAAGTTACAGTTCAAATGTTAATTTGGCCGTAGAAAATTCAACATGGGAAGAAGAAAATGAATTACAAGAGATGTATTTATCTCGCAAAACGTATGCTTTTAATGCCGATAATCCAGGTGAGATGAATCAAAAAAGAGAAGTATTCGAATCAGTAATGAAAACAGCAGATGTTACATTTCAAAACCTTGATTCCTCAGAAATTTCATTAACAGATGTAAGCCATTATTTTGATTCAGATCCAACAAAATTGATCAAAACACTAAGAGATGACGGGAAAGAACCAAGTAGCTACATAGCAGACACAACCACTTCTAATGCTCAAGTAAGAACACTTGGAGAAACTATCAGATTAGACTCAAGAACTAAACTTTTAAATCCTAAGTGGTATGAAGGTATGCTCAAATCTGGATACGAGGGAGTTAGAGAACTTTCTAACAGACTTAATTACACTCTTGGTTGGAGTGCGACAAGTGGTCAAGTAGATAATTTTGTATATGAAGAAACCAATGAAACATTTATAAATGACGAAGAGATGAGGAAAAGATTAATGGATCTTAATCCTAATAGTTTCAGAAGAATTGTTGGAACATTACTAGAAGTCAATGGTAGGGGATATTGGGAAACTTCTGATGAAAATATAGAACAGTTGAAAGAACTTTACCAAGAGGTAGAGGATAAGATCGAAGGAGTTAAAGAATAATAAATTTATTATTTTCTGTAAATCCTATCTGCTACTTTCAGGATTTGATAATTTAGTTTAACGTTATGAACTCTAACAATATCGATATTAAATTGAGAACAAAGACAACTTATTGCGAGTGTTCCGATATCTCTTTCTTTTGGTTTTTTCTCATTCAAAATTTCTCCTATAAATCTTTTTCTAGATGCACCTATCAATAATGGGAAATTCCATTTTTTAAATACATCTAAGTTTCTCAAGATTTCCAAATTATGATTGATATCCTTTGAAAAACCAATTCCAGGATCCACTATTATATTTCTTTCAGATATATTTTTTTCTAAAGCATTCTTTATTAAATTATCAAGCGAGCACTTAACATCACTCAATACATTCTGGTAACTAGAGAGTTGATTCATATTTTGACTATTACCACGACTATGAGTTATGACGAATGGACACTTGAATTTTGATACAACATCTAAAATATTTATATCTCTTCTTCCTCCAGTTACATCATTTATCCAGTTAGCACCATTTAAAAGAGCTTCATAAGCGACCTCAGAATGAAAGGTATCAATGGAAATTAGAACATCTGGATATTCAGATTTTATTAATTTCAAATATGGTATCAATCTTTTTATTTCTATAGTAGAGCCAACTTCTTCAGCACCAGGTCTTGTACTTTGAGCACCAAGATCAATAACATCAACACCATTATTTAAGAAATGATTTACTTGATCCAAAACTTTTTTTGAAGAGTTTAATTCCCCACCATCACTAAATGAATCAGGAGTTAAATTAATAACTCCCATAATTGAAGTTTTTTGTCCCCACCCTTTTGGCCATGGACTTTTCTTATTGATAATTTGCAATTCTCGCAAAACTATTCGGATCTAATGAAGCCCCTCCAACTAACACCCCATCTATATCACTCATTGACATGATTTCGTCAATATTATTTGGTTTAACAGATCCTCCATATTGAATAATTACATCATCAAAACCTATTAATTTCCGAATCAAAGAACATATCTTATTAGCGTCATCTGCCTCACATGTTTTACCAGTGCCAATAGCCCATATCGGTTCATAGGCAACAATTAAATTAGATGGATCTGTATTTTCTAATCCTTGTTCAACCTGTCTAGTAATAACTCTATCAGCTTCTCCTCTTTCTCTTTGTTCTAATGTCTCTCCAACGCAAACTATTGGTGTAAGTCCACTAGATTGAGCAAAAACTGCTCTTTTATTAATTTGTTCATCACTTTCACTAAAATATTTCCTTGGTTCACTGTGTCCAACGATTGCATATGAGACACCATGTTCAAGAAGCATTTTAGGAGATATTTCTGCAGTAAATGCTCCTTGATCTTCCCAATGAATATTTTGACTAGAAATATCTAAATAATCGAAATCAGAATGATCAGAAAAGGTTGAAATAGCTGTAAAAGGTGGAGCAATAACAACTTTACGATCTTCCTTAATGTTTTTTATTAAAGGAATAAACTCTTGTAAATAGGATATAGCTTCAGCACAAGTCATGTGCATTTTCCAATTACCAGCAATTACAGATTTTCTCAAAATACTATCTCCAAGAAAATTATATTAATATAAATTGAGTTTAATAGGCCAATTATTCGAAAAATAATTCATTTTTTAGAAATATAACTTTATCTCCCTTATTTAATTTTCTTCCTCTCCTAGTTTCTATAACACCATTAACTTTAACAGAACCTGACTTAATTAAAATCTTTGCTTCTCCACCAGAAGAGACCAAATTTTTCCATTTTAAGAATTGATCCAATTTCATTGTTTTTTATAACTAAAGATATTGATAAAGTAGGATAAATAATTAAATATATAATATTTTGAGACTAATACCACCAGTTAGACCCTATTCAAATAGGTTTATTAAAGGTTTTATATGCATGCTTATTTATGTAGCTTGTTGGCCTTTGTTAGCTTATTTTGCTGGAAACTTAATCCCAGCCATAGGATCTGGAGACCTCTCAAAAGTTACCAACATAATAGTTAAGTCTTTATTTGTATTTTTAATTCAGAAAATTGCCCAATTTGGGCAGGATGTATTCATAGCAAAACCATCTTTAGAAATTAGTGAAGTAATGAGAGGAAATTTATTTAGCAAAATTCAAAAAATAGAGATGAATTCTGTTGAAAAGATTTCAGCCGGAGATATCACATATAGACTTACTGAAGATGCAGATAGAGTAAGCGAAGTTATTTATAAAACAGCTCAGGATACTATTCCATGCACTTTACAGTTATTAGCGGTAATAATTTATATGTTTTATTTAGATTGGTCGCTAACATTATCAACTTTTGTGTTAGCACCATTGATAATTCTTTCAGTTAATAGTTTTGGAAGAAGAGTTTTAAGAGCATCTGAAAAAAGTCAGGAATCAACAAGTGATTTAGCAGGTTTAATAGGTGAATCTATAAATGGAATGTCAACGATAAGGGCTTTTGCTGCAGAAAATTGGATTGAGAATAAATTTTATAGAAGATTAAGTGCAAATAAAAGAGCAAAATATAAAACATTAAAGTTACTTGCATTTCAACATCCAGTTGTAGGATTTGTTGAAGCATTCGGAATATTAGCAATACTAGGTTTAGGAGCCGCAAGAATCAATCTAGGCCTTCTAACAAGCGAAGAATTTAGTAGTTTCTTTGCTGCAATATTAATGCTAATTGATCCAATAAGCCATGTAAGTACAAATTTTAATGACTATAAACAGGCAGAAGCATCAATAAAAAGATTGAAAAACATAAATCTAGAACCTATCGAAGATGATAAAGAAAATTTAACAAGTATACTCAGTATTGAAGGCAAAATAACTTTCAAGAAAGTTAATTTTGCTTACAAAAAAAATAATAAAGTTCTTAAAAATATAAATTTAGAGATTAATAAAGGGGAGGTCACAGCTTTCGTTGGAGCTTCTGGGGCTGGGAAAAGTACAATGTTGGCTTTGATATTAAAATTTATAAATCCAAATTATGGAGACATTTTTATAGATGATAAAAATCTCAAATTATTAAATACAAAAGATATTAGAAAGAACATTGCTCTAGTACAACAACAGCCTTTTTTGTTTTCAGGAAAAATTATTGATGTAATAAGAATGGGCAGGAATTTTACCAAAGAAGAAGTAATAGAATCAGCAAGAAAAGCAAACGCCCACAACTTTATTCAAAAGCTTCCTGAGAAATATGAAACTAAGATAACTGAAAGAGGATCAAATTTCTCAGGGGGCCAGATCCAGAGGATTGCAATTGCAAGAGCAATACTTGGGAACCCATCAATTCTTCTTTTAGATGAGGCTACAAGTGCTTTAGATGCAGAATCAGAATCTGAGGTCCAGGAAGGACTTAATAGAGCTATGAAAAATAGAACAGTTATAGTAATTGCCCATAGATTATCCACAACTCAAGAGGCAAATAAAATAGTTGTTTTCGATAAAGGCGAAATTATTGAAGTTGGAAAACACATTGATTTAATAAATAAACCTGGAATTTATAAAGAATTATGTGAAAAGCAATTGATTAAAAAATAATCGCTCTATTTTATTTATTAAAAAGTTAAGCCAATGAATGAGAATACAAATGATTCTTCAAATCCAGTTTTAACCTTTGAAGGGAAAAAATATTTTATAAATGAACTTTCTAATGAAATAAAAGAATCTATAAAAGTATTACAGATAGCTGAGACGCAACTAAAAATGCATGAAGATACTCTCAAATTACTTTCAATTAGCCGTAACACTTTAGCTAATCAATTAAGGGAAAAACTAAAAAAGTTAGGGTGAGATTCTAATAATTGTGGATTTCTTGTAGAGAGTAAGCATCAATTTTATTACTTTGCAAAGCTTTGATTGCTTTGATAGCAGCCTTTGTTGCAGGAATAGTTGTAAAAGTTGGAATATTATATTCTAGAGCAGCACGTCTTAAATAAGCGTCATCATGAAGAGCCTGTGAACCTATTGGAGTATTAATTATTAATTGAACAAGTCCTGAACGAATTAGATCCTCAATATTTGGTCTACCTTCATGAACTTTTAGTACTTCTTCAACTTGAATGCCTAAATTTACCAAATATGCAGCTGTACCTTTAGTTGCGATTAATTTAAATCCCAAAATCAAAAGTTCTTTAGCAACTTCCTCAAGATTTTTTTTATCTAAATCATTTGTAGACAAAAAAGCAACTCCTTCTGAAGGAACACCATTTCCTGCTGCCAATTCCGACTTGGCATAAGCAATTCCAAAATCTTTAGCTAAACCCATTACTTCTCCAGTAGATTTCATTTCAGGGCCAAGTAACGTATCAGATCCAGGAAATCTTTTGAAAGGTAAAACAGCCTCTTTAACTGCCTGATATTTTGGAGAAAATTCTTGTGTGAAGTTAACATCTTCTAATGTAAAACCTTGCATTAACTGAGTAGCTAATTTTGCAACTGGTTTACCTATTGCTTTTGAAACAAATGGGACTGTCCTAGATGCTCTTGGATTTGCCTCAAGAATAAATAACTTATTTTCATTGTTATTTGTATTTGTCACCGCAAATTGCAAATTAATTAAACCAACAACATTTAATTTTTGTGCAATTAATTTAGTCCAGTTCTTTACGTTTTCTATTGTGGATTTTGAAAGAGAAATGGTTGGTAAGCAACAAGCTGAGTCTCCTGAATGAATTCCTGCAGGTTCTACATGTTCCATTAGCCCAGCAATTACAACCGAACCTTTTGAATCGCATAAAGCATCAACATCTATTTCAATAGCATTATTCAAATATTGATCAAGAAGGATTGGATGATCAGGCGAAACCTTCACTGCTTCAGAGATATATTTCGATAATTCGTTCTCATCATTTACAATTTCCATTGCCCTTCCTCCTAAAACATAAGAAGGTCTTACAACTAAAGGGAACCCTATATTTTTTGCTACTATTTCTGCTTCATTTTGATTACGTGCAATTCCGTTTAAAGGTTGTCTAATGCTTAATTCTTCAAGTATTTTTGTAAATTCCTCTCTATCCTCTGCTAAATCGATAGATATTGGAGATGTCCCAAGAATTTTTGATCCAGTTCTAACTCCATCATTAGATTTAAGCCATTCAAATAAAGGTAATGATAATTTCAGTGGAGTTTGACCTCCGAATTGAACAATTAAACCATATGGGTTTTCGGCTTCTATGATGTTGAGCACATCCTCCAAAGTTACAGGCTCAAAATATAGAATATCGCTAGTATCATAATCTGTTGAAACAGTTTCAGGGTTACTGTTTACCATTATTGTTTTATAACCATTTGTAGAGGCTTGATATGATGCATGACAACAACAGTAATCAAATTCTATCCCCTGACCAATTCTGTTTGGACCTCCTCCTAGAATCATAATTTTTTTTGATTTACTATTTTCTGAAATCTCGCTATCAAAAATTTGAGAATTAAGATTAATGAAAGACTCCTCGTAAGTTGAATAATGATAAGGAGTTGAAGATGAGAATTCTGCTGAACACGTATCAACAGTTTTGTAAATTGGTATTATGTTAAGTTTTTTTCTATATTTCCTTACTTCAAAAAACTCAGAATTAGTTAACTTTGCTATCTGTTGATCTGAAAAACCTAATTGTTTAGCATGTAACATTAAATCTCTATCTAGAGCATAAAGGTCCTTTTCTTTCAAAAAGTCATTTTCAAAATTAAAGATATTACGTAATTTTTCGATAAACCATAAATCTATATTTGTAACTTCTTGAATATATGAATTAGTTTTCCCAAGCTGCATAGCTTTTTTAACTAAGAGAATTCTTTCAGATGTAGGGTTTCTTAAACTACTTGTAATATGACTCTCATTTTTAAATTCATCTAAAGAATCACATTCCCATCCAAAAACCCCTACTTCTAATGACCTTAAAGCTTTCTGAAATGATTCTTCAAAAGAACGCCCTATTGCCATTGACTCACCAACGGATTTCATAGCAGTACTTAAAGTATTTGAAGATCCTTTAAACTTTTCAAAGGCAAATCTTGGAATCTTAGTAACTACGTAATCAATTGATGGCTCAAAACATGCAGGTGTTTTTTTTGTAATGTCGTTAATAATCTCATCGAGTGTATAGCCAACAGACAATAAAGCAGCAATCTTAGCGATGGGGAAGCCAGTTGCTTTACTTGCCAAAGCAGAGGATCTACTCACACGAGGATTCATTTCTATTACAACTACGTCTCCATTAGATGGATTTATTGCAAATTGAATATTACTTCCTCCTGTTTCAACTCCTACCTCTCTAATGATTTTCAATGACAAATCCCTTAATCTCTGATACTCCTTATCTGTTAATGTCTGAGCAGGAGCTACAGTAATCGAATCTCCAGTGTGGACACCCATTGGGTCTAAATTTTCAATGCTGCAAACTATTACTACATTGTCAGCAGTATCTCTCATTACCTCTAGTTCAAACTCCTTCCATCCAATAAGTGATTTTTCAATCAATATTTGATTACTTGGACTTTCCTCTAGGCCTGATTTACACAAATCGACAAATTCTTCAAGGTTAAAAGCAATTCCACCTCCTACACCACCTAATGTAAATGCAGGCCTTATTATAAGAGGATAGGAACTGATTTCTTTTGATACCTCTCTAGCTTCATCTAGGTTGGAAGCAATCCCAGAAGGGCATACATTTACATTTATTTTCTCCATCGATTCTTTAAACAATTTTCTATCCTCAGCTTTATTAATAGCTCCTAAATTAGCCCCAATTAATTCAATATTATTTTGTTTCAAAAAATCTGATTCTGATAATTTAACCGCAAGATTTAAAGCTGTTTGACCTCCCATAGTGGGAAGAATCGCATCAGGTTTTTCTCTTAAAATTATCTGAGAAACAATTTCAGGAGTCAATGGTTCAATATAAGTTTTATTAGCAATATCAGGATCAGTCATTATTGATGCTGGATTTGAATTTATCAAGATAATTTCATAACCAGCATTTCTTAAAGCTTTGCAAGCTTGAGTGCCAGAGTAATCAAATTCGCATGCTTGTCCAATTACAATCGGTCCAGAACCTAGAATAAGAATTTTTTTTAGATCACCTCTTTGAGGCATAATATAAAACTATGTTTATCTCATGCTACTTATAAATCATCAGATGTTAATCAAGTTACTTGAAAAGCAACATTTGTTTCTATAGTATTGAAAGAAATTAATTTTTTATGAGCGAACTTCAGCGACTTAAAAGTTTGTTGCCTCCAGAGAATGAAAGTTGGGTATTTGTTGAAGCTGCTGCTGCTATAGACCCACCTTTAATAACACTTGAGGAAATTGGTCGTGACGAAGTAGAAATCCAGATAGATTTAGATGAATGGGATAACTTCGCAATTGATCACAGAAATTTATTATTTTGGCACGAGGTTGGGAAAATTCAAAATGACGCAATTCCCAGAGATGGATGGGAAATGGCGGCTCTTGCGATAGGTCTTGGTGGGGCGATTGGGGAATTGTGGGTACAAGATGGACTTCTTTTATTACTCGCACTTGGTTTGTCAAGTTTTGCAGGATATAGATTATACATAAAAAATAATTCTGAAAAAAAACTTCAAGATGCTATTTTTGCAGATGAAAGAGCTATAGATCTTGCATGTAGATTTGGATACAGCATTCCAAATGCTTATAAAAGTCTTGGAGGAGCATTAAAGGAGTTAATAGAAAAAACTCGAAAAAAGAAAAAAAGAAGTTTCTTTGAAGACAGATTAGATGCATTAAGAAAAAGTGCAGAAAAGGCTAGATCAGAATTATCTCAGCAAGAAGGTTCAGAAAAATCAGTCTCAAGCGAAAATGTTTATGGACAATAAAAGTTTAGTATTAATGGCAGCTAAAGCATGTGATGAAAAAAAGGCAAAAGATATAAAACTTATAAAAATAGACAAAGTATCATTTATAAGTGAATGGATTTTGATAGCTGAGGGATTATCTGATGTACAAGTTAGATCTATAAGTAATTCAGTAGAAGGAGAGTTGAGAGATAAGGCTAAAATTGAACCGATAAGAAAAGAAGGGGTTAATGAGGCTAAATGGGCTTTACTTGATTATGGTGATCTGATTGTCAATATATTTCAACCAGAAATAAGAAAATATTATGACCTTGAATCATTCTGGAGTAATGGAGATAATCTTACATTTCCATAATTATTATTTTATGAACGAACCTAGATGCCCTGTCCCTAGAGAGCAACAGCCAACTAATGAATTCATGGAACTATCAAAGTCTATATTTTTTTCTTGGCCAAAAACAAAAAATTCACTAATTCTTATATTGATTAAATTCTGGTTAGGTGCTTTTGTTCTATTTCTTATTATTTCTTCAGGAAGTGTTTATTTCAAATCATCTCTTTTAAAATATTTTCTACTAAGTTTTTTTAGCAGTTTATCAATACCTCTCTTGATTACTATACGGTTATATTTAGGATGGAATCATGTATTTAAAAGATTAATATCAGAAAAAGTTGAATATGAAGAATCCGGTTGGTATGACGGCCAAATATGGCAAAAGCCATTAGTTTTGAAAGAAAAAGAATCACTTATTGCCTCATTAGAGGTAAAGCCTATTTTAAAGAATTTAATTCAAATTTCTTCTATTATTTTAGTCTTGGCTTTATTAGGCATTTTGCTTTTTCAATATAATAATTTCTAAATGAGTTCTAATTTCAAAAACCTCTACACATCAAACAATCCGCCTTTACAAGCAACCTTAATGAGAGGTTCAAATATTGAGTCAATTCATAAAATTCATGCTGTTATTACTGACAAAAAAGGTAGAGTTTTGATGTGCGCAGGAAATCCAGAATATAAAAGCTTCATAAGGTCAGCATTAAAACCTTTTCAGGCAATACCTTTTGTTAGTAGTGGAGCAGCATCAAAAATCAATGATGAATCAAAGTCAATTGCATTAGCATGCGGATCACACAGCGGATCAAAACTTCATTCGAGAGAAGCCTTCAAAATTTTATGGGAATATGACATTGACATTAATAATCTGAAATGCCCAAAAACAAAGACAAGTCCCCTAGAACATAATTGTTCAGGTAAACATGCTGCCTTTTTAGCTACATGTAAAAAAATGAATTGGCCATTAGATAGTTACTTAAAGGGAGATCATCCCCTGCAAATTGAAATATTCAGAATCGTATCTGAATTACTTGAAATCCCGTTATCTGAAATAAAGGCAGAACGTGATGATTGTGGTGCCCCAACTCTTTATTTGAAAATATTAGAAATGTCTAGGTTGTATTCACTTCTAAGCAGTTCTGAAACGGCTGAATTAGAACAAATCAGTAGAGCTATTACAATTAACCCAATTATGATAAGCGACAACAATAAATTTGATACAGAAATAATTAAAGCTTCTCATGGTCAAGTTATAGGGAAGGGTGGTGCAGAGGGAATACAGTGCCTATGTAAAGTAAATGAAGGTATAGGAATTGCCTTAAAAGTAGAAGATGGTTCAAAAAGAGCCAAGCATGCTGTCAGTCTCCACTTGCTTAAACAGTTAGAGTGGATTTCTGATTTAAGAATTCAAGACATAGAAGAAAAAGTTTTTAATTTATCTGAAGGGGTTCGTATTGAAGTTAAAGGTAAATTAAAATTCCAAGAATCCTAAATAATATAGAAAAAATAACCCTTTCAGATGTATGCTATGTATATAACGCGGGGTAGAGCAGTCTGGTAGCTCGTCGGGCTCATAACCCGAAGGTCGGAAGTTCAAATCTCCCCCCCGCCACCATTTAGAAGCAGCTTCACGGCTGCTTTTTTAGTCTTTGTGATAATTACATCACTTATAAAATAAAAATATTGAAGTTTATAACAATGTACTTTAAAGAACTTATTAGATATTATTTGAGATCTTTTTGTATAGAGAATTTGAAGTCAACTCTGACTATTAGACCAATAATGATAAATAATATTCCAATGTATGAGTTCAAAGATAGATCCAAAATATTAAAATAATTTTCTAACTAAATTTTAACTCAAAAATCATTCCTATTAAATAAGCTAACAAGAATAAATTAAATCAATCTGAATGTTAGCCATTTTAATCTTAAATAAGTAATTTAATAAAGTAGAGTTATTTTATCTAATTTAGAAAAAATTATATGCAGAATTTGCTACAACGTGATTTAGGTTCAAGCTTGTTATCAATAGCTGTCGTTTTAGGTTGGTTAGGACTTTTTTTTGTATTTTTGAGAGTATTAACAATTTCAATGAAAAGAATCCTTGAATTGATTTTCAAAAAACCATAATTATTGAAATAAAACAACAATTCTCAATTAATCGCATAAATCCCATATCAATAGGTATAATAACCTAAAAAATGTCAATTTTAGATAGGGCAACAATAGGAAATCCTGTTCAAATCAACTTAGAACTTTCAAAGGATAGGCTCGCAAAAGAAGTTGTTGATGCTATAAAAGTTTCTTCAGTGGCTAAGATAAGTGATTTCAGAATAACTGACGGAAAAGGTATTGGAGTTATATTGAAATTATCTAATGGAAAAGAGCAATGGTTTTTTGAAGAGGAAATTGAACTCCTTGACGAAAATGGTAAAGTAATAAAAAAAAATAATGATGAGAAAGAGAATAGAAATTTTATATTTGACTTTTTAAAAGGATTAAATTATGAAAATAAAAATAAGGTAAGCGAATTATTTAATCCAATTAACTTTTTTATCTGGATGGTTGTATCGTTTAAAGATATTTTTTAATTTATAAAAAATTTTTCTAAAATAGAAATAATTTTATAATTTATTAAATATAAAATTTAAGTAATTAAAAATTGAAATGGTACAAAATATTATCGATGTAAGAAATTTATCTAAGTCATTTGATATCTCATCCAAAGAACCAGGATTAAAAGGAACAATTAAACATTTTTTTAGAAGAAAAACAAAAAGTTTAAAAGTTATAAAGGATATAAGTTTTGAAATTAAAGAAGGCGAAATGGTAGGTTTTCTGGGAGCTAATGGAGCTGGGAAAACAACGATTTTAAAAATGCTTTGTGGCTTAATTTATCCAAGTGAAGGTTCGATTCTGGTTTCAGGCTACTTACCTTTCAGGAGAAAAGAAAAATTCCTGAAGAATATCACCTTAATAATGGGACAAAAGCAACAGCTTATTTGGGATCTACCGCCAATTGAATCATTTTATTTGAATGCATCAATATATGACTTAGATAAATTCGAAGCTAAAAGGAGAATTAAAAAACTATCAGAAATGCTTGAAATTGATGAAGAGATATTCATACCTGTTAGAAAACTATCTCTAGGTCAGCGTATGAAGTCAGAATTACTAGCAGCTTTGATACATGAGCCAAATATTCTATTTTTAGATGAGCCGACACTTGGATTAGATATTAATGCACAGAGAAATTTAAGAAAATTCCTTCAAAAATATAATAAAGAAACCAATGCAACTATATGCCTAACTAGTCATTACATGAAAGATATTACATCGCTATGCAAGAGAGTTATATGTGTCCACGAAGGGGCAATATCGTATGATGGAAAACTTGATCTATTATTAAAAAAACTATCTCCTGTTAAAGAAATATTAATAGTTTGTCGCTCAGAAGACGATGCAATTGAAATAGAAAATTCCGGTTTTACTGTTAAAAATAAAATAAAGAATGAAATCACTATAAAAATTGCAAACAACTCCATTACCTCCTCACTAAAAACTATCCTAAATAATTTTGATATTGAGGACCTTTTTATAAATGAACCACCTATAGATGAAATTATTGGGAAGTTATTAATCAAAAAAGATTATGATATCTAATTTGATTAACCGTAAAATACTCACCTTATTAAAGGTCCAATATTCAAACATGTTGGAATATAGGGTAGAAATTGCGTTATGGGCAATTTCAGGGATTATTCCTTTTTTCATGTTAAACATTTGGACAAATAATAATCTAAATGAATCCATAAACATCAGTGATACTATGCTTTCTAGGTATTTCTTATGTGCATTTTTTGTAAGACAGTTTTCTGTAGTTTGGGTTGTATTTAGTTTTGAAGAGGATTCTCTTATGGGGAGAGTATCTCCTTATTTAATCCAACCATTAAATCCATTTTTCAGATATTTTGCACAACATCTTGCAGAACAAATAACAAGATTTCCTTTCGCTTTAATAATTGCATTTTTCTTTTTTATTTTTAATCCAGAAAGTATATGGATTCCAAATATAGGTATTTTACTCTTATCGATAATATCTACTTTCTTATCCTTCTTGATTCAATTTTTAATTCAGTCAATAGTTGCATGTCTATGTTTCTGGACAGAGAAAGCATCTTCGATAGAAAGATTATTATTTATTCCAACTTTATTTCTCTCAGGTCTTTTAGCCCCAGTAATTTCATTTCCCACATATGTTAAATCTTGGATTTATTTAACTCCTTTTCCATATCTAATTGATTTTCCTGCGAACTTACTATCAGGTAATACAACAAATATTAGTGGAGGCTTAGGTATGCAAATTCTATGGATTTTATTACTTTTCCCATTATTTAAGAAAATCTGGTCTGAAGGAACGAAAAAATATACTGCTATGGGGTCATGAATTTAAGAAAATATCTAAAAGTTTATAAAAAATTCTTACATACTTCTTTAGCTTCTGAATTGGAGTATAAGACAAATATATTAGTTGATTTAATTACGGCAATTTTAAGTTTAATAGGGAGTATTTTTCTATTATCTATTTTCTTTCAAAATAATGGATATATTGGTGGTTGGAAATTTGAGCAGGCACTAATAATTCAAGCTATTTATACAATTTTGAATGGAATAACAAATACATGGTTCAATCCTAATCTTACAGAAATAGTTAAACATATAAGAGAAGGAACATTAGACTTCGTACTTTTAAAACCTATTGATTCTCAATTTTTTATTTCATTAAAAAAAATAAATCCATCTGGATTTTTAGAAATAATGCTTGGATTTTTCTTGTTATTCTTCTGCATAAGAATAAATCAAATAATTTTAAATTTAAGTTTTCTGACCCTATCCTTGATTACGATAAGCTGCTCGATTTGTATTTTATATAGCCTATGGTTTTTTATCTCTACTACTACTATTTGGTTTGTTAAAACTTGGAATGCATTAGAAGTATTAAGATCATTCCTTTATATTGGAAGATTTCCTCTAAATTCATTTTCATTTTCTTTAAGAATTTTTTTTAGTATTTTCATTCCTATTGCTTTTATAACTACAATTCCTTCTGAAGTTTTTCTAGGACTTTCTCAATTGTGGAAAATATTGCTTGAAGTTATTGTTGCAGCAGTATTTCTTATAACTTCAAGAAAGTTTTGGTTATTTGCATTAAAATTTTATACATCAGCATCTAGCTAACTATTATTTAATAACCTCCCTACAAAGTTCCCAAATTTGTTGTTTACTTTTCAGATTTGAAAGACTAGATAATTTCTTAAAAAGAGGTTTAGATTTTTCAACAGATAAAAGCCTACAGTTGTATTCAATTTTATGATTTCTAGATATGATTCCTAATTTCAGTGCAACATTACAAAGGATAATTATCAAAGTGAGAAAAAAAACTATACTAAAAAATTGTGAAAATGATTTTGAATAATTTTCTTTTTCAGTTTTTAATTCAAACTTCATTACTTAACTATATGCTGAGGGCACTTAATTGCAGCAATAGCAACAGCTGTAACTTTAAAATTTTCTGACTTCTCAATAACCTTTTTAACCTCTAATGGTCCAAATTTATTACTTGCATCACTGTAGGAAAGAAGTAAAGATTTATAGTTATCATGACCAAGATTTCTATACTCACAGAAATTATCCCCAACATAATTCAAAAGAGTAAGTAAAGTTAATTCAATCATTAAAGCTTCTTTACTAGTAAAGTTCTTACGAATGATACAGTGCATGACATTTTTAACAAGTAAAATCACCAAAACACTTGAAATCATGAAATAAGAATTTTATTCATAAACATAAAAACTACAAAATTATTGAAGAATTTATAAATACAAAAACAAGAAAATCATTGAAGCACTATCTGTGGTGTAGTTAACTTCTTAAGATTGCACTATGGATAGGGGGTTGCATTTTTTGAGAAATTGGTTTAAAAATAAGGTTCCCCATCACCCGGCCACACATATGTGAGGCCTTTTTTTTTAATAAGGTTTTCCAAAAAGTATTATTTAATAAAACAAGTTATTCATTAATACCTTTGATAATAAATAAAAATAGAATAAATTTTTCTTTTTGACCACTATACCTTTTAGTCTTATACCTTTTAGTCTTTTTATGACAAGTGTATTGAAATTATCGATTAATTTATAAAAAACTTTTTATGGATTTAATCAATAAGCTTATACCAACCAAAATGCAAACTGTTATAAAAGTTTTTTTAATTAGAATGTTTCCATTTAATTTTGATAGGTGAGCCCCGAAATATCCTCCGGTAAAAGAACCAATTATTAATGCTACCAATATATTTGATGGAACCGACCCTATTCTTGTCAAGAAAACTGCTCCTATAAAATTCCAAAAAACCCCAACAGTGAAAAATGTCAAACTTATAGCGCGAAGAAAATCCATTTCAAAAGTTTTTATTAAAAGTATTGTCACAAGCAATCCTGTTCCTGAAGAAATAGAACCATTTAATATACCTATAAGAAAAATAAAAATAAAAAATCTAATTTTATGAACTAAATTAAGCTTATTATTACCAGACGATATACCTAAATCTGGTTTGAGTAATGAGTAAAAAGCTAATATTATTGAAATTATTCCTAAAATTAAGTACAAATACTTTTCTGATATATATTCAACTGTAGAAGACCCTAAAATTACTCCTGGCAATCCAAACATCAAAATTTGCCGAGCAATACTTATGTCATTACCTAAAGATTTGTAATTTCTTAACGAACCCCCTATTCCTAATGCTACTGTTGCTAATTTATGACTAGCCAGAGCCTGATAATAAGGAATACCAGATAAAATCAATGCTGGCAATTGTAATAATCCTGCTCCTCCTCCAGAAATCGCTGAAAAAGTGTTAGAAAAAAAGGATATCAAAAAAATATAAATACTTTCAAATATAAAATGATCAACACTTCCGAATAATATTGCTGATAG
Source organism: Prochlorococcus sp. MIT 0604 (assembly GCF_000757845.1). Classification (NCBI taxonomy): domain Bacteria; kingdom Bacillati; phylum Cyanobacteriota; class Cyanophyceae; order Synechococcales; family Prochlorococcaceae; genus Prochlorococcus; species Prochlorococcus sp. MIT 0604. The sequence goes on from NZ_CP007753.1 coordinate 938,579, forward strand.
ATAAGGCATTAACTATAAATCCTATTTTAATTTTAATAAGCAAAATAATATTCTTTTCATAGGAAACAGTAAGACAAATAAAGTTTTATTTTATCTTTTTCAATCATAGTTTTGAAAAAACTGTTATTATCAAAAAAAATTTTCAAGAATATTATGCATAGACAAGATGCAATTTACCTTGATCAGTTTTGTCCAAAAATAAGTATTAAAAATTGGAGAGATTCACTTAATAAACTTACTAAGTATAAATGTATCTATTGCGGTAAACCATCAGAATCACTTGATCACCTTCATCCAATGTCTAAAGGTGGTACGAGCATTACAAGTAATTGCGTCCCATGTTGTTTGTCATGTAATGGTAAGAAATCAGATTCAGAAGTTCTTGGTTGGTACAGAAAACAGAATTTTTATGATCCTCGAAGGGCTATGGCCATTCGCGCATGGATTAATGATGATTTAAAACTAGCGTCAGTTCTTTTGAACTACTTAAATTAAAAATGAAATGATTATATTCCAGAAATATTTTTCTACAAGGTTAAATTTAATCCTTATATTTTAATAAGTAATGATTATTTTAAATTATTATTATTCTTTCTGAATTTATTTTTTTACTGAAAATCGCGATACTAGAATAGTCATCTTTCCACATTATGGGCGAATCTATAACCTTCCTCTCTGGAGATTTTACTGAAAAAATCAATCCAAATACAAAAAGAATAGTAATCAAAATTATAGTCAATACTAATTTGTCTGAAATATTGTTCATTAAACTAATCTATCTGGAAAAATTTTTGTCAGGAGTAGTTTTTTCATAAATTTCTAGAAAATATGATTTAAAGTAATCAACTCCCTCCTTTCCAGTTAATCCAAATGACCATCCACAATCATTTACTACTTGCAATGAAATTTGATTTGCCAAGTCACTTTTCTCAATCCATTTTTTCTGCGGATTGTAAGAGAAAGATATAATGTTTTCAGTTTTTACAATGGCTGATTTTATTGCTTCATCTTTAGAAAAACCATTTTGAATAGCATTACAATATTTCCTAGAGAAATTATTAGAGATCCTATTTTGTAGCAAACTAACACTAGGGTCGGAAGTATCAAAAGCTAAACCTATTGCAGGTTTTAATTGAAATATTATAAATAAAAGAAACCCAAAAAAGAATTTTAACAATAGCTATAAATCAATACTTTATGAATAATATAATAGTATTTTAAAATATTATTTTCAATTAAATCTGATAATTATTAAAAGCAAATTAAATTTCAATTTATTAAAAATTATAAGTATTGCGATAAGTTCAGTAATAATAGTCAGAGGTTTATTTGATTACTTATATGTACGAATCATTGATGACATTGCTATTTTTTCCTGATTGGACAAATGGACTACCTTCAGATTTCTTAATTCTTCATTTTTTTGTAGGAGCTGTGATTTTTCCATTCAACATGATTCATGCTAAAGCGAGAAAAATTGACAGTCAAAACCCCCAGGAAGCTGCTAATGGGTATAAAGATTCAGACAATGCTGCATTTTTTGGATACGAAGAAATCAATTAGATTTCAATAAAATTTCTTTAAGGAATTAGTTTATTAATGATAATTGCCCTAAATAAAGCTTTAGATCTCAAAATTTTCAGTCCCAGTGAACCCATAGGAATATTTATTATTTTTATAGGATTAATATTCTCTGGTATGATTTTCTATATTATTTATGCAGTAAGCACCAATAAAGAATCTCTAGAAGATAAAAAAATAAGAACTAAAAGAGAGTACTTGCAAAAAGAGAAAATAGGAAAATTATTTCCTAAGAAAAAAGAAATTTGATTGCTTTATTACTATAAAGGTATTTATTTATATTATTAACGATCAAATCAGTAGGATCTAAAAACATAAGTTTTAGTTCTCTTAAATCAAACATTTTCAAAACTTTAATATAGCAACTAAATTTTCTTTACGAGGAGTTAATATTGTAAATTGCAAAGCAAAATTATTTTCATATCAAGCAAAAAATGTTAAAAATGGAGAAATGATTTCAAATTTTGGAGAATTCACCTCAATATCTATTTCTTGCTAGTGGAGTAAATAATGGAGAAGGGTTTTGGATTGTGGGAATAAAAAATTGTGATGAAAATATACTTGGAGATGAAAATCTTTTAGATTGTCATAGAAAAGAATTAATAGGTAATGATTCAGCAAAAGATATTCTTTTAGCTATTAATTTAAACATAAATAATTTATTAAATGAACTAAGAAAGAAAAATTATTTAATTGAAAGACCTTCAATGGGAATTTCATTTAATATCCCTTTAGAAATATTGGAAAATATTTTTGATTTTTGGTTAGATATTTATAAAAATCAAGAAGCCTGGGAAGCTTGCTTAGGTCTTCTTAAAGTTAGAAAAAGGATTCCCCTAACAAACCTAATTGAAAGCGAAAGTTTAAAAGGTAACTCTAAAAAATGGGCTATGAAAATTGAAACTTTACATACTTATGTTCCTTCTTCACATAGAATTGAAAAATCAAATGATCCTATGTGGGAATAATTTTATCTTTGAATACTCAAAATATTTACTTCGTGGGATATTTAAGTAAAAATAAAATAACTAAAATATTAAAAAATGAATAAACCATATTCTTTTAGTATCGAACAAATGAACGGGATTGTCGAGGACACATACGCCAAGATAATAAATGAATGTGATAATTTAAAAAAAAATACTAATTGTCCAAATGAGCAAGTTGTAGCACTTTTAAGTGTAATTGCTTCAAATTACGCTACTGCAACAGAAAAAAAATAAAGATGATAAATTATTTTACTTGGAGCGAATTTGATAAAAGCGTGGAACAAATAGCTAATAAATGTAGGTTTAAGGAGTTTACTGGAATATATGGAGTTCCTCGTGGTGGATTATGTCTCGCTGTAGCACTAAGCCATAAATTAAAAGTTGAATTAATTTCAAAACCAATAAAAAATTCACTAATAGTAGATGATGTTTATGAAACTGGTCTAACATTAACGACCTTTAAGGATATTGAAGGAGCAATGTTTTTTGTATTATTTAGTAAAATCAAACCTACATGGTGGAATACAGTTTTTATATCAAAAAAAAGCCAATGGATTGTTTTCCCCTGGGAAAACCATTCAAATTCAAAAAGTGACCGCGAAGAGTACATCAAAAAAAGAGGTTTAAGTTGAGAAAGAAATTATATTTAGCAAATCCATATGGATTCTCAAAACAAACTAAAACTCTCTTACAAGAATTTGTTGAAATCTTTGATGATTTAAATGTAGAAGTATTTGAACCTTTTGAGAGAGCAAAACCACTAACACAAAAAGAAAGTGAATGGGCACATGACGTTGCAAGAAGTAATTTCAATGATTTGAAAGAATGTGATTGTATTTTTGCGATTGTTAATGGAAATCCACCAGATGAAGGGGTAATGATTGAATTGGGTATAGCAATTGCTTTAAAAAAGGAAATCTTTTTATTCAGGGATGATTTTAGAAATTGTTCAGATAACAATCAATACCCATTAAATCTAATGTTATTTCTTGGACTGCCTAAAGATAACTGGGAAAAATATTATTTTGAATCATTACAAGATATAAAAAGCAATAAAAAAAGATTTGTGGAGTGGGCAAAAAATTAGCAAAATAAACCCTCAACACATAAGTAGAAGTTTTAAGTGCAAAAATATCTGTTTAAGTGCTAGAATAAATTTTATTTGAAAAATTTTGACACAAGTTACAGTAGGAGAGAACGAGGGAATTGAGTCTGCCCTTAGAAGATTTAAGAGACAAGTATCTAAGTCCGGGATCTTTGCAGATTTAAAAAGACTTAGGCATCACGAAACTCCTATTGAAAAATACAAAAGAAAATTGCAGCAGAGAAGAAAAGCAAGAAGAAGATAATCTCTTTCAACTTATAAAGTTTTTGCAAATCACTAATATTAATTTTTAGATAAGTTTAGAAATAGAAATTTTAACTATTTAAGCTTTTTAAGCTTCTTAACAAGGTTTATTCCAACTCCTGATACAGCCAGAAGATCTTTTTCATCAGCAGCAATAACTGAATCTATTGTTTTAAATCCAGCCTCATACAAAGCTTTTGCGCTTTTAGCTCCAACACCTGAAAGTGTGGTTAAAGTTTCAATATTTTTCTTAGAGTTAACCGTTTTGGTTTTGGTTTTAGCTTTGGTTTTTGTTTTTGTTTTTGAGGTTTTTGCAGACTTTACTACTTTTTTTTCTTTCTTTAAAGGAGTTTCAGGGGATACTGCGCTTTTAAATAGAATTGATTTTAGTTTGCCTAGAAATTTAGAAATCATTGCAATATATCAATAATAAAATAGCTATTCAATAAAATATATTATCAAATTCCAAGGGGAATTAGTAACAAAAAATAGCTAATTGAATAGAAATAATTTATTTACAATTATATAAAGACACACATTTTATATTTATGCAAGCTTACGAGCAATTGCAAGGTGTTTAATATTAGTCTAATAACTAAAAAAAAGAAAAAATGTACTTTCAAAAATTAAAAGTATCTATTACTAGTAAAGCTAAAATCTTAATAAAGACCATATCATAAAAATGAAGCTTATATTTATAGGTGGACCTTCTGGAAGCGGTAAAACAACTTTATCAAATCAAATAATTAAAAAAAATAAAAATGGTATTGTTTTAAGTACCGACAATTACTATAAGACAGGGTTAATAAGTAAATTAATATCAAAATTTGTAGAAGGTTTTTTTGATAGAAGTATTAGTTTTAATAACAAACTATTCAAAAAAGATTTTGATTTTATTTATAAGAATGGAACTTCAATCTATGATCGATATTATAATTTCGAAAAGAAAACAATTCAAAACACCTTAAACGAAAAAAATAATATTAGTTTTTTAATTATTGAAGGTATTTTTGCCAAAGAATTCTCAAACAGCTTAGATAATAAAGACTATTATTTTTTAGAAATAAAAACTAAAAAAAATGAGTGCATGAAAAGAGTTGTCCAAAGAGATATAAAAGAAAGGGGGAAAGATAAAAAACAAGCTGAAAACGATTTCTTAAAATCTTGGGCAATCTATTACGAAAAAGTTAATCCTAATAGCATAAAAAATAATACAAATAAATTCATTATTGAAAAGAACACAGATATAGAGCAAATTCTGAAAAAATTATTTAATTAAATCATTAATTTTTTTCTCTAAGATTAAAGCACTTAAAATTGATCCTTCAATTCTGCCAAATCCATCTCCCTCAAACCAGTCTCCGCAAAATCCAATTCTACATTTTCTACTAACTTGTAAAGATAATGGGACGGCAATGCCTGAAGGTTGTGAAGCTCTCCATTTCATAATAGAGATTTTTTCATCAAAAGTTAATTTATTTACTACAGAATTATCTTCAAACAGTTTATTGAAATTTGTAATTATTTTTTGTTTAAAAACTTCTTCATCTTTTGAATTTAAATAAGAATTAATGAACTCTATATTTTTTGAATGTATTACAATACCTAATTTATTATTATCTTGCAGCTGAAAAATAATTCTTTCAAATCTATATTTTTTCTCTAAACTATTTTTCAAATAAAAATACCTTTGTTTTTTTGGATAAAAATCTTTATATCTATAATTTTCATTTGTATAAATTAAAAAAGTTAACCTAGGAATAAATGTTTGTTCTTCTAAAAAGTTTAATAATGAATCTATTTTTTCATCATAATTTAAAGGAATAGCCTTTCTTAATGGAATTTGATTTATGTTTAAAATTTTCAATGCCCTTTTATGTAACAACAAATTAGTTGAACAAATAAGATATTTAGACTTGAATTTATCGCCATTTTTTGATGTTAGTACCCATTCCTTATCATTAAACTTCAAATCAACTACTATGGTCTCAAAGTAAAAATCAATTTTCCCCTTTAAATGATTAGACTCAATTATCTTTTGCGATAATTGACTCATAGAAACTAAAGAATGATAATTAACACCACAAGAAAATTCTGATTTCTTTTTGGTTTCTAAATTAGAATCTTCATTTAGAAAAAATATATCTGAGTCATCAATTTTAATAAATTTATTTTCCAATAATTCATCAATATAACTTTTTAATAGAAGATTTTTTTTTCTGTTAGAGATATTAAAATTTGGAGAACCATGGTTTAATTGCCATCCTTTAAATCTTTTGCTTATTCTTGTACTTGATCTCCCTCCAAGTCCTCGACCTATCTCAATTAATGCAATTTTTTTTGTAATATTATTTTTAAGATACTTAGAAGCGAAAACGCACGCAGATATTCCTCCACCAATTATTAATAAGTCATATGTATAGTTACTTTTCATATGGATCAAATTGAAAGAAATTATCTTACATTTTCTAAAAATCTATTAACAAAATCAAGTTTATATGATGATGAAAAATCAGATTCAATTACAGGAGTGATGTTATTTTTTTTATAAAATCTGACTAAATCGCTTGTGAAATCATAAAAATATTCTAAGGAATATAAACACTTTTCTGAAATATAAACCTCTTTCCAAGGACGAAATTTAAACCGAGCTATAAATTGTTTAGAAGGAATAAATAAACTTCCAAATAGATTTAATTTTTCATCTTTTGCTACTTTCTTAATATAAGTCAATTCATTATGAAGAACCTTAAGATCTGTACCAAATTGAAACCAAATTGAATTTATAAATCCTGTCAAAATTTTTCTTTCTAACCTTTCTCTTTCTGAAGAAATCTTATAATATTTTTTCAAGTATGGATTGTAAGCTATACCTAATTTAACTTTTAAATTTTTTTCTTTTTTTAAATAACTTAATACATCAATTGAATCAAAATTTTTTTTCTTATTTGATCCTGACACTAACAGAATTTCATAATTTCTATTAGTGTGAGAATTTTTAATAAAGTCTAAAAAATCCTGATATGAATTATCTTTATTTTTTGAATATTGATGATAAAGACTGTAATGATAAGTCACATTAAATTCATGGAAGTTCTTAGATATAAAATTTATAGTTGAATTAAACAATTCCTTCTTAATAATTCCTTTACAGGGGATATTGATATTTTTTATGTTATTTAATTTGCAGAAATTAAGTTTACTTTCTAATTGAGAAATATTTTTAAATGAAAGTTCAAATCTTAGATTATTGTTCATTATTGAGTACTCATATTACATCCTTCAACATATTAACGAAAACACGCATCTGCTACGATTCTTATTTTTGAAGCCGTCTTTTTATTCTTACCATTTAGCAAATAACTTGGAGAAATCTGTAATGCAGCTTTTAAAGAAATTTTATCTTCTACAGATTTTGTGATTATGTCATTAAAACATTTCCAATTTTTTGGTACTACTAAACCAGGCCATGATAAACAAAGACCTGCAAAAATCCCAAAAGATAGGAACAAAAAAAACCTCATAACAAATAAATGTTTGATTTTACTAATTAAAACAAAGATCCAATTGTATAAGGAAATAATTAATAAATTATATCCTTTCTTATTTTGGCAAATGTTTAATCCATGAAAGATTTTCATGAACTCGAGAGGTTAGAATATCAAAAGTATTATTTTAGAATATGGCAAACCAAAATTATTTAATTGCAATAGCTTTAATAGAGCAAAACCTAGTTAGAGCAATGCCTCTTGGTGGTAAAGAAATTAAGGATAATTTAGAGGAATCAGAAAATCTCAAGAAACTTGGAGAAGAAGTTATTTTAAATCTTTTAATGAGAGTTTTTCAAAGAAGTGATGAAGGTGCTTTAAAAAGGGCTTCTGAAGAAAAAGGTTTACTCCTAGTTCATATGCATCCTAAAAGAATGCAGAAAGAGCTTCCATTTATTAAATCTGAATGGATAAGAGACGGTGATACACAACAATTTTTAAAATACCTTGGCAATCTCTCCAAAGAAGTATGGACAGCATCATTTGTTAAGTATAAGGGGATTGAATTTACTTCTATCTCTAAAAATGAAGAAATCTAAAATATATTTTCTCTACTATAGAATTTCTCTCTTTAAAGTATCATTTTCCTTATAGACTTTAAAACAATTTCTACCATTACCAAAATCGATTGAGTAATATTCACTATCATTTTTGACGTGGATGGCACAATTGCCCTCTATACAAATACAAGATTCAATAATTTCCCTATTTATAACATCATTTACATAAGGCTCCCTCTCTTTTTCTTCATCGAAATGAGGGCAGGCAATACCCTCAACTATTCCTAAGCAATCAATTATTGCTAATTCTTCAGCATAAGAATCAGTTATACCTTTATCAAACCAACAAATAGCTCCAGCACTTACACCACTCATCACAATTCCTTTTTCATAGGCATTCCGCAAAATTTCATGTAAATTCCATTCTTTCCAAACAGCTAACATACTTTTTGTATTTCCGCCTCCAACATAAATAATATCTTGACTTAAAACTTTATCTTCAAGGTTTTCTGTTCTAGAGAAAAAATCAATATGACTTGTTATACAATCAAGTTTAGAAAATGCTCTATAAAAATTTAGTTTGTACAAACTACTATCCCCAGAGGCAGTTGGAATAAAGCAAATTTTTGGTCTTTTTTTATTAATTAATGAAATTATATATTTTTCAATTTGAAGAGAGCCTAAAGATCGTCCAAACCCTCCACCACCTATTGCAACTATATTTTTACTATGCATATTAAATTTAAAAAGAAGATTTGTTTATGAATTTAAGACAAATTACCACTAAAGATCAACTGGAATTAAAGAAGGTTTATTTTGATTCAATTCAATCATTAGATGAAAAAATTTATAGTCAAGAACAAAAAAGGGCATGGTCAAGTCAAGCTTGGAATAATTCAAATTTTGATAAGTCAATAACTAAAGGGCAAGGTTGGCTTATAAGTAAACAGGGAGTTATTATTGCTTTTGCCACAAGATATCCCACAGATAGAATTGCTTTATTTTACTGTAAAGGGAAATACCAAAGAAAAGGCTTCGGTTCTAAGTTACTACATAAGTTAGAAGAAGAAGCTAAGAAAGAAGGTCTAGATTCACTTTCAACTGAAGCAAGCTTAATAAGTTATGAGTTATTTCTTAAAAATAAATGGAAAACAATACGTAAAGAAATCGTTATTATAAATAACATTTTTTTTGAAAGATATAAAATGACTAAAAATATAAAAAGTTAACTAATAATGTCTGGCAAAAAGGGATTGATTCTAATTAAAAGAGTTCTGTTTTGGACGTTTTACTTTTTTTCAGGATTTGTACTTTATTCGAATAAAGGTATATTACCTTCTATGTTAATTACTTTCTCAAGAATTTTTTATCCATTATCTATTTTTTGGCTACAAATAAGAATTAAAAAAAGAACCAATTTTCTGCCTATTGATTCAAAAATGACAACTTCGCAATTATGGTTCAATATATTACCCGTTATTGCATCTCTATTCACGGTAATTTTTTCTTTAACAAATTTATTTTTATATATTCTAGGAAAATTAATTAACTCTTAAATTTAATAAATAAATTATTATCTAATCGCAATATAAATTTCTCTGATAAAAAACATAATGTAAAGAAATTTGCCTTTTACTCATAAATGTTTAAATTTTAAATAGTGATCAATACAATCATGAAAAATATTTCAGTAAAGGGAAATATTAATTTTGATAAAAAAAAAGATATAAATGATTATGAATTATTCTCTTTAAAGATCACAGATAGTTTATATAAAAAAGATATTGGAAAATTTCTTGAGACTCTATCTTCTCACTTTATTTAAGTAAAAAATTTTTTCTGATCTTCAAATTCAAACAGTACCATTTATAAAATAAGTATTTAAGGGATAATAACAATAATCTAAAAAAAATAAAATGCAATTATTTCTTGCTGATTGTCAATTCCCAGATATTGATAATCAAGTAAAAGCTTATCAATTATTTGTGGAGGCCTGGGAAAACGGTGAAATTGCAAAATCAGATAAAACAGACAAATTTGAGATGTTATTTAGAGTGCATGCTCCTGGAGAAGGTAGGGTAGTTTGTTTGTGTAAGGCAAATAGTGATAAGGAAATTTTTGAGCATTTTGCTCCATGGAGAGCAAAATTTGGCATTCATATGGAATTTACACCTGTAATCAGTTGTCAAAATATTGTTGATTACCATAAAGATTTGTTCAAAACTTTAGGTTAATTAGCTTAAATATCAAATTAATCGTGATTAAACCTTTTTCCAATCTTATTAATAAAAAAAAAGAAAGAAATTTTTCTTCTTCAAAAAGTAATGTTAATCGAGAAGAAAAAGTAAAATCTAAACCATTAATTATATTTGGTTTTATCATCTCATTGACTTCGATCTTTTTACTTTTATTCACTATTAATGATAAATTTGGATGATTTATGAGTAATTAAAACTATTTCTTGGTAACAAATATGTTCTATTATAAATTTAAAAATAACTAACTATATGGCATTTAATGAAGGAGGGATGGCATCAGGCCTTCTAATCATTGCAGTATCAATTATTTTTGCTGCAGGTTTTGGATTTTTAGTATTGCATTTTGTACCAGGTACTCCTTTTTAAAAAAAGAAAATTTATTCAAAAATCTTGATTATGTTATACATTAACAGTTTCTAAATCCTGCATTTGATTATCATCAGGATTAGATTTCTTTTTTAATCTATAAGCATAAAATAAAGATCCTAAAGCTACGGTACTAGAGGCTAATATTCCTGATATTAGTATTACGGCAAAAAGGCCTCCTATTAGTCCCCCTTTTAATCTAAGCAAATTTGCTTTTATTAAAAGAATTGATAAAAAAACAATGGTGGCTTTAAGTGATGAGATTTTCAAGAAAGTAAATGGATAAAAGGGATTTAATAACATTTCTTTAACAGAATAGAATTTATCTGATTCTAAAAATAAATTTTAAAAAACGCATAAAAAAAAGACCCAAATGAGTCTTTTAAATTCTAAATTAAGGATAATGATTTATGCATCAGGATCAAAATTCTTAAGGTTTGGTCCTGCAACAAGACCAACAAGGCCAAAAAGGACTAAAGAACCAATTCCGAAGCCTGCTGCCCAAGGATTGAAACCACCTAAAGCAAAAGAAGCTAATAAATTCATGATTTAAAACATAATATCTGGGAGTAAGCATACAGATTATTATGAAAAATATACCTATATTGAGACATTTCTTCGTAATTATTAGAATCGTTTAATTGTCCTTTTATAAGAAATCCACAAAATTTTTATTATTTGTTTTATTATCGAGGCAATACTATTCTGTTGGCGTACTTTAAGACCATCAAAAATGTTTTTTTCTAATGACTTCCAACTATACCTTTATTTATGATGGAGAATGCCCATTCTGCAATCATTTTGCTGAGCTACTTGAGATCAAAAGCAAGATAAATAATATTAAAATTCTTGATGGTCGTAAAAATTTAACTCTAATTAAATCCCTCCTAGAGAAAGGTTACGACCTAGATAAAGGAGCTATTCTCCTGAAAGATGAAGATATCTTTCATGGGGCAGATGCAATTAATACTATTTGCAAAAAAATAAATAATCCCTCAAGTAGTTTACTTTTGTTACTTTCTAGAGTATTTAAATCAAATAAACGAACAAATTTGATATTTCCTTTACTAATCAGAGCCAGAAGATTCGCATTGATATCAAAAGGTATATCAATATCCCTAGTTTAAAAATAAAAACTTTCTAAATATTTAATAACATATTTATAAGCTTCTGTGTTAATAAATGATAATTAATTATTTCTTAGCTAGAACTAGGTGGTAACAACAAGTATTAAATGATAGAAAACTTCAATCCCTTTATTTCATTGGGCGGTGATAACCAAAAAGTTAATCATATGGCTGAAGCGGCACTTGAAATGAATTTAACTTGCAATGATTTAAAGAAGGATTTAAATTTAACTGATGGTGATGTAGTGGATATGTTGCAACTAGTAATGGACAGGTTTAAAAATAGTAATTAAGTAAATATCGTAATTAATTAATCACTATATATTTATTATTTTTTAATGAAAACAGTACAAATTGAGTTTTCGAAATATGAATCAGTTAACTTTTTATGGTCTGAATTAATAGAAGATTACGGATTTGACAAAGCGAGAAAAATTGTTTCTCAAGCTATTGACTTACAAAAAATGAATGGAACAAAAAATACCACAATGCCAATCATATTTTCAGGAACAGGAGGATTAGCTTTAATCCCAATACAAATGCTAGAAAAAGAAGATTTTAAAATTAGTTGTAAAGATAACCAAGTTTTAATATTTAATCTAAAAAGAAAGTCATTTCAAATTTTAAATGAAGCAAACTAATCTAAATTAGTAATTTCTCGATAAAGCCAAAATTACTTTATAGTCTATTAAAACAATTTAGTGATAATGACTTTCGAAGCGACCTACCTTGGATCAAATGGTTGGCTTATAAAATTTTAAAAAACCAACTTAATTATTGACCCTTGGCTCAAAGGCGATTTAATATTCCCACCAGGTGAATGGTTCTTTAAAGGATCATTAGAAGAAGAAATCTTAATAGATAAAGAAATAGATATTATTTTATTAACTCAAGGTTTGCCTGATCACTGTCATGTTCCAACATTAGAAATGTTCAGAAAGGATATTCCTATAATTTGCCCTAAAAGTGCTGTTGAAACATTAGAAAAAATTGGTTTTAGTTCAATAAAAATGCTTAAGCCAACTGAAAAGACTAATCAGTTTAATTTAAGTTTTGAAGCCACTGCTGGGGCTCCAGTACCACAAATAGAAAACGGATATATTGTTAAAGACGATCAAGATAATGGGTTTTATATAGAACCCCATGGATATCTTGATGAAAATTTAAACAAACAAAATCTTGATGCAGTTATTACTCCTACAAAAAATTTAGAATTACCCTTAGTAGGTGCTTTTGTAAAAGGTGCTGATGTAGTACCTAAATTGATTAACAAATTCAATCCAAGATTTATACTATCAAGTACCGTTGGCGGAGATGCAAAATATTCAGGTTTTTTAAATAATTTTATTTCAGTACAGGATTTGGAAGAGGAATTAAATTGTAATCTAGTAGATTTAAAGAACATGCAATCTATTATGATCTAAATTTCTCTAAAAGATCTCTTATTTAGTCATTTAGCTTGCAAGTAAATCTATTTTAAAAGGAGTACAAAAAATTCATTCATTTTTAATTAGCTCACTACTTTTATTAGCTTTAAATAGTAGCTATATTTGTGAGAATTCAAAGCTTAACCTTGTGATGAGAAATAATATAAATGGTGACTTTTCCATAGTAGAAAAGATATCTGAGTTAAAGCCAGGAGCATTTATAATTATTAATTGGAACGAAATAAAGCTTATGCTTCCATACTCTCTAAGAAAAGATTATATTTCCTTTACAGATAAAAAATGGGACTGGAGGTACCAATTTAATAAAGACGGATCTGCTGATATTATTAATCCTTCTTTATTCGAACTCCTTCCTTCTGGAGAAGTTAAAGCACATCTTTGTCAATCACAACATAAAAGTTCTAACTTATAATTTCAAAATAAATATTCTAGATTATTTAACTTCTGTACTTCTTTGTAAAGATGAACAAACCAAAAAAACAAAAAGGTATTTCAAGATATGTAAAACTTGAAGATTACAAAGTTTTTGATTATGAAATTCCAGAAATCTTTTTGGATTTCGTAATAAATAAAAATGCTGTTAATGTTACGACGAAATTAAAATTGGTAAAAAAAAATAAGAATACCAAAAATCTTATCCTTGATGGTACGGATATATTAATAAAAAAATTATTTATAGATGACTCACTACTAGAAAAGGAATACTACAAACAGCAAAAAAATAACTTAATAATTGAAAATATAAACAAAGATAATTTTTTACTAAAAATAGAAGGAATAATTAAACCAAAGGAAAATACATCCCTTTTAGGAATGTATGAGAGCAATGGAATTATAACTACGCAATGTGAGGCAGAGGGATTTAGAAGAATAAGTTTTCACTCTGATAGGCCTGATATTCTAAGCAAATACACCGTTAGAATTGAGGCAGACAAAAATGATTATCCTGTCTTACTTTCAAATGGTAACGTCGTAAAAGAAAATAATCTTGCAAATAATCGACATGAAATAATTTGGGAAGACCCATATCCGAAACCCTCATATCTATTTGCATTGGTAGCTGGAAAACTTAATTGTGTAAAAGACAATTTCATAACAAAATCAAATAAAAAAGTAAAAATAAATATTTATGTTGAGTATGGCGATGAAAAATATGTTCAACATGCAATAAGTTCATTACAGAAATCTATGAAATGGGACGAGGATAAATATAACCTTGAATACGATTTGTCATTGTTCAATATTGTTGCAGTTAGGCACTTTAATATGGGAGCAATGGAAAATAAAAGTCTCAATATTTTCAATTCAAAACTAATACTCGCGAATTCTGAAACGACAACTGATGAGGAATTAGAAAGAATAGAGGGTGTGATCGCCCATGAATATTTCCATAATTGGACGGGTAATAGAGTGACTTGTAGGGATTGGTTTCAATTATCTTTAAAAGAGGGTTTAACAGTATTCAGAGATCAACAATTCACTGCAGACGTTCATAATAGTGAAATAAAGAGACTTGATGATGCAAAATTTCTTAGAAGAAATCAATTTAGAGAGGATTCTGGGCCAACATCGCATCCTGTAATGCCAGAAAAATATCAAGAAATAGACAATTTCTATACGACCACGATTTATGAAAAAGGATCAGAAATAATTAGAATGCTTAACAAGCTTGTAAAAGATGAAAATTTCTATAAAGGATTTAGTAATTACATCTCAACATATGATGGAAAGGCAGCAACAATAGACCAATTTGTCGATAAAATTTTAGAGCACAATAAGGAAATCGATCCTAAAAAGTTTAAAATCTGGTACAAGCAAAATGGGACACCAAAAGTTCAATTCAAGAGAATCTGGGATCAAACAAATGAAAAACTTACAATTGAAGCCTCTCAAACTAATCCAATAAAGAAGAACCAATATAATGATTTACCTCTAATAATACCTATAAATCTGGCTATATTTTGCGGTGAGAATAAAACGATAGAAAAAACAGTTGTTTTAAAAACAAAAAAACAAGAATTTATTTTTAGGAATATAAGATCTCACCTCCAAATTCCTTTAGTCACTTATTTTCGCGAATTCTCTTCACCTGTTGAGTGGGAATCAGACACTACCTTTGATGAAAAATTTTTAATCTTAAGATATGAAAAAGATTTTTTTACACTATCTAATACTGTAAAAGTATTTTATAAAAAAATAATTTTATGCAGATTAGATGAAAAACCAGATCATAAAATTGAAAATAAATTAATAAGCGCCTTAATATCATTTATAAAAAATAAAGATATTAATTTATCCCTTTTATCAGAATTACTTAGTATACCGACATTTGCTGAAATTGAATCAGAAATGGAAAATTTAGACCCTTTAAAGATATATAAAACTATTGACGAATTAAATCATTTATTCGGGACTAAATTAAAAGAAGAATTATATTTTAAGCTTAAAGAAATAGAGAAAAATCTAGATAAAGTTTGGCCAAAAGGTAAAAACGAGAGAAAACTAATCGAAACTATTTGGAAACTACTCTTGCACAGTGATGATGAGGAAATTAAAAGAAAAATAATTTTTTATGTAGATAGTAATTCGATGACGCTAGCAAAAGCTGCATTGAATTCTTTCAGTAGGATTAATTGTCCAGAAAGAAAAATTATTTCAAATATATTCTTTAATAAATGGAAAAATAATAGTGTCGTTTTGGATAGTTGGTTCTCATTCAATGCATCTATAGAAATTGATGAAAAAACAAGCAGCATTGAAAAATTATTTGAAAATAAGTATTTTGATTCAAAATCACCAAACACTCTAAGAGCTATATTAAATACTTTCGTAACAAGAAATAGTACTTTTCATGCAATGGATGGTTCTGGTTATAAATATATTGCAAAGAAGATAATTGAATTTGATAAATTAAATCCAATCGTAATTTCCCGTTTTGTGAAAGTATTTAGTAGATACGATTATTATTCAGACCCTTATAAAAGTAATATGTTAGAAACAATAAAGCAGATTAAAAAAAAGAAACTATCAACAAATACTAAAGAAGTATTAGATGCAATACTAGATTGATTTATTGATGTTATTTAACTAAATATAATAACAATAATTATAAATATTAAAAATAAAATAAATACAAGATACTTATTAATAAAAATATAATCAAATACATTTTTATTATTATCTTTATTCCACTTTTTATTTACGTATTCCTTAGTTATAAATTTATTAGGTCTGCCACAATATAAACATGTTGGGGAAGTTTTTAAAATTAAATTCTTACATTGAGGGCACTTTTTTTTTTCCATAAATTTATTTTACTGAATAAAAAAAGTAATTAAAATTTTATTTACTATATTTTGAATAATTAAATATCATTGCAAAAAAAAATTTGATTCTAACTATTTAAAAAAATTCAATATAATAAAAAATTAGTATTTGGTTTGAAATGTTTGCTATTGCACTTGGAATGTCCCCTGTCGAAAAAATCACTGTTGCAATATCTGCTTCAATTTTTATAATCGCCTTTACTTGGGTCTCAATTAAGGGAGATTTAAGAAAACTTGCTAATGAATTAATTGAAGATAATGAAAATAATCAGGATAATTAAAAAAATCTTTTAACTTACTTTGCATGCAAACTAGGATAATCAATAATATGCCTAATTTCTTTTAGAGAAGAACCATAGATTTTTTCACCATTTAAGTGAACACCAATCCATTTTTCTTTTTGATTAAAAAAATTACTTTTAGTAGTATCCATCTCGAGATAATCTTTATTATCCCAATTTAAAGTTATATCCCAACCTTTATAATTTTCTATCATTGTTAAAAAGAGAACATACTCAAATAATACCCAGAGAGACATAGAACAAAAACAAAGGAAATAAGTATTTTTTTCGTTATTTTTATTTAATATTTATATAGTACTGACTATTATCTTACTAGCAGCTTCATCTGCATTTTTTCTTGCCAAATTAATGTCAGAATTTGATGAGAGAACAACGCC
The DNA here is from genome assembly GCF_000757845.1 of Prochlorococcus sp. MIT 0604. Taxonomy (NCBI): domain Bacteria; kingdom Bacillati; phylum Cyanobacteriota; class Cyanophyceae; order Synechococcales; family Prochlorococcaceae; genus Prochlorococcus; species Prochlorococcus sp. MIT 0604. The sequence goes on from NZ_CP007753.1 coordinate 955,749, forward strand.
CATTCTTCTGCCTTTTCTGGAAACTGGTTTGCCAAATATTAGCACTTTAGTTTTTTCAAATTCTAATGCTTCATTAAGACCCTCATAAATAGGATTTAAATACTCTTGGTTAGAGAGTATAACTCTGGTTGCAGAGGGTTCTATTAGATAAATATGCGGTATTGGTAAATTTAAAAAAGCCCTTAAATGTAATTCAAATTCATTAATATTTTGACTAACTAATGTAACCATACCAGTGTCGTGTGGTCTTGGAGATAATTCTGAAAATATAACCTCACTTCCTTTTATAAAAAACTCTACTCCGTATAATCCAGCTCCATTAAGGTTATTTAATATTCTACTTGTCATTCGCTCAGCTTCAATAATTAAGGACTCCTTAATCTCTAAAGGTTGCCAACTACATTGATAGTCTCCATTAGATTGAAGATGTCCAATTGGTAAACAAAAAATATTTTCACCATTTTCTTTTCTTACAGTTAGAAGAGTAAACTCAAAATCAAAATTAATAAATTCTTCAATAATTACACCTTTAACCTTTCCTCTTGAATTTGCTTGTGCCTGTTTCCAAGCATTTTGTAAATCATTTTTTGTTTCAACCAAACTCTGCCCTTTTCCTGAAGAGCTCATTAAAGGCTTAAGTAAAAGTGGGAATCCAATTTCATCTGCTTTTTTTTCTAAATCATCAAATTCAAAAATATAATCAAATTTTGCAGTTTTAATTTTTAAATCTTTAGAAGCTAAGTCTCTTATTTTATCTCTATTCATTGTAATTTCTACAGTTCTGGCGTTGGGAACAATATTGAATCCTTCATCCTCGAGTTCTTTTAGGGCTTCAATTGAAAGTGCCTCTATTTCTGGGACAACATAGTCAGGCTTAAATTCTTTTATAACATTTTTTAAAATATTTTTATCTCCCATATCAATTACTCTTGAATAATCAGCAACTTGCATTGCAGGTGCTTTTTCATATCGATCAATTGCAATAACTTCTAATCCTAATCTTTTGGATTCTATTACTAATTCTTTCCCAAGCTCGCCACTACCAAGCAATAAAATTCTTTTTTTAGAAAAAATTGATTCTTTCATGTATATAAAACTTATTCTTCATCACCAGAAGGTTTTGAAGATGTATCGTCTGTAATTTTTTTATCTTTAGAATAACTAAATAAAAAATTTCTACCAAACGAATTTTGGCTTCGCATGCTATTGGTTATTGATCTTGAAATTGCTCCTAAAAAAAAGATTCCAATCATCGCCCAAATAATTCTTTCTAAAGCAATTGCAGGTAAAAAACCTTGACCGGAATTAATAATTTCAGTAAGTGGGTCTAAAGGGTCCAAATTTAAACTTATTAATAATATTTATTATAAAGGCTTAAATAAATGAAAAATTAAGACTTATAAAAGAAATAACCAAAACCACTATATAAATTAAACACAATAAAGTCTATACAATGCTATCTTCAAAGGGTGATTTTTTTTAGACATGCAAGTTGACGTACAAAATACTACTGTTCTTTCCGCAGACGGATCTTCCATAAAACTAGGTGAATATTCAGGGGAAGTAATTTTAGTTGTTAATGTAGCTAGTTATTGCGGAAATACTGCTCAGTATGAGGATCTTCAAAAGCTACATGATTTATATTCAACCAAAGGCCTAAGAATACTTGCATTCCCTTGTAATGATTTCGGAAAACAAGAACCCGACTCTCTTTCAGAAATAAAAGATTTTTGCACAACAAAATATGGAGTTAAGTTTGAAATCTATGAAAAAGTTCATGCCAAAGGCAACACCACAGAACCATACACAACCCTTAACAAAGTTGATCCTGAAGGAGATGTTGAATGGAATTTTGAAAAGTTTCTGATAGGAAAAGATAGTAAAGTAATTGCAAGATTCAAACCAGGTGTTAAACCGTTTGACGAAAACTTAATAGCAGCTATCGAGGTAGCTTTAGATTCATAAAAACCTTCTTATAATTCAAATTAAAATATTAAAAATAGAGACCCTTTATATTGAATTAAAAAAAAATTATTCTAGAAGATATCCTATTTTTAAGATTCAATCTTGTCTAGTATTCTTTTATTTATTTTAAATCTTATTTATTATCAGAATCAACTTCTACATCTATTATTTCATCTTTAACAGATCTTTTTTTAGGTTTAATTGATTTTACTTCGGACTCTACTTTTTCTTCTTTAACTTCACTTTCTTCTGGTTCCTCTGATTTTACTTCGGACTCTACTTTTTCTTCTTTAACTTCACTTTCTTCTGGTTCCTCTGATTTTACTTCGGACTCTACTTTTTCTTCTTTAACTTCACTTTCTTCTGGTTCCTCTGATTTTACTTCGGACTCTACTTTTTCTTCTTTAACTTCACTTTCTTCTGGTTCCTCTGATTTCACTTCGGACTCTACTTTTTCTTCTTTAACTTCACTTTCTTCTGGTTCCTCTGATTTTACTTCGGACTCTACTTTTTCTTCTTTAACTTCACTTTCTTCTGGTTCCTCTGATTTTACTTCGGACTCTACTTTTTCTTCTTTAACTTCACTTTCTTCTGGTTCCTCTGATTTTACTTTTGAATTTTCTGAGCTTTGATCTTCATCTTTACTTAAGAGGAACTTTAATAGTTTCTTGAATAATAAGAAACCTTTTTCAACTCTTTTTGGACCTAAAATTGAAAGCAAAATTACTAATATTATGAATATTTCAGGTGAATTTAAACCTAATAGTTTCATAAAATTTCATATTCTATTTATATTTTAGTACATGCTAAAAATTTAAACTAATTATTCTCAAAAGTTGGTAAATAGAGTTCCCTATTTGATGCAATTAAACCTTCTTCTTTAAAAAAAATCTCTAGGTCTTTTAGATCATTTATATCTACAAATTCACCACAATTATCTAATATATTATTATGTGTGAAATTCCATAAATCAGCCAAATATTCATCATCATCTGGAAATGCAACAAATTTCAAATAAGTATTATTCAAAGCATATTCACTAGCAAAATCAGAATCTAAACCTTCCCTCTTAGCATCACAAAAAACCTTAGCAAATCTTTTGCCTACAGAAGTTTGAGCACTTGATAAATCTAAATTACCTTGCATAGCATTTACATTTATTGGAGCAATAAAAATAATTATTGGAAGAAAAATAGATACTAATATAAACAAGAAAAAATTTCCTTTTTGAATTTCAACTCAACATAAACTAGCAAAAAAAGTAATCAATTAGGCCTTTTTAAGTAAAAGCACTTATTATAAATTAAGAAATAAATAGAAAACATAAAATCAGCTCCATATCTGAATTTATAATAAAGAAAGATTAAATCAATTAAAATTATATGTCTTCAAATATAAGGCTAAAAGGAAGGGGAGTTAACAGAATAATTATGAGTAAGGTAATGCTATCGCCATTAGCAGGAGTTACAGATAACATTTTTAGACGACTTGTACGTAAATGGGCTCCAAACTCTTTACTTTTTACAGAAATGATAAATGCCACAAGTCTTAAAAAAGGATATGGCACACAAAAAATCAATCAAATAGATTTAGAAGAAGGTCCAATTGGAGTACAAATATTTGATAATAGGCCATATGCTGTTTCTGAAGCTGCGAAACAAGCTGAGGACTCTGGAGCTTTCTTAATTGATATAAATATGGGATGTCCTGTAAAAAAAATTGCAAAGAAAGGTGGAGGCAGTGCCTTAATTAAAGACCGAAAACTTGCTATAGAATTAGTCAAAAATGTTGTAAAAGCTGTTAGTGTTCCAGTAACAGTAAAAACAAGACTCGGATGGGATAGTAAAGAAGAGAATATAGAGGATTTCTTATTTAAACTTCAAGATGCGGGAGCAACGATGATCACACTTCATGGAAGAACAAGAAAACAGGGTTTTTCAGGCAAGTCAGATTGGGAAATGATCGGGAGACTTAAAAAGTTGTTGGAAATTCCAGTAATTGCTAATGGAGATATCAAAAATCCAGATGACGCTATTAATTGTTTAAAAAAAACAAATGCTGATGGTGTAATGATTGGACGAGGAATTTTAGGATCGCCATGGAAAATTGGAGAAATAGATTATGCTCTTAGAGAAAATAAAAATTTTAAAGAACCAAACACAGAAGAAAAACTATATTTAATTATTGAGCATCTTGATGAATTAATAAAAGAAAAAGGAGATCACGGTTTGCTTATTGCAAGAAAACATATCTCATGGACATGCAAAGACTTTAAAGGAGCATCAAATTTGAGAAATAACTTGGTTAGAGCTGTTGATAAAAATGAAGTTAAAAATTTAATAATTAAAATGATTAAAACTTTGAATAATGAAAAAAATAGATTAGCTTAAAAAAAAATATTCTTTAAATGAAAATTATTAGTAAAGAAACAAGTAAAAGAGTTTGTGATCACATGAACAATGATCACATTGATTCAGTGCACAAATATCTTACCCATTATGGAAAGATATCAACATTTGAGAATGCCTTTATGGAAGAAATTAATAATAGTTATATAAAAATCAATTACGATGGCCAATCAGCAATTATCAATTTTAAAAATGAAATATCTGAAGAAGAAATTCATTCAACTTTAGTATCAATGATTAAAGACATTAAAGAATAAAATAATTTATAAAAAATTCTAATTTTTATTTTCATAGTAATCAGTTATCTTTTTACATTCTTCAAATGAAAGCATGCTTAATCTAGATGTGGCTTTTATTTTTAAAATTGCACAAACAGCTAATAAATCAGCGCTATCAACAGTAAGTGCTTCAGAAAGTTCCAGGACCCTAAGACCTTTCATTAGTATTAAAAAATCTTTTCTACATTATCAATAACCTTAAAATCAATGGGCTGCATTTTTCCCTAAACCTGCAACGAATGGAAAAGTTTGTTCATCACCAAATATATCTTCTACCGAAGAATTAGAAATATTAGTTTTTTTATTATCAGGCTTAACTTCTTCAATTTCATTAGAAATATTATCTTTAATGTTATTTTCAATTTCTTTTGCTAATAAATTATTCGTATTAGAAAATATTGAAAAAACTAATACACATAAAAACAAAACAATTCTTTTCATAAAAAAAATTTATCTAATACTATTTTTATATGCCAATAGTGTTATTTAGAAAAACTAGATAATTTTAAAACAAATCTATATAAATCAAAATCAAAAAATATTCATCTTCCCAACTTATTTCTATTTTTAAATCTAATTAAAAAATAAAGACCTAGTAACAAAAGAATTGCCAAGGAGTACTGATTAAGAAAAACATAAACCATATAGACGAGAAAGGGGAATAAGCACGCCCTCTTGAAATTTAATTTCTGTTCCTTTGACATATTTTTCCAATTTAAATATTCTTCCCATTGAAAAATCTTCTTCATTTTTCTACTTTTATTTTTACGATTAAACATAACTTTATAAATATAGTTTTGGTGATTCTTATGTTAATAAATAAAATTAATCTACAATATCAAAATATGTTTTTTTATTGAATTAAAATTTTCTAAATAAAAGATGAACTCAAAACCAGTTTGGAAAATAGAAAAAATTGTTTTACCTCAACATGCAGATCATGCAGGGGTAATGTGGCACGGTAAATATTTTAATTGGCTTGAAGAAAGCAGAATAAATGCACTTTCAGAAGTAGGTATAAGTTATTTCGAACTAACTAAAAATGGCTTAGATTTACCTTTAATCAATACTTCTATAAAATATAAATCTCCTTTATTTCTTGGTGAAAAAATAACAATCGAGAGCGAATTCAATATTGATAAAAGTCCTAGGATTAATGTAATTTCAAAATTTCATAACAAGAAAAATGAAATCTTAACGATTGCTGAAGTCAATTTAGTCTTAATAAATAAACTGAATTTTTCTATAATAAGAAAAAGACCAGATTTCCTATCGGAAGCCTTTTGTAAATTAAATGGTTGAAATTATTATCCGCCAATTCAACGATTTATTAATTATGAATATATTTCAAGTTATTGATTCTTATCAATATGAAATGGAATCAAGATATCAAGAAAAATCAATGCTCACTAATCTTTTTACAGAGCACAAATTTATAGGATGGTTAGGGTTGTTTATAGTATTTTTCTCTATCTTTGCAATTTTTGTTTTTCAATTTCTTGAGTGGGAAAGTAATGACAATAATAAAAGTTAAGAAGATTTAATGCTTATAATTCAACTGAATGACTTAAAAAATGGCTATCTACTTAAAAATAACTAACCCTACAGAGGTTGTAAAAAAAAAGACTTCAAAATGGCTTACAGATATTACACCTGAAAGAATTGATAGAAAATTGGTCGAGGATGAGGTAATAAAAGGCATTATCGAGCAATTAACATTAGAAGGCATAAAAGGAGAAATATCAGCAATTAATGGGTTTGAAGTAAATGAATCTTCAGTAATAACAAAAAATAATTTTGTTATTAGAAAAACAAAAACTTTTTAGATAGAAAATAAAAATCTTTAATGAAAAATTTTTTTATTTTAATTATTTTTATCATTTTTTTAATTTTTATAATTGTAAGAGATTATCAAATTAAGAAGAAAAAGTTAAAATTAAACAATGCCTTAAATTCCAATTTCTTTATTCAAACAATTAATAAATTAATTGACGAGAACAAATACAATTTGTTAGAGGAGAGGATCAGATTGAGGGAGATAGATGCTTACGGTAATGAGGATTATAAAAAATGGATTGGCAATCCACCTCTTGATGAAAAAGCCATTGAAAAAAATATATTTAATGGATCTAAGCGATTTAAAGAGGGTATACCATACTTCTATGAAAAAGTAATTTTAAAAGAATTTGGAAGTACGGAATTATTTTTCGAAAAGTGGAGATCCTATTGTCATGAAAATCCTACTATTGATGATGAGATAATTGGATCTATTAGAAAGCTCGAGACTGAAGATTGGTTTGTTTTCATAGCAAGTCAAATTGAGAAATCATGCTTAAACCTAATAGAAAAAAACTACTCAAGAAAAAAAAAGGGAAACTACCAAAAAGGTATTAGATTTGAAAATCATTGTATGGAAATTCTCAAACAAAATGGCTGGGAAGTAAAAGAAACCCCTATTACAGGAGATCAAGGGGTTGACTTAATTGCGTCAATAAATGATTTGAGAATATGTATACAATGCAAAGATCATGAAAAAGCCATTGGAAATAAAGCAGTTCAGGAAATTTCAGCTGGTAAATTATTTTGGAAAGGTACACATGCAATAATAGTCTCAAAATCTGGCTTTACAAAGTCTGCTCATCAACTAGCAAAATCAAATAAAGTGGAACTAATCAATGAATATCAATTAAAAGATTTAGAAAAGTTTATTGTTTAAATGTTTATATCAATTGAGTTAAGCCCTCTTTGTAAAGCAAAAGTGTTGTAAAAATTCCTGAGGCCCACATTAAACCTCTAGCTGTGGGGATATTAAATATATATGCACCAATATATAAAAAACGAAAAATAGGATGAATCAATGCTGCAATTATTGCAATATTAGAGTCAGTTAAACTAATCAAACAAAGAAGACATGCGGGTGCATGTAGGGAAATACTTTCCCAACAATTTTGATGACACCAAACTGCTCTTTTTCCAAAAGAAGGTAATTCATCGAATAAAGCCCTTGGAGCAGACATATTTTCAACAGAATATCCCGCTTTAACTCTACCTATAGTTAATGGAATAATTGATAATAAAACAACACCAACTGATAGACAAAGGCTCCAGGCAAAAGCTACTTGCATATGATTTAAATAATATTATTAGCTTAATAATTGAAGCTCGTTATCGTGATAAATGAAAAATCATTACCATAGATAAAACTTTGCAAAAAATGCTGTAATTTATAAAAAAAATCATTTATGGATATTTCAAAGATAATTCTAATTTTTGGCATAAGTTTACTAATATATTCTGCTTTTCTGTTTTTAGGATTTTTTCTTAAGAATAAAAATCTAAAGGCACAGAATCTAAAAAAAGAAGAATAGATTATTAATGCCACGAAAATTTCTATTTTCTCAATATTTTTATATCTTTTTGAATATATTTAATGGAAATAAATTTTGATCCAAATAATAATAAGGGATATTTGAAATTAAATAAGACAGTTGCTGGTATATGAAAAAATTTTATAAATTTCTTAAAAGTTTTCTATTTATATCACTATGGCTTATTTTATCCTCATTTTTAACCCAATATTGGAATACCTTTCATTGGGAATATGTTTACTTAAACTTCAGAATTATATTTGATAAAGAATTTTGGTTTGTTGTAGAAAAAATTCTTTTAGGATTTGATATTGGTTACTGGTTAGAAGAAGCACTTAAATTCTTAAGTTATGAAATACCTAAAGAATCATTTAAATATTTACCAATTTATTTCGTATTAAAGTCTATTTGGATAAAGAATTAATTTCTATTTTTAATAGATTTTAATAAATTCCTTGAAATTCTTAAATAAAGTCGGTGAATGTATTTTTCTTAAAACGAATAAAGTTCCTTTATCACCTCTACAGATTCTAAGCTTATTGCTTAAATAAGTTATCTCTAACCACCCTAATTGTTCATTATTTATTTCTTTCATAGCCTTTATATTTTTTTTCCCAAATTTAGGACCAATAACACCCGCATGCGTAAATTTGACCCCAATTTTTTTTTCATTAATGTAATTAAGTCTTATTAAAATACCAGTACCAATAATTGATTTTATTCCTCTAGGTTTAAGTAAATTAAGACCATTTAAATTTAAGGGGTCGAGAATTTGAAGGTTATCAATAAGAGGAGAATATTTTAAAAAAGGACTATTAGAACTACTCCACCTAAGCTCCCAAACACCCTGCAAATCATTTCTATCTTTGCTAAAGGAAAAATTATGATCAATTTCAAGTTGTTCGGCAATATTACGTATACCCTCTGAATTTGGAGATTTAAGAAGTAAATTTAATAAATCATTTTCGGTTTCCATTTAATAAACGCTGGGGTATATAGCTAAGGATAAATACTTACCTCCATGTGCTATATTCTACCCAGAATATGTTGATTTGATGACAAAGAGCTATTGGCTTAAGAAAATTTCAATTCCAAATGCTGATTTATTTCTGGAATATATAAGGACAGTATTGCCTTGGATTAAATCTGTGGGAGGAGTAATAGTAAAAAGAGATTTAATACAAGAATCAACCTCAAATGAATGGGATGGAGGGCAGCTTGGATTAGTAATTGAATTCGAATCAAAATTTGCTGCTAAAAAAGCATTTTATTCTGAAGTATTTCAAAAATATCTGCAGTCTAGAGATTTAATGGAACTAGTTACTATAAGTACTCTTTAAAAAAATTAACCAATATCAACCTCATACAAACAACTTATAAGTATTTATTACTATTGAATTATTTATGTAATATTTATAACTTCACCAGCAATAGCATATTTTGCAAAATTTAATTGTAAAAGTAATTCGTTAATCAAATGAACTATTCAACAGAAAAAGATGATTATTTGATGACAACTCCATATACAAAGAAAATTCAGCAAAAATTTGAAAAGGTTAAATCATTTTTAGAGCAAAATGGATTTAATCCTTCATCAGAGAGCTTAATGCAAGATATAGTTAGCTCAGAAGAATATATTGCTAAAAATGGCTTATAAAATATCAGAATATATTCAGAGTCCTTAAATAGTAAAAACCGCCTATTAGAAAAGGTAATAATATTCCAATAAATAAAAATATGGATTTCTTTGATTCGCCTTCTGATATGGGGTTAATTTCTGGTTCAATTGCAAAACCATTTTGTCTACCACCACTTTCGGTTGTATAACCTTTTTTATTCATAAGAAAAATAATCTATGCAGATTATCTCATGTAAAAACTTATTTAAAAAAATTTTTTACATTTAGAATTAAACTAATTTTAAAATCTAATAATTGATTTCTATCTGAGATTTCAATTTGGCTGCTTTTTTTAAGAGACCTACAACTTCCTTACGGCCATTAGCAAATTCAGCCTTGTTTAGTAATTCGCTATATTTTTTTGTGATTTCTCTATGATTCATTTTGGTTATTATCTTCTATAAATTATAAAGTTACTAAAAAAAGTTTTTGTATAAAAGATATCAAAAAAGAGTTTAAGTACCTTTACCTATTTAAACCAACCTTTTTTCTTTGGTTTAATCTCTTCTTTAATAACTTCTTTTTTTCTCCCAAATAATCCCTTTTTTTGGACTGTTAAATTCTCTTCAACAGGTTTAGATTTTCTGTTAAATAAGCCTTTTTTAGGTTCTTTTTTAATTGATTCTTTTTTGTCGGAAATCTTTGTTTTTTTAGGATTTGATTTTGAATTTTTGGGTTTGCTATCTGCAAATAAAGTTTGATATACAAAAAAACCAAAAACAGCAAAGAAGCCTAATGCCTGTACTAGAGCAGTTCCAAGATTATCAAACATTTAGGCCTCAACTTTGTATAGTGATTCTTTTTCTTTCGCTTCAATACATTTTTTATCATCAGACAAGCATTCAATTTCTGCCTTCTTCTCAGTATGAGAACTGCAGCCACCTGCATTTGCATTAGATGTTGAAAACAAAGTTAGTACCCCTAAAATTAAGGCGCATGAGGTGTTAATCGGTTTCATGAATTTTATTTTTATTATGGAAAAATAATTTCGCAATTGCGAAGATAATCTTCTCTTCTGCTAAAAGTATCCCCTTTTTATATATCTATTTGTAGTAATTAACTAAATCGATAATTAATATTGCTAGTAATGAAAAACCTAAAATGAAAGGTAAATAAGGATATTTATTTAAAATTTTGTTTAGTTGATTTTTCGATGTTTGTTTTTCCTTTTTCTTTTCTCTAGGTGGTAAGCCTAACTCTTCCCTTCTCTTAGCTTCTCCCATAATTTTTAAACTATTTAAGACTATTTTATACACTTAGAAAAAGTAGTGTATTGTTCTTGATTTAAATTATTAACGGTTAATTTAATTTAAATTTTGGATATATTAAAAATATATAAAAATAATTACATGATAGAAGTAGTTTGGTCAGTAAATATAATGATTGCAATTCTTATTATTGGTGTTGCCTGGGTTCTTTATTACATATTTACTTATGATCAAAAATTCACTTCCTAGATAAATGTCAGATAAAGATCTAAGTAATTTTCTAAAAAAAATAGAGCAACTTAATCAAATTGCTGAGCTAATAAAAAATAATCCTAGTAAAAAGTTATCCCTTTCAAAATGCAAGAATCATGATGAAGTAATTAAATTAACCACTGAATGGGGGTTTGATATTGGTAAAAGGTGGGGAGAATATTAATTGATTTTATTACCAGCATTATTAAAATTGCCATCAACTTCAAATTAAATTCCTAAGATTAATTAGTATTACTTGTATTGGAGTTATGAAAGAAATTGGAGAGATAAAGTCAAATATATATAAAATAGCTGCTGTTACAGATAGAGGGCAAAGATTAAATAAATTAATTTCTCCTATGTATGAGGAAAAAGCTAATGAAATGGATAAATTGATTGATGCTCTTAAGGACTTTAGTTTTGAAATGTCAGAAGAATTATTGTCTGGAGAGTGGGAATTGATTTTTTCTAATGTTGAATTATTTCGAAGTTCTCCTTTCTTCCTTGCTATTGAAAAGGCATTAAATGATGAATTTAAAAGTAATCTTTTTTTTAAATTACATCAATTGCAAGTAGGATCCTTTGGCATATCAACTATTGGGAGAATTGCTCAAAAGATTGATTTTAAAAAAAAAGAATTTATATCTACTTTTGACACTACAATATTTGGACTCACAACAATTCCTATCTTGGGTTGGTTCAAACTATTGCCTACTTTTGGTGGAAGAGTAATAACCTTAGCAAGTGATTTAGTTTTAAGAAATAATTTACTTGATATGAACTTACAAAAGACAAAAGTTTCCAAAGTTGATGGACTTAATAAGATTCCATTATTTAGTGAATTACTTATGGATAGATGGTATCCAGTTAAAGAGGTATGGAATAAGTTACCTTGGAATAAAGAATCGCCAAATTGCCAGGTTTCAATTGTATATTTAGACGATGAAATGAGAATTATGCAGGATATGTATGGGTCTATTTTTATTTATATAAGGCCTTCAATTTCCTTGTTGAATTCAAATAAAATCTCTTATGATTAATTAAAACACTGAATAATATTTTGTAATTTATAGGATAAATCTATTAAAAATTTATTTTAAAGATTAATTAATAAAAACATCTCACATCTTAAAATCAAATAGGTTATGTTCATAATGAACATTTTTTTATTATGCTTAGAAATCAAGAAAAAAATTCAGTTGTTAGAGGAATATTCCTAATAGGAGGTTGGGGCTTAGGTCTTGACAGATTCTACGAAGGAGATAAAAAAGGTGGCTTTTTATCAATCATTGGTTGGAGTATCACATTTTTAAGCTTTATCTTTCTTAAATGTTCAGGTTATGAATATGTTGAAGGTGTGAAAAATTATTCAGATTATTCCCCTAACCCTTTAATAGTATTACCTTTACTGGCAGGAGCATATGGTGGCTTTCTAATAATTAAGAAGGCATTTAGATTAGCAAAGCAATTTGAGAATGCTGAATAATAATAACAGCAGGCAAATTCAAGATAATAATCCAGATCCTTTCAAATAAAATTTAAATAAAAGAATTACTAAAAGGTTTACTATTACTAAGGCTACTAAACCATTTCTGTTCTTTACATCTAATTTCTTGACTAAACTAGAAAGATAAACGACTGGATTTTCTGGCTCTTTATTATCCAAATTTTATTTAAATATTAATTTGACAAGAAAATATCACAGTTTCATTTGAAGAATCAAAATTGTAAAGATGATTATCCAAAAAGAAATAAATAATTTCTAACCCATAATTCCTGCATTTCTTAAAAACGCTTTACCCATATTGCCAATTACAAAAAACAGAGACAAATTAATTAAAAGGATTATTAATAATGCCAACATTTTATAGTTTGGATTAGTTGAAATGCCATCAAATCCATTATTAAGAAATCTTTTAAAAAGTGATTTGTCAAGTTTTGATTTTTGTTGCTCAGAATCAAGTTTTACTTTTTCTTCTGAAGAATCTTGACTACTTGCTTTCTCTAGAAATTCTGTAAATGCTTTAACATTTTCTTCTTTTTTAATCCCCTCATTAAGATCTTTATTGTCTTCATTCAAATTGGAGGGCGATTCGATTGAATTATTTTCCTCAGGATTAAGTTTTGAATCTTCCAAATTAGTATTAAATGCTAGGAGTATATTACACCATAAAAAAAACCCACTCGATCAATTGAAGAGAGGGTTAGCTAAGGTTAAAGTTCTTAATTAAATAATAATTTATTTTAATTAAATTTGCGGTTGTGACATAATGTAGTTTTAGTTTAGATTAAATTCAAGGCGATTTTTTTAGTACATATGTTGGATGCGAATACTAAAAAGGCATGTAAAGATGATCCCACAATAAGAGAAATTAAAATCAGAAATATAGAACATGCTATTGAACAAGCAGAATTGATAATAAAAGAATCAAAAATGAGCCAAGAAGAATTAATCTTCTTAAAAAGAAAAATATCGGACTCAAGACAGGATTTAGAAATACTTTATTTAATGAAAATTCAATGAATATAAAATTTTTTAATCTGTAAAAGAATTGAATTTTGCAAAGAAAATTAATTTGTATATTTGAAGACTTATAAAGTTTAAAGAGAATGTAAGAATTTTTATAAAGTTTCTAGTTATGTCTAAAAATAATCTATATATACCTTTAAAGGTTGTTCCATACATCTTCATCTCAATTACTGCTATAGCAATAACAGCAGCTACATATGTAATTACTTAGCTCTATAAGCTATGTAAAGTTTTTAGATATTAAATAAATTAAAATATTTGTAATAACTAATTGTATGGATAAATTCAAAATAGCAATTTTTACAATATCAATAATCATATTTTCCCTTATCGGGATTAAAAAATTCATTTATATAAATCAAGTTAAAGATTTAAAAAATAAAGAAGCATCATTCTTAAATGAATCTATACGTGTTTTAAATGAATGCTTCGATCTAGAAAATAAAAATAAAAGAACTCTTAATAAATCAATTGAATTAATTGAGTATTGCTTAGAGGAATATGGATATAAAAACTGATTTCAAAACTTGAATGATGAATTTCCTTAATACTCCACTAATATGCAAATAAAAATAATATGCAAATAAAAAATTTCTCATCAATAGTCTTGTTATGTTCCATAATTTTTTATTAATAATATTTTCCTAATTTAATTTTTTAAAATGACTAAAGTTAAATGTTCTTATTTAGGAAATTTAAACTGTGAGGCTATTCATCTACAATCTGGAAGTCTTATTAGAACTGATGCACCTTTAGATCACTGCGGTAAAGGTGAAAGTTTTTCCCCAACTGATTTATTAGCAACATCTCTAGGTACTTGCCTGCTAACCATTATGGCAATCAAAGCTAAGTCGAAAGGATTTGATTTGAAAGGTATATATTTAAATATTGAAAAAGTAATGACACAAAATAGCGAGAGGAAGATAAAAGAACTAATAATAGATATTTTTATACCAGAGAGCACTTCTAATGAAACTATTAATTTTTTGAAAAAAGCTTCCAAAGAATGTCCAGTTACAAGAAATTTATCTCAAGAAATAGATATTAAAATTAGTTGGCATAATGGATAAATCTCAAAAATAGTATTACATAAAAAATAATGAAATACTTCATTGGAATAGTCATTCTTTTATTTGGGATTTATATAATGACAAACTTGGCATTAAAGACTAGGTATACAAGAAAAAGACTTTCAAAAGGAAAAAAAATCTTATAAATTTTAATATTGCAGATCAAGGAAATAGATTTATTTTTGTACCGACAATTAAGGCATATTTTAGTTTTATTTTTTCACTATTTTTTGGTCAATCAAACTAATCAAAGGGATCATGAAATTTACATTTATTCCAACAGTGCACCATGTGTAAATAATAAGAAAAAATATTTTTATAAATAAATTAGGGGGTAAGTTGAAAAATATTTTGAAAAACCCTCCAATGAATAATACCAATATTCCAATTTGAAAAAGACCTTTGATTATCCATTTAAGTCCATTTTTTTTAATGTTTATATAAAACAAGAAAAAAACAAAACTACATAACACTAAATATATAAAATTTATGATCATCTTTTAGAGAAAATCTAATAAACTTGCCATTATCAAGGCATGATGACAATTATCACTTTTTTATCTACTAATTTTTTTTAAAAATGGAAAAGTTATACAAAAAACAATAAAAACAATTTATTTTTTTTTTACTTTTAACTTAAAACATTTTCGATTTTAGTAAATCAACTCTTTTTTGATTCACTCCCAAATCACTTTCTCCAACTCTTGATTCTGATCTTATTGATAAGATGTTTGATTCAGGTAGAAAGGATACTTCTAAGTCGTCTACATACTTCATCCATTTACTGGTTGCCTCAGCATGAAGATAATCGCCATCTATTTCTACAATCTCAGTTCTTGGAGTGTTTTCGATAAATGTTTTAATCTCTTCAAAAGGTTTTTCAATATTGTTTACCTCCCATTCCTCTCTTACACAATGAGCAATCTCTACACAAGGTTTTAGTTCTATATGTGAAGCAAATGATGAAGAAGGGAATGAGAAACTTGAACAAATTAAAATTGCTAAAAAAAGTATTTGCATTAACAGAAGAATTTAACAACCCATAATCTAGCTAATTAAATTACAAATTTATAATGAAGACCTAATTATTTTGGAAGAAAGCATATATGTTTTTATATTCAGAATTTAATATGTATTTCTAATAGTACAAAAAAAAGATCCCTTCTTAAGGGATCTTTTTAAAAATTGATTTACATCAAGTGTTTCCTTGTTTCCACTGAAATAAATCAATTCCTCCTACACACATACCTAATATCACACCTATATTCAAAATATGTAATGCTTAATGGACCTCTATCTTAACTGTCACATGGGAAAAAATATAAAAAAGTACTCAAACATCTAGGTCGAGTACTTTTAAAGTTATCAGAAAAAAGTGTGTGAGGAGTTTCTGATGTATATAATCTACTCCGTAGATAATTTAAAACGCTACAGTATAAATCACTAATTATTTAAATCTTTGAGAAAAATTGGGCGTTGATGAAAAAAATAATCAAAAAAATAAAAAATTAATGAAAAGCATTTACAAAAAAATCATTTTTATTATTTCGGCAATTGCTCTTTTTTCAGTAATAGTGTGTGTTGTCAAATATTCGCTTACTTATATTGAAAGTAATCCGGAAAAATACTTACCTACACAAAAGTTAGACAAAAATTAAGTATAAATTCACTTCAAAAAATCTTTAAAGTGTCTTAAATATGTTATGCATAGACAGCTTGAGTCATGAAAATCAAAAATCCTTCAGTTCTTAATCAGCATTATATTCACTTAAGTCAATTCAAAAATAAGCATAAATATCAAATACTTGAGAATTACTGGAAGAAAAGAAAGAAAGAATGTGAAAAAAATCTTTCAAAATTTTGCTAACAGATAATTATGAATTTTATTTTTTCTTTTTTATTAGCATCTGTGATGTGGGTACAAGTTCCACAATGGGAAGCTGACTGGTCAAAATGTGCTGTAGATGTTCCCGATTCATCATGTCACTGGTACGTAGCTGCTCCCGATAATACGTTTGGGAAAGGATTCAATTGGGAAAACGCTCCTTGGTTTGATGCTAATGGATTACAGGATGTAGCTAAAATTGAGAAAGAATCTGTAGTAGAAAAACTTCAAAATAACTAAAGTTTCTATTTCATCAATTAACTTTTAAAAGTATTTAAATCTAGTTGCTTAGTGGTTAACTTTTGATTAATTAAAAATTTTTATGCGTTTCAAAGTAAGTCTCCTAAAAAATGGAAAGGAATTTGATGAAGTTGTTATAGCTAATAATAAAAAAGAGGCTATAGAAGTAGCTTTAAAAAACAATCCAGAAGCTCAAGCATTAAACTCTGATTGGACATTTAAGATTTAATTATTTACGAAGCTTAGGAATCAAAAGAGATGCGACACAAATAACACTAATTGCAGGTCCAGGCGACAAATTAAAGACTATAGAGAGAATAAAGCCCAGAAGTGAGATGCATAATCCAAAAAATGAAGACCTCATCATTGCAATTCTTAAGCTATGAGCGTTATTTAGCCCTAACAGAGTTGGGGTAGAAAGAAGAGCAATAACAAGAATTACTCCCACTGCTGACATTGAACTAACAATTACTAATGCCGTCGTAAAACTCAAAGCAAGATTTAATAAAGAAACATTTATACCACTCGCGGATGCACCTTCTGGATCCAATCCCACATAAACAACCTTTTCATATCCAAAAGTCATTAAAAGTATAAATACTAAAAAAGCAATTATTGTTCTAAGTAAATCTCCAAAATTTGCTGTCAATAAATCGCCAAATAATACTGCCTCCAAATCAATCCTTATTCCGAGCAAAGGGATTATAAGGACCCCAAACCCAAGCATTCCAGCGAGAATAGTATTCATAACTGCTTCATAATTTTCACTTTTTCTATTAGTTAAACTTTCCGCAATTACTGAGCCCAGAAGACCACTTATAACACCACCAATTGAGGGGTGAATTCCAAGAGCTAATGCAAGAGCAAGTCCAGGCAACACACAATGAGAGATTAAATTAACTTGTAATAATCTCTTATGAGTTATTAATACAGTTCCCATAGCTGGACATAAAATCCCGGAGAATATAGTTATTATTAATGGAACCAGCCACCAGTTGTTATTAATAAAAGACATTATTCGAATGATTCGGTATGATCAAAAATACGGGACAAAAAAAGATTTTGGAAACAATGGTAACTAAGTCTGACATTACCAAAAGACAAGAACAACTTCTTGAAGAACTTAATAAATGCGAGGATGAATTGACTGGTCAAGAGTTGCATAGAAAATTGATAGAAAGAGGAAAGTCTATGGGACTGACGACTGTTTACAGGAATCTTCAAGTTCTGATAAAGCATGGCTTAATACGTTCTAGACATCTCCCAACTGGAGAGGTTTTGTACACTCCCGTAGATAGAGATATTCATCATTTGACCTGTGTTCAATGTGGTGAGACATCAAAAATGGAAGGATGCCCAGTAAAAGATATTCATACACCCAAAACAAATCCAAAGAAATTCCAATTGTTGTTTCATACCCTCGAGTATTTCGGGCTTTGCCAAAACTGTTATCAAGCTCAGAATTAAAAAGGAACATTCTCTAATCACAGAAATTATTTTCGTTTATAGAGCTAATGTTTATTGCCTCTAATTTATCTTTTATTTGACCAGGACTACCAACTGCCAAAACACTTTTATCAAGAACGATTACTTGATCATAGTTATTTAAAGAATCGCCCCAATCATGGCTACTTACGAGCAAAGAAAGTCCAGCATCCGCAAGTTGTCGAACAATTTTAAGAAAATCCTCCTTTGCAGGTGGGTCCAAAGCTGCACAAGGTTCATCTAAAAGAAATATTTTTGCTGGAGACATAAGAGTTTTTGCTAATAGAGCTCTTTGCTGCTGTCCTCCTGAAAGAGAATCGAGTCTTCTATTAGCCAAACTTGCAATGCCTACTCTCTGCATTGTCGCCTCTAATTCACAACATTTATTAATCCAAGAATTAGGATATGCTAGAAGAGTCTTAATTTGAAATGGGTTATTACTTCTTGATTTTGAATACTTTATTTGACCAAGAGATACCAATTTTTCAACTGTAATGGGGAACTTCCAATTCATAGAACTTCTTTGAGGCATAAGTGCCACAAGAGCTCTAGATCTATATAAATTTTCACCGTCAATTTTTATTTCGCCTTTATCTGGAGTATTTTGTCCTTGCAAAATTCTCAAAAGAGTTGATTTACCTGCGCCGTTTGGGCCAACTAACGCTGTTAGAGTTCCAGGTTTAATCTCAATAGATACCTTATTCAAAACTGGCTTACTTTTTTTTGCGTATGCAAAGGTTAAATTTTCAGCGACTAAAGTAGCCATTAATTAATTGTTTAAAATAGTCACTTTACAAGCTTACCAATAATACAAGTTGCGTATTATTTTCATAACATTTGATACCTTCACTTGTCAGGTATAATGAAAATGATTATCATTTTTAGGTATTTAATTATTTTTCATGTCAATTTTTAAAAGACTCCTAACAAATAAAAAAGGTTCGAGTAAGTCATTTATTAAAAATTCCGTAATCGCTGGAACGATTATATTTTCTGGTTTTGGGCAGGATGTTATGGCTAAAGGAAAGTCATATATAGCAGTAGAGCCACTAGTTTGTGATTTAGTTAAATCAATTGCATTACCATCTGACGAAGTTACATGCTTAGTAGATAGAAAACAAGATGTTCATGACTTGAAGATCAATCCAAGGCAAGCTCAATTACTAAATAGAGCAGATAAAGTATTTACTCTTGGTAAAGAAATGACTCCAAGTATGAGAAATTGGGAAAATAAAAAGAATACTGTTGTTGTAGGTGTTAGTGCAATAGACGTAGATGATCATTCTGATCATGGAGGTCATGATGATCATTCAGACCATGGAGGACATGACGATCATTCTGAACATTCAGCTAAAGTAGATGATCATTCTGATCATGCAGGTCATGATGATCATTCAGACCATGGAGGACATGATGATCATGCTGAAGGTGCTTTCGAATGGGCAGGAAAATTTCAACTTTCTAAGGGTTCTTACAAATGGTCATTTGAAAAAGTCGATGGCGAATATGCAGATCCTGCAATGAAGATGGTAATTCTCAAATCTAATGACATAGAAGGGTCTGAAGATTTAGCCAAAGAATTATTAGGATCTAAAGACTCAATAAGCAGAAAAAATGATGGTATTTTGATAGCAAGTAATAAAGCTTTTGTTCTTAACTTTGATCAAAGAAAAGAAAGTACTGTTTTTAACGTGGATATCAAAGAGGATGGTCAATATATATTTTTTACTGAACACATGCCTTTTGAGTTTGAAGCAACTCAACACTTTTTTAAAGACGTTTCAAATAGTGATGTAGAACCAATAGCACAAGTTCCAGACGAAGGAGAGGGGCATCATCATCATGATCATGGAGGTCTAGATCCACATGTATGGCATGATCCGCATAACATCATAAAAATGGGAGATCTTATAAGCAAAAGTTTAAAGAAAGATATTTCAGTTTTTAATAGAGGTGACAGAAAACTAATTAATGAAAGATTCGAAAAAGCTGATTCTCTCTTAGAAGGCTTAGATAGTTGGATAGTCGAACAAGTAAGCTCTATTCCTGAGGAAAACAGAGTAATTGTCTCTAAACACAAAGCAATGGAATACTACGGGGATGCATTTGGTTTTGAGACCATTAGTTTACTTGACTTTCTTGGAGACTCCTCAAGCTTAAGGCCAGACAACATAAGTTCTACTTTAAAAATGTTAGATGAAGAGAAAGTTCAGGCAATATTTCCTGAACAAATTCCAGCATCTAAGTTATTAAGGAACTTAAGTAGACAAAGTTCGGTTCCTTTAGCTTCTAATCAAATATTCGTTGATGGATTGATGATGGATGGTAATACGGTTTCAGTAGCTGTTCACAATACTTGTACAATTGTTGATTCATTAGGTGGAAGCTGTGATAAAGAATCTGGCTCCAATCTTGAGTCTGAATGGTACAAACTTTCAGATTAAATTTTTCTAATAAAAACGGTTTTCATTTCTTATTATTACTATTATTAAACTATTGTTTATTTAGCAAAAATCAGTAAATGAGCATCAAAGATAAAGTTCCCGTAACCATCCTCACTGGATTCTTAGGTTCAGGGAAGACTACTTTGCTTAATAGAATTTTAAGTGAAGAGCACGGAAAAAGAATAGCCGTAATTGAGAATGAATACGGTGAAGTAGGTATAGATCAAGGGCTCGTAATTAATGCCGATGAAGAAGTGTTTGAGATGTCAAACGGGTGCATTTGTTGTACTGTTCGCGGTGATTTAATAAGAGTCCTTGGCAACCTAATGAAAAGAAGAGATAAGTTTGACTATGTTTTAGTAGAAACGACAGGATTAGCAGATCCGGGACCAGTTGCTCAGACATTTTTCATGGATGAGGAGATAAGTTCTGAATTCACTCTTGATGGAATTGTAACTTTAGTTGATGCTGCCCACATTGATCAGCAGCTAGGCAGGAGTGATGAAAGTTCAGAACAAGTGGCATTTGCAGATGTTCTAGTCCTTAATAAAACTGATTTGGTCTCTGATGATGCACTAGATACTCTTGAATCGAGATTGAGAGATATGAACCGAATGACCCGAATTATTAGAGCCGAGAATGCCAAAGTACCAATTGAAACAGTCTTAAATCTAAGTGCATTTGATCTTGATCAGATCCTTAAACGCAGGCCAACATTCCTTGAACCAGAATATCCTTTTGAATGGACAGGTATTTATGATCTTGATGCAGGTAAATATGAATTAATGCTAGAAGAAGGACCCGATCCAGAAATGTCATTAGTAGCCCTCGCTAACCAAGGAGAGAGTGAAGACGAACTTAAAGATGGTGCTGAATTCTCAGTGAGACTTTATGCAGAAAAAGCTAATAGTTTAGATCCTGGAAATACCATCCCATATGGAGAACATATAAATCTCAAATTGGAGGATAAAGGAAATAAATCCTTCATCCTTAACATAGAAAAACCAACAAAAATAGGTTTGTTTACACAGCACACCGCTGAAGAATTCAATATGAAAGTCATTAAAAGTGACGAAAATAAAGAGATTCCATTCAATACTGAAAGATTCTGGCAAGCAGAGCACGAACATGATGATGAAGTAGGCTCAATTGCTATTGAGCGTTTTGGAGATGTTGACCCAGAAAAACTAAATACTTGGATGGGTAGACTCCTATCAGAAAAAGGAGTGGATATATTCAGAACTAAAGGTTTCATAAGTTACTCAGGTAACCCAAGGAGAATAGTTTTCCAAGGAGTTCACATGTTATTTACTGCACAACCTGATAAAGAATGGGGTAACGAACCTCGTAGAAATCAACTTGTTTTTATCGGTAGAAATTTAAATGAGAAAGAGATGCAAGAAGGCTTTGATAAATGCCTGATATAGAACCATTTAGCCCAAGAGGCATGTTCCATGAAGGATGGACTGCTGAAGTTAACGATTACGCCATAGCATGTGGCTGGGCTCTTAAAGGAAAACAATTTATTGTTGGCGACGTGGCAGGAGGTATTTTTGCGTTCGAAGGAGATACTGGAAAAATCATTTGGAAAAAAGAAAATACACACTCCGGTGGTCTACTAGCTATGGCAATTCATCCAGAGGGTGAAATTTTTGCAACATCAGGTCAGGATGGGAATGTTCAAATTTGCAATTGCTACGAAGGTAAAGTAATTAAAACGCTTGATCTTGGCAAGGGTTGGGTAGAACACCTCAAGTTTTCTAATGATGGTTTATTTCTAGCGATAGCTTCCTCAAAAAAAGTATACGTTTTTAATGAAATTGGAGAAGAGAAATGGATCTCAGAAGACCATCCAAGCACAGTAAGTGCAATAACATGGTCAAATAAAAATGAGCTGGCAACTGCATGCTACGGCAGAGTGACATTCTTTGACATAGTTAATAATAAAACGAATCAAAAACTCGAGTGGCAAGGATCATTGGTCTCTATGGAATTAAGCCCAGATGGAGATATAGTTGCCTGTGGGAGTCAAGACAATTCAGTTCATTTTTGGAGAAGATCATCAGGAATGGATGCTGAAATGACAGGATACCCTGGAAAACCAAGTCACCTTTCTTTTGATGAAAGCGGAAAATTATTAGCGACAAGTGGCAGTGAAAGAATCACAGTATGGAGCTTTATAGGGAATGGTCCAGAGGGCACTATGCCAGGAGAGCTATGTCACCATACTGAACCTATTTCCAGCCTTGCGTTTTCAAATAAAGGTATGCTTGTAGCCTCAGGATCTAGGGATGGTTCCGTTGTCGCAAGTTTCCTCAAAAATGACGGCAATGGTGATCCCGTTGGGGCTGCATTCGCAGGAGATTTAGTAGGGGCAATATCATGGAGACCTGATGATTGTGCACTTGCAGCAGTCAATGCAAAAGGTGTTGTAAATGTATGGAAATTTAAAGTTCGTACTAACCTTTTTTCAAAGGGATTTAAGTAAAAAGTAGAAATTTATTAATTACCAATAGTTAGCTTTTAAATGTCTTTCCATACAAATGACCTCACAGTCATTATCTATCCCTTTTGGGTGAATATCGCAATATGAGAGACATTGAAAATATTCGTCTATGGGATTTGATTTATCAGTTTTACAAACTTCTTTCGAATGATTCATAAAAGATTTCCTCAATTATTTAAAATTAAGATAGACGAATTAAATATCAAAAGAAATAAGCAAAACTTACTAAAAATATCTCAAAAAAATTAGCTCAATTGATTCCTACTCTCGGACATTTTTAATTAAAAAGCAATGCGTATAAAAACGGATTGTCTTTAGAGAAATATTTTCCTAATTTTATATTGTTGAGTTCTAGGAGGTCTTTCAAAATGATCGATAGCCTGCCTGAAATTTCGGAATAAACCGAACTAATTTAATTAACTGCTCCAATTATTTTTTATTAATGTCTAAGCTTCCTTCTTCTGCATCGTTTAGGTGCCCTTTGAGAAACAAGCTTAATTCTTGAGTTTTTGCCCCAGTTAAAGACAATTAGTTAATTTTGGTAAGCATTAGCTTAATAGAAGTTAGCAACAAGGATCCATGATTTAGGTGCGTTATTAACTTCAGTAAAAAATATAAGTAAGAGATAAAAGAGGGCTTAAATAAGCCCTCTTTTTTGTTATTAGATGACTTTCTTCTAATTTTATAGATAATGATTAAAGCAATAAAATTTTAAAATGGTTCAATATTATTGCCCATATTGTAATCCTAAATATCAATTTCAAAAAAAATCCTCAAATGGTACTTTGATTTGTGGCTTGTGCGGAGAGGATCTTGTAAAAAAACCATTTATTAGGTTGAACCAGATAATTGCTCTTTTTGCAGCGTCATCATTACTTCTACCGTTAATATATACTTTTATTTTTTTAATTAAAAATCAAATAAATCCTCCTAAAAAAAATTATCAAGCAAATGGTAATTTAATGATAATTATCAAAGAAACACTTTCATAAAACAATTTAAAAAATCTCGAGAGGTTAACCTCTACATAGTGATTTATTTAAACAAGAATTTTCACTATCAATATTTATTTGAGCATCAATATTTTTTAATTTGTTTTTATTACTTATTACTTTAACTTTTTGGCCGCAATGTTCATTACAACCACCATTAAATAAATTATGTGCATACAAATTAGAAATATTCGTAAGTGATAAAAGAAAAATTATTTTATAAATTAGATAAAAATAAGACTTAATCCTTAATATCATTTTCTCAGAATTAGTAAATAAATAATATCAGTTAATTCCAAGGAGTGTTTATAAGTCCCCAGATATCAAAAAAGAAAAATAAAACTGCAATAACAACAAGATCCCATGCTCTTTCCCTAAAAGCCCAAGGCGCAATAAAAACTTCCCCAAGTCCGTGAAGTGCCGCCCCTACTGGTAGATGATCAAGAACCAGCAAACTGTGAGAGAGGATAAAAAGAAAGCTTGCGAAATATCTAAAAAATACATATTGCCAATTACTAGAACCCATACCTTTAGATTTTTAAAAAATATACTTCAATGATCAAAATAATGGTATAGATCGAGTCAAGAGATATTATTTTTGGTAGCCATAAATACGAATAAAGATATAAAGCTAAAGTAAAAGTTACTAAATGATGAAATATATGTTTTCAAGTTATCAGCCTAAAAATAGTTTTGATGAATACTTTAAGGACAATGTTAACTCTGCTAGAGAAATATTGATTCCGCTTCTTGCATCTTTAGATAATATGGGACTTGAAGAATTAAACAGGAATCACTCTGCCGCAAAAAAATTATTACTAAGACATGGTGCGACTTTTAGATTAAACGATACTGGTCTAAAAGGTACTGAGAGAATATTACCTTTTGATCCACTTCCCAGAATAATTAGTAAAGATGATTGGGTAACGTTAGAAAATGGCCTAAAACAAAGACTTGAGGCAATAGATTTATTCCTAGATGATATTTATAATTCTCAAAAAATAATAAATGATGGAATAATTCCAAGAGAATTAATAGAGAGTTCAGAAGGTTGGAGGCCTCAGATGATGGGTTTCAAACCTCCACTAAATAAATGGTGTCAAATTTCAGGACTTGATTTAATAAGGGATAGAAAAGGAGATTGGCATGTTTTAGAAGATAATTTAAGATGCCCTTCTGGGGTTGCTTATTTTTTAGAAAATAGATTAGTTATGAAGAATATTTTTCCTAATCTTTTCTCTGGCAGAATAGTAAAACCAATTGATGAATATCCATCATATCTTTTAAAAACGCTTCAAGACCTTGCTGTTTGGACAGATACTCCCAAGATAGTTCTACTAACTCCAGGAATTTTTAATAGTGCTTATTTTGAACATAGTTATTTAGCTCAAGAAATGGGCATCCAACTAGTTCAGGGTCATGACTTAGTTTGTAATGATGATTATGTGTATTTAAAAACCACCTCTGGATTAAAAAGAGTAGATGTCATTTACAGACGAATTGATGATGATTTCTTAGATCCTCTCAATTTCAGAAAAGATTCCTGCCTTGGTGTTAGCGGATTACTTGATGTTTTCAAGGCAGGTCATGTTGCTTTAGCAAATGCACCTGGGACTGGAATAGCAGATGACAAAATGATTTATTCTTTTGTCCCAAAAATGATTAAATATTATCTTGATGAAGAAATTATTATTAAAAATGTAGAAACGTATATTTGTCATTACCAAAAGGATCGAGAATATGTTCTAGGAAATTTATCAAAACTTGTTGTTAAGTCTGTATCTGAAGCAGGGGGTTATGGAATGTTAATTGGACCTCACTCAACAACCAGTGAAATAGAAGAATTCGCTAATAAAATTAAAAAAAATCCTAGAAATTTCATAGCACAACCAACGTTAGAATTATCTACTGTGCCATCGTTATGTGATGGAGAACTATATCCATGTCACGTTGATTTAAGACCATATATCTTGAGAGGGAAAGATTCATGGGTTAGCCCAGGTGGGCTTACGAGGGTAGCATTAAAAAAAGGATCATTAGTCGTCAATTCTTCTCAAGGTGGTGGATGCAAAGATACATGGGTTGTAGGTAAATAATATGCTTTTAAGTCGTGTAGCAGAATCTCTTTATTGGATAAATCGTTATTTAGAACGCGCGGAAAATATATCTCGTTTCGTGGAAGTAAGTGAAGCAATGTCATTAGATTGTCCTCCAGGAAGTGCAGAACCTTGGCTCCCATTAATTGAAGCATCAAGTGACAGAGAATCTTTTGATAAAAGATTCCCTGAGAAAAAACCTGATGACGTTATTAATTTTTTAATAAGAGATCGTTTAAACCCAAACAGTATAATTTCTTGCATTCAAATGGCAAGAGAAAATGCACGACAAATCAGAGATGTCATGACCACAGAAATGTGGGAACAAATTAATATTTTATATTGGAATATGCAAGAAGGAGAAGCAATATGGAATAAACCAAGACAAGAACAATTAAGCGAAATAAGGAGAGAATGTCAGCTTTTTTATGGAATTACAGATGCGACTCTGAGCAAAGATCTTGCGTGGAGATTTAGCATTCTTGGAAGATTAATCGAAAGAGCTGACAAAACATCAAGAATTTTAGATGTTAAATATTATTTACTATTGCCCAGCTTAGATGAACTTGGAGGAGTTCTTGATGAGCTGCAATGGATCGCACTTTTACGTTCAGCTGGAGCTTATCAAATGTTTAGGAAAGCAGTGCAAAATTCTATAAAGCCTAATTCAGTTGCGAGATTTCTTTTACTTGATCCAATCTTTCCGAGATCAGTTAGATACTGTCTTGATGGAATAAGCAATACTCTTAAAACGATAGATAACTCTCCATCTCCTGAAAATCCTTCAGAATTAGAATGCATGAGAGGTTTGCTTAAAGCAAAGTGGAGTTATATCAGAATTGAAGATATAATAAATGATGGTTTACATGAGGCAATCGATTCATTGCAAATGGATTTAAATAAATTAAATGATCTCATTCAAGAAAAATATTTTATTAATTAATAAGTTTATTAATGAGGATTAAATACATTCACAAACTTGAATATAAATACGAAGACCCTGTTCAATTAGGCGAGCATAGATTATGTATAAAGCCAAGGTCAAATGGCTTCCAAAAACTAAAGAATTTTGAATTAAATATAACCCCAGATCCAGAAATTATTTATCCATTACTTGCTGCCAGCGGAGAAGAGATTAATAGAATCAGATTCAATGGATTAACAGATAATTTAATTATTGAATCAATCAGCGAAGTTGAAACTATTAAACATCCAAACATTATTGATGGAGTTAAAAATAGAGATTTAACATTACCTTTTTGTAGAAGCATTATTAACAGAGATTTACAGGGTGCATTAGAGGGATGGATGCCAAATGGACAACACGATCCCTCTGCCGTAGAACTGGCCCAAGAAGCCTTAGCAGGAAGCATTAATAACGCATTATCATTTACCTACCAACTAATAGAGATTATTCAAGATCGGGTTAAATATACCAAAAGACATACAGGTCCAGCATGGCCGGCTAGCAGAACACTTAGAGAACGTATAGGTTCATGCAGAGATTTAGCAATGCTAATGGTTGAAGCTTGCAGGTCTATAGGTATCCCAAGTAGGTTTGTAAGTGGTTACCATTTTGAAGATCCTTTACCATCTGAGATGGATTTACACGCTTGGGCTGAATTATATATTCCAGGTGCTGGTTGGAGAGGTTTTGATCCCAGCGGAAAAGGATTGATTGATGATAGATATTTAACATTGGTATCCTCTTCAAAAGCTAATTTAACCTCCGTAATTACAGGAAACTTTATAGGAAAAAATAATCTAGAAAATACTTTATCTTGGGAAATCAAACCTCTTGAAATTAAATAAACATTAAATTTTTAATCTTTTAAAATAACAAAAAATATAAAAAATAATATGTTTCTTTTTTAGTGTTAATTGATACGTTCTTAGATATATATATCTGTTTTCATTTGTTTAATCTTTAAAGAAAATTGAACTCAAGTTTAGAAATTCCAGTTATCAAATCAAATAAATCAAAAATGTTTGAATTGATAAGTTATGAAAAATTTCGCGATACAAAAGATGTCAGATTTTTTGATATTAGTGTTAATGAATCAAACTACAGAGATCTAGTTATTCACAGTGGTCCTGCGGTTAGTCCTCCAAATGATGAAGATTTTAATAATTGGCAATTTTACATACATCACAATCAAGAAGATAATCTATTAGCTATCTCCGGGGGTAGAACATTTTTCCTTGTCAATTTTGGTTGGGAATATCCTTTTTATAAAGTTAGATTAGAATCTTGCGGATATATTTTAAGGATACCTAGAGGAACTTTTCATAGATCCGTATCTGACGAAAACGGTTCCATAGTTTTAAATCAAGCCATTAGAGATGAAGGCGGTACAGTGGAATCTGAATTCAAGGTAACGAATAGCAAAGATAATAAAAAACTTCTAGATTGTATAACTAATCTAGAACCTAGATTTAAAATTTATAGTGTTAAATAATCTTAAAAAGGTTTTCCAAATCTATACATCAATTTTAAAAATTATCTAATTGTTATAAAATAACAATGTTTGAATTATTTAGTATGAAATCTTTTAAGTTCTTAAAATATTTTTTATGCATAACTTTTTCTTTTCTAGTTTTATCCTCTCCAGTTTTTGCTGGAGCAAATGTAGCTGTTAAGGGTGAGGGAGATGAAGTCCCAAGTTATGTAAGATCTAATATTACAGGATTTGATTTTCATGGAGAGGATCTTCATTTGTCTTCTATAGCTGGAGCAGTTGCAAGAGACGCAGATTTTAGTGACGTTGATTTACATGGGACAACTTTAACCCTTTCTGATTTAAAAGGTTCTAATTTAAATGGAATCGACCTGACCGATACGCTTTCTGATCGAGTTAATTTCCAAAAAACAGATCTTAGAAATGCAGTTTTAATAAATATGATCGCATCAGGTAGCAGTTTTGCAGGAGCTCAAATAGAAGGAGCAGATTTTTCTTTTGCTATTCTTGACAGCGAAGATCAAAGGAATCTTTGTGAAATTGCGGATGGGATCAATCCAACAACAGGCGTTTCAACTAGAGAAAGTCTTGAGTGTAGTTAGCATTAAAATTATAAGTAAACTTTCTTACCATTATTAAATTTATAAATCCTTTGTTCTTCGTCTTGAAATATCATCTCACCATTTAATTTGGATTTCTTAAATTTTGAAAGCCTAGCTCTGTGAATATTAGATTTTCTGTTTATACTTTCTTCTTTATCATAACTTCCAATATAGATATTTATATTAGGGTTTGAAAAGGTTTTTTCTTCCTCTCTTAAAAAAATCCTGTCAATATTTGTTTGCGTACTCTGTAGTTTATTTTTAAATTTATCTAATTTTAAGTTCTTTGTTTTTTTAGAATTAATTTTTTTGTAGCCCAAAAAAACAACTCCTAAAATTAGAAAAACTAAAAATATATTCATTACTTAATTTTTATTTTTATATCTACGCCTAAGTTACTTTTAGTAGTTAATATTTCTTTTTTTATGATTCCATAGGTAAAAATTTTAGATAAAGTTTTTAAAGAATTAAAAACTAAAAAAACAGTAAATAAAAAGAAAACAATAATGTTTTCAACAAGTAGATTTTTATTTTTATTATCTAGATTGCTCATATAAGTCTTAATTCAATTATTTTTTTAATCACTATTTGCATATGGGCCGAAAAATTCACTGGCGTCTCTTCCCATTACTTTAGCAAGATTTAAACTTTTATCTATATCCCATTTAGATGCCATTCCATAAAGAATCCCAGCAGCAAAAGAATCGCCACATCCATAAGAATCAACCTTTAATTTTTTGTTTTTAAGAGCCTTATATCTTCCTCCTGGGAATATTATGCCTCCCTTCTCTCCCTCGGTTTTAATAGTATATTTGGGTTTTAACGATAATTCAGAAAAAGAAAAAACTTCTCCGGGATCAAGATTACTGCCTATTAATCCATCTAAAAGAACATTTGAATTATTAATTGTATTTAATCCTACCCTTGGTGTTGTACACAGTATTGAAGCTGATCTAGCCATTTTAAAAATCTCTGAATCAGATGCAGTAATAAAAATTCCGTCCATTTTTTTTAAAATGTTCCATTCTAAATTGTCTTTATGAGTTGGAGCTAACCTTTCTCCAATAACTGTTATTGCTCTTTCACCTTGAGAGTCAATTAAACTAAATCCTCTTCTAGTTGGTTTATCACGCCAAGCCACATGCAACTTAATTCCCATATTTGAGAGAATCTTGAAACACTTATCTCCATAATCATCATTACCTAATGACGTAAAAAAATGAATTTGGTTTAAGGTTAAATCAGAAAGTATTTTCGCGATAATAGATCCACCACCAGCTGGATACTCAAGGGACTTTTCAGAATGAGAAATGACTCCTGGTTTTGGTAATTGATCAACCTTTAAAAAATTTATCCACTCAACATGACCAACAACGGCAAAATTTAAATTTCCTTTTTTAAATTTATAGTCTTCAACTTTATTATTCTTTTCAACAACCATAAGCTTTTAAATACTATTATTAAAAGAAATATTTTTGACAAGTGAATTCATTTAACATTTTAAAAGATAATAAACAGATACTATCTTTTCTTTACCTTTTTCTATCAATTTTGGGGGCGGTCCTACCAATGTTGGCAAATTTTGAATTTGCTAGGGAATATGGAAACAGCTTTGATATAAATAACTTCATTTCGTTAGCGAATGCAAACCCTGCAGCTCAGTCAATTTCTAGAGACCTATTAGTAGGTGCAAGCGCTATTTTTATATGGATAGTAAATGAATCAAAAAAACTAAACATGAAGAATATGTGGGTTGTATACATTGGAACTTTTCTTATAGCCTTCGCATTCTCTGCACCTTTTTTCTTATTTCTAAGAGAGAGAAGAATTATTGAATTAGAAAAGATTAATTAAAATAATCTCTTAAATAGAATTGTAAATACAATAAAGCAACAACAAGAAATTGAAAGCCAGATTATTGAAGCATAACCAAATAGATCTAATATGCGTCCTGAAATAAATGGTCCAAAAAAATAACCCATAGCGAAACATTGTGATAGTAGAGCAAGTGCAAAACCTTTTTTATTTGAAGGAGCTATTCTGAAAACTACATCTGTTGATGTTGGAAGAAATGAAGCGGTACCTAAACTTACTAATATCAATGAAAAAGAAATTAAATAAAAAGCTGGGATATTTAGATAACTAGAAATAAATAATAAAAATGAAGCGAGAGAGAAATTTATTAAACTAAATTTCAAGCCATATAATCTTCCTTTCTTAGATATCCAAGAACCGACAGGCCATTGTAAAAACAACAATAAAATTAACTGAATAGAAATTATAAGACTAATAATTTCTTTGCTTAATGCATTCCGATATATCCCACCTTTAACAAGATCCAGAGGCAAAGTTACTTGAATCAGAGCTAAAGAGGTAGTTATCAATAAAATAGATAAAATTATTATTATTGAATTTTTATTCCATTTCAATTGTCCCTGATTAATTGGATCTACTAATTTTTTTTGGAAATTTTCTAAGTTACTTTTAATAGAAGAACTATTTCTAGATATTAAATACATGATAACTATCATGCAAAATATATCATTAATAAAAATTGATTTAGAATACAAAAAATTCGTCATATAACCCCCTAAGAATACCCCCAGAAATATTCCTAAAGCCTCCGAACTTCTAACAAGAGAGTACGCTTTGCGTGTTTCGATAGGATGGCAAAAATAGGGGACCCCAAACTCGGCAGCAGGCCAATATATTCCTGCAGCAGCCCCAACGAGTGATTGTCCAATTATGTAAAAAAAAGTATCTCTAGAAAAAATAAGGCATAAGCTAGCGGCAATACTTAGCATTGAAGAAGAAATTATGGGAAATTGTATTTTCCCTGTTTTATTAAGATAATTACCTGTAAAGAGTCTTGTTAGAGTTCCAATTATTGCTGAAATGGTAAACCCCAAGCCAATATCTGTTGCCGATAATCCTAGGTTATTAAATATAAGTGATGTTAAATAAATAACACCTCCTGCTCCAAATGCAGCGTAAAATCTTATCTTGGTTATTAACCTCAAATGATATGGAAATTGAATCCACCAATTTTTGCTAATTTCTAAACTATTTGGACTAATCACAAGTGAAATACATTTTTATAATTTTTTTTAGTTTTTATGGTTTATTTTTTAATAATGGTTTAGAGGCTGCTGAAAAGATAAATATTAAATTTGAAGAGATGGAAATCCCTCTTACTATAGAACAATTATCAAAATTAGAAAAATACAAAGATGATTCAACAGAATTAATAGATTGGTTTAAAAGAAATGGATTAATAAGAGTTTTTGAATTATCAAAATTTTTAGAATTTCCAGTTTTCAAAGAAGAGGGATTAAATAGAGAAATATTAAGAAGTTGGATAGGGCGTAAAATTCTTACAGAATTAAGCAAAAGCATTAAAGTTCCAAATGACAATAATGGAACAGAAATATATAACACTATAGAAAATTTATTAGATCAAAAAAAAGAAGTTTCAACTTTAGACATCATCAAGGCATTACCATCAGAAGAAATTTCACTAGATATTGACAATTTAATTTTAATAATTTCATCTTGGAAAAATGAATTATCAATGCATCAAGAACTTTTATCCAAATTAAATAAACTTGAAAGAACGAACCAAAATTCCTTTAAAAATACTGAAAACAAATCAACTCAAGATCCAATAAAAATTGCTAAAAAAATTTATACTCCTCATCGAGTAAAACCTCTTGAAATTGAAATATGGAAAAGCAATAAAAGAAATGATGATAAAGAACTGATAATTTTTATGCCAGGACTTGGAGGCGAAATTAATAATTTCAAATGGATTGGCAATGAATTGGCTAGAAGAGGTTGGCCAATATTATTCATAGATCATAGAGGGAGTAATTTAGAATCATTCAAAGAAGTACTCGAAGGTAAGGAAACAATACCTGGAGGTGCAGACTTTTTCTTATATAGAATTAAAGATTTAGATGCTGTATTGAAAGCTCATGAAAATGGCAAATTTGGTTTACCTAATAATTCTTATATTTTAATGGGGCATTCACTTGGTGCTTTAATAGCACTTTTATATGAAGGAAATAAACCAACTGATCAACTAGAGGGCAAATGTGATTCAGCATTAGAAGACTTTGCGGTAACAAATTTATCTAAATTACTTCAATGTCAGTTGAGCGAAATACCATTCCCTAAGAAAAATAACTCTAATAAGGCCAGTGCGATTATAGGTTTTAATTCATTTGGCAGTTTAGTATGGCCAAAAGAAAATAGTACTGGCATTAAAACACCAACTCTTCTAATAGGTGGAACGTATGACCTTATTACACCATTAATGAATGAACAATTTAGAGTTTTTTCTGCTTTAAATAATCCATCAAATAGATTTCTAATTATTGAGGGAGCAAGTCATTTCTCTCCAATAAGAATTAATAAAAGCTATGAAGAAAATAATGACCTCTTCAAAATAAGTGAATCTTTTATTGGTTCAGAACCAAAATTAGTACAAGATTTATCTACGAAATTTATAGTTGAATTTTTAAAAAATATTAAAGACCAAAAGATCCCTACAGTAGTTAAAAACCAAAGAAATTTGGGACTTGATTTCCATCTTTTAGATCTTGAAACAATAAAAGAAATTTCCGAGAATTAGTACTCTATTCGTGGATCTAAATATGCGATTAAAATATCTACGAAGAGATTTAAAGAGACTATGAGCATAGAGGTAAAAATTACAATTCCTTGAACCAAGGTATAGTCTCTTTGAGAAATAGCTTCATGTAATCTTAAAGCTATACCAGGCCATGAAAAAGTTACCTCGAACAATAGTGCACCTCCAGCTAATGAGGCCATAGTCAAGCCAGAAATAGTGACAATTGGCAATAGAGCATTAGGCAATGCATGGTTTAAAAAGATTTTTTTCCTTGATATTCCTCTACATATAGCGGCATTTACATAATCACTTTTTAATGTCTTATCCAAATTTACTCTTAATGAGCGGCTGAATATACCACTTAATAAAAAGCCCAGGGTAATCGAAGGAAGTGCGAGATGATAAAGACTATCTTTCAAAGCAATAATATTATTGGAAAGAATACTATCTAAAATTAGAAAACCTGTAATTTGAGGTCGTTGCTGAAATATTGGAAATCTACCTCCAATTGGGGAAATATTAAAAAATACAGAAAATAATAATTGAGCTAACATTGCACCCCAAAAAGGAGGGATAGCATATGTGGCAATTCCTAAAATTCTCGCAATATAATCTGTTTTTTTACCTCTATTTCTCAAGCCAAGTAATCCCAATAGGAAGCCAATTAGTGTGGCACTTAATATTGAAAAGAACCCAAGCTCAAGACTTGCAGGCAATGACCTAAGAATAATATTTAGAACTGGCTCTTGGGTACTAAGAGATTGGCCAAAATCCAAGTGCAATATATTTTTAATATATGAAAAATATTGACTTATTAAAGGTTCATTTAGCCCCAATTTATTTCTTAGAAATTCCCTTGAAACCTCATCGGCACCAGATCCAAGTATGGCATCGACAGGATCGCCTGGAGCAACTCTCAATAAAATAAATACTAATGAAGAAATTATCCATAACATTATTGGTATTAATGAAATTTTTAATAAGGAATAATTTAGTAGTTTATTGAAATTTCTACTCATCAATTAACTTAAGATCACTCAATGAAATTATTCCTGCACCATTAAAAATTGGTTTTGATATTTTATTTTGAGACCATGCTTTTTGAGAGGATATCCAAATAGGAATATAAGGGATTGAATTTGCTGCTATTTTTTCAATTTCAACAAGTTTTTCTAATCTGTTAATTCCACTTATTTTTTCACTCTCAAGAAATAAACTTTCCACTTTATTAGATCCCCAAAAACTACCGCTGTAAACTGATTCTCCTTTTTTACATATACCATCAACTATTTCATTGCAACTTAAAAGAGGAGTGAGATAGGCTTCTGGATCTGAATAAGCTCCAGTCCAGTCGAGAATAACTGCTGTATAAATTCCTAAACTTAGATTCTTATAAATTGTTGTAGATTCAACCCCATTGAGTTGAATATCAATACAATCTTTCAAAGAATTTTTAATTTCTTCCTGCCATGTCAGAGCAATAAGCTTGTCAGCTGGTACATTGGATCTATAAGTAAGAGGTATTTTAAGAATATTTCCATTACAATAATTTTCCTTTTCTAATAACCTTCTCGCTTCTAAATAATTATATTTAGGCCAAAGTGCTTGATTATCTTTTTTTAATATCGGTGGAATAATTGATCTAGATGGCTTCCTTAATCCATAACTTACTTTCTCACTAATTAATTTTCGATTAAGACTTTTTGCCAAAGCCAATCTTAAATTAAGATTACTTAAGGGATAAGAACTAGTTTTAAGGCTTATATAACTTAATTCAGTGAAAGGACTATTACCTTCTTTAAACTGTTTATTTTTGCTTAAATCATTTAAACTTTTTCTCTGACTATCATCAATTGAATTTGATAAAAGTACGTCAATTTGTTTACTTTTTAAAGCCCCAAAAAGAGATGATGAATTTGAATATCCCGCAAAATTAACGCCGTTATTTAAGGGCTTTTCACCCCAATAATCCAAATATGGATCAATTGATTGAACTTCATTAGAAAAACTGGTCAGCACATACTTGCCGGTACCAACAAATTTTTCATTTAGAAACTTATCAGAATATTGTTTGTAAAATGTAGGAGATATTGGAGTTAAATTTACTGATGTGAGTAAACCATTTAAAGAACTTGATGGTTTATTCAAATTTATTATGACTGAATATTCGCTTGGCGTTTCTATTGATTTAATCTTATTTCCTAAAATATAGTTCATCGTTCCAATTCTTTTGAATCTATCAAAGGTAAACTTCATAGCATTTGAGTTAAATTCAGTTCCATCATGAAAAAAAACATTCTTTCTTAAATTGATTGTTATTTGAAGTTTATCCTTTGAAATAACTGGCATCCCCGAGGCCAATTCAGGTATTAATTCTCCGTTAGAATTTAATTCATATAATGTGTCTCCAAGAGAACTGATTAATTGAATTGCTTTAAGAGTATTTGCTCTAGCTGGATCTAAAGATTCAATTTTTCCAGAACTTGCTACTATAATTTTTTTAGATATTCTTTTTGAGCCGCAAGAATTCTGTAAAAAATAAATTAAAATTATGAATATTGATGCAACAATTTTTTTTTTCATATTTCCTTAGTTCTTTATTATTCTAAAGAATTATTTGAGCAGAGAATTTGTAAGGTTATTTGACTAATTTCTAAAGCAAATGTTTTTTTAGAATTACAAGCAAAAGGCCACTCTCTCACCCAACAAATTTCTTTACCTCTATTTAAACCAATTACTTGAAAAGTCTTATTGCTATTTTTAATTTTTACACAGGCACCTTTATAAAGATTTTCAGAAAAAATTAAATTATTATTTTCATTATTATTATCTAATAGTTTTGAAAGAATCATTAAGGTGCTAAAACCAAACAGTTACTTTCTTCGGTTTACCAAGCTATGAAGAAATTTGCAAACTATTTTTTTAAATACAACTTAATTGACTTGCAATAATTTTGACTTCATTTAGCGAATTTATTTCATCTTTCGATCTCTCAAAATCTCCATTATTCACCTCATGAGTAATAACGACAATTTCAGCTTTGTCCTCACTAGCATCAAGTTGAACAATTGATTCGATTGATACATTATTCTTTCCAAAAATATCTCCAATCTTTCCTATGACACCTGGACTATCAAGACAAACAATTCTAAGGTAATTTTTTTTATTTATTTGTGAAGGACTTATTATATGGCAGTTTCTCCAGAAATCAAAAGATAATAATGGATCGATTGAATTATTATTTTTTACTGAGGCAGCATGCAGATTTAATATATCTGATACTACTGATGCTGCAGTTGGGCCACTCCCTGCCCCTGGACCATATAACATTATTTCTCCAAGAGGATCAGCCTCAATCAATAAGGCATTATTAACTCCCTTAACTGTTGACAATGGATGAGATTTTGGAATCAAAGAAGGTCCTACCCAAATATTTAAAGCGAGTGAATCATTACTATTAAGTTGTCCCCTTTCGGAGAGCGCTAAAAGTTTTATTTCAAACCCTAATTTATTGGCATATTCGATATCCTTTAGATTAATTTTACTAATGCCCTCAGAATGAATCTGCTCTCTTTTAATTTTCCCTCCAAATGCAAGTTCACTAAGAATTGAAATCTTATCAGCTGCATCATGTCCCTCAACATCTGCAGTTGGATCAAATTCTGCATACCCAAGGCTTTGGGCCAATTTTAAGGTCTCCTTGTAATCAGCTTTTTCATTTGTCATCTTTGAAAGAATAAAATTTGTTGTGCCATTTATTATCCCAACCATTTTTTTTATGCTGTTACTTTTTAATGATCTTTTTAAGGGTTCAATTATAGGAATCCCCCCGCAAACTGCCGCCTCTGACAATACATAAAGTCCTTCTTTAGATGCAGTTTTATATATTTCTTCTCCATATCTTGCAATGACTGCTTTATTTGCTGTAACAACAGATTTACCTAATTTTAATGATTGCAGAATAATATCTTTCGCCAAATCAACCCCACCCATTACTTCAACAATTACATCTATAGAGGGGTCATTAATTAATTTAAATGGATCATCTGTTAATAAATTTTTATCTAGCTCAATATCCCTTTTTTTATTAAGATCTCTTACAGCTATTTTTGCAATTTCTATTTCTTTTAGAATTGGATGAGAATCAACTTCAGAACTTAATATTTTATAAATCCCTGAACCTACAGTTCCAAAACCTATAATCCCAATTTTGCATTTTCTCATTTTTTATCTCTTTTAACTTTGAGTTTAATTTTATATTATTAGGCCTACAAAAATTCATTTGCTTGAGACTGCATTTTCAACAATATGTTTAAAAAACCATTTGACCGAGAAGGAGTTAAGCTTGATCTCAAACCAGTATCTTCAATAAATTTCTTATCTATTTTAATAACCTCATTTGGTGTTAATTCACTTAACCCAGTAATTAAAAATGCTAATAAACCCTTGGTTATTAGGGCATCAGAATATCCTTCCCAAAATATTTTACCGCCTTTAATATTTGCCTTAACAAAAACTTCTGAAACGCATCCCTTAACTTTATTTTCTTCAACAAGAATTTCATTATCTGGTTCTTTCAATTTTTTACCTAACCACAAAATGTATTCATATTTTCTTTTTGGATCATCTGATTTCTTCAACTTTTCAACTAATCTTGATAAATTATTGTATTTTTCCTGATTTTCCATTTATTAAAACTATAAATTAATCACTTTATAAGTTTCCTATTATACAAATATTTCTTTCTCTGTGATAAAGCCCGTTAAAGGAATATCCCACTCAGCTCTGGTTAATGGAACCGTACTTACACAATTAGAAGTTAATACTCCAATGCAAGGAACATTTCTCCAAGCATTATCTCTCCTTAATTTATCAAAATAACCTCCTCCATAACCTAACCTTGTTAAATTTTTATCAACAGAAAGACATGGTACAAATATCATGCTTATCTGCAAATGACTTAATGGGGAAGAGTTATTTGGACTTAGTATCCCCTCAAAGTCTTTGGTAAGAGGTTTTTCGTCCCATGGATAAAATAACAACTCTTTTTTACCTTCACATCTAGGCAAAGCTAAAGTAAATTCTTTCTTAAGACTTCTTATATCAACTTCATTTTTTAGAGGCCAATATATTGCTACATAGCCAATATTTTTATATCCCTTAATTAATGAATCAATATATAACCTTACATTTTTTTCTACATTTTCTCTTTGATTAAGAGAAATCCCATCTCTTAGTTTTCTAAACCTATCCCTCTCCAATTTCTTATTTTCAAAGATCGTCATATTAAATTTTCAGTTAAAGCCATCTTCATTTAGTTTTGTAAGTGCTATAGCCAATGCATCTGCTGAATCATCAGGTTTAGGAGGTTTGTCAAGATCTAAGTTATACATAACAGCATCAAGAATATCTTTCTTAGATGCCTTTCCAGACCCAGCAATTGTTAATTTTATCTGAGCAGGTGAGTACTCACTAACATTAATTTTTTTAGAGGCCAATACCATCATAATCACGCCTCTGGCCTGCACCACACTAATAGTAGTGCTTGACCTGTAAAAGAAAAATTTTTCTACTGCCGCTGCAGTTGGGTTCCAATGATTTATTAATTCATTAAGATCTTGGAATATCTCATAAAGTCTATCTTCTTCTTTTTTATCTTTACCTGTCTCAATAACACCGCAATCTAATAATATCTTTCTTTCATTTTCTATCTCAATTATTCCATAACCAACTCTAGCTAATCCAGGGTCAATCCCAATTATTCTCACTGTTATTATGCTTCAGCAGATAATTGAAATTTTGAAAGATTTTCTTTTTCATCTAAATCAAATACTTTACAAAAAGCTTGAATAACTCTTTCGCCAGAATCAACTTGTTCTAAGGGATCTTTTCTAAGTCTATGTCTTAAAGAACAAGAAATAACCCTTGCTATGTCATCTTCTTGAACTTCAGTTCTGCCCTCAAATGCTGCAATTGCCCTTGCTGATCGATTTGTAACAATATCTCCACGTAAACCATCCACATCTAGTTCTCCGCAGATTGCAGAAATATTCAATCTTAAGTCATCGTCCATTTGAACAGAATTTAATATTTCTTGTGCTTTAATAACTTTTTGTTGAAGTTCACCCTGTTTTTTCTCAACACTCAATGAAAACTCATCAGGATTATCATCAAAAGAAGTTCTTTGATCAACTACTTGAACTCTTAATTCAGCATCTCTAACTGTCTTAACTTCAACACTCATTCCAAACCTATCCAATAGTTGAGGCCTTAACTCACCTTCTTCTGGATTTCCTGAACCAATAAGTACAAATCTCGCAGGATGTCGAACTGAGACCCCCTCCCTTTCAACTGTATTCCATCCGGAAGCGGCCGAATCTAAAAGTACATCAACTAAATGATCATCAAGTAAATTCACTTCATCAACGTATAGTAAACCCCTATTAGCTTTTGCTAATAGACCTGGTTCGAATGCCTTAACACCTTCGCTCAAAGCCTTCTCAATATCAATGGTTCCACAAAGCCTGTCTTCAGTAGCCCCTAAAGGCAAATCAACCATAGGTACTTGTTTTTTAATGCTCTCTAGATTTTCTCCTTGAGTAATTTTTTCCAAAACTTCTTTACTTTGTAAATCAGGATCGACTAGTGAACTATTATATGGATCGTCTTTAACAACATCGATTGCAGGCAACAAATCAGCTAAGGCTCTGATTGTAGTAGACTTTCCAGTCCCTCTATCACCCATTATCATCACCCCTCCAATTCTTGGATCAATAACATTTAACAAGAGAGCCAATTTCATTTCTTCTTGACCAATTACTGCTGTAAAGGGAAAAACTCTTCTTTTCTTTGTTGTAGGCACAGTTTTAGTTTTCTTAAATATTCAAATAATCAATAGATGCTACTTCAGAAAATGTTTTTAGTAAATATCCCTATCAAATTAAAACAAGAAGTAAATAAAAAACTAATCAAATTTATACTTACTTATTTTTTTTTGAATTGTTCAAAAACCAGTTTATTTGATGGACTATTCCTCTTAAAACATTTATTTCGTGCTTTGATGTATTTGCCCTCAAAATAAAATTCTTAAATTTACTGATTTTTGCCTTGGAGGTATGTTTTAAGAGATATCCAACTCGCAAAAGCATTTCCTCTATCTCCAGAAATGTATAATGTACTTCTCTCGACGATGCCAAGTTAAAAACTTTTAATTCATTATTTAAATTCTTATTAAAAGACTTATTTAATTCATACAAAACTATTGAAACAGCGTGAGAAAGATTTAATGAAGGATTATTCTGAGAAGTTGGAATATTAAAAGTTTTATTTGCTAGAAGCAATTCACTGTTAGTTAATCCTCTATCTTCTCTTCCAAATATAATTGCTAAATTATTTATCTTCTTAAAGGATAATGTCCAATCAAATATATCTTCAGAAGATACAAAAAATGAATCTTTATTTACATCAATCCTTCCACAAGATGCTAGAACCAAATCACAATCAAAAATTGCTTTTTGAAGATCATCAAAAATCTTACAATGTTTAAGAAATTTTTGACCTTTAAGAGCCATTTTTTTTGCTTCTAAAGAAAATATATCGCATTTAGGAGAAACAATTCTTAATTCATCAACATCAAAATTACTACATAATCTAGCAACGCTTCCTACATTTAAAGGGCCATTTGGTTCAACTAAGATTACCTTTAAATTAGAAAAATTTTTTCCCAAAATCATTAAAGGCTGTGAAGATATTTTAATAAATTGGACATATTTACAGGATCAATTTCAAAACTCGGCATAGGAGGAGTCAGGCCTCCAGTAACTTGTTTTATTATCTCTTTATCATTCAAACGTTGTGTTATTGAGTGTAAGTCTGGGCCCACTAATCCTCTTGCTGTAATTCCATGACATCCGACACAATTTATCTTAAAAAGAGCATCTCCTTCCTCAGCAGAGCCATTAAGCTCAAGAGTTTCAATAATATATTTATTATTTTCATGATGATTTACGAGAAATATTGAAAAACAAATCAATAAAACTCCAAATAAAACAAAAACAATTTTTAAGAATTCTCTCTTAAAGTCTCTTTCTGCTGCAGTTGATGAAGATGTTGACACAAAAAATAGTCTCTATGTAACAATTGTGATTAAGAAATTCAAAAAAGGCAAAAAAATGATCGAGCCTCTTCTATGTGGAATTGTTTTAGGTTTAGTTCCAATAACTCTTCTAGGATTATTCGTAAGTGCATGGAATCAATACAGAAGGGGTTCAGGAATGCTGGACATTGATTAAAAATGTTAATCTTGACTGCCCATAATTTCTTACATCTATAGTTTCCCACAAAGTACTTTTTTTAATAAAAAGGTTTGGAGAATGTTCACAAATAATTGTTGAATCTTTTTTTAAAAGATTAGAATTAAATAATTGATTTAAGACTAATTCATGGAAATCAACATCATATGGAGGATCTAGATAAACAAAATCAAATTTTAATTTATTTAAATCCATATTTCTAGATGATATTTTTCTCTCATAATTAGGTTTTGTCCATTTCAAAACGTCTTTACAAATAACTTCGATATCATTTCTCCTATTCTCTATATTCTCCAAGGAGAGCAAATTTTCTAAGCAAATTTTTGAGTTGATCTTGTTTTTTTCGATTGCAATTATTTTGCTTGCCCCATGATTATAGGCTTCACAAGATATAGCTCCTGTTCCACTAAATAAATCTAACCAGTTACTATTTTCAACTCTTTTGTTCAATATATTAAATATGGCCTCTCTCACTCTCAAAGTTGTAGGTCTGGTATAAGAATTATTTGGACTTTGGAGTTTTTTACCACCTATTAATCTTAAATTAGTCTTCATCCCTAATAATCTGTTATTGAATATTACTCAGCCATCTTCTCAAAAGTTTTTCACCGGTTTTTCCAGATTTTTCCGGATGAAATTGACAGGCCAATAAATTATCATTCTCTATCATTGCAGTTAATTTCTCAGAACCATAATCAACCTGAGCTGCAATAATATTTAAGTCATCTGGGATTGCATGATACGAATGTACAAAATAGACCCAATTATTTAATTCTTCAATCCCAAATAAAGTATTTTTTTTCGTAGGTAAAAGTTGGCACCAACCCATGTGTGGGATTCTTTGATTAACAATATTGGGTATTTTTTGTATTTTCCCTTTTAAAATTCCCAGCCCTTTAACTTTTCCTTCATCACTAGATTCAAAAAGGAGTTGGAGACCTAAACATATCCCAAAAAAGGATTTCCCACTTTTAATCCAATTTTTCAAATCAGTTATCAAATCTGTATTTATGAGATTATTCATCGCTGGATCAAATGCTCCAACTCCTGGAAGTATTATCGCCTTACAAAGCTTGGAATCATTAAAGTTTTTAATTAATATAATTTCTTCTCCAAGACTTTCTAGAGATTTTGTTACAGAATGAATATTACCCATTCCATAGTCTATTAGTCCAATTTTATGCAAAGCTTTTAAGTTTATAAATGCTTAGTTAAAGTGCTTGAAAGAGTTGCTTTTGGCACAGCACCAACAACAGTATCAACCTTTTGACCTCCTTTAAAGATCATTAATGTAGGAATACTTCTAATTCCGTATTGACTGGCTACATTTGGATTCTCATCTGTGTTCAATTTAAAAACTTTAATCTTCCCTTCAAAGTCTTTTGAGATTTCTTCTACAACTGGAGCGACCATCCTACATGGACCACACCATGGTGCCCAAAAATCAACCAATACTGGTAGATCACTTTGCAGTACATCTTTGTCAAATGAAGAATCAGTTACGGCTGGAGCTGATGACATAATTTAAGTATTCCTTTTTGAAAATTTAGCAGGCAATTCTTTTAAGTGATGATTTCATTACAGATTAAATAATATAAGTAACAAAATATCTAAAAAAGCCCGATTAATCGGGCGATTTAGTGTGTGAGGAGTATGGGGTTTCCCCCATCATTTCATAATAACTCCTAATTAGAAAATTTTTCAAATTTATACTTAATTCACTAAGGATTTATAATTTTACTCAAAGAGAACTACTTACCCATCCCAAGCTGCTGAGCTTTTTGATAAACCTTACCCTCAGTAAGAAGCGATGGTGCGATAACTATTTCAACTTCTTGCATTTCTTTAATATTTTTTGCCCCAAGAGTACTCATTGA
Source organism: Prochlorococcus sp. MIT 0604 (assembly GCF_000757845.1). Taxonomy (NCBI): domain Bacteria; kingdom Bacillati; phylum Cyanobacteriota; class Cyanophyceae; order Synechococcales; family Prochlorococcaceae; genus Prochlorococcus; species Prochlorococcus sp. MIT 0604. The sequence continues at coordinate 1,000,037 of NZ_CP007753.1, forward strand.
GGTTCTAATGGCTCCTAATAAGTTATGTGTACCATCATCAAGTAAGGCAGGACCTTTAATTATTCTTTCTAAGGATCCTGTAGAACCAACTTCAATTCTTGTACCCCTTGGCAATACTGGACTTGGAGTGGCCATACCCCAGTGAAATCCTTTACCTGGAGCGTTTGAGGATTTAGCGATTGGGGATCCAATCATTACTGCATCTGCTCCACATGCTAAACATTTACAAATATCTCCGCCAGTAACAATTCCTCCATCACCAATAATTGGAATATAACGACCACTTTCTTTAAAGTAATCATTTCTTGCCGCACTACAATCAGCAATTGCGGTTGCTTGAGGGATTCCAATTCCCAATACTCCTCTTGATGTACATGCCGCTCCAGGTCCTATCCCAACCATCAATCCTGCAACTCCAGCATCCATTAGAAGTTTTGCAACTTCATAAGTGACACAATTACCCGCTACAACTGGAACATTCATAAATTGACAGAGATCTTTAATATTTAGGGTTTCCTTACCTTCCATACCAAGATGTTCAGTGGAGACAACTGTTCCTTGAAGAAAAAATAAATCTATTTTGGAATTATTAAGTGTTTCTTTAAACTTAATAGCAGCTTGAGGAGTCCCACTAAAAGCAGCTATACCTCCTTTTTCTTTCACCTCATTTATTCTTTGTACAATCAATCCCTCCTTGACCGGTTCACTATATATTTTCTGCATTAATGGAACAAAATCATTCTTCCCGACTGATGCTATTTGGTTCAATATTTCATCAGGGTTTTCATATCGTGTTTGTATGCCCTCCATATTAATAACCCCTAGGGAACCTAATTTTGTTAGCTCTGCTGCCGTATTGACATCGACAACACTGTCCATGGCACTAGCGACTATCGGGACTTCTCTTTTGAAATCACCTATTGACCAAGAAGGATCAGTCAAATCGTAATCAAGTGTTCTATTACCAGGGACTAAAGCTATTTCATCGATGCCATAAGCCCGTCTGACTTTTTTATTTAAACCAAGTTCAATATTCACGATAATTTTCTTTTATTCTGATTAAATTAACAACTAAAGGGGTAATAAGCCAAGATTTATTTAAAAACAATAGGTTTTATTTTGATTTGTGTGTAAATGTGAGTATTTGGGAATTAAATAAACCTTTTTTTTTATTCATTATGACAATCAGCGATTATTATTAAAAAAAGGATTTTTGTATGTCTGATATTCCAGATTCCAATAACTCAGGATTAAGCGAAGATAACGACCGAATTATTCAGACTGACTTAAGAAATGAAATGTCGCGCTCATATCTAGAGTATGCAATGAGCGTTATAGTTGGTCGTGCTCTTCCAGATGCAAGGGATGGGTTAAAACCTGTTCATAGAAGAATTCTCTATGCAATGTATGAACTTGGTTTGACTAGCAGTAGACCATACAGAAAATGTGCAAGGGTTGTTGGAGAAGTACTTGGCAAATATCACCCTCATGGAGATACCGCTGTTTATGATGCTTTGGTCAGGATGGCCCAGGATTTCTCTATGAGGATGCCACTAATAGATGGTCATGGAAACTTTGGTTCAGTAGATAACGACCCTCCAGCAGCAATGAGATATACAGAATCTCGTTTACAGTCTCTTACAGATGAAAGTTTACTAGAGGATATTGAATCTGAAACTGTTGATTTTGCCGATAATTTTGACGGTTCTCAACAAGAGCCCACAGTTTTACCTGCTAGAATCCCCCAACTACTTCTAAATGGATCATCTGGAATAGCAGTAGGAATGGCAACTAATATTCCACCTCATAACTTAGGGGAATTAATTAATGGTCTTAAATCAATAATCAAAAATCCTTCAATCGAAGATAGAGAACTTTTTGAAATAATTAAGGGTCCTGATTTCCCCACAGGTGGTCAAATCTTGGGCAGAGATGGTATCAGAGAAACTTTCAAATCAGGAAGAGGTTCAATAACCATGAGAGGTGTAGCAAATATTGAGCAAATTAAATCCCCAGGTAGGGCAGAGAAAGATGCAGTAATAATTACAGAACTTCCATTTCAAACTAATAAAGCTGCATTGATCGAAAGAATTGCAGACCTGGTTAATGAAAAAAAATTAGAAGGAATTTCTGATATTAGAGATGAAAGTGATCGAGATGGAATGAGGATCGTTATTGAACTAAAAAGAGATGCCTACCCACAAGTAGTTTTAAATAATCTTTTTAAGTTAACGCCTCTTCAAAATAACTTTAGTGCAAATATTCTTGCGTTAGTAAAAGGAGAGCCCACAACACTTTCATTGAGGAAAATGTTAGATGTATTTCTAGACTTCAGAGTGGAGACAATTAGGCGAAGAACAGCATTTTTATTAAAAAAGGCAGAAGAAAGAGATCATATTGTAAAGGGTCTTTTATTGGCCTTAGATGCTATGGATGAAATTATAAACCTAATAAGATCAGCGAAAGATTCATTATCAGCTAGAGAAAAATTACAAAACGAACATAAATTATCTTCCATACAAGCAGATGCAATTCTACAAATGCAATTAAGAAGATTAACAGCGCTTGAAGCAGATAAAATCAAAGGGGAACATGATGAGTTAACCCGAAAAATCAACCTTTATAAGCAAATATTAAATAGTAAAGAACGAATTTTTGAAATTATTCTTGAAGAACTTAAAAAAATCGATGAAAGATTCTCTTCTCCTAGGAAAACAGAAATACTAGATTTAGGCGGCGGATTAGATGATATTGATCTTATAGCTAATGACAGATCCGTAGTCCTATTAACGGAAGCAGGTTATTTAAAGAGAATGCCTGTTAATGATTTTGAATCTACCAGTCGTGGTTCAAGGGGTAAAGCTGGCACAAAAACCAAAGAAGATGATGACGTGAAATTATTTATAAGCTGTAACGATCACGATACTCTTTTGCTTTTCAGTGATAGAGGAGTAGCTTATGCTCTCCCAGCATATAGGGTTCCTATGAGTAGTAGAACAGCAAAAGGGACGCCGTCAGTTCAACTTCTCCCAATTCCAAGAGAAGAAAAAATAACTTCACTAGTTGCTGTGGACTCTTTTGTTGACGATCGTTATTTATTAATGCTAACCAAAGCTGGCTTTATAAAAAGAACTGCACTTTCTGCTTTCTCAAAAATTCGCTCAAATGGACTAATAGCAATTAATCTTGAGGATGGAGATGCCCTAACCTGGGTCAGATTATCAAAAGAAGGTGAAAGTGTTTTAATTGGATCTAAAACAGGAATGGCTATTCATTTCAGACTAGATATCAATGAATTAAGACCACTTGGTAGAACAGCAAGAGGGGTTAAATCAATGAACTTGAGAGAAGGAGACAATCTAGTTTCTATGGATGTTTTAACATCTGATTTGGTTGATCAATTGGCTAAAATTGAGTACTTCACAGAAGATCTTGATGAAAATGTTGAGGAAAACTCTTCAGATGGTCCATGGGTATTAATAGCTAGTGCATTTGGACTAGGAAAGAGAGTGCCTGTAGCTCAGTTTAGATTACAAAAAAGAGCAGGCATGGGTTTGAGAGCAATAAAGTTTAGAATTAAAGATGATCAGCTAGTTTGTTTGAAGGTCCTTGGCGAGGGAGAAGAATTACTACTTGTGACCGAAAAAGGTGTAATAGTAAGAACAAACGCAGATAAAATCTCACAGCAATCCAGGGCAGCTACAGGAGTAAAATTACAAAGATTAGATGATGGTGATCACTTATCTGAAGTGGTATTGGTACCTCGTGAACAAACAGAGGAAAAAGACCAACTTGGATCAATTAAACAAAATTAAAATCCTTATGGTTAGCTAAATAATATGGAAATACTGGATATTTTAATTTTAGGTTCAGGTCCTGCAGCATTATGTTTAGCTTCAGAATTAGCCAAGCAAGATCTTAATATTAAGGGAATATCGACAAAATCTCCAAATGAAAAATGGGAGAATACATATGGTATCTGGGCATCTGAATTAGAAGAATTAGGATTAGAGTCCTTGTTATCTCACCGATGGTGTAAAACAGTAAGTTTTTTTGGAGATGGAGAAAATAAAAAAGGGGATACTCCGACAAAACACAACTACGATTATGGCTTAATAAATCAAGAAGCTTTTCAAAATGAGCTTTTAAAAAAATGTAAAGGGATTGAATGGTTGAATGAGACAGCAAAAGATATTAAGGAAATCAATAAACTATCTGAGGTAATTTGTTTTTCAGGTCTTAAAATAAAGGCAAGATTAGTTATTGACGCAAGTGGTCATAAAAGTAATTTTGTAAAAAGACCAGTTCAAAATGAAATCGCTCAACAAGCTGCTTACGGAATTGTAGGTAAATTTTCATCACCACCTGTTAATAAAGAACAATTTGTTCTAATGGATTTTCGTCCAAATCATTTAAACATTGAAGAAAAGTTATCTTCTCCTTCATTTCTTTATGCAATGGATCTTGGCAACGACACTTTTTTTGTTGAAGAAACATCATTAGCTAGTTATCCTGCATTATCCCAAGAAAATCTTAAAAAAAGACTTTATAAAAGACTTAATAGTAAGGGTATTAAGGTTAGTGAAATTTTTCATGAAGAGAATTGCCTTTTCCCTATGAATTTACCTCTCCCATTTAAAAAACAATTTGTACTTGGTTTCGGAGGGTCTGCAAGTATGGTTCATCCTGCATCAGGATACATGGTTGGATCTTTGTTAAGAAGGGCTCCACTCCTTGCACAAAAATTAGCAATCTTTTTAAAAAAACCTCACCTAAGTTCACTAGATTTAGCTTCAAAAGGTTGGAAAATCCTATGGCCTTACGAGTTAACACAAAGGCATAAACTTTACCAATACGGTCTCAGAAGATTGATGAGTTTTGACGAAAGTAGATTAAGAAGCTTTTTCTCAAATTTCTTTAGATTATCAACCAATGAATGGGTAGGTTTTCTTACTAATACACTTCCACTTCCAAAACTAATTTACGTGATGAGTAAGATGTTTATAAATTCACCTCTAAAAGTAAAACTAGGAATGCTCAAGTTAAATTAGTATTTTTATTTTCTCCAATCATCAATATTAATAATTGGGAAGACTTTATCCTCTTCCTCAATATCTTCAATGAATTTTAAATTAATATTAGAATGATCTTTAATCATTTCAACCAATTTCCAGAACCTGAATAAGTGTCTTTCTATTCTCTCTTTTGCGAGTTCAGTTGTGGTTCCAGCTCTTAGAATAAAACTCCAATCAGAAGACTCCGAAAGAAGTAGTTCTCTTGCTGCTTGCTTGAAGAGTCTTAGAGATAAATCATTATCAAAATTTTCCAAGCACAAATCCACAAATGTTGAGCCTGCCTTTGTGATTTCTGGAACGATCCATGCATTTGCATCATTAATCCAATAATTATGGTAACCACCTTGCCCCCAGCTTGATGGCGATGGATCACAAATCTGAATATTTGGCTTTTGAAGTAAGAATTCTTTTAAATTTGTAAGCTTAATTGAATATTTACTAGAGTTCTTTAGTATATTTTCAATAAAAAAAGGTCCCTCGTACCACCAATGACCAAATAACTCTGCATCAAATGGAGCTACCAATAAAGGCTTAAAGGATGAGGATAAAGTCAATTTTTCTAGTTGTTTAGATCTCGCTAGAAGATATGCATCAGCATGTTCTGCCGCCTTATTTTTGGCTTCATTTTCAAGGTAAAACTCTTTTTCACCTAAAGAAATGCTTTCATCTGTAATCTTATGAAACTTTAAACCTAGAGGTCTTTTTGTTGAAATACCTTTCTTTTGGAGCTTGGAGATAGGTAATTCCCATCCCAAATCTTTATGAAATTCCCTGTAAACTTTATCACCCGGGAACCCATCCTTTGCAGACCAAACGGGCAAAGTTGACTCGCTATCTCTTCCGAAGAAGGCAACTCCTTTTTTCGAGCAAATTGGTGCGTAAACACCATACCTAGGTCTTGGTGTGGAATTTAGAATCCCATGACCATCTAAGATTGTATATCTAATTCCTGAATTAAATAGTATTTCGTCTAAATTCTCATAATATGCACACTCAGGTAACCAAATACCTAAAGGCTTAGTTCCAAAAATATTTTCATGGTTCATAATGGCTGTATTGATTTGTCCTTTAACAGTTTCAGGATTCTCCCTAAGAATTGGCAAATATCCGTGAGTAGCTGCACAAGTAAGGATATCCAAATTTCCAGAGTTATTTAAAACCCTAAACTTCTCAATTAAATCTCCAGAGCAGTTTTGCCAATATAAGTATTTGTCATTAAGATTTTTCATTAAAAATGCTGAGGCATTTTTTTCTTCTAGCGGCAGTTCGTTTAAGAAATCATTTCTTGTTTTAATCCAGCTTGGGAAAGTTTCTTTAATTTGTTTATTATTTAGAAGTGATAATAATGTTGGAGATAGACTGATAGTAAGTTTTGTATTTTCAGGATTTTCATTTTTGGAAGATTCTATTGATTGAAGTAGTGGTATATAACATTCTAAAATCGCCTGAAACAACCAATCCTCTTCTAAGGAGTTTTTTTCATTTTTTCTGACATAAGGTAGATGAGCATGTAAAACTATCGCTAACTGACCTAAAACATTTGGGGGAGTGTATTGCCCATTCATACTTTTTATACTTTATGACTGTAATTCTATAAAAAATCAAAATTAACCTTTTATAGCAGGAGGTTTTAATCTTAAAAGAATACTTTAATAATTTAAATATTTCATTTTTTTTTTCAGAATTTTAACCAAAATTGTTAAGTTATAAATTCACGGCAAATTTTTATTGAACAAAATCTAGTCAATTTTTTTTAATTAGCTTAATATAAGTTTAGGTTATTACTTCTAATGTCAAAAGATCCTGGAAGAATTTTGATATTTGATACAACTCTTCGAGATGGAGAGCAATCTCCTGGTGCCAGTTTAAATCTTGAAGAAAAACTTGCTATAGCCCATCAATTAGCAAGATTAGGAGTAGATGTTATTGAGGCAGGCTTCCCATTCGCAAGTCCAGGAGATTTTAAAGCTGTTAATAAAATTGCCAATGCTGTAGGGAAAGAAAATGGCCCTATAGTATGTGGTTTGGCTAGAGCGTCAAAAGGCGACATAAAAGCATGTTACGAAGCAGTAAGTCCAGCTCCCAAGAAAAGAATACATACTTTTATTGCTACAAGCGATATCCACCTTAAACATAAACTTAAAAAATCAAGAAAAGATGTTCTTCAAATAGTCCCAGAAATGGTTAACTATGCAAAATCATTAGTTGATGATATCGAGTTTTCTTGTGAAGATGCCTCAAGGAGTGATCCTGATTTTTTATACGAAGTGATTCAACTAGCAATTTCTGCAGGAGCGACAACAATAAATATCCCAGATACTGTTGGATTTTCAACTCCTAGTGAATTTGGCAAACTAATTAGCGATATAAATAAAAATGTTCCAAATATTAATGAGGCAGTAATCTCAGTTCATGGTCATAATGATTTGGGTTTAGCAGTAGCCAATTTTCTAGAGGCAGTGAAAAATGGAGCAAGACAATTAGAATGTACTATTAATGGAATTGGAGAAAGAGCCGGGAATGCCTCTCTAGAAGAATTAGTAATGGCACTGCATGTAAGAAAAAGTTTTTTTAATAGTTTTTTCAAAAGAAATACAGAATCACCAACTCCTCTTACTGCGATAAGAACAGAAGAAATAACAAAAACCTCTAGACTTGTCTCTAACCTAACTGGAATGACTGTACAACCTAATAAAGCAATAGTGGGAGCTAATGCTTTTGCACATGAATCAGGCATTCATCAGGATGGGGTTTTAAAAAATAGACTTACTTATGAAATCATCGATGCAAAAACTGTTGGTTTGAGTGACAACAAAATATCCTTAGGAAAACTTAGCGGAAGAAGTGCAGTAAGAGCAAGATTAGAAGAGATGGGATATGACTTGAGCCGAGAAGATTTAAATGATGCTTTTGCTCGTTTTAAGGATTTAGCTGACAGGAAAAGAGAAATTACAGATAGAGACTTAGAAGCAATTGTTAGTGAACAAGTTCAGCTCCCAGAAGCTAAATTTCAATTAAGTCTTGTACAAGTAAGTTGCGGTAACGCATCTAAACCTACTGCCACCATTTCGCTTCTAAACACGGAAGATAATACCGAGGATACTGCCGTATCAATAGGGACTGGACCAGTTGATGCTGTATGCGAGGCTTTAAATAAATTAGCTAAAGTTCCTAATGAATTAATTGAATTTTCTGTTAAGTCAGTAACAGAAGGAATTGACGCTTTGGGTGAAGTAACAATAAGAATAAGGAGGGATAATAAAATATATTCTGGTCATTCTGCTGATACGGATGTTGTAGTTGCTGCAGCGAATGCTTACGTTAATGCTTTAAATAGGCTTGTTTTTTCCGAGAAAAAAAATTCAATTCACCCACAATTTGATAATTTGGAAAATGTGAAAAGCACATTTCTATCTAATCGCGCAAATTAAATTATTTTTTAGGAATATTAAGTAGCATTAAAAAGAGTCTCTTAATATTGTAGATTTATCTAATAGTTAAAGCAGTTAATAATGAGAGAAAGGTTACTAGGATATTGGCTACTTTCATGGGTTGGGTTAATCAGCAATATAATTGCACTTCCAATAATCGCATTAATAATAAGTTATGGGCCTCCACTAAAAATTGCAAATATAACTCTTGCCATAAGTCTTGGTTGGCCTGCCGCGATCGTTGGAATAGTTTCTTCAGCAGCACTTTTAGCAGAGAGAAAATGGGGAGTAACTTTAACTCTAGTCTCTCTATCAATGGTAATTTCTGGGACCGGTCCTTATTCAGTAGTTAGACTCATAACTCTTAAAGACATTTTTGGAATTGGGGGATTTACTCTTTTAACAACATTATTAAGTACATTAGCTCTTCTATATTGGTGTAACCCAAAACATCGAAGAAGCATTAGGCTATAAAAATTAAAATCAAGAAAAAGTATTATTCTTGCTAGTTGGATATTGAATTCTTCTATGTCTAATTCTTTTCCACACATTCAAGAATGCCCTTTTTATTAGAAAAATTTCTCCTTTCGATAAATTACTATCATCTAATTGCCCATCTTTTTGTCGAGAGTAGATAATATTAGATATTATTTCCAAAGCTTCTTTATCAGATGCATTAATATTCATAGCTCTTAATGCAGCTTCACATCCATCTGCAAGCATTAAAATAGCTGTTTCTTTTGACTGGGGAATAGGGCCTTTGTATCTAAAGTAATATTCATTAATATCAAGATTTTTTTCTTTAGCTTTTTGAAAAAAATATCCCATTTTTAGGGTGCCTTGATGTTCAGGGATAAAATTAGCTATTAGTTTAGGTAGTCTATTTTTTTTTGCAAATTTCAATCCTTCATCTACGTGAGCCTGTAATACTTCTGCACTTTTTATCGGATCATCTAATTCGTCATGAGGATTCTTTGAACCATCCTGATTTTCAATAAACCAATTAGGTGCGTGTAATTTACCAACATCATGATATAAAGCTCCAGTTTTAATTAGATCAATATCACCACCAATGATTCTTGTTGCTTCCTCTGCCAAACCACATATAAGTAAGGTATGTTCAAACGTACCGGGAGCTTCAAGAGACAATCTTCTAATTAAAGGTTTCTCCTTATCAGCTAATTCGAGCAATCTTGCTTTAGTTAATAATCCAAATATCGATTCAAAAATAGGAATAAATAAAATAGTAAAAAGCATTACTATTGCCAATAACAAGGAATCAGAAAATATATCCCCATTAGCTAAAACAAAATCTTGGTTCTTAATAAGAGATATATTATCTTTACCTATCAATATCCATTGACTCAAAAACGATCCTATTGGGACAAAAATTGATAGTTGAAGTAACTGAGCTCTACTTCTTATTCTTCCTCCAAGTAGAGATACTACTGAAGCGCAAACTAATAGAATAAAAAATAAATTATTATTAATAGCAACTGCTGGGTCTGGCCAACTAAAGCTTGCTATTGATACCCAAGCTAAAGCTGTTATGCTTCCCATTCCTTGAGATATTATTAATGCAGGCGGAATTATAATAGACAATGGACTTAGGGTTGAAGCTAAGGCTAATTTCGTAGCTTGTACTGCTAAGAGAAGAGTAATGATCAAGAAGATCTGTCTAGAAGATATTGTGGGATTCTCTTTTTTTGAAACTAATATCAAAATTCCGGAACTAATAAGTATTTCAATAAAGGTCAAAAGCCAAGAAAAAATATCTGAGATACTTAAAGGTGAACTAAGGAGTAATTTATAAGAAGAAATTATTGAAATTAAAATGCATAATAAAAAAATTATGAGATTATCTATTCTTGAAATTTTAATTGGTTGTTTCGCTGGAACTTGACTTCGTCTCCACAGATAAAACAATTTCTTTAAGGTAGATGTGATGTTTTGCACAGAATATAAATAAATCTATTTGAATAATTTAAAATTATAGGCATGCTAAATGTAAAAAAGGAGAAGTTTTTCTAAATGTCATTAAAATTAGACGGTAAAAAATTATCTCTTGAAATTGAAGAAAGATTAAATGATTATATTTCTAGTAATAAAAAATTTACAAAAAGAGCTCCCGGTTTAGCTGTAATAAGAATAGGTGAAGACCCTGCAAGTGGTGTTTATGTTAATAACAAAGAAAAAGCATGTTCAAGGATTGGGATAGAGAGCTTTATCTTTCATCTAAAAGAAAGAGTAGATCAAAAAGAAGTTGAACAATTAATAATAAAACTTAATTCTGATAAGGATATTGATGGAATTTTGCTTCAACTTCCCATCCCAAATAAGTTTGATGAGCAAAAACTAATCAGTCATATTAATCCAAGCAAAGATGTAGATGGATTAAATGAGATAAACATAGGCAAATTAGTAAAAAATGAGCCGGCAATGAGATCATGCACTCCAGCAGGAATTATTAATTTATTAAGATCCCAAAATATTACAATTGAAGGTAAGAAAATTGTTGTTATTGGAAGAAGTTTGCTTGTTGGCAAACCCCTATCGCTTATGTTGTTGAATTTAAATGGAACGGTGACAATGACTCATTCAAAAACATTAAATTTGAATAAAGTTTGTAGAGAAGCCGACATACTAATTGCAGCTGCAGGAAAACCCAATCTTGTAGATTCGAGTTTTGTGAAAGATGGAGCAGTAATTATTGATGTTGGCATACATAGATTAAAAAGTTCCGATAAGAATCGAACCAGATTATGTGGAGATGTATTATTAGAAGATGTTATTTCTAAAGTATTTGCTTACACACCTGTACCAGGAGGTGTTGGACCAATGACAGTAACAATGTTACTTGTAAATACTATTTTTAGCTGGAAAAAACAATTTGGTTTATCATCAACTCTTAACGACCTTTTGCCATAGACTCCAATATGAAAAAAATTTTTACTAAATGTTCAAGATGACTGAAGTTATAAATAGTATTTCTGATTTTGAAAAATATCTTAAAAACACAAAAAAGGTTGTAGAAGAGGCACTTGATTTTTCTTTGGGTCCTGAGAATCCAGAAATATTAAGAGAATCAATGAGATATTCACTTTTAGCTGGGGGGAAAAGAATACGTCCAATTTTATGTTTAGCATCTTGCTCACTGGCAGGAGGAGAACCCTCTCTTGCTGTTCCTACTGCAGTAGCAATAGAAATGATCCATACAATGTCATTGATTCATGATGATCTGCCTGCCATGGATAATGATGATTTAAGGAGAGGTAGGCCGACGAATCATAAAGTATATGGAGATGCAATAGCTATTCTTGCAGGCGATGCTTTATTAACCAGGGCCTTTGAAATGGTCTCTTTAAGAAGCCCTGGAGTCGATCCAAATAGATTATTAAATGTAATTGGTGAATTGTCCCTTGTTGCTGGTGCACCAGGTCTAGTTGGAGGCCAAGTTGTTGATTTGGAATGCGAAGGTAAAGAAGTCAATCTTGAAACTCTCGAATATATTCATCTTCATAAGACTGGGGCTTTATTAAAGGCCTGCGTAAGAACAGGTGCTATGATCGCCGGCGCTAACGAAAAGCTCTTACAAGCTCTCACAACATATGCAGAAGGAATTGGCTTAGCCTTCCAAATAATAGATGATATTCTTGATTTAACTTCCAGCAGTGAAAAGCTTGGTAAAACTGCAGGCAAAGATCTTTTAGCTGATAAGACTACTTACCCTAAATTACTTGGGATGGAGGAGTCAAAGAAAAGAGCATTTGATTTAGTTGAAAAAGCAAAAAAAGCAATTGAACCTTGGGGTGCAGATGCAAAATATTTAATATCCTTAGCTGACTTTATTACAAATAGAGACAGATAATTAGTTTTAATTTATGTCTGAGTTTTTTCCCTTTTTTAATAATTCAGTTCTTTTTTGGAGCTTAATATCCTGTTTACTAGCTCAATTTTTGAAAATTGTATTCAATTTTATTTTAACTCGAGAGATAAGATTTGGAATTATATTCGAGACTGGTGGCATGCCTTCAAGTCATTCCGCCTTAATAACTGGTGCTACATCTGGTATAGGTTATGAATTGGGATTTGATAGCTCAATATTCGCTTTGTCAGTTGTTGTAGCTCTAATAGTTATGTATGACGCTAGTGGTGTTCGAAAATCAGCTGGAATTCAAGCTGCAGAAATCAATAAACTATCAAAAAAACTAGATCCTCAATCTGAATTAACTTTAAAAGAAACCCTTGGTCATACAAAAATTGAGGTCATCGTGGGAAGTTTTTTAGGACCATTAATCACTTTGCCTGGAATGTTTTTTTTAGGTTCTCCTCTCAAAATATTTGATTTAATAATAAATTAAGAGTCCTTTGAAAAACTCATTTGGGTGGCATCTATAAAGTTTTTTGCGACTTCAGGAGAACTTGGCAAATGTAAGTGAATCCAACTTGCATGTAATTTTTCATCAAAAAAACCTTCATTTTTGTATTCAGTTTTCCAAGATTTAATTTTCCATGGAGAAGAAAGTTTCTTATGATGCTCGGCCTTTCTTAAATCAAGCTCAGATAAATTATTTTCAATTTCCCAATAATGAAATTCATGTCCTCTAATTAATTGATTTTGTTTAATTATCGGAGTATCTTTTAAACCTTCAATATATCTATAACCTACTGAAAGTTTACTTTTTTTTGTACTAAAAGACAGGACGCCACTCATTTTATGATTATTACCATTTTCATCTTTTATAAAGTCTCCTAAAATCATCATCCCTCCGCACTCTGCATATATAAAGCCATTATTGCGGAATTCCCTTAATGAATTTAGGCTTTTTATAGAGTTACTTATATGATCAGCATATTTTTCAGGGAAACCTCCAGGAATAATTAAAGAAGAAGCCTCATTAGGTATTTCTTCATCATCATAAATACTCCATGAAATCAATGGTATGCCAATTTCACTCAAAAACTCCTTAGTTTCAGGGTATTGAAAATGAAAGATTTTATCTTCTGCAATTGCAATAGGTTTACTTTTATCTATTTTAAAATCTTTAAAACTGACAGAATTAAATGTTTTTTTTTGGGGAGATTTCAGAAATTTAATAAGGGAAAATACATCAAGATTTCTTTCGGCAAAATTTGCAAAATATTCAACATCAATTTCTTTACCATTATCCAATGGGGATATTAAACCTAAATTAGCTTTGTTTAAAGTTATTTTTGAATCAGATGGTAAAAAACCAAGAATCTCGATATCTTCATTTTCAAAAACTTCTTTGATTAATTTTTTATGTCTATCTGAATTAACGTTGTTAAATATAATTCCTGATATTGACAACTCACTATCGAAATCTCTAAAACCTCGAACAGTCGCCAAAAGAGAAGCTACTTGACCTCTAGCATTAACAATAAAAATTATAGGGGCCTTGAGAAGTTTAGAGATATTTGCCGTGCTGGAATAGGTTGTTGACCCTAATCCATCAAATAGACCCATTGCTCCTTCAATTAATGAGAATTCGTATTTCAAAGAATGTTTTAAAAAACTTTCTTGAACCCATTCCTCACCACTTAAAAAAATATCTAAATTTCTACAAATAGGTTGGCCAATTGAACTAAGTTGTTGTTGATCGAGATAATCTGGGCCAACCTTGAAAGTTTGTATCTTTATACCTTTTGAGAAAGCCCAACAAGATATCAAAAGGGATAATGTAGTTTTGCCACTATCAGTTGAAGGAGAAGATATTACACAAGGCATTTATTAGTTATTAAAACCATTAAATATTTGAAGGGCTATTTTAATAGAATTTTCAAAAAGAGGACTTGTATTCCCTCTACTACTTCCCAATAATTTACTAACATCATACTCTGATGTAGAAAAAGAATTAGGAACAACTTGTTCTATTAATTCCATATTAGCCATTCCCCCTGCTTCAAGTCTCATACATTCAACTGATTCACAGCCAAGTATTACACAAGTGTTATTTTTTTGAACCTCACTAATTTTTGAAATCAACCTCAATCCAATAACTTGTCCTAAATGAATACTTGGATTTCCCAAAGATAAGGGGTTTATTGATGCAGAAATTATTTCGCCATTAATTCTTTCAAACTCTATTTTTGTTGATTCTGTATCCCTTTCAACTCTTAGAAAAGACCAACCAAGTTTATCGCTAATCCATGAAATCAAAAACAAAGCTTGAATAATATGTTCTCCTGCGATATCAATATCGATATCAGTAATATGATCTAAAATTGGTCGCCTCGAAGGCGGATCAAAAATCATTGCCAATGATTCCCTCCAATTTTTCAACCTAACCCAATTCAAATCATTAATAGATTTATTTGAATTATTTAATTGATCTAAAACTTTTAAACATTTGTTAGGCGATCCAAGAGCAGTATCAATTATTAACCGTAGATCATGATTAGTAAAATATTCGAAGATTTCAGGCGATTCATCCAAGCTTCCATTCCACCACAACCATGAAGGTAATTCATCAATAGATAATTCATCAATTATTTTTAATCCTTTATTAGATATTGAGGCTGAGTCCCCCCTGATAACAACTAAATCCCCACATATAGGTTGAATAGCTGGAGTATCACTTAATGGACAGTAAGCGGATACAAAAGTTTTGAGATCTGAATTTTTATTTAACGTTGGCGCTAGAGTTATTAATCTTCTTGGATTCAATGTACTTATTGATGATTCAAAAAATTGTCCTCTAAAGTCTTCAAAGTCATTATTAGATAAATTTTGCTTTAACAAATTTAATAAATTTTCACTTCCAAGGGAAGTAGTGATAGGAAGTCCTTGATCTAGTATGAATTTTTTAGCAACTTCAATTATCTCTGTACTTAAATTTCCAGTAATTGGTCCATTTACTAATCCTTTTTGAACCAAGCATTGTTCTAGCCAAGCAGGCTGCCAGACCATTAATGTAAAAGTATTAGCTCCAGAATTATCTTTATCTTCAGAAATCCATAATTTATTAAGGTAATTAGAAATTTCCTGAGAAGGCAATTCTAATGGAGTTTGAAGTGTTAGTTGAGGTTTCATTTTTAAGGTCTACGCCAGAAAATATTATCTTTTGAAAGTAATTGATCAGACTCAGGAGGTCCCCAAGTCATAGATTCATAATTATAAATAGGTAACTTCCAAGGAGAATTATCCATCAAATCTATTAATGGCGTATAAAGTTTCCAAGCTGCCTCTACTTCATCACTTCGAGTAAATAAAGTTGGATCAGAAAGCATTGCATCAGCTAATAATCTTACATAGCCTTCATCTGAGGGTTCTCCAAATGATTCATCATAAGAAAATTCCATCTCAACAGGTCTTGATTTCATTCCAGAGCCAGGAGATTTTACCTCAAATTTGAAAGTAGCTCCTTCGTTTGGCTGAATTCTAAGGATAAGTTGATTTGGGGAAGGGTTTATTATTGTTGATTCAAATAAATGAACTGGAACGTCTTTAAAAGTCAAGACTATTTCTCCAAGTCTTTTAGGTAGTCTTTTCCCTGTTCTTAAATAAAAAGGAACGCCTTGCCAACGCCAGTTATCAACAAAAACTTTTGTGGCAATATAAGTTTCTGTTGTGCTATTACAATAAACCCCATCTTCCTGCCTATACCCTTTGAGTCGACTTGAAATATTTCCTCCTTCTCCATATTGACCTCGTATGCAACAATTCCACGGTTCATTTTCATCAGCAAGTTTTGAAGCTTGAAGAACCTTAGCTTTTTCATTTCTTATTGCTTCTGGTTCGAACTTTCCCGGCGGTTCCATAGCAGTAACAGCAAGCATTTGTGTCATATGATTTTGAAGCATATCCCTTAAAGCACCAGAACTCTCGTAATAACCTGCTCTATCTTCAACACCCACTGTTTCAGATGAAGTAATTTGAACACTTGATATATAATTTCTGTTCCAGATTGGTTCAAAAATAGTGTTAGCAAACCTCAAAACAAGAATATTTTGAACTGTCTCTTTACCTAAATAATGATCAATCCTATAAATCTGACTTTCTTCAGCACAACTTTGAACGATCTTATTCAATTTTTTTGCACTTGAATAATCTCTTCCAAAAGGTTTTTCTATCACTAAACGACTTTTTTTAGGGTCATCTAAAAGCCCAGCTGCTTTAAGAGCTTTACATCCACTTGCATAAAAATTTGGAGATACAGATAAATAAAATGTTCTATTCCCATGAGTAGCTTGTGTTTTATCAATTTCATTTAATCTTTTAGAAAGCCTTACGACGTTATCACTTTGTTGTAGGTCAACTGGTTCATAAAAAAGATAATTAGAAAATTGTTCCCACTCTCTTTCTTTACCAGATATTTGATTGGATAGCTTTACTTTCATCTTTTCTCTAAACTCATTATCAGTCCAAGGTCTTCTCGCACAACCAACTATTCCAAATTCACTAGGAATTCTTCTTTGTAAATAGAGTTCAAATAAGGCTGGTATTAATTTTCTATGAGTAAGGTCTCCACTTGCACCAAATATTACTAAGCATTGTGGAGATATGACTCTTTCCTGCCGTAAACCTAATCTTAGAGGATTACTTAAAGTTGAAGGCATATTTTTAGTATTCTTTTTTTAAAATCCTCTTTTTTTCTAAGATTAGCTACAAATTGTGTCTAAACCAAAAAGTATTTAGCAGGTGAAACTTAAATCAAATATAAAAGATTTAGTAGGTTTCTACGTGCCATCTTCCTGCTTTTTTTAGTTGAGGTCTTAGTTCTGACCAGTTCAAGCCTTTTTCCTCAGCTGCCTTAGTCATTGCTTCATCTATTCCAGGCTCCATACCCTTTAAACCACAAAGATATATATGAGTCTTTTCATCTTCAATCATATTGAAAAGTTCATTGGCTGATTCTAAAACTCTGTCTTGTATGTACATTCTTCCACCTTTTGTATTTTGCTGCTCACGACTAATAGCTTTTGTATATTTAAAATTATCTGGATTTTCATTAAGGTATCTTTGAAGATCTTCTTCATATAACAAGTTAGCTGATTTTGGAGCACCCATAAATAACCATGCTTTACCCTTGAAATTCCATTTATTTTTTTCTTTTTCGGTTGGTTCAAACATTCTTCTTAAATAAGCCCTCATCGGTGCTATTCCTGTGCCAGTGGCCAACATGACAATGTTTGCTTCCTCTTCATCAGGGAGAAGCATCTCTTTACCTACAGGTCCTGTTATTTTTACTTTATCGCCAGGCTTAATATCACATAAGTAAGTGGAGCAGACACCATTAATGGTTTCACCATCTTTTTCATACTGAAGCTGTCTCACACAAAGAGAAACTGTATTTCCATTAAAGTCATCTCCATGTCTGGTGCTGGCTATTGAGTAAAGTCTTAATTTATGAGGTTTTCCATTGGCATCTTCACCAGCAGGCATAATACCAATACTTTGACCTTCTACGTAATTTAAAAATGGATCACTATCTTTAAGGTCAAAAGTTATGTGATTAACTCTACCAATAGCTCCTTCTTTAAGAAGACTATAGTTTTCAATAACTGTTCCCTCGTATGGTGTCTTGGGGCGATAAATATTGACTGGAACATCTGCATGCTTTTTCTTGGCCACTTTAAGAGTTTCTGTTTTTGGAGCTTCTATTTTTGTATTATCTGTTTTCAAAACAGTTGTTTTTTTTGGTTCCACAGGCTTTGATTCAGGTTTTTTTGTTTTTGCTTCTTCAACAAATTTTAAAGCTCTTTTATTAAAAGTTGTGAGTATAAAATAAAAAACAGCTATTACTACTGGTATATGAGCTAATCCGCCTGCGATTACTTTTGCTTGTGAATACATTTTTTAAGATTTCTTTTATAAAAGATTATCAATTTGTAGTTTAATTTGTAGTGATTTCACAAAAATGGTTACGTTTTGAGATCGGAATAATTTAATGAAATTATTTTTATTTTTCAGTATTTATTGTTTTTATCGGTATAGTTACACAGAAATAATTTTTTATCTAATTAAAAAATTCATTTATGAATAATCCTCAAGCATCAGTAGATCATTCTAAAAACGATGATTACAGGACAATTGAGCAAACGATGGAGAAGCTTTCTGGTGGAACAAGAAGACTTGCAGCTCAACTTACAACCTCTGCGAGTTTTGATTCTTTGTGGAATGTTTTAACAGATTATGATCGACTAAATCTTTACATACCAAATTTACTTTCAAGCAAAAAAATATATCAAAATAACAATAATGTTCACCTTAAACAAGTTGGAGCTCAGGATTTTCTTGGTTTGAAATTTTCAGCTGAAGTAACTATCGATTTATTCGAAGATAAGGAGCTTGGTCTTTTAAAATTTAATTTGATTAAAGGAGATTTCAGAAAGTTTGAAGGTAGTTGGAAAATTCAGAATATTAAAAACAGACAAAAAAATTCATTAATTTACGATCTCACTGTTCAAGGTTGTCAGTGGATGCCTATAGGAATGATAGAGAAAAGATTAAAAAAAGATCTTTCAGAAAATTTGATTGCCGTAGATAGGCAAGCAAAGTCCTCAATAAATTAGCATTAAATTTTAAATAATAGCCCCAAGGGGATTCGAACCCCTGTCGCCTCCGTGAAAGGGAGGTGTCCTAGGCCTCTAGACGATGGGGCCAGGAAATTAGCATAACAGCTTATTAAAAATTAAGAGTAAGGCTAGCCTTTCGTCAAGTATTGTTGATCTTTGTTTTGTCCTTGCCACACAGGAACTGTAAAATGAAAACAGGAACCTACGCCAACTTCAGATACAACCCATATTCTTCCCCCATGGACTTGTACTATTCTTCTACATACTGATAGCCCTATCCCAAATCCTGAAGTTCCTTCAGAAGTCTGTGGGAGCCTGACTCTATCAAGAAAAATCCTTTTCTGTTCGCTCATAGGAATACCTGCACCTTTGTCACAAATTGTTATTTCAACCCATTGGTTTGTTTTGTGAATCATTGTAATTTTTATTGAACCAGAGTCTTTGGAAAATTTAATAGCATTTTCAATTAAATTTAGAAATACTTGCCTCATTCTTCTTTGATCAGCGAATACACTTGGTAAATCTGATGGAATGTCCGTGTCAATTTCAATATTCCTTAATCTCCAAAACTTTTCTAATTCAAGTATTACTTCAGCACTAATATTACCTAATTCAATTTTTTGAGGATTAAATAAAGCTTCCCATTTTGTTGTTCCGACCTCTAAAAGATCCTGAGATAAGAGTTCAATCTCTTCCAATCTTCTTTTAATTACCTCTTGCAATTTTGTAATATCTATTTGTCCAAGTTTTTGACTTTGAACCGCCAAAGTAGCTGCAGTTAAGGGTGTTCTTAATTCATGTGCAACCATTCTTAATAATCTTTCCTGAGATTCTATTCTCTTTGTTAATGTCTCATTCTCTTGTCTTAGAACAAGAAGTTCGTCTTCCAGAAGAAATTCTTTTTGAGTTCTTATTGAATCAATTTTGGATGGTTGCAAATTAATCCCTAAATTTTTTGTTAAACCTTCCTGTGTCCATCTTGGCAGCCACTTCTGCAACTGAGAAAAAATATTACTTCCAGCAAATATTTGTTTAGGAGCTGGGGAAACCTTTATAAGAGCGGGGATAGCCACTAATCTATGTAATTCGAGTAATTCTGGCTGTTCTGTGGGCTCCGAAATCTGAAGAGATATCTTAAACTCACAATCATCTGACTCTAAATAAGCTATCAGAGACTTAATATCATTACTAGAAAGTTGATTTCTAGCTGCTACAAGTATTAATCTTAGCTCTTTTTTATCATTCAAATGATTTCCCCTGAAGTGTTGAAAAGCTGTTAATCCTTATAAACACCTTAAGATATTTATTTTTATTCTACAAATAAGCTATGAAATAAATAGGACTTATTTATATATGGTTGTTGTCAATCAAAAGAAAAATTCAAATTTTGGAGCTAATCCTCCAGAAATTAATTTAAATAGTAATTTAAAAAGATGGTTTTCGAGAAATATTGGTTTGTGGAAATCTAATAGAACATATTTTCTTGATGAAATGCAAAAAACTTATAATTTATGTATGAATATAAATATACAAGCTCTTAAAAATAAATCTGAATGGGAATCTCACTATAAATTTACTTGGTATCCAGAAAAAAAATATAAATTTTTTGAGGAAAACCCCCAATATAAAGAACGAGGTGAAATGCTTGCATTCCTAAAGGGGCATCAACTTATGAGGGAAAATTTTTATTTAAGTAATGATGAAGGTGTTTCAAATATTAAGCAGGTAGATGAACACGAAATGATTTTTGAATCTTCTTACAAAGATTGGTACATACTTGAACATACAAGACTAGTAGATTCGGATAAGTTTAGATTCAGAGTTATATACTCATGGAACAAAAACAAGTTAAAAATAGTAGAGAATCATCATGAAATAAAAATTATTAAATAAGTGCTTTTTTATAAATTAATGCAAACTTAAAAATGTTATCTTGTAGTAAATGTTATTAGTTAATGGGCATTAATTTTTATTCAAAAAAAATTTTAAAATTACTTGGGATTAGCCTTTTTATACCCTTTACACTTTTTGAGATTAATTTAATAAATAGACAAATTAAGGCTGAAAAAAATTTAATTGCTGCATCTGAAAAAGATCTTTTCCTTTATCGACAAATGGGGGCCTCCTATCTTTGTATAGCTTCAAAAGCTGAAGTAGATTTTAAAAAAGGCCTTGGGATTGCTAGTGCTACCTTTGCAAATGTAATAATTGGGAAGCATGGAGGACTTATTAAAGAATTAGGAAATGAAAAACTTGATGAGAAAAAATTATATAACGCAGGTACATTTCAAATTATCGGAAGTGCACTTAATATTTGTCCTGAAAGTATTCCAAAAAATATAAAAAATGATTATGAAAAAAGGTTAAAGCAACTTGTAAAGCAAAGTAAAAAATAACTTTTATTTATTATCTGAACATTGAACTTACGGAACTTTCTTCGTGGATTCTCCAAATAGCTTCTCCAAGCATATTTGCTACAGAAAGAATTTTTAACTGTGGAAAATTATCTGTATGTATAACGGGTATGCTATTAGTTACAATAACTTGCTCGAATAGATTCTTAGTACTTAATCTTTCATAAGAAGGAGGAGAAAATACAGCATGTGAGGCACATGCAAATATTCTTTTGGCTCCTTCTTTTTTTAATAAATGAGCTCCAGAACAAATTGTTCCTCCCGTGTCGATCATATCGTCTATAAGAATAGCCGTTTTACCTTTAACTTCACCAATAACTGTTAGACTTTCGGCGATATTATGAGCCGATCTCCTTTTATCAATAATAGCCAAAGGAGAATCTTTCATTAATTTTGCAAATGCTCTTGCTCTCGCAACTCCACCTACATCAGGAGAGACGACAACTATTTCTTCTAGATCTAAAGTTTCTAGATAATCAATTAACACAGGCGAACCGTAAATATGATCGCATGGGATGTCAAAGTACCCTTGTATTTGGGCTGAGTGTAAGTCCATAGCAAGAACCCTATCAACTCCTGATTTTTCAAGCAAATTAGCAGTTAGTTTTGCAGTTATAGATTCTCTTCCAGAGGTCTTTCTATCTGCCCTTGCATATCCAAAATAGGGAATTACAGCCGTTATTTGTCTTGCAGACGCTCTCTTGCATGCGTCAACCATAATCATAAGCTCCATTAAACTATCGTTTACAGGAGCGCACGTAGGTTGTATAAGGAATACATCACAACCTCTAATAGATTGCTGAATCTGGACATAAAGTTCTCCATCAGCAAATCTTTTAGAAATTAAGGGTACATTTTTAATCCCTAAGTATGATGCAATTTCTTCAGCTAATTTAGGATTTGTTGTTCCACTTACTAGCCTTAATCTACTATTAGTTAGATTAAAGTTAGATTCTTTACTCTGCATTGCCGTGATAAAACTTGTCACGAAATTTGCACCATAAACTATATTCTTATCGTAGTCGTTTATGTGAATTTCGCAAAAGATATTGACTTATGTTTTCAAAAGTCCCATCAATTAAAAAAAATTGTTGATTAAAATCGGATCTAATATTTATTCAGTCTTAAAAGCTAGGAATAATATTTGTCAATTAAAGAAAATTTGTATATGGTTTAATTTAGAGAATTAGAAACTCTTTAAGTGTAAAGAATCAAAATATATACAAATGCCCATAGAATCAATTCTTGCAAAAAAATCATTAGGCGTACTTATGCATCCAACATGTATTCCTGGAGGAAGAGTATGTGGAACGTTTGGTAGAGGAGCTAAAGAGTGGATAAAAAAACTACATAAGCATGGAATTGAATACTGGCAATTTTTACCTCTTACACCTACTGACTCTACAGGTTCTCCATATAGTTCCCCGTCTAGTTTTGCACTAAACCCATGGTTTTTGGATCTAGATGATTTAATCGAGAAAGGTTTTATCTTGATTCCAAATAAAGAAAATCTTGATCCAATAAATCAGAATAAAGATGAGTTTGATTTTAATATTGCGGATGATTTAACAAAGAAAATAGGGCACCTACTTTTACAAGGTTGGAGTTCACAGCCTGAAGAAAAAAAAATAAATTTTAATAAATGGATCAGTAGGAATTCTTGGGTTGAAGATTATGCAACATTTGTTGTTATCAGAGAGGAGTTTAATATGTTGCCTTGGTGGGAATGGCCACAAGATTTTAAAATAAAAAATAACAATTTTTTAAAATTGTGGATTAAGAAAAAGAGTAAAGAGATACTTATTAAGAAATTAATACAGTGGCATCTAGATGAGCAATGGAGCTCCATTAAAAACTTTGCAAAATTAAAGAATATTAAGCTCATAGGAGATTTGCCTTTTTATGTCTCTAGAGACAGCGCTGACGTATGGAGTAATAAATCATTATTTTCAATTTTTAAGAATGGAGATTTAATATTTCAAAGTGGTGTTCCACCTGATTATTTCTCATCAACAGGACAATTATGGGGTACCCCAACTTACTTTTGGTCAAAACATAAGAGGACTAATTTCAATTGGTGGAGAAAAAGATTTCAAAGGCAATTTGAACTTGTGGATATTTTGAGATTCGATCATTTCAGAGGTTTAGCGGGTTACTGGAGAGTTAATGGCCGTTCTAAATCGGCAATTATCGGAAAATGGATAAATTCTCCAGGTAGAACACTATTGAAAAAAGTAAAAAAGGACCTAGGGGGTAAATATCTACCAATTATTGCGGAAGATCTTGGAGTAATAACCCCAGATGTTGAGAAATTAAGGAACAATTTTGAACTGCCTGGCATGAAAATATTGCAATTCGCTTTTGATGGCAATGAAGATAATCCTTATTTACCCAAGAATATTGAAGGAGAAAATTGGGTTGTTTATACAGGGACTCATGACAATTCTACTTCTGTTTCATGGTGGGAATATCTAGATTATGAATCCAAAAGAAGAATAAGAGATAAGTATAAATTTTCAGAAAATCCTTCTTGGGATTTAATAGAAATTGGAATGGACACAAATGCGAATCTATTTATCGCTCCAATACAAGATTTATTATCTCTAGACGATTCAAGTAGATTAAACAAACCTGGTACCACAAAAAACAATTGGAAATGGAAATTAAATCGATCTTTAGAAGAAATAGAAGATAATATAAAAACTTTTAGTGAGCTTGGAAATAATTTTGGGAGAACTAGAAAATAGGATTTCTTAAAATTTATTTTTCGATGATTTGATTTTCAATATTTTGAATCTCTATGACATTTACGTTTAAAATAAAGTATCTCTTTAATATAAATATAGTTAAAACTAATAGAAAAAAATATAAAAGACTTCCTTGCCAAGTATTGATAAGATCGAATTTCTTGAACAAAAAATCCTTTCCCCCTTTCTTTATAATTTTTCTTTCTTTAACTGCTAATTTTAATAATGTATTTTTTTTTAAACCTAAGCATTCCTCTAATTTAATTAATATAGATCTTATAAATGGATACTCTGGCCTAATATTTTTATTGTTACTTTCAATAGAATTTATTATTCGTTCAGGAATTTTTGAAATGTATGACAATTCTTTTATTGTAAGTTTTTGTTGAATTCTTGCTTCTTTTACTAACTTTGCAATTTCTATATATTGATCAACAAATCCAGGACTAAAGTCTTTATTTTTTTCAGATTTCTTATTAAATAAAAAGAGATTTTTCAAAATATTCATTCTATAGCCCTAATCTAATAAATACTTTTACTACTCAATTTTCAAAATAAACAATTTGTTCAATTCTAATCGAATTAAAATCATAAGTAAATTTATTAGAGATAAATATAAAAACTAAACTGTGGAAATAATATTTTGCACTGCACTTTTTGCAATATTCAGAGGGCTAAAAGTATCTCTTATTAAAGCTAAGAGTTTTTTTGCATCTGTAAATTCTAATTTTTCATCTTTTATAAGGCTTAAAAGAAGATTCTTTCTAACTTCGGATCCTTTTTTACTAATAAATAATTTCAATCCAGCGTTAGCAACTGGTATGAGGTCTGAATTAATATTCTCTGAATCTTTAAATAAAATATTTAATAAACTTTCAACTTTTTCTATTTGAATTTGACCTTTTTTATCAAAAACGACTTCTAAAAGGATGTCTAAAATCTCTTCAGAATTATCTGTAAGTAGTTTTTTTGCAATATAGGGATAAGCGATTTTTAAAATTTTAAATTCAGGATCTAGTCTTAGTGCTAAACCTTCTTGACTAACAACGGCTCTTATTATTAAGGCAAACCTACTGGGAACTCTGAAAGGATAGGAATACATTAGTTTTGAGAATTTATCAGTTACATTTTTAAGATTAAAATTACCAACCTCTGCTCCTAGAGATCCTCCAAGAACTTCTTTTAATGGTTCTACAAGTTTTTGAAGATCTTGCTCTTTGGTTAAAAAACCTAATTTCTGGAAATCTTCTGCTAGAAGATAATATTCTTCATTTATTATGTGAACAATTGCCTTGATAAGAGTAAGCCTATCTGAATTAGTAATAGTATCCATCATTCCGAAATCAACATAAGCTAAATTCCCACAATCTGCATTTCCTCCTTTGAGAGCAAACATATTTCCTGGATGTGGGTCTGCATGAAAATATCCAAATTCAAATAATTGCTGCAGTCCACTGATGACACATGTTTTTATAAAAGAAGAAGGTATTAAGTTATTTTCCTCGAGTAAAGCTCGATCTCTTAACTTAACTCCATCAATCCAAGAGGTTGTGATAATCCTTTTAGATGAAAACTGTTTTTCTAATTTAGGAATAAAAATATTTGGGTTTTCTTTGAATAAATTTGCAAACTTCAAAGCATTTTCGGCCTCTTTTTGATAGTCAATTTCATCAAAAAGTGCCTTACCGAATTCATCTATTATTTCTCCAATTCCAACACCTATATTTAATGGTAAGAGTGGAGATAAAAAAGTTCCTAAAAACCTTAAGATTACAATATCCCTTCTTATGAGAAAGTATAGATTCGGTCGCTGTACTTTCACAGCTAGATAAGAATTATTTATTTTTGCTTTATAAACTTGACCTAAGCTTGCTGAAGCAATAGGACTATCTGGAAACTCTTCAAATAATTTATTAGCCGGGGATCCAAGTTCCTCTTCAATGATTTTTAAAGCAATTTTGTGATCAAATGCTGGGAGATTATCTTGTAAGTTTGTAAGTTCTGTAAGCCAATCTTGTCTAACAAGATCTGGCCTAGTTGAGAGTGCTTGGCCTAATTTGATAAAACAAGGCCCTAAATCCGTTATTACATCAAAAAGATATTTCGAGAGATTTTTTTGTACATTTTCATTTTTACTGTTACCTTGAAAAAGTATTCTTAAAAAAAGAAAAATAAAAGTTAAAAGGATATATAAAACTCTTGGGATAAAAATCCATGGTCTCAAAATCAACCAAAGTAAGTCATCTTTTGCTGAATATTTCGAATAAGATCTTTTCATTAAAGTTAAAAAATATCAAAAAAGATTACCATGTAGACCATTCTATATATGTCAATAATACTTTATGAGCATTTCATCTTTTCTAACTAAAAAGTTTTTAAAGTCTTTATTCTTTCCCGCTCATAACAGAGGGGCAGCTTTACCAGATAAATTGGTGAAGTTATTAAAAAATCCACCTGGGTATTGGGACTTACCCGAACTACCAGAAATAGGTTCACCGCTATCCCAAAGCGGATTGATTGCTAAATCTCAAAGAGAATTCTCCGAAAGATTTGGGGCTAAAGGATGTTTTTTTGGAGTTAATGGAGCTTCCGGATTAATACAATCAGCAGTAATTGCAATGGCAAATCCAGGAGAAAATATCCTGATGCCTAGAAATGTTCACATAAGTATTATAAAAATCTGTGCGATGCAGAATATAAATCCAATATTTTTTGACCTAGAATTTTCAACCTTAACGGGTCATTACAAACCAATTACAAAAATTTGGTTTGAAAATGTATTTAAGAAATTAAATTTTGATGAGAATAAAATTGCAGGGGTTATTCTTGTAAATCCCTCTTATCATGGATATTCCGGAGATTTAGAGCCTTTAATAGATTGTTGTCATCAAAAAAATTTACCTGTTTTAGTTGATGAAGCCCATGGTTCATATTTCCTTTTTTGTGAAAACCTTAATTTACCAAAACCGGCCTTATCATTAAAGGCTGATTTAGTTGTTAATTCATTGCATAAGTCGCTCAATGGATTAACTCAAACGGCGGTACTTTGGTACAAAGGGAATCTAATAAATGAAGGTAATTTAATCAAAAGTATTAATTTGCTGCAAACTACTAGTCCAAGCTCCTTATTACTTTCTTCTTGTGAAGAGTCTATTAAGGACTGGCTCAATAAAAAAAGTTTATCAAAATATCAAAAAAGAATTTTAGAGGCAAAAAGTATTTATAAAAAATTAATTCAAAAAAATATTCCTCTCATAGAAACTCAAGACCCCTTAAAAATTGTAGTCAATACCTCTCAGGCTGGAATTGATGGTTTTACTGCTGATAAATTTTTTTATAGAAATGGCCTTATTGCCGAATTGCCAGAAATGATGACTCTCACTTTTTGCTTAGGATTTGGAAATCAAAAAGATTTTCTTAATTTATTTGAAAAGTTATGGAAAAAATTACTGTTAAATGCCAAAAAAT
Organism: Prochlorococcus sp. MIT 0604; assembly: GCF_000757845.1. Taxonomy (NCBI): domain Bacteria; kingdom Bacillati; phylum Cyanobacteriota; class Cyanophyceae; order Synechococcales; family Prochlorococcaceae; genus Prochlorococcus; species Prochlorococcus sp. MIT 0604. Next base: position 1,027,711 of record NZ_CP007753.1, read on the forward strand.
CAAAAAGTTTAGAAGTGCTCAAATCGCCCTTTGAATTAGTTCAAGCTCCCGAAATCGAAATTGGAATTGCTTGGAGAAGTGAGACTCGTAGTATTTCTTTCTCACAATCATTAAATAAAATATCTGGAGATATTATTTGCCCTTATCCTCCCGGGATACCTCTAATAATTCCTGGCGAAAAAATTGATATAAATAGGTTTAATTGGATAAATAATCAAAGTTTATGCAACAAAGATCTGGTAAATTTTAATATAAGAGTCATAGAAACATAGCAATTTCATATGAGATTAAGAAGCGGATTACTTATAGGAATTTTTGGTTTAATTGTTGTTTTGATGGGGGGGTGGTTTTTTACATTGGCAACTGCGTTGCTTACATATCTAGCATTATTAGAATTTTTTAGAATGGCAGAATTTAAAGGAATAAGACCAGCTACAAAAACTACACTATTTTCATCCTTTATAATTATAGTTTCTACTTATCTTGAGACTATTGGTTTGCTTGAAGGAGAAATTTCAAATTCAATTTTACCAATCTGTTCAGTTGGGATATGCACTTGGTTACTTTTGCAACCAAAACCCGGGACAATTTCAGATATTGCAGCCTCTATTTTTGGATTATTCTATTTAGGTTTTTTACCTAGTTACTGGATTAAGTTAAGGGGATTAGATTCAGTGATAATAAGTTCAAATCAGGGTATTATGTCGTTTGAGAATTTATCAAATACTACAGGTCTTTATCTAACTTTAACTTCTTGTTTTTTAATTGTAGCTAGTGATATTGGTTCTTATTTCATTGGGAAGTCATTTGGTAAAACATCTCTATCTCCAATATCTCCGAGCAAAACTATAGAAGGTTTACTTGGAGGAATATCCTGTTCAACATTACTAGCAATATTTTTCGCATTTTTAATGAATTGGGAAAATCCATTATTTGTTGGAATAATATATGGAATTTCAATTTCTCTTATGGCATTAGTTGGAGATTTAATTGAATCTATGATGAAGAGAGATGCAAAAATAAAGGATTCCGGAACTTTTTTACCTGGACATGGAGGAATTCTTGACAGAATTGACAGTTACATCTTTACTCCATCTGTTTTGTATTATATTTTTATAATTTTGAAGTATCTAAATTAATTAAAAAATCTTTTATTCCAAAAAATAATCTTGGATAATTTTACTAGATAATGATGGTAGATCTATATGTGGAAGATGACCACAATTTTGTAATCCTACAAAATTTAATTTTTCAATACTTCTTATGTTTTTAATCTCTTTTTTTCCAAGGATTCGATCATTTTCTCCACATAATGTTTTTATAGGGATATTTTGAATATATTTTTGAGTTCCGGCAAACCCACCACTTTTTGCAAATGATGCAAGTGAATTCCTCCATCCTTTACAACCAAGATGAATTGAAGCAATTTGCTCTTCCATTTCACCAACACATTCATCTGGAAAAGCAAATGCTTGCCTACAAAGACTTTTTCTGACCTGAGGCAAGCCAAGAAATGAGGCGCCAATTTGATTAAGAGGGAAAGGAATTCTCTTAGGTTCTCCAAACAATCCGGCTGGAGAAAGAAGGATAATTTTGTCAATAGAATCAGGAATTTCAAAAGCAAGTTTTAAAGCTGTTGAGCCTCCCATAGAGGCACCTATAATTTTTAGATTCTTTGCTATCTTTAAAGTTTTAAGGAGATCAATTAAATGTGAAATTATTTTCGAGGAATTGTATTCATTTGTTGCGCACCTGGGACTAAAACCAAAACCCAACAGATCAGGAACGATAACTTGAAAATTTCTTTTAAGTGATTTGTATATTCTCCTGAATTCTAAAAAACTACTATCAAAGCCATGCAGAAGAAGTATAGGTTGACCTTTCCCTCCCATAACTACTGGGAATTTTAAAGAATTCCAGTTTTGGTTGAATTTTATCCACCTTACATCATTTGCCAAATAAAGACCTAAAGGGTCTAAAAGTGACAATTTGGCACTTTCAAAAAATTCTGCATTTAAATCACTTAATTGTTCAAAATTGTTTTTAGTCAAAAAAATGTTTATATTTTAATTTTTTGTTGTTCAAAATTTGAAATGACCTCTATTATATCCTGTTTATTAATTTCAAAAGGTAAAAAGTGAATCTCAGATTTATCTCGACAGGTAAAATCAGCAATTTTCTCTAAATTATTATTTTCAAAAACATTTATTCCAAGTTGTCCGATAGTAGTTGGCAAATTCAATTCTTTCATGAGTACAAATAATTGTTTAATTGATTGAGCAGCTAATTTATTATTATTTTTCATTTCTTCTAATCTTAATTGCAATAATAATCCAACCCCAACAATCTCACCATGTAAGAATTTATTAGGGGTAATTATCTGAGTAATTGCATTATGAATAGCATGTGCTGCTGCAGTCCTACATTTTTCTCCACCAATACCACCAACTAATCCTGCTGTAAGTCCACATGCTTCTACAGTATTTTGCCAAGAAGGATAATTTTCATATTGACCCTTAAACGCTTTTTCTCCATCTATTAATAGTTGATCTCTTAAAACTCTTGATATCTGAATTGCTTGTTGAACAAGACCGTCATCTATCGTTGAACTTGTTATTGAGGATTCGTACCATTTTGCCAAAGCATCAGCTATGCCACTTGCAAGTGTTCTTGATGGTGCTGTTTGAATAAATTTATGATCATAAACTAGTATTTTCGGGCAAGATCTTAGTTCGACATCCTTTATGAATTGACCATCCTTTGTATATATATTTGATAAGGCTGTCCAACCTGCGCATGTAGATGCACTAAGAGGCACAGTAATACAAGGGATATTAAGACAATCTGCTAAATATTTTCCAGAATCAAGAACTTTGCCACCTCCAGCTGCGATAACAGAATCATTATTATTATTTAAAATGATATTCTTAACTCTTGAAATATCTTCGTAACAACAATCAAATTGTAAATTAGCAGAATTAACATTAAGTTTTTGATTTTTTAAATCATTAAAAATATTATTTCTCAAATTATTCGTTTGAATTCCTCTACCTAGAATTAATGGACTTTTAGTTAAAGTACTGATTTGAGGTAATGATTCTTCCCAAGCATAATTTCCCCTATATATAATTTCTGGAGAGATTGACTGCATATTTACTTTGAATGATTAGAAGTTAGCACCTGCTAGCTCTTGAGAAGATTCTTCAGAAGAAATATTTATTGTAACTTTTTTATTGTCATCTATATCAACTAAAGCATTATCTCCATTTTTTATTCTGCCAGAAAGAACTTCTTCAGCCAAACTATCTTCAAGTAAACGCATAACCGCCCTTCTCAAAGGTCTTGCTCCGTATGAAGGATTATAACCTTCCTCAACCAGTCTTTCCTTGAAAGCATCGGTGACATCTAATTTAATGCCTTTATCTTGTAATCGGACAAAAACTTCTTGCAACATTATTTCAGCAATTTCTTTAACTTCATTTTTAGTTAGTTGTCTGAATACAATTATTTCATCAAGTCTATTTAAAAATTCAGGTCTAAAGTATTGCTTAAGTTCTTCATTAACTAATGATTTAATTCTATTATATTGGCTATCTTCAACTGAATCACCTGAGAATTCGAATCCTAGTCCGCCACCACCTTTCTCGATGACTTTTGAACCGATATTAGAGGTCATAATTAACAATGTATTTTTAAAATCTACAGTTCTACCTTTGGAGTCAGTTAATCTTCCGTCTTCAAGTAATTGCAATAATAAATTGAAAACATCTGGATGCGCCTTTTCAACTTCATCAAATAAAACGACTGTATAAGGACGTCTTCTAACTGCTTCAGTAAGCTGGCCACCTTCGTTAAAACCGACATAACCAGGCGGTGAGCCTATAAGTTTACTAACTGTATGTCTTTCCATAAATTCTGACATATCTAATCTGATCATTGCTTCTTCACTACCGAAGAAATATGAAGCTAGTGATTTAGTCAATTCAGTTTTACCAACACCAGTAGGGCCAGAGAAAATAAAACTTGCGATGGGTCTATTAGGATTTTTTAATCCAACCCTTGCTCTTCTTATAGCTCTTGAAACAGCCTTTACAGCTTCGTCTTGTCCAATTAGCCTTTGGTGAAGTGTTTCCTCCATATTAAGGAGCTTGACTGATTCAGTTTCTGTTAATTTTTGAACAGGAACGCCTGTCCATGAAGCCACAATATGTGCAACATCCTCTTCACTAACAAGGGGATTTTGCAAAAGTGTTGAATCGCTTTTTAAAGAATTATCAGCATTTAATTGATCTCCAGTTGCAGATTCTTTTTTATTGTCCAATACTTCTTTAATTTTTGCAGACAATTCCATCTCTTTTTCACGTAATTGGCCAGCTTGATCGAAATTTTGGTCTCTTACAGATTCTTCCTTCTGTTTTTGGACTTGTCTTAACTCTCTATCTATTTGTTTTGCTTCAGGTGGAAGTTTAGAGTTTTTTAAACGAACTCTACTTCCAGCCTCATCGATGAGGTCAATAGCCTTATCAGGTAAAAATCTGTCAGATATATAACGATCCCCCAAATGAGCTGCGGCCTCTAGCGCATCATCAGTAATTTTCAAACGATGATGTTGTTCGTAACGCTCTCTAAGACCTTTTAAAATTTCGATTGTATCTTCTATAGATGGCTCACCTACCATTACAGGCTGAAATCTTCTTTCTAGAGCAGCATCTCTTTCAATATGTTTTCTATATTCATCTAGAGTTGTTGCTCCAATACATTGAAGTTCCCCTCTAGCTAAAGCTGGCTTGAGTATATTTGCTGCATCTATAGCTCCTTCAGCAGCTCCTGCACCAATTAAAGTATGTACTTCATCTATAACAAGAATGACGTTACCTGCTGATTTAATTTCTTCCATTATTTTTTTTAACCTTTCTTCAAATTCACCTCTATATTTTGTTCCTGCTACCAAAAGACCTATATCAAGAGTCAAAACTCTCTTATCTTCAAGTATGTCTGGTATATCTCCAGTTTGTATTCTTTGAGCTAAACCTTCTGCAATAGCTGTTTTACCTACACCAGGCTCACCTATGAGAACAGGATTATTTTTTGTCCTCCTACCTAATATTTGAACTACACGATCTATTTCTGAATGGCGGCCAACTACTGGATCTAATTTTGATTCACTAGCTAGTTTTGTTAAATTCGTGCCGAATTCATCAAGAGTAGCAGTTTTTAAGTTGCCCTTGTTTGAACTGGCACCTGAACCAACTTCAGCTGTTTCACCAAGCATTCTTATAACTTGAGTTCTTACTTTGGTAAGGTCTATATTAAGATTTTCAAGAACTCTCGCAGCAACACCTTCACCTTCCCTTATTAAACCTAATAATAAATGTTCTGTACCTATGTAATTGTGACCTAGTTGACGAGCTTCTTCAAGAGATAATTCTAAAACTCTTTTAGCCCTAGGAGTAAAAGGTATTTCTACAGCTACAAAACCTGAACCTCTACCTATTATTTTCTCAACTTCTATTCTTGAATCTTTTAAATTAACTCCAAGCGACTTAAGTACTTTAGCTGCAACTCCAGTTCCTTCTCCAATTAACCCTAAAAGAATTTGTTCAGTTCCAACAAAATTATGGCCAAGTCTTCTAGCTTCCTCTTGAGCAAGCATAATGACTTTTATTGCTTTTTCTGTAAATCTTTCAAACATTAGAAGATTAAATTCCTATTAATAACCTACCAGTAATATGTCAATTTTGTGTTCAGAATGAGCTTTTATGAATACCTAAAAGTATAATTTATCAAATTAAATTGAACTTTTTTGATGATATAGCAAGAAATTATAGTAATTTCAAGCATTCTGGTTATCCGAACATTTAAATTTTTACATTATTTTTGTTGTTAAATTTTTTTCTTTTAAAAGAGCATGTGAACCATCTTTATAATAATTTTTTCTTATTCCTACAGTAGAGAAATCAAAGCGTCTATAGAATCTTTCGGCAGTAACATTGCTCTGAGAAACCTCCAATAGTAATTTTTTTAGATTCAAGTTTTCACATTTGTTTATTAAATACCTCATAAGGTAAGATCCAAAACCCTTTTTCCTAAACTTCTGATTTACAACAAAATAATTTATTTGAGCCTCATCAAGAACAACTTGAAAAACACATATTCCAATAACTAAGTTTTTAATTAATACCCCAAAGACTTTTGTACCTTCTTTTTTGAATTCATTAACCCATTGTTTCTTACTCCATAACGAAATCGTATTTGAATCTAATTCATAACATAAATCAATATCTCTCTCATTTATTTGTTTAATAGATATCATTTTAATAAGTATATTTAATGTCAAAATCTTGATTCATTATAAAATATGACAGGTTTGGCAAAGCTTTATTCAAAGTTCTCCTATGGAAGAAAAACATAGTTTTTTAAAACAGAAAATTGATCTGGAAAGCCCTAATAAAAATATTGTACCTATTACTACATCCATTGGAGGAGATGGAAAATTGTCAGTTGGTGGATGTTCTATTGAAGAATTAGTTGAAAAATATGATTCACCTCTTTACATTTTGGATGAAATCACTTTAAGAGAGTCTTGTAGAGCTTATAAAAAAGCCTTAGAAAAATATTATCCAGGCGAATCACTTCCCATATATGCCTCCAAGGCAAATAGCTCTATATTCATGAGTAACCTTGTTTCCTCAGAAGGGTTAGGACTTGATGCAGTTTCGGAGGGAGAATTATTAACAGCCTTAAAGGGTGGAGTCCCAAATGAAAAAATTGTTTTTCATGGGAACAATAAATCTGACAAAGAAATAGATTTCGCGATTAGAAATAACATAAAAATTATTATTGATAATGACTATGACTTAAAAAGATTAGAGGAAATATCAAATTCATTAAATCATGACTTAGAAATAATGATTCGCTTTACTCCTGGAATTGAATGTCATACACATGAATACATAAGAACAGGTTCATTTGATAGCAAATTTGGTTTTGGTATCGAATATTTGAATAATATATTTGCCAATATAAGCAAAACTAAACATCTCAATTTAAAAGGACTACATGCTCATATTGGTTCCCAAATTTTTGAACTAGAACCTCATAAAGATCTAGGTGAAATAATGGTAAAAGTTATTTTAGACGCCAAGAAATATGGCCATAAAATTAAAGAACTAAATGTTGGTGGAGGCTTAGGCATAAAATATACAAAAAATGATGACCCACCTTCTATTGATGAATGGGTAAAAACAATTTCCTCCTCAGTTGTTAAAGCTTGTAAAAAACATAATTTAGATTTACCTAAATTGATGTGCGAACCTGGTAGATCCATTGTATCCACAGCAGGCATAACAATATACAAAATTGGTGCTTTTAAAGAAATTCCTGGAATAAGAACTTATTTGTCTGTTGATGGGGGGATGAGCGATAATCCAAGGCCCATAACATATCAATCAAATTATTCTGCATGTTTGGTAAAAAACCCTTTTAATCTTAACTCGACAAATAAATATACTATTGCTGGTAAACACTGCGAATCGGGAGATGTATTATTTAAGGAGATAGAACTCGCAAATTGCAAAACAGGAGATCTTATATGTGTTTTTGGTACTGGTGCGTACAATAATTCAATGAGCTCTAACTACAACAGAATTCCAAGACCTGCAGCTCTTTTAGTTTGTGATGGAGAAGCAGAGATTATTCAAAAAAGAGAAAGTCCATTTGATCTTTTAAGGTATGATATTTTGCCTGATCGCTTTCTTAAACAAAATTAGGTACATTTAAATTAATTTTGTTTTTAGTGTGAATTTCTGGGGGATTATAAATTTAAAACTTTTGTTAGATGTCTTATTTGCTCTTGGTTTTGGACTTCTATTGTTTTCTAGAGTAAAAGAACAAAGGACATTATGGCTTTTAAGAGGATATTTGTTTTTAGTATCATCAGCATGGTTTATTCAACGATATGCATACTTACCACTAACATCAAAATTAATTGATGCAGTAGTTCTCGCCTGCTCTCTCTCATTAGCGATCCTTTGGCAAGGAGAGTTAAGAAGATTAATGGAACTATTAGGCACAGGGAGGCTAGCTGTATTACTAGGAAATCCGCCAAAGGAATTTAGAGCAGCTTCAACTACTATTACACAGTTAGTAGATACTGCAGGTAAACTTTCTCAAAATAGGAGGGGGGCTTTAATCGTTGTAGATTTGGGGAGTGATTTAAGACCTGAAGATTTTTTATATGCAGGTACCAATATTGAGGCACAATTATCGACTGACCTTTTAATAAATCTTTTTGCAACAGATACACCCTTACATGATGGAGCAGTTCTTGTGAAAGGGAATAAAATAATATCTGCCGGGGTAATACTCCCTTTATCTAGGCAAGGAATAAGTAGATACGGGACAAGACATCTTGCCGCACTAGGTATTACAGAAAGATTTGACAGGTGTATTTGTATTGTTGTCTCTGAAGAGACAGGCACATTATCATTAGCAAACCAAGGGAAACTTGAAAGGCCAATTACCAGCAGTAGGTTACAAGAACTTCTTTTAGATTTAATTGGGAATCAAAACTCAATGGGAACAAACAAATCATCTTTAGGTAAAAATTCTTTATCCCAAAATACAAATCTAAGTGATAATATTGTCAGTGATTCGAACGAAAAAGATACCGAAAAGCCTGCAATCTTTATTAACAAAAATGATTAACTTATGACTATTGGAAAAATAATTGACAATAAAAATAATAACTTATCCAAAAAAATAGATAAGCAAAAAATTCCAGAACATGTAGCAATAATCATGGACGGAAATGGTAGATGGGCAACCAAAAAAGGGTTACCTCGTACATATGGTCATAAAAGAGGAGTTAGTGTTTTAAAAGAAATTCTCAAAGCATCAAAAAAATTAGGTTGTAAAGTACTAACTGTTTATGCTTTTTCAACCGAGAATTGGACAAGACCAACAAAAGAAGTTGATTTCCTTATAAATCTTTTTAGCGAAGTTTTGAGCAACGAAATTGAAGAGATACATGAAGAAGCAACAAAAATAAAATTCATTGGAGATTTAACTCCTTTCCCTGAAACTCTAAAAAAAATAATATTTAATTCAGAATATCTAACTAAAAACAACAATAAATTTTTGTTGAATATTTGTGTAAATTACGGAGGTAGACAAGAAATTGTAAAAGTTGCAAAAGAATTAGCATTAAAATCTTCTTCTGGCGAGATAAATCCAAGTGAAGTTAATGAAGAATTATTTAATTCAGAGCTATTAACACGAGGGATTAAAGATCCAGAATTACTAATAAGAACTAGCGGAGAAAAAAGGATCAGTAATTTTCTTTTATGGCAATTAGCTTATTCAGAAATTTACATATCCGACGTACTTTGGCCAGACTTCAATGAGTTTGAATTTTTAAAAGCAATAATTGATTACCAATCAAGGAATAGACGTTTTGGCGGTATAGAATCATTACCAAATAAATCTTTTGAAGATTCTCATTATTCTTCCTAACAAAAATGGCTAATTTGAATAATCAATTATTAAGAGAAATTAGGTTCGATTGGAATAAAGAGGAGATATTGGAAATACTTAATATGCCTCTGATTGATTTAATTTGGGAATCACAAATTGTTCACAGGAAATTTAATAAATACAACATTCAATTAGCATCATTGTTCAGCGTAAAAACTGGTGGATGTGAGGAAAATTGTTCGTATTGTAGCCAATCAATTTATAGTGCTAGCGAAATAAAAAGTCATCCACAAGTTCAAGTTGAAGAGGTTTTAGCAAGAGCCAAAATCGCAAAAAATGAGGGTGCAGATAGGTTTTGTATGGGTTGGGCATGGAGAGAAATTAGAGATGGTAAATCTTTTAATGCAATGTTAGAAATGGTTAGAGGTGTTAAAGATTTAGGGATGGAAGCATGTGTTACTGCTGGGATGCTTACAGAAGAACAAGCTTCTAGACTGGCTGATGCAGGTTTGACCGCATATAACCACAATCTTGATACTAGTCCTGAGCACTATAAAAATATAATTACGACTAGAACTTATCAAGACAGACTAGATACAATTAAAAGAGTAAGAAATGCAGGAATAAATGTTTGTTGTGGAGGGATAATAGGTTTGGGTGAAACTAATGGTGATAGAGCATCTCTTTTGGCAGTGCTTTCAAATATGAATCCGCACCCTGAAAGTGTTCCTATTAATGCACTAGTAGCTATTGAAGGGACTGGATTAGAAGATAATCAAGAAGTTGATTCTATTGAAATGATAAGGATGATTGCTACAGCAAGAGTTCTTATGCCTAAAAGTAAAATAAGATTAAGTGCAGGGCGAGAAAAGCTTTCAAAAGAAGCTCAAATTTTATGTTTTCAATGTGGGGCAAATTCAATTTTTTATGGAGATGAGTTACTCACAACTTCAAATCCATCTTTTCAATCAGATAGAAAACTTCTTGAAGAGGTTGGCTTATCATTTAACAAAGATTTTGAAGCTTGTGAAAAAACATTATCTTCTTTATGAAAGGCCCAAATTATAAAATAGTTTCTATTTATTCTTTCTTCCCATTTCAAGAAAACTTAATTTTTGATCTCAAAAATAAATTATTAAAAATTGAAAATGAGAACGATCTTTCAGGTTTATTAATTTTTGCAAGTGAGGGCATTAATGGAACTATTTGTGCTGATAAAAATGTGATTGATAATGTAATCAATTTACTTAGCAAATATACAGATAATAGAAACTTGAATATGAAAGTAAACTTTTCAAAAGAGAAAGTCTTCAAAAAATTAAAAATAAAAATCAAGAAAGAAATTGTTACAATGGGAGTCCCTGAAATAAATCCCTCACAAGATAATGGGATTTATATTGATTCGGCAGAATGGAATAAGTTAATTAAAAATCAAAATACAATAGTGATTGATACTAGAAATCATTATGAGGTTTCTGTAGGTACATTTCAGAACTCTATAAACCCAAATACAAGAAACTTCAGCGAATTCCCCAATTGGGTAGATGATCACTTAGAAACCCATATAGAAAATAAAGAATCTACAAATATAGCAATGTTTTGTACTGGAGGAATAAGATGTGAAAAAGCTACTAGTTTGCTAAAAAAGAAAGGTTATAAAAATATATATCACCTACAAGGGGGCATCCTTCAATACCTTGATGATGTCCCAAAAGAAAAAAACTTATTTGAAGGTGAATGTTATGTTTTTGATAAAAGAGTTGCTTTAGATCAAGAATTAGAAAAAGGCTCCTACTCGATTTGTCATGCATGTGGAATGCCAGTTTCAATTCAAGATCAAGAAAGAAAAGAATATAGAAAGGGTATCCAATGTCATTTCTGTATAGACCAATTCAGTGATGATGATAGGAAAAGGTTTGAAGAAAGACAAAAACAAATAGATAAATTAAAAGTGGAAAATCATAAAATCTACAAGGACTAATTTTTTAAAATCATGAAAGTTGAAGAATTAGAAAAATTAGCATCTACCATTGGATTATTAATTAAAATTCAAGTTACAGAAACTCTCGGATTATGTTTCTTTAAAATCGTTATAGCGGAACAGACAGATAACATCATTAAGATTTGGGCTGAAATGAAAGGTTGGACTTATTTAAATAAACAAGGTATTCAGCTTGATACACTAAGAATCCTTAGTAAAGCTCCTGCTTTTGTTTCGGAATTAATATGGGCAACTACTATGGCTTGGGCAATTGAAAAAAAATCAAGCAACAAAGCAAGGCTTTTAGCTATTTTTGATAGTGAAGGATATAGTAAAAAACTTGTGAGATATTTCAAGTTAATAGGATTCAAAATTGTAAAAGAAGTTGGTTCTAGCCCAGTAGATCTTTTATTAAGATTGGTTTGGGGAGGTGCAGGTACACTCATGAACGGGGAATGTATTTCAATACTAAAAAAACTTGAAAAGAAACTCTCTTTAATTGAAGAAAATTAACCCGCATGATAACTACTTCTAACTAAAGGGCCAGAAGATACTTTTTTAAATCCTAATTCCTTAGAGAAGCGATATAAATATTCAAACTCTGATGGATCCCAATATTTCTTAACTGCCAAATGATTGAATGAGGGCCTTAAATATTGGCCAATTGTAATTTGATCACAATCTATTTTTTTAAGATCAGAAATTGTATTTTTTATTTCATCCAATGTTTCCCCAAGACCTAACATAATTCCTGATTTAGTTTGAATATGAGGAGCAATATCTTTTGACTTTTCTAGTAAACTAAGGGATTTCTTGTAATTTGCACCCCGCCTAACTTCTTTTTGAAGTCTTTCAACAGTTTCAAGATTATGATTAAAGCATATTGGATCTTTTTCTAAAATCATCTTCAATCTATCAGTCTGAAGGTTATTAGTTTCATCAAAATTTTTGCCCCCACCCCATAAATCAGGAGTTAAAACCTCTATTTTAATTTTTGAATCAATTTTTCTTATCTCATCAATTGTAGATACGAATAAATTTGCACCATGATCAGGGAGATCGTCTCTAGCTACAGATGTCAAAACAACATATTTCAAATTTAATACTTTCACTGCTTCAGCGACTTGAGTACATTCATCAATATTGATAGAACTAGGTCTACCTTTATTTACCTGACAAAAAGCACATGAACGGGAACATATCGATCCACCCAGTAAGAAAGTGGCTGTTCCTGAGGCATAACATTCTGCTCTATTTGGACATCTTGCTTCTTCACAAATAGTATGGATATTTGATTTTTTGATAAGTGTTTGTATTTTTTCAAATTCTGAAGCTTTACTAATAGGAAATTTAATCCAGGGGGGAAGTCTTAAGATTTTTTCTTTCTTGATAAGATTATTTTCTCTCATTGTCTAATTTATTTTTGTTCTTCCTTCTAACGCCCTTGCAAGTGTAACTTCATCCACATATTCAAGTTCACTGCCCATTGGGAGGCCATATGCAATCCTCGTAACTTTAGTAAAAGGAGCTAACAATTTTCCAATATAAAGACTTGTTGTATCTCCCTCAACACTGGGGGTCAATGCCAATATGATCTCATCTATTTCAGTCTTACTAACTCTTTCTACCAAGCTTCTTATTTCTAAGAGTTCGGGGCCAACAGAGTCCATTGGAGATATCAAACCACCAATAACATGGTAAACACCTTTAAATTCTCTGGCGCGCTCCAAAGCAAGCAAATCTTTAGTTTCTGCTACTACACAGATTAGTTTTTGATTTCTTTCAGTATTTTTACAAATTTCACATACATCTTCTGAAGTCAAATTGAAACATTTTATGCAACGACCAACATTACTATGTGCCTCTAACAAAGCCTTTGAAAAATCTTTTATTGTACTTTCAGGCTGTTTTAAAACAAACAGGGCCAATCGTTGCGCTGTTCTTGGACCAATCCCTGGGAATTTCTCAAAATGACCAATTAATTTTGAAAGCGATTTGGTATAAGTAATCAAAATTAAACTGTTTCTAGGGATAATTTAGACGCAAAATTCTGAATTGCCATAATTGTTTGCTTTTAATGTCTTATTATATTTTTAGTTAGTAATTTCAAACAAAATGAAAAATATTAAATTTAACCCTTTCAAATATTTATTTTTGATTTTTTTGTGTTTAACACTGAGTGCTTGTAGTGGCGGACTAAATGCAGGATTAGAAGCTTATCAAAGTCCAGATGGAAGATATGCCTTTTTGTACCCAACAGGATGGACTAGAGTAAAAGTCGATGGAGGACCTGAAATTATTTATCATGATCTAATAAATAGTAATGAGACCTTAAGTTTAGTTATTTCAGATGTAAATAAAGATGTTCAATTAGAGCAATTAGGAAGCCCAAGTGAAGTAGGTCAAACATTAATTGATAAAGTCATTGCTCCCGAAGGTTCAGGTAGAGATGTAAAACTTTTAAATGCCAATAAGAGGGAGGCATCCAATCATATTTTCTATGATTTAGAATATGAATTAAAATTAAATGCACAGGCCAGACACGAATTAGCTACCGTTGTAATTGATAGAGGAACACTTTACACTTTCGCTGTGGGAACAAATGAAGAGAGATGGAATAAAGTTGACGGAATATTTAGTAATGTGATTGAATCATTTAACTTTTTAATATAGTTTAGAAATTCCATACTAGATCCCTACTTGAACATTCCATAAATCCGCATATATTCTGTTCTGATCTAATAGTTTTTCATGCTTTCCGCTTTCAACTATTTTACCTTTATTAATAACAACAATATTATCTGCATTTTTTATAGTGCTTAATCTATGAGCTATTACTATAGTTGTTCTTTCTTTTGTGATTTTAGATAATGATTTTTGAATTAAAGCCTCTGTTTCATTATCAACTGAGGCTGTAGCTTCATCTAATATTAATATTGGAGCATCCTTTAAAACAGCTCTCGCCAAGGCAATTCTTTGACGTTGACCGCCTGAGAGCCTTTGACCCCTTTCCCCCACTATAGTTTTATAGCCATCTGGTAATTGTTCAATAAATTTATGAGCTTCCGCAATCTTTGAAGCTTTAATGATATCTTTAAGACTTGGGTTGATTGAGCCATAAGCAATATTTTCTTGTACACTTCCATGAAATAAATAAGTTTCTTGACTTACTAAAGAGATACACTTTCTCAAATCCCTTAAATTAATTTCTTTAATAGAAATGCCATCCAATGTTATTGACCCATTATTAATATCATAAATCCTAAGGAGTAATTTTATTATTGTACTTTTCCCAGAACCCGTTAAACCAACAATTCCTAATGTTGAGTAATTTTCAATTTTAAAATTTATGTTTTTTAAAGTTAAATCTCTTCCAGGATAATTAAAATTTACATTATTAAAAATAATTTCTCCTTTAATATCTATAGGTTCAATTTTTATTTTTCCATCTTTTATTTTTATAGGCGTATCTATGAGATCAATTACTCTATCTATTGAAGCCATAGATCTCTGAAAATCATCTAAAACATGCCCCAAAGTAGTTAAAGGCCACAATAGTCTTTGTGTAATAAACACTAAAAAACTATACGTTCCTACATCAAGTGTCTTATTCCAAGTTTGGAAACCTCCAATTAATAGAATCGCTATAAAAGCAAATAAGATTGCAAATCTTATAAGAGGGATAAAAGCAGAAGATAATTTTATTGCAGCCTTATTGCTTCTTTGATAATCTAGGCTTTCTTTATTTAATCTATTTAGTTCCCATTTTTCTTTAGTAAAACTTTTTATCGTTAGAATTCCACTTAAATTATTATTAAGTCTTGATGCCAACAGTCCAGCTTTATTTCTAACATCTCTATATTTTGGAGCAAGCTTCCTTTGAAATTTAATTGATCCTAAAAATATAATTGGAATAGGAAAGAAAGCGAATAAAGCAATTTTTGGAGCAACAAAAATCATAGTACTCCCAATTATTAAGACAGTTATAAATAGCTGAATAATCTGATTAGCCCCTTGGTCTAGAAATCTCTCGAGTTGATTTATATCATCATTCAAAATAGATAATAGCCTTCCAGTATTATCATTTTCAAAAAAATCCATATCTAATTCCTGGATATGCTCATAAGCTTTAATTCTTAATTTATGTTGAGATAGCTGAGCTAAATTTCTCCATAAAATCGAATATAAATATTCAAAGTAGGATTCACCAGACCAAACTATTCCTGAAGCAAATGCAAGAAAAATCAATTGTGCTGGAACTTCTTTTATCCCAAAACCAGCAATCCATGAATTCTGTTCCTTTACAACGATATCAACTGCGAGACCAATTATTACAGGGGGAGCTAAATCTAATATTTTATTAATTATGGAACTAAGAAAAGCAAAAAATAGTAAAGTTCTTTCTTCAATTAGATTTAAATAAAGTCTAATTATTGGATTTTGATTGTTCTTAGACCTCATAAAATAACAATTAAATTTTTCTATTATGATTTAAATTTTCTTTAGTTTCTAATTTGCATTTTGTTTTTGCATCTTGATGACTTGCAGTTTGTGTAAATTCTTCGTAGTAACAATCACAAGTTTCATTCACAATTTCTTCACTATATACTATTTCTGCCTTCAACATTTCCTCTTTAACACTCTGAATACAAAATAATTTTATGATTGAATTTTCTTTTGTTTGAGCTAAAAAATAACTATTAAAAGAGTTGAATAGGATTATCAGATTCACAAAGATAAAGAATTTATATTTACTAGTTTTCATTCTCTATGCCTAGTTTCTGACTTTAATTTTTTTTAATTTATTTTTAGTTTCTCTATGCAGATCTCTGGGTAAATCTACCAAACTGTACTCATTAAAAATCTGTATCTTACCAATGGATCTACCATTTATATTAGTTGAATTACAGATTGAGGATATTATATTTGCAACTCTAACCCCATCAAATTTGCCAAAGTTAAATTTGTAGGTTTCAAAAGAATCATTTTGATAATTATTTCTTCTATTCGAATTTCTCATACGATTATTAATATTTCTATTTGATCTATTTCGATCATTATTATTTTGTTTATGAATCCAAGAATCATCTTCATTAACAAAAAATGATTTATTACCTATTACTAAATTAATCGCCGCCATTGCAATATTTGATTCATCCATAGCGTATTTTTCTTTTAAATTATCTAGTACATCAATAATCAAAGCTTTATTTTCTTCATTTTCATCTTTAGCTAAAGAACTTTCATTAACATTCTCTATAAGTTTCTCCATCCTTTTTTCATTTATTACTTTATTACTTGGTATATTAATTTCTTCAATCTTAGTTCTTGTTGAGTTTTCTAGGTTTCTTAGAAAGTGTTTTTCTCTTTGATTAACAAATAAAATTGCTTCTCCTGATCTACCTGCTCTTCCAGTTCTTCCAATTCTATGAGTATATGTTTCCTTGTCAAAAGGAAAATCGTAATTAACAACAAGTTTTATCCTCTCAACATCTAATCCTCTAGCTGCGACATCAGTTGCAACAAGGATATTAATAAATCCTTTTTTTAATCTATCTACAGTATTTTCTCTTTGGTTTTGAGGTATATCTCCATTTAGGACTGCCACAGTATGACCTGAATTCTCTAAAGCTTCAGCTATTGAAGTAGTAAGTAGTTTTGTCCTCACAAAAATTATTACCCCCTCGTTATTAATTTCTAATATTCTTTTTAAAGCATCTAACTTATGATGCCTTTGTACATATAGAAATTTTTGCGAAATTAATTGAGTTTCTTTTTTGACACTTTTGATTAATATTTCGGCGGGATCATTTAGATATTTTTTCGCAATATTTCTTATCTCACTAGGCATTGTTGCTGAAAACAATACCATCTGCTTATTTCCCGGAAGTTGATCTATTATCCATTCAATATCTTCAAGAAAACCCATATTTAACATTTCATCAGCCTCATCTAAAACAAGACAATTTATGTCTTTAATTTTAAAAGTTCCCTGCCTTATATGATCCATGATTCTGCCAGGGGTCCCAACTACTACGTCAACTTTTCTTTTCAATGCAAAAATTTGATTTCGATAGTCGGTACCTCCATATATTGCAACCGTCTTAAAATTACTAGATTCAGAACTATAACTTTTAAAAGATTCTGCCACTTGAGTTGCTAATTCTCTTGTAGGAGTCATAACTAAAACCTTGGCATTTAATTCTTTATTATCTGCAAGTTTTTCTATTAAGGGTAATGCGAAAGCTGCAGTCTTTCCTGTTCCTGTTTGTGCTTGGCCTAGTAAATCTCTGCCTAACATTAGTTCTGGAATTGCAGCTTTTTGAATGGGAGTTGGATTTTTATATCCTTTATTTATTAACGAATTTAAGATCGATTGATTAAAACCAAAATCGAGAAATCCATTCTCATTATCATTTTCTTTCGATACTTCCAATGGTTGAGATTCAATTTCTTTTTTATTCTCTAAGTTCTTTAACTCAATCATGGAAGCATCTTCATTCTGAGATTTTTCCTGCTCACTACCAAGAGAGTTACTATCTTTTTTTAAAGCCATTTTAAATGCCTAATAATCTTCTGATTAGGCATTCAACAAATATCTAAATTGACTTGAATTGTTGATTAGCCTTGCAGAGCCGAATTATTAATCTAACATCTTAGGGTTAAGTTCTTACTAATTTTTCAAAAAAAGATTTAATTTAAATAATATATTTCTAGAAATTTTTTCGCTCTTGTAACAGCAGTATAAAATAACCTTTTTTCAAAATTATCTCTGCAAAAGATATTTTCACTATCTTTTTTTTCTTTTAAAGCAAATTGATTTCTTCTATATTTTGGTGACCACAATATGCTTACTTTCTCAGACTCACTTCCTTGGGATTTATGAATAGTAATGGCTATTGCTGGAACAACATTTTCTAAATTAGATGGATCAATTAAAGTGACAATTTGTTCGTTATTATCATTAAATTTTCTAAAAAGATATTTCCTTTCTTTTTTTAAACCTATAAGTACACCGATATCGCCATTTGACAATCCAAGTTCATTATTGTTTTTTGTACACATTATCGGAACACCCTCATTTAAAGTTTTAAGATCATAAGGTTTTTTTTGACCAAAAATAACTTCATTCAAATATTCAACACTCCATATTCCAGAATTTTTTTCACATAAAATCAAGTGACTTTGTAAATCCAGAAATATCTTATCTACTAAATCTTTTTCATTAAGCAATAAATTATCGATACCCTCATCAAATATATATTTTTTTTTACTTAAATTTGAAGTTAAAAGATTTAAATTATTTAGATGACTTGTAATCGAAAAAAATAGTTTTTTTGGAAGATTTTTTTCTCTACTTTTTAAAATAGTAACTTCTTTTGATTTGTTATATTTTTCTAATTCTTTTATCTTTTGATTAACTAAACGATAATCATTATTAAATATTAAACTACTAAATAATGCTATATCTCCAGTATTTCTGTAAGTTTTTTCTAAATTTACTACACAAGATTTAATTGAACTATTTTCACAATATGCAAACAAATAATTCCAGATAGAACAGTTATTTACTGGAGACAATTGATTTTTATCTCCAACTAAAATAATTTTACAGTCCTTTGCCAGTAAACTTAAAACTGATTCAATCAAATCGATATTAACCATTGACATTTCATCAATTATGAAAATATCAAGTTCTTTTAGTTTAAATTTCAACTTAAGAGATTTATTTTGAGAATTTAAAATCCATCTATGTAGAGTTTGAAATTCTATTTGGTCTTGAAATTTGCTAGAAGTAATATTTTTTTTATAATTAAGAGCTTCTTTTAAACGAGCTGTAGCTTTACCTGTTGGAGCAGACAACCCAATATTTAAAAAGCTATCAACTCGAATGAGTTCTATTATTAAGTTTATAATTAATGTGGTTTTACCTGTACCTGGTCCTCCTTGCAGAAAAACTAAGTTTGAATATTTAAATATATTTTTAATTTGATCAATTTTATTACAATCTTTATAAATTATCGAGTTAATTAAATTATCAGTATCTATTTTTCTTAAAAATGAATTAATAACTCTTTCTATCTTTCTTGACCATTTTGCAAGTGATAATTTTCTATCTACTAATACGAATGGAGAATTAAGGAAACCTATCAAGCCTATATTTTTTAAAATATCTAGATGTTTATTGGGCCAGCCATCTTCTAATATTTCAAAGATAATTAAACTATTATCTACATCAATAATAGTTTCACCGTTTTTTTCAAACTCTAATAAAATCTTTATTGTATCTTTTACGAAATTACCGTATTTTTTATCATTAAATTTGAAAATACCTAAAATTAAATTAAATATATGATCATATTGGAACTTTTCAATATCAGTCTTTTTTTTATTCATTCTAAAAAAGTTTATCCAAATAATTAATTCTCTTTAAAGGTGCATTGCTAATAAAAACACCTGGAGATATATCTCTCGAATTATGTTTTTCAAATAATTCAAAATCTGGCAATCCCTTTAAAAACAAATAAATATATCCTCCAAGATTTTTATGAGGCTCATAATTTTTAAGTCGCCACTTTAATAATCTATGCAACGCTAATAAATAAAGATGGGATTGCAAGGGATAATGATGATTAATCATTTCATCTCTCATATTTTCATAGTTATAGTTTCTTGGTAAACAATCACTATCATCACTTCCAGAAATTAAATTACTTTTCCAATCAATTACCCACCATTTACTATTTTCTAATGTATTTCCTACAGGGAAAACACAATCAATACATCCTGAATGAAAGCCTTTATTCATGATTTGAAGATCATTTATTTTCTCTGCATATTCTTCACCAAATTCATATTCCTGATCTAAAAGAAAGCATTTAGATATATCCTGAGAATTTATATTTCTACCTTCATAAGATAGTGTTAAATCATATTTAACTTCTTTAAGTAAGTATTCATTTCGAATATCAACAAGTTTCTTGTTTTGTAATTGACTGCCTAAAGATATATTTATAACTCTTAAAATTGCATCTTTTACTTTAAAAGCCAAAGAAGTATCGATTTGATGAAGGTTCAATTCCTCAATAATTAAATCAATTAATTCTTGATTATTATCGTTTCTAAATTCAAATCTTTCTATTATTTTATGCAAGCACGTACCAGCAATATTGCCTTTTGGAAATTCACTTAAGGGATTAGGATAAGAAAAATAATTAGGATAATTCTTGGAATTCTTTAAATTAGAATCTTTGATAATTGATATATTATCTTCATAATCTTTATATTGATTAATGACTGCATTAATATTTTTCTCTTTACGTATCCAAGAAGAATAACTTGAATAAGAAATGAATTGATCAGAGTTAAATTCTTTAGAAACTTTTTTATTGAAGTTATCAATTTTCCAAAGATTATTATTCACTGTATTAATTTGAAACTTAGCGAAACTTTTTTTAATTTTCTCTTTTTCTATAATATTTTCAAAAGTAGATTTATAGATATTTATATTTTCCAAATTATTAAGTAAATCATTATTTAAGATATTATTCGTATCTTCCAAATCATTAAAAACTATAAGTTTATATTTGCTCCTTGTAAGTGCTACATAAATCAACCTCTCGCTCTCTTTAAATAAATCTTCTTCTTCTATTAATTTAAATTTTTCAACCTTCGCGTAATTATTAGAAATATTAATGTATATGTTTCTATCAATATTTGATTTCCAAATAGGTCCTTTAATTTTATTTGACTTATTAGAAATAATTGAGAGATATGGACATAGTACCATGTCAAACTCAAGACCCTTACTACTATGTATGGTAGAGAGATTTATTCCATTTTTAAGATTATAATCTTTCGTCAAAAAATCCTCGCCATTACAAATTCTTATAGAATGATCTAACTGATTTTTATACCAGTTAAAAACTTTATTTAGATTAAAATCATTATTGATTAATTCTATTTCAACAATTTCTGCAAGTTGAAATAAATTTGAATTTAAATCTGAATCTTGAATAATCGATGATGATTTGTAATTTATAAGAAGTTCATTAACTACATTTAAAAAACCTTTTTCTCTTAGTTCCTTGGACCAAGTGATGCATTTATTAATTAGAATTTCTAAATTTTTACTTATTCCATCATCAATTAATTCTTCTGATTTAATTTCTATAAACTTTGAAGCAGCAAGCAAAGTTATTTTTTTAAAAAACCTAGGATTTACTAAACAGTCAATTAATAAAAACAATAGAGAACTTGCTTCTGTATCAAAAATATTTTGCTTATTTTGAATTTTACATGGAAGGTTAAATTCATTTAATTTGTTTTTCAAATCTAAGCATTGCGAATTATTTAATGTAAGAATCGCAATTTTATTAATATCAATTCCTTTATTATTTAAAATAAAGTTAACGATGTAATGAGTTACAAGAACCTCTATATCAGTAACTTTTTTTGAAAATTCTACAATTTCAAATACATCCTTAAATTGAAATTCAGGATTAATTTTTTCATTAATTCTAGAAATTAATTTCCTATATTTTAGTTTTGATTGTTTAAGTCCATTCTTATAAAGCTCATTAAGCACATCCATTAACTTTTTTGAAGATCTATAGTTATCAGTAAGACTAAAAAGTTCGATTGCATTAGATCTTGCATCTAAGTAAGTTTCAATATCTCCACCTCTAAATTTATATATCGCTTGTTTTGGATCACCTACACAAAGTAAAAAATGATTTTTAGTATTGAAAAACTTTTTTATTAAATTCCACTGAGTTTTATCTGTATCTTGAAACTCATCAACTAAAACACATTTGAATCTTTTTTGTATTTTAGATAGAGTAATACTATAGTTAATTTCTGAATCTAAAAATTTATTTTCTACAGTCTTTATAAGATCATTAAAGTTAAAAATTGAATAACTTTTCTTTAATTCAATTAATTTTATATAAGCTAATTGGGTAAATATTCTTACAAATTCAGTATAGAACCCTTCTTTTATTTTATAAATTTTATCTTGTAATAAATTAAATTTAGTAAAATCTAATTTTAGATTATGTTTTTTAATTTCTTTAGATATATTTTCATTGTAAAAATATTTTAATAAAAGATCATCTTTAGAAATATCATAAAGAAAATTAATCACATTTTTCGAATTAAGAGTTTTGTTAATCTCTTCTATCCAACAAATTATTTGATTAAACTTATCATTTCTCGGATTTGCGGAATATATTTGACTTTTACGACCACTCTCCTTAATTAATTTTCCCAAATCAATAAGTTGTAAAAATAATTCCTTACCTTTCTTATTCCATTCAAGACAAAACTCATTCCAATTTAAATAAAAAAAATCATTAAAATAATTATTTAAATCATTAATATTATATTTATTATTTATTTGAAATTTACAAATATTTTCTTGATCTATATTTTTTAAAATTTCTACAAAAAATGACTTATTTATTCTACTTCCAAATCTAGAACTTATTTTTTTTTTATTGACTGCTGAAATAATCTCAGGATTAAGATTTAGAAAATCATCAATCCACAAATTATCAATCACATCTTTATACAAATTATCTATATTATTATCAATGTATGGATCTTGAGTTACTCCTATTTCAATACTATATTCATCAATAATATTATTGCAAAAAGCATGGAATGTAGTTACTTGTAATTTATAAATTTCATTAACAAAATTATCAATTTCGGATATAATTTTTTCCTTAGATTTTTCCTTCTCCTCAAATTTTAGATACCAATCCTTAAGGGTATTATCTATATTACTTTCATTATAATTCTGCAAATATAATTTTAAATCCTTAAATCTCAAAAGTATTTTATCTCGCAATTCAGAACACGTATTTTTTGTAAAACTTAATAAGAGTATCTCATCTGCTTTAATTTTTTTCTCCAAAACATTTCTTAAAACCAGATGAGCCAAAGTGAAACTTTTACCAGTTCCTGCACTTGCTTCTACTAATTTAAATTTATTATCTAATTTAATTTGATTAATATCCATATCTTTATTGAATTAATATTTGACCTCATTTTTATAAAGTAAGTAATTCTTGAATTTATTATTTAAATATTGCTCTTCTAAAGAAATCTTAAATTTAATTATTAAGCCAAAACTTGTTAATAGAAATAAATAATAAATAGATAACTTTGTTATAAAAAAGCCAAAGGAAATAAATATTAAAGAATAGTACATCGGATGTCGCGTAAATCGATAAATACCTGTAGTAACAAGATTGCTATTGTTTATAGGTCTTGGGAAAGGGGATAAATTTCTTCCTAAGTCTTTAATTGCAACTAACAATATTATGAAAGCAATTATGATAATTAAAAAACCCAAAAAATAAGAAAAAGGAGTGACTTGAATTATTTGTTTTTCTGGAATAAATTCCCATTGAAAAAAATGGAGACTAATAATAAAGAACTGTAAAAAAACAAGGATTATTTCATAAGCAGCTTTTAAAAAAATTTTTAACTGAAATTTAGTCATCTTTTATTTCTTTAACGCTTTAATAAGAGGACTATATAATCTGAATGATAGTTTATCAAAACTATTATTTGCCAAAAAGAAGTCTGGTTCTTTTTTATTTCCAAAACATAATTTCATTTCGATATTATCTCTTTCTCCTTTAGAAAAAGTTTTATTGCCAATCCATCTATCGGTAAAAGCTTTTTTCTCATTTTTTGATTTTATTTTTGCTTCTACATATTTATAAGCACTCTCTGGAGGAAGAGGTAAACATTGTTCAGAATAATTTTTAAAAATATGTATGTATTCTTCCAAAATTAAATTTGACTCCATTGCTCCGGGTGATTGAATAATTTGTGATTTGTAATGATTTTCTGCTCTAAAAATTACTTTAATCTTGTTTATATTCTTCTTTAATGAAAAAATGAAGAGCGATTTTATCCAAGCCTCTGACAAACGACTTAAACTTAGTTTCGAATGAATTAATTCAATTACGATGTCATCAGCTATAAAATATTCTTCTTTATTTGCATTTGATTTAACATAAATTCTATTAATCTTATTATGTTGACTCAAACTTGTAGATAGACTCTCTAATAAATCTTTGATTTCTTTTTCTTTTATAAAGATACTATTATTAGGGATAATAATTCCATTTTCAACCAATTGATCATTGATATTCAAATTTTTTAAATCATTAATAATATTATGATTATCAATCTCTAACTCTTTGATTATTTTTGTAATTAGTTGCGTCTTATGCAGATTACTTACATACTCCTCATCTGGATGATGAATAAATATTTCCTTAGGAGAAATATTTTTTTTATTTAGCCAATATTTTTGTGGATTCTTGAACCAATATATCAGTTCTGATAATTTGTAATTTTTAATATCAGATTTTTTTTCATTCCAATCTATATCTTCTAGTAAACAATAATTACTTTGAATTGTTTTAGAACTATCAAGATCAATTATTTCTTTTTTATTTAAATCAGAATCTTTAATTATTATTCCTCTTTGACCAGGATTTAAAAAACTATCAAAAAAAGAAATTAACTCTTTTATAGGAAAAGAAACATCTAATTTTTTATTATTTTTGTCATTCTTTACCCAAGTAACTATAAATTTATCTCTGCATGCAAGTAACAACTCAAGAAATAAATATTTCTCTCTTTCAAAAACTGATGGATCGCCTAGGTGATATTTATTATTTAATAAATTAATATTTTCATTCTTTGATAATTTTGGATAATAAACACTATTCATGTCTATTAAGAAGATAACCTTATGTGGAATATGCCTTGAATTCTCAATATCACTTACAAGGATCTTATTGATACGTGATTTGCTTTGATATTTAGCTTCATTTATGCAAGAAATTAATATCTCTCTAAAAACATTTAACAAAATAAGATCATCAGGGATTAAATTTATTGCTTTATTATTAAGAGTTCTATTTATTTCACTTATTTCTAAATTAAAATTTTCACCAAATTCAGCAACACTTTTTAATATAAACTTTATCTTTTCAACCCAAGTTGAGTAAGAAAAAGATCCTCTTAGCAAATTAATATATTTTTTAAAATCAAGTAATAATTTAACCCATTTATTCAAATCCAAACTTATATTTTTCAAACTAGATGGTTTTAAATTAAAACTACTTAAGTTTACTTCTTTGTCATAAATTAAGCCTAAAGTTATTCTATTTATACACCAATCTAGAGTATTTTTTTCTTCCCCTAATCTTTCATTAGCATCTAATCCCCAATGAAAACCAACTTGCTTAAGTAAGAAAATAATTTCATCCTTCTCAGTAATATCAAAATCAAAAATGTTCTGAGTTACTTTTTTTGAAAGAATATAATCTATTTTTTCAAGTGTAATTTTCTCATTTGCTATTTCAGTGATTTCAATTAAAAATTTATAAATATCTGGATAATCATGATTTCCCTCATCAATAAAAAAATAAGGTATCTTTTCGCCATTAATTAACGCATTATTGAAGATATACCTAAGATAAGGTTTGATTTGATTAGTTTGTGGAGATAAAACAGCAATATCACCATATTTAATATTCTCGCATGAATTTATTATTTCTATAATCTTATTTCTTATATATTCTAATTGACTATTCTGATTAAAATGCTCACAAAGTAATATTGAATCATCCCTTTGATTTACTATAAAATCATTGCTATTATTATCAATCAGTTTTTTTTGTATTTGATTAAGAAGAGGAATATCTTTCTTATCATAAAAATTAGTTGTTGGATCAATATATATTAAATTATTTTTTAAATTTATACCTTCTTTATAAATATTTTCCTCAATTAATTTCTGAAAGTTTGCTCCAAATTTACCAAATATTTTCTCTATATTTTTATTGTTTAAATTCAATTTAGTATCAAAATTATCAAATTCCAACTCTCCTTCAAGACAATTTATTCGATTCCATAAATCATCACCTGCAGATATTAAATATAAATTTACCCTAGTAAATTTTGAAAGTTCTGAATAAAAGTTTATATGTAGTTTAGATAAGTTATTATCGGAAATAATATAAATTTGATTTGGTACTTTAATTTGAACGTTTTTAATTTTTTTTAAAATCTTTATTAGTTCAATCATGTATAAACATGAAGGCTTTTCAGATATCTTTTTCTCTAATAATTTATATAAAATTGGTTGCCAAAACTGATCTGAATTTAAATTCTTAAATAGATTAGGTGAATTAATTTCAGATCTATTCCATTCATCAATCATTTCAGGTCTAAATATTAAATAATCAATAAAATTATTCGTAATCTTCTTTGTCAGGTTATATAGATCTCCATCAATTGTCTTTTTATTATCCAAATATTTATTAATCCAATTTCTAAGCGGAAATGATTCTTTGAAGCTATTTAATTCTTCTAATGAATCAATAATGCCCCATTTAATTGACTCAAAATTCCATAAACCCATATCAATTCCTGGGAAAAAATTTGTCAATAATGATTCGGTGTAACTTGATATTGTCTTTAATTCGTAAAGAGCACTTATTTTATTTTTTATAGTTATTTGTTCACTTAACCACTTACCCAAAAAATAATTGGGAACAGCTATTTCTAAATTCTCAGTTATAAGAGGAGGAGATACTTTTAATTCTTCTGCCAAAAGCTCACTAATTACTTCAATTTTGTTTGACTTGTATAGATTGAGCAATTTACTGGTTGATTATATTACTCAACTTTAAATGGATCAGTTATTTCTGCATTAGGAAATTCGAATTCCCCAACAGCAACGAACTCTAAACGCAGCTTTAAGAAAGTTATAAATTTTTTATCCGTCGATAAAATAGCTGCTGGGGGTGATGGAATCTTTGCCTTTAAATCAGCAAATTGGGCAGTTTGCAAAAATGATGGATTTTTTAAAAGCCAAAAATCTATTTCTTTATTATTTTCTTTATAGTTCCTCATCCTCTCTTTCAAAATCTCCTCTATTGGTTCTTCAACTGTTAAAAACTTTTCACTTGCCGCGACGAAAAAATATGTTGTCATTTTGGAATTTAATTTGATGTAATAAGGGACTTCATTTCACGTACAGACTTTTCTAATCCTATAGCTAAAGCCCTTGCAACAATACTATGACCTATGTTTAACTCGTTCATATTGTTAATTGATGCAATTTTTTTTACATTATTGTAGTTAAGGCCATGACCAGCATTAACAACTAATCCAAGGTCATTTGCTAAATGTGTAGACTCTATAATCCTTTGGAGCTCTTTATACTCTTCAGATCCTGTTAGTTCAGCATATTTTCCAGTATGCAATTCTATTAAATTAAAACCTATTTCTTTGGAATAATTTATCTGGTCACCAATAGGATCAATAAATGCACTTACTTGTATATTTGAATCTTTTAAATCTCCAACAAAATTCTTAAGGTATTGCAAATTACTTTTTAAATCCAACCCTCCTTCAGTAGTTACTTCTTCTCTTTTCTCGGGTACAAGCGTTACATAATCGGGAAGAATTTTTTTAGCAATTTCTAACATTTCTTCTGTAGCAGCCATTTCTAAATTAAGTTTCGTTTTTATGGTCTCTTTCAGGAGGAATACGTCTCTATCTTGTATATGCCTTCTATCTTCTCTTAGATGAACTGTTATGGAATCAGCACCTCCTAATTCAGCTAAAAAAGCAAATTGTACAGGATCAGGCTCCACAGTTTTCCTTGCTTGCCTTACATTTGCAATATGATCAATGTTTACTCCTAAAGTAACCATAATTTTAATAATCCTACCTTCCAGACAATCTAGTAACCGCCCAATACTAGCTAATAAAAAAAGGCAAACACTTAAATTATTAATATATAGTAAATAGAACTTGAAGAAAAAATCCCTAGATAATTGGCATAAAATAAACCCTATTCTGGGATTTATTGCAATGTTCATTACCCAGGACGTTGTTTTAAGGTTTTTTTTTAGAAGAAAGAAAATATTAAATAATGGTTTTTCGATTCCCAAAAATTCCTCTATAATTTTGGCTCCAACCCACAGATCAAGATGGGATGGCTTAATACTCACCATGGCAATGGGTAGAAGGATAAAACAAAAAGATTGTAGATTTATGGTTACTAAATCCGAAATGAGAGGCATACAAGGTTGGTTTTTAAAAAGACTTGGATGTTTTTCGATAAATCAATTATCGCCATCTCTTTCAGCGTTAAGATATGCTATTGATCTTATAGAAAAAGGAGAACAACTAGTAGTTTTCCCAGAAGGAAGGATTAACAAATATGGGAAAAAATTAGTTCTCAGAGAAGGACTATATAGATTAGCTAGATTAGCTACAAAAAAAACAAAGTCTATAATCATTATTCCAATTGGAATTGCTTACAGCAAAGTACCTCCCAACTTTAGGGGCGAATTTTGTTTATCCTTTGGAAAACCAATCCCAATAAATGATTACTTAAAATTTACTATTAAAGACTTTAATATTTTTTTAAATGAGAAAATGACTCAAGAGGAAGAAAAAGCATTAAAAAATGTAGGTAGATGAATCTGCAATAGGTTACTATATTTTTTAATAATTGAACAAGAAAATGAAATTCTTAAAACTAATCCCAATTTTATTAATATTTTTTGGTAATGTTCCTTACAAAAATGAAGTTCATGCAGAAATAAAGAATCCAAAAGACTTCAGAGTTCTCTTATCTGAAGGTAAAAAGTTCTCCATTTCAACAGTAGGAAATTTCATAAAAAAGGGTGATAAGTTCTTAGAAAGTGGAGATTTTGATAAGGCTAAAGCCTCCTACCTTGATGCGAGGAAATTAGCCACAAATCTTGGTTCATACTATTCAGACCTAAATAAAGTATTCAAAGGAGTGGATGCAAGGATACCAAATGAAATGAGAAAGAAGGGTAAAGCCTCATTACAAATTTTGGCAGAATCTAATGAAAGACTAGTATCTGTTTACATTAAAACTGAACAGCCTGAGGTGGCTGTACCACTACTTATTGAAAATCTAAGAATATTGACTCCTAATAGCCCTGAAGGAAAAGAAGCTTATAAAAAATTAATTCAACTTGGATTTGTTGAGACAGAATACAAAGGTAAATAAAATTTAATCATGATTACTAAAGCAGAAGTCATTAATTTAATCAGTAAAAAATTACCAAATTCCCAAATTTTTGTTGAAAATCTTAAGGGAAATGATCATTTACAAGTAACTGTAATTGCATCTGAATTTAATGGATTATCATTAGTTAAACAACACCAGCTAGTCTATTCTGCTTTAAAGGAAGAATTAGCTTCAGAAGCCATCCATGCACTGGCATTAAAAACAGAAACACCCAACTAAATTATGGACAACCTAACAAAAGATAAAATACAAAAACTGATTGACTCTAATCCAGTAATGGTTTTCATGAAAGGGACTAAATTAATGCCTCAATGCGGTTTTTCTAACAATGTAGTACAAATACTAAATTCCCTAGGGGTGGAATTTAGTACGTTTGATGTTTTAAGTGATTTTGCTATTCGAGAAGGTATCAAAGAATATTCAGATTGGCCAACAATTCCACAAGTTTACTTAAAAGGAGAATTTCTTGGTGGATCAGACATTCTTATTGAAATGTACAATTCAGGATCTTTAAAAGAAAAAATAGAAATTGAATTAGCGTCTTAAGACAATTAGTAAGTATAAATACTGAATTGATTAATAAAAATTAATATTTTAAATCCTTTTTTTGTCAAAAAAACCTTTATTTCCATCTCCATCTGAATCAATAAAACTTGAAGGATCTAAAATCCATCTTTCAATTAATCTTTCTAATTTCTCTTGATCCTTTGCCTCTAAACCATTGCAATTTCTAAGGGCTTGGAGATAACCATCACTATATAATTTAAGATCAGATGGTGGATGAAAACGAGTAACTAAGTCTTGGCAAGTATCGCAAATTGATTGAAAATGACGAATTGCTTTGGGATTTTCAAATGATGTCATAATTAGATAGATTCTGATTTTTTTTTTGCATTTGTTATACCTTATTAAGGATGATAAAAAATTGCCTGGCCCAACAGTAATTAAGAATGCAATCAACTGAGCAAATCTTAGCTTCAACTCCTGGCAGTTCACAATTGCCTTCGAGCTCTCAAACCCCATCAAGAGTTCTTGTTGTTGAACCTCACCCCACACTTAGAACGGTCCTTGTTCAAAGGCTTCGCCAAGATGGCCATTTAGCTGCTGCAGTAGGTTCAGCAGTAGAAGCTGTTGACTTATGCAGAGATCAATCACCAGACCTTTTGGTTAGTGCAGAAATCCTCGAGCAAAACACAGCGATGAGACTAGCTCAACAATTAGGATGTTCTGTGATAGTTCTTACAGCAAGATCAGGTGTCGAAGCATTAGTCAATTTATTAGATGAAGGTGCAGATGATGTTCTTAGAAAACCTTTTGGACTCGAGGAGCTTGCAGCAAGATGCAGAACTCTCTTAAAAAGGGGAAGGATAGGCTTACAAGAAAAAGTTGAAGTTGGGCCTTTAGAGGTTCATCTTCTCTTAAGACAAGTAACTCTTAGCGAAAAGCCCGTAGAATTAAGCCCTAGAGAGTTTGCACTCCTTTGTGCTCTTCTGATGCCGCCTGGCATGGTCAGAAGCCGACAAGAGCTTCTAAGGATGGCTTGGCCGCCTTTTAGCGGAGGCCCGAGATCAGTAGATACTCAGGTGTTAACTTTACGCAGAAAATTAGAACAGGCAGGCTTGGGAGAAGGTGGTGGAATAACCACTGTTAGACAACAAGGTTATCGATTTAGTATTGATAATATTTAATATACAAAAGCAAAAAATTCACCAATAATCATCATTACTGATATTAAAGTCAATAACTTATATGTCCATAGTGGTGATAGGTAAGATATTTCATCAATAGAAATGCCAGTTTTTTTGGATATAATTAGTAAGAATTTTTCAAAGTTTTCCACTCGTTGTGGAACAAGAAAATTATCTCCTTGAAAAGTATTAAAGTAATAAACCTTACTACCCTGACTGGTTGGCAAAGATTTGATTGATTTAATATCATTCCAAGAAATCTCCCAATTTTTTTTCCCTAAGAATTTTGAAATAAAACTACTTTTGTATGAAATTTTTTTACTGCAAGTTTCAACATGATCACTTGTGATATTAATTATCAAATAAATTCCTAAGGCAAAAATTAATATAGAGGGTATTTTTAATTTTTCAATTGAGATAAATGGTAAAGGAATTGTAAGCGCTAGATAAAGAGAAACCAACGAACTTTTTACAAAAAAAAGAGTTTTAAACTTTTCTATCATTTCAGAAGACTTTATTTAGTCGGGCAATTTGAAACTATTTATGTTTAATTTTGCCCCTACTTTATGAGCGCAGGCATATCCACTAAAAGCAACTGCATTTAGACCTTGACCAGGGAAGCATGAATCTCCTACACAATAAAGGTTTTTAATTTTTGTGGTATTAAAAGGCATTGGCAAAAGTCCAAGCAACTTTTTACTAGGAATTGGTCCATAACTACCCTCATATCTACCAAGAAATTTTTTATGAGTTTTGGGAGTGCCAATTTCTTTGTGATCAATGTTTTGTTCAAGATTAGGGATAATAGTTGATATTTTTTCAACAAGAAATGAAAAGTATTTTTCTTTCTTTTGCAAATATTCTTTCCTTGACAAACCTTCCCATTCACTCATTGATGAAGGAGTAAAGGCATGTACGATGTGTTTACCTTCTGGAGCTAAAGACGAATCAAGCAAAGTAGGTATAGAAACAAAAATAACTCCTTTTTCACTTTCTAATTCATCCCAATTTTCAACAATTATATGATGACAATTAAAATTATTGGTTATTAGATTTTTTTCTACCCCAAGGTGAATCGAAACAAAAGAAGGTGAAGGGTTATAAGTTTCTGACCACTTATATTCACTTTTTGGCACGTTTTGACTCGAAATTAATCCTTTCTTGTTATTTTTCAATCCAAATGTGTCCCATCTAGTTGAGTTAGATACAATAATGTTTGAATAAATCTCTTCCCCATTTGAAAGCTTAACTCCAAACGCTTTATCATCCTTTAAAAGGATTTCAGTCACGTTGGCTTTGTATCTAATTTTACCTCCAAATTTTTGGATCCCAATAACTAACTTTTCTGCTATTGTTCCAACTCCCCCTTTTGGATAATTGATACCTCCTGCATGCCTATCAGTAAAAACCATTCCCGCATTAATCATAGGGGTTTTGAGAGCTGGCATTACAGACCAACAAAAACATTCAATATCAATAAATTTTAAAAGTTCAGGATCTTTTATAAATTTCCTAGCAACATCACCTGCATTTACTGGTAACCATCTAGCCAACCCTAAACAGGATAATGGAGATTTAAAGAATACTTTAAAAAGATAACTTGGATCCTCTATTGATAAAAGAGGCATTGAATCTAAACATTTAAATACACTCGCACAGGTATCGTAAAATTTCTTGATACCTTTTTTTTCCTTGGGGAAAATCGCTGATAATTTATTTATAAATTGCTCATAATTTTTATTTACAGCAATATTAAATTTTCTTGGTAAATGATATTCCAGTTGCACTGGATCAGGAATGGTTTCGCATTTTTCATTCACATCTCTTAGAGCACGAGTTAATAAATTGGTGTAACCTTTATCTCCAAATCCAAATATCATTGAAGCTCCAACATCAAAGGTATAACCCTTTCTCTTAAAAGAGCCCCCACTTCCTCCAGGAATAATATATTTCTCAAGAACTAATACTCGAGCTCCCTTAACAGCTAATTGTGATGCTGTTACTAAACCTCCTATTCCTGAGCCAATAATAATTGCATCAAAATTTTCCTTATTTAATTCCATTTTTGAATCTTTAATAACTAATCTTAGTAAATTTTGCTAAATAAATGTTTTTTTTCAAAACAAGTATCTAGTTTATTTTTAAAGCTATTCAAGGCTTCTGTAGATCTTTCTTGATAAGCTTTGTACCTTAATCTTTTATCTTTTATCCTTTTAGTTAGTTCAGGTACTAAACCAAATGAAGCAGGCATTGGTTGGAATTTATTCTTTTTCTGATTAGATAATATTTGATTTTTATTACTGATGAAATTTATTAGAGAACCAATCATTGATTCTGCAGGAAAACTTACTGTTTTTTTACCCTTAGCTAGTAAAGATGCATTTATTCCAGCAAGCAAACCCCCTGCTGCTGCTGCTGCATAACCTTCCGTCCCAGTTATTTGACCAGCTGCAAAAAGATTTTCTCTTTTCATAAATTGCAATGTCGGTAAGAGTAATTTTGGAGATTCTAAAAAAGTATTTCTGTGCATTACTCCAAAACGTACGAACTCAGCCTTTTCTAAACCAGGGATCATTCTAAATATTCTTTTTTGCTCTGACCATTTGAGGTTAGTTTGAAAACCTACCATATTTAGTAATTTCCCTTCCAAATCTTCTTTCCTTAATTGGACAATTGCATGAGGTCGCTTTTTCAATCTATTTTCCCTATCAAATAAATCTCCCCATTTTGGATTCCACAAACCGATAGATTTCAAGGGTCCGTATCTCATTGTATCAACTCCTCTTCTTGCAATTTCTTCAATTGGTAAGCAACCTTCAAAAAAATTAGCCGATTCTTTTTCAAAGTCTTTTAAAACCGCTTGTTCTCCTTTTATTAGTTCTTTCCTGAAATTAATATATTCATTTTCACCCATTGGGCAATTAAGGTATGCCGGATCACCCTTATCGTATCTACTAGCTTTAAAGACAATCTCTTTATCAATAGTATCTCCATAAATAATAGGACTAGCTGCATCAAAAAAATGACATGAATCGATACCTGTAAAAGCTTGTATTTTATAAAACAACTTATCTGCAGTTAATGGACCAGTTGCCAAGATCGTAATAGTTTCCTCGCTCGGGAGATCCAATTGCTCAAATCTCTTAATCTCAACTAAAGGATGATTAGACAAAGCTTCAGTCAAAGCCATACTAAATTTAGATCTATCAACAGCTAAAGCGCCTCCAGCTGGGACAGCAAATTTATCTGCTGTTTGAACTATTAATGATTTAAAAATCCTAAGTTCTTTTTGTAATAAACCAGCAGCCCTATCAGGACTTAAGGCACCAAAACTATTGCTGCAGACCAATTCTCCGAACTCACATGTATGATGAGCTGGAGTTGATTTGATAGGTCTCATTTCAACTAATTTGACTGGTATACCAGAATTAGCTACTTGCCAAGCTGCCTCAGATCCTGAAAGACCAGCTCCAATAACTATTACTTCTTTATCTATCAAATTGGATTAATCCTTACCCAAAAAGTCTCTATTAAATTGTTCTCTTGCTGGTTTTTGTATATTAAATACTACCCAAGCTAAAGCAGCGATAATTGGAGCAAAAACTACGATTGTTCTGAGCATTTTAGAAATTAGCATATTTATCAAATTATTTTAACTTTTAACATTAAAATTAGAGAGAAATTTTAATTTTTTATTTCATAAGTTAAGAATTGTTTTTCTATTGCTCAACTTGAGATAAAAAGTTGTTTTTTTTACCTTAAAAAGGGATAATTTCATATGTACTCAATTTTACAAAATGGGTCGCTAGCTCAGCGGTAGAGCATCCGGCTTTTAACCGGCTGGTCCTGAGTTCGAATCTCAGGCGACCCACATTTTCTTAAATTGAGTTCAACATTTATCTCCTTCATAAAATTTTATTCTAAAAAATATTTGAAAAAATCATCATTTTTCATAACGCTATTCATCAAAATTATGTCTTTCAAGATTGTTAAAGTTAAAATTTTATCGAACATAATCTAAGACTATATTTTAGACGTAAAACAATAATTGAAGACTTTGAATTGAAATTAATAGCCCATACTCTGCAAGATTGATCTGTCATTATTATTTAGTAAATCTCAAAGTCAATGATTCTTATAAACTTTCAAAGTTTTGAGAGAAAGCAGGAAATCGTTTTTAATATCAAAGCGTTGTTAAATGAGAAAGGAAATATTCAAACATCTTTAATCCAAAAATTATAAATAATGAAATCCCAAATAATATACATAAATTAAACATATCTTTCGCTAATATTTTTAATAAAAAACTTGTAAAAAAATTATCAAAAATTACTTTACAAACCTTCATATATCCTGTTACAATAGTTTACATAAATACATTATTTTATTATGACTCCTGAAGCAGAACGTTTTAATGGTTGGGCAGCAATGTTAGGTTTCGTTGCAGCCGTAGGTGCTTACGTAACTACTGGACAAATTATTCCTGGTTGGTTCTAGGACTTAATTTCAAACATTAAAATTTAGGGCTTTTTGAATTTTTTGTTCAAATTGCCCTTTTTTTTTGAGAATTGTTTTTAAAATTTAGATTTACCAAACTGATATATTTTATAGAGTTCAGATTATTGCAATCCTTTAGATGAATTTTTTTCAATATCGTCTAAACATGTAGAACATAATAAATGTCCTTTTTTAATCCAAAATGTTTTAGTCGATCTTTCTATATCTCTTCGACAAATTAAACATTTAAATATTGGAGTCATATTTTTAATAAATTAAAAAAATAATGCTATAAAGCCAATCTAGAGAAATACTTTCAACATGCAAATTAATTATTTTAAATGTTGCAGGAAAATGTTTATGTAAATAACTTTAAGTATTACAAGAATTAAATACTTAAAAAAAATTAATTTTATAAAGATTCAAAATAAATATTTTTGAAATTTGCCTTAAAAACTATATTCAAAAATAAAAGACCCACCTTGGCGGCAGGCCTTTTATTTTATTGTGTAGGATTTCTAAACTTAACTAGTTATCTAGAAGCTGAAAGATGTTTTCAACATTAAACCAGTTTCATCAGTACCAGATTTTTCCTTGATGAACACTATTGGAGTAATTGTCATTCCATCATTCATTGGATAGCTATAGAAAGCTTCATACATATAGTACTCAGTAGCACCGTCAGCAATGTGGCCA
This sequence comes from Prochlorococcus sp. MIT 0604, assembly GCF_000757845.1. Taxonomy (NCBI): domain Bacteria; kingdom Bacillati; phylum Cyanobacteriota; class Cyanophyceae; order Synechococcales; family Prochlorococcaceae; genus Prochlorococcus; species Prochlorococcus sp. MIT 0604. The sequence goes on from NZ_CP007753.1 coordinate 1,064,162, forward strand.
TATGTACCTAAAGCAGCACCAAGTGTACCTGCTCCAACTTCATCCCACTGAAGTCCAACAAACCACTGAGAAGAATCAGTAGCGCCATCTACGCTTGCTGCTTCATAACCAGCACTTATTGATGGAATTGAACCTGCACTATCAGGAGTGTAGTAAGCGTTGAAGGCAGTGTAACTAGTGTCATTAGCTGATTCATAATCTGAATAAGTTAGTGAAACACCGTAAGAATCGCCAGTATAAGTCACCTGGCCACCGAAGACATCCATACCTTCTTTAGTGAACAGACCCTTTGTACCAGCTCCTTCACCTTCATAACCTATTGCCGCTGTGAAACCATTTCCGAAATCATAACTAGCACCTGCAGCTGTACCTTTACCTGCAGCAAAAGCAGCACCTGAGTTACCGCAATCATCTAGCTGAATAGTAGGTCCACCATAAACGCAAGCAGTGTTATAAAGTGTGCTTCCATCCATGCTGTCTCCAACGAAGACAGTTGTCTTGTCACCTAATGGGAATGTGTATGAAACACCATCAACCTTTAGAGTAGCTCCAGCATCATTTAGATCTAACTCATCTAAGTTTCCAGCATCAGCATTACCAGCGTCGATAGAAACATCTAGTGAATCTTCACCAGTAAAACTTGTGTTTAAATCGATTTGGAATCCATAACCAGCTGTTACAGCTTCGTTACCAGAAAGACCATCAACTGTACCGATTGCCATGTCAACTGAGAATGATGCAGTTGTTGTTTCTGAGAATGAACCAGCTTCAAGATTGTTAAATCTTGCTTCTAAGCCATCTACACGGCTGTTTGTGACTGCAATTTCTTCTGCAGCATTAAAATCGCTAATTGTTACTTCGTTAGCTGTCGCAGACATAGGCGCAAGTAGGCCAAGTGTCGCAGGAGCCACGAGTAAGCTTTTAAAAAGCTTCATAAATTTCCTCACACGAAATTTAAAGGACACCTCAAAATACTGTATATTCACTAACTAAATCAAGTATCTCTGAATACAAATTCAGGATTTTGTACCACTTTTTTTTTTGGCTATATAGCTAGTTGTTTATTTTAATTAATTTAGGTGGTGGATTATTAATTAGGTATTAGGATTGATTTTTGATAATTTAAATGGAACTTTAGAAGTTTTATAATTTTTCTTTTTTGGGTTGTGCAATGAATCTACATACCATCCTGAGGCAAGTCTAGTGTCAATTTCTTCGTAATCTCTATTTTGGTTGAGCTTTTTTAGAGACTTTTTTTTGTAATCCATTATCGCGGGAGAACTAAAAGAACTTTAGCAAAAACTAAAACAATTAACTTAAAATGTCCTTTAAATAATTTAATCACATATTTTATAAGTTTATGTGATTACTTAAATAAGGTTCATAAAAATTGCATTCATTAATTAATTGACAATCAAATCTATAGAAAAAAGAAAAATAAAGGACTTTTTAACTCATTATTTGAAATTTTTAGCTAATTTAATCAAAAATTAATACACCTGAGGAGCACAAGGTCAAATGACTCAACTGAATTTTATTTTAAACTCTCTTCCAAGAGACCTTCTTGAATTTTCTTTTTTCTGCATAGTTGGCTTTACCGCTGGTTCTATTGGGTTATTATAGTTTTACTATTAGAAATACTGAACCTCATAAATATATTGTTTCCAGGTTAATTCTCTCGAACTATAAATTGCTCAGATTTTTTCCTAATCAAGAAATTTCTTACATAATTCCTGCTTGTAAATCTACCTAATTGTTTAAAAACTTTTGAAGTATGGGATAATAAATTAGATATTCTTCGAAATTAATTGAAATTTAAAAAAGAAAAAATTTTTTATTACTTTTTAGGGATAACTTCTTTTTTTATTATTCCTAACTCAGCCAATTCAAATCCGAGTAGCTATTTTGAGCAAAGACAACAATGTATTGAAAACCCTGACTTCATTACTCCAATAACAAAAAAATTTAAATATTGCATTAGGGACAACGGAATAATAAAAAAATATGATGAATTTGATAATTTAGTTGAAATTGACCTAAAGCTTGATGTTTTGGTCGAAGAGAAAATCAAAAAAGATATGAAAAAAGGAATGAAGAATAAAAAGGTATGGAATCGTTTTAGAGAATTAACCGAGTACAAAGTAGATAATGAAGAACTTTTTAAATATTCATGTGAAGCGAAGAAGGAGAGAGGAAAGGCAATTTGCAAAAACAAAGCCCAGAAAAAGTTAGTTGGGATTAGACCATACGGATTTTATTTAAAAAAAGGCTTAAAAGAAATTGAAAATAAAAAATGGGATAAATCTATTAAACTTTTTGATAAAGAAATTGAATATAATAATAATCAAGAAGCTTTTGCATACAGGGGGTATTCAAAATTCAAATTAGAAGATTATTTAGGTTCTATTAAGGATTTAGGGGATGCTTTAAAAATTAATAAGTCTGATATATATTCTCTAAGTTTGAGAAGTAGGGCAAATTTTGCACTTGAAAACTATGATGAAGTTATTTTAGATTTAAATAAACTTATTACTTTAATAGAATTCAAATCCGAGAAAGAAACTAATGAACTATTTAATAAAGAAATTAATCCGGTAGACCGTAACTATTACTATCTAAGAGGATTATCTAAAAGTGAATTAGGGAAAACAAAAGGTGCTATAAAAGATTTTGATTTAGAAATAATTAATAATCCACTAAATGGAAATGCATATTTTCAAAAAGGCTTAGAAACATATTGGGTTGATAGAGAGAAGTCTTGCGAAAATTTGATAAAAGGTGTTTCATTAGGAGCGAAAGACTCAAGTTCAGATTTTTTAAAAGAGGCTCAAGAGTCAAATACATTTTTGGATGAACTTTTCACTAGTAGTGATAAGTCTTTGATTAACGCATGCAAAAGCGCAAGCACAAGAAAAGCAGAAAATATTAAGCAAAACTATGAATCAGAAAAGTTAAATATAGATATTAAGAACTTAATTCAAAAATATTATTTTTTAGTTCCTATCCCTTTATTAGTTATTGGCTACACCTTACTTAAGTACAGATCAAGAGATTAATAAATTAATTCTTATGCTGAACCACACCACTAATGGTATATTCTAGATAATTATTTTAAATCAAATCTAATTAGAAATTGGCTATTCCAACAATAGAAAGCAAAAATACAGACAACTATTTGATTTGGAAACACCCAAATAGGAATTTAAGTATCGGCTCCCAAATAATAGTTAATGAAAGCGAGGAAGCTTTATTATTTGAAAATGGTCAATTATTGCATGTACTTAAAGCAGGCAAGCATAAAATTGATTCTGGTAATATTCCTGGACTGGATGGAATAATAAGGAGATCTGTAGGGAATACTCCAGTAATAAAGATTGACACATGGTTTGTTAATAAGATTGTTTCTACTGACTATAAATGGGGCATTCAATTACAAGTTAAAGATAATACTCATCAGCTTTTAGTTCCTGTTGGTTCTTATGGATCAATATTACTTAAAATTCAAGATCCTGCTTCATTTGTCCTGCAAGTAGTTGGAAAAAATGAAAGATTGAAAAAAGAGGAATTGAAAAACTTTATTTTGCCATGCATCGAAAGGGGGTTAAAAGAATATATTGCTGAAAAAATAAAAGAAGGTAGTCTTGATATTTTTAGCATAGAGACAATTTTAGGAAAGGCATCTAACAATGTTAAAAATTCATTAAAGGCTGTTTTTGAGAAATATGGTTTAACAGTAGTAGAGTTTTTTGTTCAAGGCATTCAAGTTCAGGGAGAAAGTCCCGAATATAAAAAAATCAAAGAAAGTTTGGCTGATGCTGCCAGTCTAAAAATAAGAGCAAAAGCTGCTTCTGAAGCTAAAAGTTTTTACAAAGATAAAAAAGAAGTGGAAGATCTAAATAAATCAGTAGAGGGGGTGCAAAATCAAACAAAAGTCTCAAAAGATAGTGATATTAAAACCAATAAAAATCAATCAAAAAATTATCAAGGAGGAGAAAACCTCAAAGATAAACTAGAGTACTTAAGAGAGCTTCTAGATTCTGGTTTAATTACAAAAGCCGAATATGACAAAAAACGATTTAAATTATTAGACCAAATTTGAGTATGAAATTATCTTTTTAATCTCATGAAAACTATCCAATCTATACCCTTTGTATGGCTACCATTATTGAGTCTATGGACCATAATTTTTGTTCTATACAGAAATTTATCTGTAGATAATATTGAATTTTATATTCCTTTATTAATCTATATACCCGTTTCATTTATTTTTTCTGCCCAGTACGGCCTCTTATTAAAGGATAAAAAAGAATTTTTATTTACAAAGCTAAGTAGCTCTACTTCTATCATCATATGTTTTTTGATTTCTACAATCTCAATATTTTATTTTATTTACGGCAAATTAGACCTTCAAAGATCCCTATTTTTTATAGTCTTTCCACTAGTGGGAAATTTAATAATTAACGAGTTTATTTCCTTATCAAACAAAAAATTAGTTACGAATAAAAAGCAATGGGAAAAAAGAAATATTGAGATAGAAGATGAACAAATAAAGAGATCGAAAGAAAATGCAACCTCGAGGGAAATATATTTGTCTTATAAAGGAGAATGGAAGACTTTTTTAAAAAAAGAGTTAAAAAATACTGACGAAAAGGATGAAAAATATATTTTGGAAATAAAAAGAATAATGGATATCGTTGAATACAGTTCTTACTTTAGAAATAGTGATTCTATTGAAGACTTAGAGGAAATTAAAAAATCAAAAGATTTAAATTTTATAAAAAAGATTTTTAAACAAATTAAGTAACTCTTTAAAACCTATTTAAATAGTTATTTATCTGTGTCTCCTACACAGAAAATTTTGTAATATGCATCCTTATGTGTGCCTTCTGATCTTCCAAAGTGAAACCCTGATCTAAGAGCCAGCATTCGATTTTCTCCTGAACCATGATGATCTTCGTGATCATATTCGTAATCGCCATATTTTTCATAAACGTTTGCCAACATTTCATTAGCATCTTCAATGGTAAAAGGGTATTTAGGATTAGTCGCCAACATAATACCTGCATAACAATCGGCTTGAAGTTCAACTTTAGTAATATTTTTTCTGCTCCTATCGGCTAAACTATCGACAGAATGTTGTATGTGATGAGCGTATTCATGTGCAGCTGTAAAAGCCAAAGATAAACCTTTATCTTTGTTATTTAAACAAATAAAATTTCTTGTTGGATAATAGGAGGGAGGTTCATCGCACCACTCCCATCTTACTTTTTTTGCTCCTACTCGTTTGCCAAATGTTTTAGATGCTTCTTGAATGATAATTTCAACAAGATTCTCAGAATCATTAATATCAACAATCTCAGAGTAAGAAGGATTTCCAAGAAAAAAAGGTAATGAAAGGAAAGGTAATATTTTTTTTGCAATTGATAAATACATCACCATTAATTGCAGGACTTCAGCATTGTTGCGTTGTAATCTGAAGCTTTCATTCTCCTTGCTTCTCTTACGTATCTACAACCAACTGGAAGTTTACCACTTTTGATTGTAAAAATGCCTCTCCACCAAACAATATTTCCATTTTCTGGTTCAATCCTCTGAGCTACATCTAATAGTTTAAAAGCTTCAAACGGGTAAAGCATTCTTGAATATACAGTAGCTAAATCTAATAAATTTTGAACATTATTAGGTTCCAATCTGTTTAACATTTGCAAATCAGCCGCAGCTCCAGGTAAATCTCTAATTTCAGTCTTAGCTCTTAGCCACCCCCTAAAGTAATAATAATCAGAATCGTTTGGATTAATTGAAATTGCCCTAGAGTAATCAGCTAAAGCTCCATTAAAATCTCCCATTAGTTTCTTTTCATAACCCCGAGAAAAGTAAAAATTCGACTTGTCTAATGATTTTATTTGTTTAACAGAATTTCTTCTAGAGATAAAGTTTACTGTTTTAATACTTGGCCTGAAACCAATAGTCCCAGCAATTTTCATTCTAAAGGGCAAAGAATTTACTTCACTTCTCTTGACCGTTATTAATCCCTTTGATGATGTATTGTCTTTCTTTGGTGCAATGGTAACTGATCTCTTAGGAACAACTGAGATTGGTTTTTGGATTTCCCGAATATCAATTTTCTCTCTTTTTGAAATTTCTTGATTCAATAATTGAGGGATTATTTTAATAGTTTCTTTTATGCTTTCTTTTATAACGTCTTCTTCATAACTAGTTTCTGTTTTTGTAGGTGTGGGGATATTTTCAACTCTATTTCTCTGAAAAGAGGGATATCTAAAAATCAATAATACAAGTAATATGCTTCCTAAACCTGCTGGAATGATTATTGAAGAATTAAATCCTTTAGTTTGACTTACACTCTTGATATAGTGAACAGCCCTTGAAAAAATACCACCTGCAAAATATGATGCTCCACAAAATTCACAGTTATAATAACCAGATCTTGGGGGATTCATGGGCGCCCCACATCTTAAACAGTTAGTAGTTCTATTCATTAGACAATCTTATAGTATTAAATCTTCAGTTATTGATTACATTACAAGAGTATTAACCAATGTAGGCAAATTGGGTATTTTATTAGTAAGTCAAAAAATAATTTTCAAAAAGTTATAGATGATTCAACAGGAAAATTGAATTTTAATTTTCCTTCCAATTTCAATAACTCAATAACAACTACAATCCCCACAACTTCTTTATTATTACTTTCAAGAATATTCGAAACACAATTAACAGTTCCGCCAGTAGCTAATAAATCATCAACAATGGCATAAGAACTATATTTCTGTAGGGCTTTTTTTTGAATTGAAAGTGTATTTTCTCCATACTCTAAACTGTAGTTTTTTTCTACAAGTTCTCCTGGGAGCTTCCCAGGCTTTCTTGCTACAATCATTGGCTTTGAAGCTTGCAAAGAGATGGCAGAACCAAAAATAAAGCCTCTAGCATCTATGGAAATTATTGCATCAGCATTTTTTATAATTTGACTGGAAGACATATTTAAAATAAGTTCCTTGAATATTCTTGGTTCCTGAATAATTCCAAGAACATCTTTGAATTCAATACCTTTTTTTGGATAATCTTTATAAGTATCAATAAATTCTTTAAGACTATTCATTCTCCTCATTTATATAGTTAGTTTAATGATCTATCGCTTAGCTCCTCAATTTTAGCTAAAAGTTATATTTTTTTCTAACTCCCCCAAAAGATTTCAATTAGAACTAAATCAAATAACTAAATAAAAAAATTGAGGTTGTAATTTAGATATTATGAACATCAAAAAAAATGCTTGCTAAAGCAATTACTAGAAAAGGGGGAAACTAAACCGAAAAACTAATAAAATAAAAAAATTACTCATAAATTTTTCATTAATATAGCAATCCAACTTAGAGTTAAATATATCGGCAAGGATTAATAACAATAAAATCTTAAGACTTAGATTATGTTGATCTTAAAGAGAAAGTTCCAAAAAGAGAGGGATTTTTTTTTGAAAAAAATTATTTAAATTTTTCAAGAAATTTAAATAATCAATATCCCTATAGAATTAATTTCCCAATATTAACTTTTAATGCATAATAATGCTTAAGCCTGTACAAGCAAAATTAGAATATTGAGATAATGATTAGTATATTCTTTAAATTCAAACCTCTTTTAAAACTATTAATTTTTATCCCTATAATTTTTTATTTTGGCAAGAGAAGTTTAATTGCTTTTGATGAGGGATTTTATGCCCTTCAAGCCAGATGGATATTAGATAAGGGAAATTGGACAATTCCTTTGTGGTTTGACGAATATGTTTTGGATAGAACTATAGGATTACAATTTTTAATTGCAAAATCTCAACAAATCTTTGGGAGGAACATATTTTGGACATATTTACCAACAACAATTGCTGCAATAATAATGTTGTTTATAACTTTTAAATTACATGAAGAATTAATTGATAAAAAATTTGCATTTGTATCACCACTAATACTCTCAACTACTTATGTGTGGTTTGATTATTCTCACTTAGCTACTCAAGATATCATTTTTTCAAGTTTGGTTACGACTGGGTTATTTTCACTAGCAAAAATAAAAAGCAGAAATAATAGAATTTATATTTTCCTTTTTGGTCTTTGGATTGGTTTAGCTTTTATGATAAAGACTTTTCTGGTAGCGGTTCCACTTTTATCACTATTGCCATATTTATTTATAAAAAAGAACTTATTTTTAACAAAATTTTTCTGGGTGGGATTAATAATTGGCTTTATTCCTTTTTTTATTTGGATGATATCTATAAACCAATATTTAGATCAAAATATTATTTTTTATTTATTTGAAAAATTTAATAGTCTTTCAAATAAAAATACTTTTACTAACCCTTTCTATTATTATTTTTGGAATATCCCAATAACATTCTTACCTTGGAGTATTTTCTCAATTATTGGAATTATATTTAATAAACCAGAAAATAAAGATCAAAAATTTATTTTAATATTTTTTCCTTTAACTTTTATAATTTTAATCAGCCTTTTTTCTACAAAAACACCCTACTACCCCTTACAAATATCTTCGATATTGACTCTAAATAGTTTTTTAGGAATCAAATACTTATTTAAATCTAAAAATTATAAGTCAATTTTTATTTTTTTAACTTCAAAAATAATTCCAATGTTTCTAATTACCGTAGCTTTCTTGTATTATTTTTTCTTCAAAAGCATTACTAGTTTTAACTTTAAGGAAAATACATATATTTTTGTAGGATTAATTTTGTTTGGATTAAGTTGGTCTTTACTAAATAATAAAACTAATTTCAAGAATGTTTTAGTAATTCTGATAATTGGTCCCTATTTGCTCACTTCATTGCTTTTGGGATCAGGATTATTCACTGACAGATCTAAAGAATTAAGAAAAACTATGGAATACGTTGCATCTCTTGATCTTGTCAAGAATCAAACTATTAAAGTTGATAAAAGTGGAATTAATAATAGTGATTCACAATCAAAAATCATCCGAATTGCTTTACAAACTCCTATTCTTGGAGATGGGTTGAAAACTATTAACAATTTAAATACTGGAGAATTATCTTGGTTTAACGAATCTTCAAATAAAAGAATCAACAAAAATTCATACGAAATTTTATTTAAAAATGATACTTTAAAACCATGGATATTAATCTTAAAAAGATGATTTAGCTATAATGATCTTTCTATAAAGAAATAAAAAAGATTGATGAAGTCATTCAATACTTGGAATTTAACAAATAATCAACTACATGAATTATTCAAGGATAAAAATAAATTTATCTCGATAAGAGTTAGAGGTAACACTTGGGAACCAATAACAAGATGGCTAAGATTAGATTCTAGAATTTTCAAAGAGACCACAAATAGACCAAGAATTACATTATGTGATATCGAGTCTTTAGCAGAGATTTATAACTATAGATCCATCAGATGGAAAGCAAAAAAATTAACTCCTTTACCAACTAAATTAATCCCCAAAAAATTAAAAAATATTTTCCGTAAATTACCTTTAATAAAACATTTGGCTTATGAGCTAGAAATAACCTTTTATAAATATATAGAAAATAATTCTGAGCAATTAATTTCTATAATTATTCCGGCAAGAAATGAAGAGGGGAATAGGGAACTTTTCATACAAGCCCTTAATAAATTCAAACAAATATCCAATAAAATTGAAATTATTTTTGTAGAGGGTAATAGCCTTGATAATACCTACTCTTTACTAGAAGACTTAAAAGCAAATTTCTCTGATTCTTTCAAAATTTTTCTTTTAAAACAAAGTGGTAAAGGAAAGAAGAATGCTGTTGTTGAGGGTTGCAATATTTCTTCAGGAGAAACACTGGCAATAGTGGATAGTGATTTTACCGTTGATATTGATGACAGTATTGCTGCAATAATGGAGTCGAAGAAAAATGAAAATATACTAATTAATTGTTCTCGTACAACTTTTCCCATGGAAAAAAATGCAATGCGATGGGCAAATTATATTGGTAATAGGTGTTTTGCAATTTTCATATCAATCCTTATTAATAAACCAATATCTGATTCACTTTGTGGAACAAAAGTATTTTCGAGGAAATTTTTTAATCTTATGAAGAAAAATGGAAGTTGGGATTCCAAATCTGATCCATTTGGCGATTTCACAATTATCTTCGAAGCAGCCAAAAACGACATAAAAATTCTTAATTATCCAGTGAGGTACTATGCCAGAAAGTCAGGGGCTCCAAATATATCAAGATGGGTTGATGGATTGAAGCTGCTTAAAGTATGTCTAATTTACTTAGTTTCAGATATTTAAATTTAATTACTTATTATTTATTTTTAAGAAAATTCTAATTTCTTTTTCTTAAACAAAAAAAATAACTTCTCAAAGTAATTATTTCTTGAATGAAAAGTATTTAGATCCCAAGAAGTTATTCAAAGATCCAATGCAAGCTCCAAACACCCAAGCAATTTTATAGTTTTCTATTATCCTTTCAATAAATACTATTACTAAAGACATTTCTATTCCTCCCAAAAAATAAATTAAAATAAATAGAGAAAAAGATTTTAATAAAGGTTGTCTAGAACTATTTTTGAAAACCCAACATTTTGCAAAAACAAATGATACTAGTATTCCTACGCAATATCCAAATATAGAGGCAAATAATATATTTTTAAAAATCAGATAAAAAGCTCTATAAGAGATAAAATTAAAACTTGATGCAATTGCTCCAGATACTAAAAATCTAAATATTTGTTTGTTGTTTCTTTTAAAAAATTTATACAATTTCGAAATTTTTATTTTTTAATTAAATTAAATACAAGGTGCTAATTTTGTATCTATCTAACTTATAAATCAAGTTAATCATTTTAAGCAAGAAAATATTACAGAAATCTTTCAAGATAATTTTTAAAAACCTTATTAAAACAAGTCTATATATTTGAATCTGATACAGAAATATATTTAAAAATAAATATCAAAATTTCGAATTATTTTTTTAGGAATTCAAATTCATAATTAAGAATTTATTCATATCAATAGAGTTTAAATTGATGCTAATTAACCCAAACATTTCTATCGCTACAGAATCTCCTATCGATTTACAAGAAGTTATTATTGTTTTTGAGACTATGGATTGGGATGCTCTTATATATCTAAAAGGAAAAGTCATAATAAGATTGCAAAGAGAAGAGTTAGGTGGTGGTGGAATAGTCTCAATCCACTCTCATCCAATTCGATTATTAGGCAATATTGAGCAAGATAAGATTGTTGTCAAAACAAGTAATGGGAGACCTTAGTTTTATAAAAGTAGATTCTTTTAAAGTTGGTAAAAAAAAAATAAAAATATACAATGCATAATGCACTAACTGATTAGGTAATTGTTTAATCTGCAGCAATAAGTAGAAAAGATATTCCAATATTAATTCTTGCCGAAGGAAAACTTTTCACTATAGATCAAGTTCAAAGGTAATTCCTGTCGCCAAAAAAAGAATTATTTTAGCGACAAATATTATTTTCTAAACTCAAAAGTGATTTTTTATAAAATATTTTGCAATTTGGTCTTTTATAGATGACAGTTATGGACTAAAATCTTTTGAGCGGGGCGTGGCGCAGCTTGGTAGCGCGGGTGCTTTGGGAGCACTAGGTCGCAGGTTCGAATCCTGTCGCCCCGATAGTTATAGCAATAGATCTCAGCAATTCCAAAAAGTGAGTCTCAAAAATCCGTAGAAAATTCCGTAGATATTTATGGAAATTAACAAAAACTTCTACGGAAGTTGGAGGATATGTGTGCAATTAAATGTTGAATACAGGCAATATTGGACTATATTATGATCAATCGGATTGCAGCGAGTGACTTTTCGTTCCCTTATATATAAGGGCGTGATCAACCTTAATCGGCAATGTTTACGAAGAAACCTCCGCCAACCCCCTTCCACTACCGCCACGAAGTAAGCATGGTTGCCCTTCTTGAAAAGCGGAATTATAGATGGAGCTCTAAGAGTGAGACGTAGTTTCTGGGGAGGGTCTGCAGATTAAACAAAAAATTAAATGTTTTTTCTCAGATCATGGCGTTATCAACTTGGCTTCCTTTAGAGGATTTGGCAGAACAACTATATTGTTCAGAACGTACTATTTATAAACTTAAAGCTTCCAATGTATTTGAAGCCGGAACTTGTTTTTATCGGATAGGTAATGGACAAGAAAAAGGGAAATGTATTTACAACTTAGAAAAATGTAGAGAGGCATTACTCCTTCATACCAAGGAAGGACAAGAAAAGAAGAAAGGAACTCGATATAGCAAAAAAATGCTTAAAGACCTTGTTTCAAGGGAGGTTAAGTAATGAGTAACAACAAAAAAGATCCAGAAACACAAAAAATAATAGCTAAAGAAAAAACTAAAAAAGTTAGCTCAGACGAATACGCCATTAGTCCTTTTGGCACTTTGTATAAAACTTATAAAAGAACAAGTATTCAAAAGCCAGCTAATAAACAAATTAAAGATAAGAAAAGGGAAGCAAAAACAATCACTGAAAGGTTAAATTCATTTGACGACGAAGTAGATACCTTTTTTAAAGGTAATTGTGAAATTCAACCAAAGGACAGAATAGTTTACTTAAGGGATAAAGCGAAAAATCTTGGATTAAATCTAAGAGATAACGAAATCAGAGCAAAGATTTGGGAAGGTCGTAAACGATCTAAAGGACTTGTGACAATGCTTGCTCCAGATATGGAAATAAATGCACCACAAGAGGTTTGGTTAGTTGAGGATTTAATAATGAAATCCGATACAAACCTTCTTATTGCTTCTCCTAAAGTTGGAAAAACTACTTTAGTTGTTGACTTGATTGGCAAATGGAGTCGAGGCGTTGAAGATTCCTATTTGGGTAAAAAGTTTATTGGTAAGTGTCCTTCGATTTTTATTGTTGGGACTGACATGCCCAGGTCAAGGTGGTTACCACTTCTGAATAGATTTGGTCTCGCAGAACAAACAGGCAAAGATAAATGGAAATTATTAAACCCGATAATTGGCTTATTTACACAAAATGAATCATTGCATCTTGATGATTCTGGATTATCTCGTATTGGAGAATTAGTCAGCAAAAATGAGGGATGTTTATTGTTGATAGATAGTTACTCAAAAGTTGTTGCACCTCTCGGACTTAAAGAATCTGACGCCAGTTTTGCTGGCCCAATTGGAGATCTTCAAGAGGTTGTGGCGCCTTTTGGAGTAACTACAATTGTCATTCACCACAGTGGCAAACAAAGTTTAGGATCTGGTGCTGTGATAGCTTCAAGGGGTTCAACTGCTCTTCCGGCTGCAGTATCTCAAGTTATAAATTTAAAATGGTTTAATAGAGACGAAAATCGTCAGGATAAAAGAATACTTCTTGAAACTGAAGGTAGAGGAATGTCTTTAGAGGCAATAATTTTGCAGACTCAATATGGTTTTGAATCTGATGGAGATGCAACTGATGTCATTGAAAGGCACAAAGAAAAAGAAAAAATAGCACGATTACAAGACACTCAAGCTGAGGTATTTGAAGAGGTGAAAGATAGGAGACCTCTAGAAACAACTTCTGGTGACATTAAAAAGGCTTTAAAGATTGGTGATAGGTCTGCTCTCAGGTCATTAAGAGCATTAGAAAGAAAGGGTTTATTAATAAGCGAAACCAGAAGAACTGATAAAGGTAGATGCGTAGTTTTTAAAATATCACCAACAATTGTCTTAACTGACTAGATGTCTTAGGTGACTAAACCGTCTGATCTTTTTAGACATTGGACACTTCAGATACTTAGGATGCATAGACACATTAGGCACCTTTAGTAAAAAACTTTCGAAATTATTTATGAAAAAAGAAACCGATATTATCTTTTGGGTCCTTTCTAGAGTAAGTGGGTGGGTGATTTCGAGGCGCTCAATATTTCTAGGTAAAAGATTGCATAATTAGACACACTTTTACAAATTCCCGATTATACAAATAGCTAAAATTAAGTTGTAGCAATTTATCTCATCAAATGTAAATAATTAAAGATGAAACCAAAATCATTGCATTTGGAAGCTTATACGATTTCCGAAACAGCTAAAAGACTAGGCTATAAAAGCACTAAAACAATCTATCGACTTCTCAAAAGAGATTTATTAGAAGACTATGTTTATCTAGAAAGATCAGGAAGAGTTTATTTAGTATTAGAGCCGCAAAATCTTCCATCTTTAGGGGAAAAAATTAGAACAAATATTCAGTTTAAAAAATCTAATGTCATTAAAAAAGGGGCTAAGCCCCTTTTTTTTAATAATTCGGTTTAATTAAAATTAATTTCCTCCCAGAGGTGACCAAAGAGTTGCTTCTGATCCTATAACTGGGGCAACACCATGACTTTTGATTTTAGTAGAAACTTTATTTTTAACAATAGGAGTATCTATTTCTCCTAAAGCTGACCATAAAGTTGATTGATGAGCGATAACAGCTGGAACTTTTAACGTTTGAGATTGTAAAGAAGGCTTATGGGTTCTTACAAGTTGTACTCCAAGAGAACCAACAACAAATGCCCCAAGAAAACCTGCAAATATAGCAGTAGTATTGTTACTCCTTACTGAGGTAGATACGTTATTAGACATAATAGTTATGTGACTAAATTTCATTTTTGACCGAAGTCCCCGTTCCTTGGCTTCAATCTTAATGCGGCTCGCAAAACGAGATGAACGTTTTTGTAGTCTACGCTACATATTAACTATAAGTACAATTTAATTTATAAGTTGTTCATTACTATACAAAAACTTATTAAAAAATAAGAAACTTAATTTTAAAGTGAAGAAAATATATTTGAATTTTTTTGAGTAAAAAATGATTGATTATTTTCATAATTGTTAGCAGAATAACTTCCGGAAACAACAGTTCCGTGAGTTACCCCAAAAATAAAACCAAGTAAGATCGCTAAACGCATCCAAGAGTATAAATTTGAAACTAATTTCCCTCGAATTTAGAATATATGATGTTGTTATTTATACTAAATAATTTTTTATCCCCCAAGATATGACATTGATGGATGAATTTTTTGATTTTTGTCAGTTGTTTTTTCTAATTTTTTAAATCTATCTTCACTATAGTTATCTTCTCTCGCTTCCCAAATGCTCTTGATTTTATTTTCCAGTTCATGGAGATTAATTGGTAGAGATAACCATGGGTTTAGATTTATACCTTCACTAGAAAAAAGACACGTGTAAGCATAACCATCGCTAGTTATCCTCAACCTATTACAATCTGAACAAAAAGGATTACTTACTGAAGAGATTGTACTTATAAAACTTTTTGAATCACTGATGTACCATCTATTGGCTGTTTGCCCTTCCTTTCTTCCGTAGTCTTTTAATCGATATTTCTTCTTTAATAAACTAATAATTTTTTCAGAGAAAAAAACATCTGATGGCTTCCAATTATTAGATGTGCCTACGTCCATATATTCAATAAAGCGAATTTCTATAGACCTTTTTTTTGCAAAATCAACTAATTCAAAAATTTGATTATCATTTATCTCTTTTTTAATGACTGCATTTATTTTTAATTTCCCCTCCTTTGGATTAAATCCAGCATTAATTGCATGATCTATTCCTTCAAGGACAGTAAATAATTTTTCTTTACCAATAATTTTATTTTCCTCTCCAATCATGTTTGAAAAAATATCAGGATCAATTGCGTCTAAACTTACTGTTATACGGTCTAACCCATTTTTAAAAAGCTCAATAGCTTTTTTCTCAGAGAGCAAATATCCATTTGTAGTTAAAGAAATATCCTGTAAATTTGCTATTGGATTTGATTCTTCTAACCTTTGCAATTTAATTTCATGAAGAAGTTCATCTAATTGAGAACTTAATAAAGGTTCACCTCCAGTAATTCTTAAAGAATTTACCCCTAATCGACAACTGACCAAAATTAATTTTTTAAATTGTTCAATATTTAATACATCTAAACTATAATTTTCTGGCTTACAGTAAATGCATGAAAAATTGCAATTTTGTTTAAGAGATAACCTTAAAACTTTTAACTTTCTTTTTCTATTATCCTCCAATTGCTTAAGTCCCATTATTCATATTTAAAAATTCTCTCTTCGAATTTATATTAATTAAATCTCCATTGTTTGCATAGAAATATTTATGGGGAATTTGATCAACCCATCCAAGAAAGTTTTTCTTTCCAGAGGATAACTTTTTTTTTAATTTAAAATGATTTTCTTCATTGAGGGGATAAATACCGAATAATGGTTGTACAAAAATTCCATCATGGGATACTACCGCAGAATTTTGATTTTTTTCCCATGATTTAATAAGTGAATAAATTAATTTTGTATTCAAATTAGGCATATCGATTGGGATAATCAGGATATTTTTAGTGTTTTTTTTAAAAGATGAAAAAATTTGTTCTATACAAGTTAAAGGGCCATCAAAGGGTTTGGCATCTGAAATAAACCCAACATTATTTCTTTTATCAACTTCTTTTGAATGAGAAGTATGATTTGTTATTACAAAAGTTTCCAAATTAAGAGTATTTAATATTTTTATTTTATGAGTAAGCCAATTTCCGCCTTCATGATGTTTAATTAGTGCTTTATCAAACCCCATTCTTGAACTCTTGCCACCAGCCAAGATGAATGCCTTAAATTTTTTATGTTTTATTTCCATAACTTAGGTAATATTTTCCCACGAGTATTTTATGTATCGAATAATACCAATAATAAGATTGCTAATTATTCCCAATTTTGAATTTTTCTTAGTACTGACAATATAATTTTAGCCTTTTAAAAAATTTGAATTTATTTCCCCTCAAATTTCGTATTAAATAATACAAATGAATGCATTGATCGAAATATAAATTGCTTAAAAATTAATCTTTAAAAATTTTCATGTTAAGTGATGTTTGGTCTTTGAATGGCAGATATAGAACTCTTCACCTCACCTGGTTTGCCTTTTTCCTTACTTTTGTTGTTTGGTTTAACCTCGCACCTCTTGCAACTACTGTTAAAGCCGATTTAGGTTTATCTGTCGCTCAAATTAGGACAGTAGCAATATGTAATGTTGCTTTAACTATTCCTGGCAGAGTTTTGATTGGAATGTTATTGGATAAATTTGGTCCAAGAAAAACTTACTCAACAATCTTGATATTTTCTGTAGTCCCATGTTTATTATTTGCTAGTGCGCAAGACTTCAATCAACTTGTAATTGCGAGATTGCTTTTATCAATAGTAGGAGCAGGTTTTGTTATCGGAATAAGAATGGTATCTGAATGGTTCCCTCCCAAAGAAATTGGATTAGCTGAGGGAATATATGGAGGATGGGGAAATTTTGGATCTGCTTTTTCTGCGCTTTCTCTTGTTGCCGTAGCTGGATTCTTGTCTTTTTCAGGAGGTTTTGAGTTTCCAACTGGAGCCGTACTGAATTGGAGAGGAGCTATTGTTCTTACAGGAATTATTTCTTTTGTTTATGGAATTATTTATTTCTTTAGTGTGACTGACACACCTCCAGGAAAACCCTACCAAAGGCCTGCAAAAACAGCTGGTTTAGAAGTAACGAGTATAAGAGATTTCTGGGGTTTAATTGGAATGAATGTTCCATTCGCAGCAATTCTTTCAGTACTATGTTGGAGACTTCAGAAGGTAGGTTTTCTAACTTCTTCTACTTATCCAATAGCTTTGCTTGCAGTATTGGCTTGGTTTGTTTTTCAGACTTGGGGAATTGTAAGGACAAATATTGAATTGTTGAAAGGAACTAAAATTTACCCTAAAGAAGATAGATATGAATTCAAACAAGTAGCTATTTTGGAATTAACTTACATAGTAAATTTTGGTTCTGAATTGGCAGTAGTTTCTATGCTTCCTAGTTTCTTTGAATTTACTTTTGATTTACCTAAAGCTGTAGCTGGAATTTTGGCATCATGTTATGCATTTGTGAATTTAATAGCTAGACCTGCAGGAGGATTAATATCTGACAGAACAGGTAATAGAAAAAATACAATGGGATTCCTGACAATGGGATTAGGTTTTGGATATCTATTGATGTCTTTAATAAAACCTGGAACTTTTACAGGATCAGCAGGAATTCTTATGGCTGTATTTTTAACTATGCTCTGTTCATTTTTCGTTCAATCAGGAGAAGGTTCAACTTTTGCTTTAGTTCCCTTAGTTAAAAAAAGAGTAACAGGACAAATAGCTGGATTGGTTGGGGCTTATGGAAATGTTGGTGCGGTAACTTATCTAAATATTTATAGCCTTTTACCTTTATGGATGGGTGGAGGTAAAGATCCTTCTCCAGAAATAATTGCGGCTTCAAATAGTGCCTTCTTCCAAGTCTTAGGTATAGCAGGATTAATAGTTGGATTCTTCTGTTATTTCTTTTTAAAGGAACCTCAAGGATCATTCGCGGATGCTTATGAAGGCGAAAAAGCTGAAAATTACGTTTAACCAATAACTATTGAGATATTTATAAAAGAAATTTTATGAATTTTACTAAAAGTCAATGCCCATATTGCGGTGTTGGCTGTGGTTTAAAAATGAAGCCTAAAAGTTCTGTTTCTGATGATAAATGGTTAGTAAGTGGAGATAGGGATAGTCCTTCAACTCAAGGTAAATTGTGCGTAAAAGGAGCAACAGTTTGTGAGACCCTAAAAGATGGGAGATTAAAAGTACCACTTTACAGGGAAAATTTAAATAAAGAATTTAAAGAAATTTCCTGGGACGAATCATACGAAATTCTGAAAGAGAATATTTTGAGTTCTATAAAGAATTATGGACCTGATTCAATAGCTATGTATGGCTCAGGTCAATTTCATACTGAAGATTATTACGTAGCCCAAAAGCTTCTCAAGGGAGCAATAGGCACAAATAATTTTGATGCTAATTCAAGACTATGCATGAGCTCAGCAGTAGCTGGATATAACAGAAGTTTTGGCTCTGATGGCCCTCCTTGTTGTTATGAAGATATTGATCATTGCTCTTTAATTTTATTAATAGGGACAAATACTGCAGAATGTCATCCCGTTCTTTTTGATCGAATTAAAAAACGTAAAAGAAACGTAAATGATAATTTAAAAGTAATAGTAATCGATCCAAGAGAAACAGAAACTTCATCCATAGCAGATTTTTACTTACAAATTTCTTCTGGAACAGATCTTTTTTTATTAATTGGGATTGCGAATTATCTTTATAAGAATCAATTAACTGATCAAAATTTCATTGATAAGTCGACCGAAAGCTATTTTGATTTTGTAAAACATATACAAAAATGGGATTTAATAAAAATAAGTGAAATTTGCAATATATCCGAGAAAACAATTATTGATATTGCAAAATTATGGGGAGAAAGTAAAAATGTTTTAAGTCTCTGGTCGATGGGTTTGAATCAAAGGCAAGAGGGTACAGCAGCAGTAAATGGGCTAATAAATCTTCATCTAATGACAGGCCAAATAGGCAAAGAAGGTTCTGGTCCTTTTTCCTTGACTGGCCAACCAAACGCTATGGGGGGGAGAGAAGCTGGTGGACTATCGCACCTTCTTCCAGGATATAGGTTTGTAAAAAATAAAATAGATAGGAATGAAATTGAAAAAATATGGGGGTTCCCTGAGGGAAAGATATCTGCAAAACAGGGTCTATCTGCATTTGAACAAATAGAAGCTATAAAAAAAGGATCTGTGAAAATTTGGTGGATTGCAGCTACAAACCCTTTGGTTAGCATGCCTAATTTAAACTTTGTAAAAAAAGCACTTTCAAAATGTCCTTTAATTATCCTCAACGAATCTTATGAACAAAGTGAATCAATTAAATATGCTCATCTAGTATTGCCCGCGGCTCAATGGAGCGAAAAAGATGGTGTTATGACAAATTCAGAAAGAAGAGTAACCCTTTGCCCATCTTTCAGAGAATCGAATAAAAATTCAAAACCAGATTGGCAAATATTTGCTGAATTAGGACAGAAGATAGGCTATTTCAAACAATTTGAATATGAATCTTCATCTGAAGTTTATGATGAATTTTTAAAAACGACTACAAAAAGATTATGCGATATGAGCGGATTATCATATCAATTATTAAAAAATCATGGTCCTCAACAATGGCCTTATCCTAAAGGCAGCGTACCTAGTAAATCTTCAAAAAGATTATATGAAGATGGTCATTTCCCAACTGAGACTGGCAAAGCAAATTTTTGTATTGATGATCCTATAGGGTTGGCTGAACCCCCTTCAGATGAGTACCCACTAATTTTGACAATTGGAAGATATCTAAGTCAATGGCATACAATGACAAGAACTTCTAAAGTTCAAAAACTTACAAAAAAGAATCCAGAACCGTTATTGGAAATTAATTCTAAAGATGCTTTATCTTTAAAAATCAAAAATGATGAAATAGTAAAAATTAAATCCAAAAGAGGGGAAGTTCAAGCAAAAGTTCAGATTACTGACAAAATTAAAGCAGGTACAGTTTTTTTACCAATGCATTGGGGTTTTAGTCAAAAAAATATGTGTGAAGTAAACTCTTTGATGCATGAGAAGTCATGCCCGATATCAAAACAACCAGAATTAAAAGCATGTGCAGTAATAATTGTTCCAAACTAGGCAAGAATCTTATTTTAGAATCTCATCAAATGCTCTATCCAAATTGTTGTGTTCATGACTGGGTCTAACTAATTTGCAAAAAGCAAATCTATCTAGTTCGTTTAAATTGCTCCATTTTTCAACAGAAATATTAATTCCCCTTGCTAGTGCCGATTTTAGAACTTGGTCAGGAACTTTATTTTTATTTTGCCAAGGTTGATTAATTGAAATTTCTATTTCTTTTGCTTCTCCATATTTTGAATTGGATGTAATTTCTTTCAAAAAAATTTTTAAATCAAAAAGATCGTTTTTTGAATCTGGCCAATCAACTATCTTATTTTTTTCAATTAAATTAAAATCTTGCCAATGAGTAAGTTTTAATTTAATTCCAATTAAATCAAGTTTCCTTCTTACACATAAAGGAATGCATCTTAAATCTTTAATAAAATCATCCTCGAAATTAAAATAATGATTTGATTGACTGTTAACCAAAATTAAATTGATATTTTATTAATAAATTAATGCTAAGTATAAAAAATTGATATTAGCTTTATTAAAAATTTTATTTTTTGTATTATTGAATAAATTGCTTAATGGAAATGGATAAATCTTTAACTCATATTAATGAAAGGGGAGAAATGAACATAGTTGATATTTCAGATAAAGTAGAAACTAAAAGAGAGGCTTTAGCAGAAGGATATATTAATTTAAACAAAGAAATATTAGAAAAAATAAAAAATGAAAAAATTAAAAAAGGTGATATTTTTGCAGCGGCTAGATTTTCTGCAATAAATGGTGCAAAAAAAACCTCAGAACTTATTCCTCTCTGTCATAATTTATCATTGAATAAAATCACAATTGATTTTGAAATTTGTGAATCAATGAAAGCAATTAAAATTATTGCTTTTTGCAAATCTCATTCGAAAACAGGTGTTGAGATGGAGGCTCTTACATCAGTTTCAATTGGTCTTCTCACTCTATATGACATGCTTAAAGCTTTAGATCCTTTTATGACTATTGATAATATTCGCCTTTTAGAAAAAAAAGGTGGTAAGAATGGAATATTAAAAAGAAGTTAAGTACTCACAATAATGGGAATTGATATAAATAATCAGGGTCTTTATTTAAATGACGCTATTAAAAAAATCTTGGAAGAGATAGATACTTTAATAGTGAATAATGAAATTTTACATAAGGAAGAGATCAATTTAGACGAAGCACTTGGAAAAGTTTCTATGGAGGAAATCTTATCTGAGGAAGATATACCAGGTTATAGATCATCAGTTATGGATGGATATGCGCTAGGAGAATCAACTAAAGGGAATAAATGGAAAATTGTCGGAGAGTCTTTTCCCGGGAAGCCATTTAATGAACTTCTTAAAAAAGGTGAAGCTGTAACGATTAGTACAGGTTCATTTGTGCCAGATAATTGTTTTTATGTGATACCTCAAGAACAAGTTTCTTTAGAACTTTTAAACGGAAATGAGTATATTCTTAAAAAAGAAAAATCATTTAATAACTCTTGGATTAGAGAAAAAAATGATCAAGTATTTAAAGGTGAAATATTAATCAAGAAAGGGGTAAAGATTACACCTGGGATTTTAAGCAAATTAGCAAGTTGTGGGATAAAAACTATAAAAGTGAGCAAAATTTCTAAATTAGGTTTACTAATTACTGGAGATGAACTTATCAAATCAGGGACTGCAAGAAAGAAAGGAGAAATATGGGAAAGTAATAGCATTTTGATAAAATCAATCTCAAAAAATCTTGGATTTGAAATTAATGAAATTCATATAGAAAAAGATAATTATCAAAATATTAAAAATTCTCTTAGAAATATTTCTGAATTTAACGATGTGGTTATTTCAGTTGGTGGGATATCAGTTGGTAAAAAAGATTTTTTAAAAGATATTATTAACGAGATAGGAGAAATTAAATTTTGGAAACTATTTTTAAAGCCAGGAAAACCCTTTGCTTTTGGATTGATAAATAAAAAAATTCCTTATTTTGGATTACCGGGGAATCCCGTTTCGGCAGCTATTACGTTTATCCAACTTGTGTGGCCCGCGCTTCAGAAACTTGAAGGCATTACTAATATTGAATTCCCTCTTAGGATTAAGGTTAAGCTGAATTCTGATTTGAAAAGAAGAAAAGGGAGACCAGAATTACTTAGAGGAAAACTTATTGTTAATGAAGAAGGTGAATTGATTGCAGATATTTCTGAAGAACAATCCTCATCAAAGATTAGTTCAATATCTAATTCGGATTTATTAATAGAAATACCTTCTGAAATTGATTTTTGTCAAAAAGGAAATTTATTATGGGCACAACTTTTAAAAAATAATTTTTTATAATTTAAATCCTAATTCAGTATTCTTTTTTACCCATGAGGATCCTTTTAAAGTCCATTCTTTTTTCCAAAAAGGAACTTTGTATTTTGTAAATTCAAGTATTTCTTGGAGATATTTATTTGCAATGCCTCTATGATTTGCACTTACTGCTATTAAAATAATAGGTTCGTTAGGGTAAATGAAACCTATTCTGTGTAAGAGAAAAATACATAAATCGTCCTGTTTTTCTGAAATTTTCATTAAATATCTTTTAATATAATTTTCGGTCATTCCTTTATAATGAACAATTTCTAGTTTCTTTAAATCATTTCCAAATTGATCAAAAGGCCTTACTCTTCCAATAAAAAGTGAGTTTGCTGAATTTTTATTGACCTTCTCCCAAAGTTCGAATTCTTTATAAGGATTAAAAGTTTCTTCTAGGATTCTAAATTTTATTCTTAAATTATCCACCGGTAAACATTGGCATAAATGCCACCTCATCATTTGGATTAATCTTCGCATCCATATCTGTAATTTCTTGATTAATAGAAACGATAATATTATCTTGAGGTAATTTAGAATTAATTAACTTCCATACAGAAAAAACCTTCATTTGAGAGCCTTCAATTGTAAGAAATTTTTCATTCCAACCTAGATCTTCAGCGATACTAGATAATAAAACCACCTTAATTTTGTTAGATTTTTCACTTTCCATCTATAGTGATCTAGTAACTAATGGTTTAATTTTAAGTGGTTTCTATAGCTTTGCTTACTGTTTCTGATACTCGTAACACAAAAAATGATGAGAGTGGAAATTATCTACTTCAAGAGGCTGAGAAATCAGGACACAATATCGTTGATAAGAAAATTTGCAAAGATGATATTTATTTAATTAGAAAATATATAAGCGATTGGATCTCAGATCCAAATATTGATGTAATTATCACAACAGGTGGTACAGGAATTACAGCTAGGGACGTTACTCCTGAAGCTATTAGACCTTTATTAGATAAAGAGATTGATGGTTTTGGGGAAACTTTTAGATTTTTATCATTTAAAAAGATAGGAACTAGTACTTTACAAAGTAGGTGTATTGCAGGATCTGCAAATGATAAGTTTTTATTCGTTTTACCTGGATCTAAGGATGCTGTGATGACAGGTTGGCAAGATATAATTTCTTATCAACTTAATGAAAATACAAAACCTTGTAATTTAATAAATCTCATTGATAAGTTAAAAAAATAATTCTCTAGTTTATTTATTTATTAGAAATTGATTTGAGATCAATTTTTGATTTTTTATGCATTTAAGTAGAGAAGGATCTTTTATTTCATTTTCTAATTTTGATAATTTTTCAAAACTATTATCATTCCAAATACTCCCTAAAGAAAAAATTGCATATTTAGCGATTTCTAATTCTTTATTTAGAGAATATTTATAGAGCAATTTACAAACTATTTCGCTTTCTCTTCTTTTTAAGATTGAGATTATCTTGTAGTTGATTTTGAAATTATCGTAAATTTTTATTTGATCAATAAAAGATAATAATTTTTCATCAGTTAATTGATGAGCTTTGAAATGAAGAATATTAAGACCTGCAATCCAAAAATCTGTTTCGCAAATATCGAATATTTCTCTAATTAATTGAAGTTCAATTTCTCCTCCCCAGGGCTCTAAAGCATTAATTATATGAATATTTAACTTATTATTTTGATAAAGATTTTTTAGTAAAAGATCTTTTGCATTTTTTTTATTTGTTAATTTAAGGGCCTCAATTAATTCAACTTTAAGGCCAAATTTTTTTATCATCTTTTCAAGTAAAAAATATCCTTTCTTTTCTTGCATACCTATCTTTTCCGCAATAACTTTACGAATCTCAAAAGATAATTCCAATGAATAGTAGGAAAATAGAATATCAAGATCTAATTTTTTTGAACCTAATCCATTTAAAACTTCTAATATTTCAGATTCACTTTTGCTCATTAATATATTTTTAGGTTTTTAACTTTGCATTAAATTTGTTGATTAAAATTTCTTTGATTAAATTATAAATTTCATGTTTACTAACTTTTTTAAATTCGGTTTCACCTAAAGTTTGCAGGTGATCTTGTCTTCCTCCAATACTGACATTATATCCATCCTCAGTTCCACCTCCCTCTTTTTTTACCTTTGTGCCGGTCATGCCAATACCACCCATATGAGCTTGTCCACAATTATTTGGACATCCTGTCCAATGGATTTTAACCTCCTCTGATAATTCAAGTTCTCGATCTAATTTTTCAGAAATATTTCTTGCTATATCTTTGGTATTTGCAAGAGCAAAACTACAATAACTACTCCCTGTGCATGAAACAGTACTCGCTGAAAAATGGGATGGATTTAATTTGAATTTTTTAATAATTTCTTCATTAGCAAATTCTTCTAAAATGTTATCTTTCAGGCCAACAATAATTAGATTTTGATCTTCGGTTAGTCTTACTTCACTTTGTCCATATTTTTCACTTAATCTTGCAATTTCTTGTATATCTTCTACACATAATCTTCCTACAGGAATATGTAATCCAGCAAAGTAAAGATTGTTTTGTTTTTGTTTATTAATCCCAAATAAACTTCTTTGTTTTTCGTTGAAAATTGAGCCTGGATCGTTCGACAAAGTTCCAAATTTTTCTTCTACAAGTTTTCTAAATTTTTCAATACCTATAGAGTTTAAATAATATCTGAATCTTCCTTTATTTCTGAGAAATCTATCTCCATTATCTCGCCAAAGGGAAGTAATAATTCCAGTTATTTTACATATATCTTTTTCTTCTACCCAGACATCTAGAGGTATAGCATAAGCATTTAAAGTTGCTGATAAAATTCCTCCTACCCAGACACCAAAGCCTAATATTCCATTTTTAAAAACAGGATGAAAGATAAGATCATTATGTAGAAGAAAATTATCTTTTGCTCCGGCAACTGCAGTATTCCACTTCCTGGGTAAATTGGAGAATTCGGGGTTGCCATTACCAGAATTTGTTAAGTAATCTTCTAATTCAGAAGTATATTTTCTTGTATCAATAATTTCTTCAGGATCAATTCCCGCTAGTGGATTGCCAGTTACATTTCTTGGATTATCCATTCCAGACTGAACGGATGTAATATCAACCTCTCTAAGTCTTTTAATAATATCTGGTAGATCATTTATCAAAACTCCCCTTAATTGAATATTTTGCCTAGTTGTTATATCTGCAGAACCGTCTTCTCCGTATCTAGCAACTATTGAAGCGATTACTCTCAACTGATTAGAGTTTAAAATTCCATTGGGAACTCTAAGCCTCATCATAAATCTTCCAGGAGTTTTTGGTCTCCAAAAAAGGCCATACCACTTTAAGCGCATTTGCAAATCTACTTCATCCATCTCTTCCCACCCTTTAAGAGCATAATCATCTAATTCTTCAAAAATTTTCAGACCATCTTTTTCCGCCTTTTGCTTTTCAATCTTATTTAATTTTTTATCATTTAAATAATATTGCATATTTATTTTTTAATCAGATTATTTTCCCTAGATTTGGGGGGATAAAATGTATCCTATTATACGAATTTCTATAAATATTTTTTATTTTTAAAAATCTATTTCTTTCATAAACAATTTAGTTCATTTACTCTAATAATTGTAATGTTCTAGAATTAATTTTTAACTTTTCCCACCTTGTTTTCTGATTTCCTGATAACAGAATCAAAAGCGTTCTCTAAATCTTTTGTATTAAATCTTGAATAACTTTTTAAATGAGTTTCAAGATCATGTCCCATTGCATCTGCTATTTGTTTTGGTGATCTATAAGTGCCATTTTTATTGATCCTATTATGAGCAACATAGGCGTATCTATGCCGGAAAGAATAAGGTGTGCATTCTTGCCCCTCAACTTCAGCTTCCTTGCAAATTGACAACCAAACATTCTTAGGACTTCTATCTCTTAACTGTTTGCCTAACCTATCTGCGCCTTGTCCTTTGGATATTTGAGGAAGAAGTTCTCCAGCAGCAAACCTTTGCTGCAAAGTAAGGCACCATTCAAAAGGATTTCCATCTATATCCAAAACAAATAAAGGAAATAATCTTCTTCCATTTATCTTTGAATTCGATTTCTTATAAGTAGTCCAAAGTTCTGTTTTATTATTTTTTAGAACTAAATATCTAAGTTCCTCAGGCCTCAATCCATATACGGCACAAAGCTGAGTTGCAAATTGCCATTTTGCTGCATGCTCATTATCTGCAAACGCATCAACCAATCTTCCAATTTGGGAATCTGTTAATGGATAACCTACTCTCTTTTCTGTAGTTACTTCTTCTTCAGCTTTATTAAAAACTGGTGGTCTCCAATATGATGGAAAATCTTCTCTTTCTACGCACCAATTTAAGAATCTATTAAAAGCTAATCTCATATGTCTTCGCATGGTTGTGCCTTTAGCCCAACCTCTTTTTTCTAAATTTTTACCATGTTGATATTCATTACTGACTTTATCCCATAATCTTTTCCCATTTTGAGGTCTTGCTTTTGATCTCTTTACGTAAAAGAGAATTGCTGTAATTACAGGAAGGTGCTTCCTTTTCCATGTATTTTCTTGGATGGTATGTTTATTAGAGTTTCTGTAATTTTCGAGAGCCGTATCCCAGTTCAGCTCGAATTTAGATGATGATTTCTGTGAAATATCAAAAGCAGCTTTTAAAGAAATATTGGATTTATAGTTTTCATAAGTATCAGCAGCATTTTGTATGAGCTTAAGAGCCTCAACCCATTGATCTTCTTGCCATTTGTATGGAAGGTTTATTGATAAAAATCCTGATGCTTTTTTCCCATATAAAACACGAATATTTCCTCTATCAGGTTGAACAGTCCATCCAGTTCCAACAGAGACTTTAATTGCTCTTCTAAATACTTTTATCCAAGAGTTAGTTTCTACCACAAAGCGTCCGAGTGCTCCTCTTTTATTCTACGCAAATCCGTAGAAATATAACCTTACTTAGGCAAAAGTGTGCAGTCTCGTGCAGTCTTATGCAGTACATGATTGAAGTTATAGCTGAGATAACAGAGTCTCACTAATTGCGTGTTAGTGCTTTGGGAGCACTAGGTCGCAGGTTCGAATCCTGTCGCCCCGACCATTTAAAAACCAAGTCATACTAGCGAGTCTCCCAACTCGCTTTTTTATTTCTCATTTGTCTTAAAAACACAAATAGCGATTAAATAGCGATTATTTGTATAGCCTTGTATAACTTTGTCCAGTTAATCGCTAACCATCACTAGGTTTATTAAACCTTTAAATAAATAAAATAATCAATAAAGTACCAATACTGAAAATTAAACTCCAACCCTGAGAATTAATTTTCAATTTAAAAATTATTTATATGTAATGAGTAAAAAACCTAAATAGGTTAAAAACCATTTATTCACAAGACCTTTTACTTGATGATGACTGAATTAAATTACCCATCCAATTTTTAATATCTGATAATACTTCCAAATCTAATTTATAGTAAACCCATCTACCTTCTTGTCTATCAGAGATAAGACCTGAATCCTTAAGGATTTTTATATGATAGGAAATTTTAGATTGAGATAATCCAGTTACTTTAACTATGTCGCAAACACATATCTCTCCACCCATCATTAATTCAAGAATATTTATTCTAATCGGATCTGAGAGGGACTCCATTATCCCAATAAATTGATCACTATCAATCTTTTTAAGTTGTTCTAACAAAATCAAAAGATCATTAACTTTTTAAATACTAACCTAAAAAATTTAATTACACATATCAAGAATTATTGATATATCAATTATTTTTGATATATTATATTAGGTTTTGAAATATCTATGAAAATTGGAATTAACGGATTTGGAAGAATTGGTAGGTTAGTTTTAAGAATTTTATGGGAAAGAAAAGATATTGAAATAACTCATATAAATGAAATTAATGGGGATTCTTTAACTGCATCTCATTTACTAGAGTTTGATTCTGTTCATGGTAAATGGAATAAAAAAATAGCTTCGAATGACAACGAAATAATAATTGAAGATAAAAAAATTTCCTTTACATCAATAAAGAACTATCTTGATGTTCCATGGAATAAATCTTCGGTTGATCTTGTTTTGGAATGTACGGGTAAAAACAAAGCTCCTAAAGAATTAAATCCATACTTTGATTCTCTTGGAATAAAAAAAGTAATAGTTGCTTGTCCTGTGAAAGGAATTGTGGGAGGGGAACAAGCACTTAATATTGTTTATGGAATTAATCAAGCCCTTTATAAACCTGAAAAACATAAATTAATTACAGCAGCATCCTGTACTACAAATTGCTTGGCTCCCATCGTAAAAGTTGTTAATGAAAATTTCTCAATTAAACATGGGGTTATAACAACTATTCATGACGTTACAAATACACAATCTCCAGTAGATTTTTACAAAAGTGACTTAAGAAGAGCAAGAGGATGCATGCAAAGCTTAATACCTACTACAACTGGATCAGCTAATGCGATTGCTGAAATTTTCCCTGAATTAGAAGGAAAACTAAATGGTCATGCAGTAAGGGTTCCACTTCTAAACGCCTCATTAACCGATATAGTTTTTGAATTAAATAAGGAAGTAACTGAAGAGCAAGTAAATAATGAATTTAAAAAAGCATCTGAAACATACTTAAAAGGTATTCTTGGATACGAGGAGAGACCCTTAGTATCCGCTGATTACTTAAATGACTGTAGAAGTTCAATAATTGATGGACTTTCAACCATGGTTGTAAATTCTAATTTATTAAAGATTTATGCCTGGTATGACAATGAGTGGGGTTATAGTTGCAGGCTTGCAGATCTTACTTCTTATGTAATTGAGAAAGAAAATAAATTTTAGTTTTTATGAAGTTATCTAGCCTTCAACAATATAGTGTCGTTACCGCAAACTATTGGGCATTTACGCTTACTGACGGTGCATTGAGAATACTAGTTGTTGGTCATTTTCATGAACTTGGTTATTCAACTCTGCAAATAGCTTTACTTTTTCTTTTCTATGAATTTTTTGGAATAATTACAAATCTTTTTGGAGGATGGATAGGGGCAAGATATGGCTTGAGACTTACTTTATGGATAGGAACGATTCTGCAAATTCTTGCTCTTTTCATGCTGATTCCAGTCAAAGAGAATTGGTCAATAATCTTTAGCGTCTCATACGTTATGTTAGCCCAAGCACTTAGTGGGGTAGCAAAAGATTTAAATAAAATGAGTGCAAAAAGTGCAGTTAAATCAATAGTTCCAGATTCAGAAGAGAATAATCAAAATAGTCAAAAACAATTATTTAAGTGGGTTTCAATTTTAACAGGATCTAAAAATGCACTTAAGGGTGTTGGTTTCTTCCTAGGGGGTCTCTTATACAAGCTATTGGGCTTTAATAATGCAGTTGGAATAATGGGTTTAGGTCTATGCTTCGCATTCTTTTTAACTTTATGTCTTCCTAAAGATTCAGGGAAAATGAAAAGAAAGCCAATTTTTAAAGACCTTTATTCAAAGTCTAAAGGTATTAATATTCTTTCAAGTGCAAGGTTTTTTTTATTTGGAGCAAGAGATGTCTGGTTTGTAGTAGCTCTTCCAGTATTTTTAGACATTTCTTTTGGATGGGATTATTTAAAAATAGGGCTGTTCTTGGGTGGATGGATAATAATCTATGGTTTCTTTCAAGTATTAGCTCCATTACTTAGAAAAGTATGGGGGAAAAATAATAGCCCAACAAAAACTACCGTTCAATTTTGGGGACTTATCTTGACGGTTATACCTTTATTTATTGCAGGAGCATTAAACGGTGATAAATCATTAGGTCCTGTAATTGTTATTGGATTAATAATATTCGGCTTTATTTTTGCAATGAATTCATCTACTCATTCCTACTTGATTTTGGCTTATTCAGATAATGAGAAAGTAAGTTTAAATGTTGGTTATTACTATATGGCTAATGCAGCAGGAAGATTATTTGGAACCCTACTATCGGGCTTATTATTTATGCTCGGTAAAAATGCCACTATTGGTATGCAGTATTGTTTATATACTTCATCAATTTTGATTTTTATTGCTTGGCTTACTAGTTCTAAATTACCTTCCTATTCTTCCAACAGCTTCAATTGATTTTTTTAAAATTTCACCTTTTAAGGGAACGAAACCCAAGGCAGGAGCTTTATCTTGGTATTCATCGCTGAGCAATTTATAGAATGTATCTTGAATTGCCTTAGTATTCCTTCCATTACCTGTTTCATAAGCAAGTATCCAAGTTAAGGTTGCTATTGGATAAGCTCCTTTAGCAGTGGGGTTTGGATTTTTACCAGCCAAGTTCTTATCAAGAGTTATTCCATTTAAAGCTATCGCGCCTGATTCAGTATTTGGAGTAACAAATTCACCAGAAAGATTTTGAAGTGCAGCAGCCTTAACCTTACCTTTAATGTATGACTGGTTTACATAACCAATTGCACCTGGAGTATTTTGAATAACACCTGCAACACCAGAATTTCCTTTTGCGCCAACTCCCGAAGGCCATTTAACAGATTTACCAGTACCTAAATTCCAGGTCTTAGAGAAAGCCTCCATAGAATTTGTAAAAGCTTTAGTCGTGCCTGAGCCATCAGAACGATGGGCCCAAGTTAATTTACCTGACTTACATCCTAATTCCTTCCAATTTTTAATCATTCCCATTGCTACTTGAACAGCTTGTTCTTGTGTTAGTTTCAAGTCGCAATCATAGTTATATCCAAACGCAATTGTTCCACCCACCATCGGTATTTGAACAAGTCCTCTTTTAACTTTCTCTATATCAGAAACTTTCATTGGATCGTCAGAGGCTCCAAAATTAACAGTTTCGTCTATGAAAGCTTTTCTTCCAGATCCAGAACCTACTGCTTGATAATTAACTCTAGGGCCTCCAGATTTAGCTAAGTCAAAAAACCACCTGGTATAAATTTTCGAAGGAAATGATGCACCAGCTCCACTCAATCTTTTTGAAGCCATCGCAGATGGAGAAAGTATTAATGAAATTGCAGAAGATAAAATGAGAGTTTTTTTGAAAATACTCATTAGCCAATTAGATTGAAAACAATTTATTTATAGCATCAAACAAAAAGCGAAATACAAACATTAAGAAATACATCAAAATATTTTGATATAATCAATAATTATTGATATATACGACCTGTTCGCTCTTTTTAAACGCTTATTACTTGCATAAAAAAGAGGGTTTTATCCCTCTATATTGGATCGACTGTCAATCAATGATATTTTACAGCTCCTAAAGCACTAGGTCTTTGGTTAGCGATTATTTAGCGATTAATTGTATACCTAAGGATAATTTTGTATAACTTTGGCCTATTTTTAAGACTCGTAATTTTGTAGATATAGCAACTAACAAGCTATAGCCTGACTTGTTTATTTAACCCACTGTCTCAAATTGGAGGGCGGGTGCTTTGGGAGCACTAGGTCGCAGGTTCGAATCCTGTCGCCCCGATCAGTTATAGCAGTAGTTCTTGGATATTTGTTAGTAATCTCAAATGAGAAAGGAGCGCTAGAAGGAGCGCTAGTATCTTCGAAGATTTTGAAAAGGTGCTTAATTTCTTACTTATAAGTATTGAGTAATGCAATATAAATTCCCAACAATACTAATATTGCTACACCTAAACCAATAACTGTATTTGGTTGATTATTCCAAAGCCCCTGAAAATATTCCATGAAAAATTTACTCTTTACCTAAGAAGACTATAGAAAATAATTGTGGAGAAATTGAAAAGGATGACGAAGCAATGGGAAAGTCAATAAAAGATTTAACTTTGTCTTATATGGACAAACTAGGTGTGCTTTGGGATGATAAAAAAAAGGAAAAAAATTTGATTACTAAATTGGATGATACCTCTTGGCAGAAAGAGTTCTTGGAGATGAAGTCACATTCAACTTCAGATGTAAGACTTCTAATGCAAGGTGCAAAAGGATTCAGAGATGCTTGGCATTTAGGTTCTCTGCATGAGGAATACAAAATCATGAAACGTCGAGAGCACCAACAACAGCAGTAACTAAATAACGAAGACCAAAACACAAAAAATCAAATTAAGAATAAAGCTTAAGGTTTTAGAAGTAAATTTTATAAACAAAAAAAGGGCGTTAGATTCGCCCTCAATAAAAAAGCGTGATAATCCCCATCACCCAACCTTTTAAAGATACTAGAACTACATATAGTGTTTGTAAGTAACAAAAATTACCTATCGATGGGGTTGTTTGTTCCTTTTTAATTTGTCATGATAGAAATCCCCATCATCCAGGCTCGCAAGGGTCTTTTTTTTTTGCCTGTCATAACAAATATGTGAAGGATTCAAAAAGTAACATAATAACAGTCTCAGTAGATACACAAAAATTCCATCACAAAGTATTAGGATAGCTTTACTTAAGTTACGGTATTCAATATGTCACTAAAAAATCAAACTAATGGTATTTATCCTTGGGATTATCAAATAGGAGATGATAATTTCCAATTAGAGCCTTGGATTCTAGAGAAAGGAAAAGAATATGTGTCTATTGAGAAAAATATAGATAACAAAGGGTTTTTTTATTTACAAAAGAATGCTGAGAAACGTCTTTCTCTCAACGCCATACAAATAAAATCGACGTATAACCATTTGATGAATTTTGGATATAAGTTGCGAATTAGCTAGTTCTGATTTTTAAAACTAAATTTTAGCGGTATTTAACTTTGGTTTTACAAAATCAAATAAGAATAAGAAATGATTTATAGGTGTTGAATCAAAAACTAATAATTTGTTTTAAATAATAAAAATCTATTATTAAGTTATTAATTTACAAAAAATGGAAATAACTTTTAAAGAAGATACCTCATTAGGCTTAGAGTCCTACGATGATTTAGGTTTTAATTCTGAAGAAGAGCTTCAATTAGAAATTTCAAAACTTATTAAAATTAGACCTGAATTTGAAAATAATCTAAATTAAATTTCATAATCGAGTGTAATTCAATAAAAAGTTAAAAGGAAAATTAATAGCTATTAATAAATAAAGGATATTAATGCACCTAAAAATAAATATAAATTTTTTAGAAAAATATTTAGCAAATTTTGTAAATGATATTGAATATAAGAGGATTACAAAAAAATTAAAAGAATATGATTTAATGGCGGACGTTGATGATCAAAGATTTCATCATTTTTGTTCTTAAATTTTAGTGTATGGTCGAGATTGAAAAATATCATTTTTACTACCTAGTTAATATTAGGAACTAGGTCGTTGAGGGGAGCGCTAGGGGGAGCGCTAAGTTCTATAAACATCTTGTATGATCTTCGAAGATTTAGCAATAAGCTGTCTCAAACTCGTTCCACTCTCTACAATTAGTTAAGACTATAACTAAAGTCTCAAGGTTTTCTTAAAAATAACGCCCAGTGCTTTGGGAGCACTAGGTCGCAGGTTCGAATCCTATCGCCCCGATTCAGTTATAGCAGTAAGTCTCAGCTAATAATAATTTTCCCTCAAAAAAGCGTTCCCTCATATTTCCCTCAAATGGGTTATTGGTATCACTAGCTTTGTAAGGTTCCCTCAAATAATACAGTTGTTTTCTAAATATATATATGTAGTATTAAGTCAGTTAAGTCTGTCATGGACTTAATCTTCCCCTAGAAGAATCTCTATCCAGTTCGGCCTGTGGTCAGAAAAAGAGCAGTGATGGTTGAGAGCCTGAAACTAATCGAGTACTGGAAACGTGGTTGTGAGTCTCTACTCAGAAGAGACAATAAGGATAAGTTAACGTAGCTTGTCAGACCACATTCTGAGAATCAAATTATTGATTCAAAAACAGAGATTGGAAGCGTACTAAATGACCTGTTCACGCTCTTACGGAGTTGGTCATACGAGTTGTCGGGCTAGGGGAATTGGTGAACCACAATCTGCAAACTGTGTTCATCAAAGAAATGACAGAACTTTTTTCGGAGTGGGCTACAACTCGACAATTAGAGCCAATTATAGGAATTAGGGAAAAAACTTTATATCGTTCGAGACAATTAGGTGTATAGGAGTTAGATAGACATTACCGCATACAAAATCCTCTGATTTTAAAGTTTATTGATTGTATACTGACACTGCAATATTACCCTATACTTTTTAGGTAGAGTTCCTTTATGGTATCCATAAGTATCCTCAAAAAATCCTGTACCTTTTTTGCCAGTTAATACTTCTTCCTTATTAGGATACCTTTTGTGAACATTTTTATAGCTTAACCTACGTCTTATAGATTTATATATGCTTTTGTCATTAAGACTTTTTTTTATATAGCTATGGGGACCAGAATTTTCATCTACATCATTCAAGTATACAAATAGTTTTAAAAATTTATAGTCATCTATATCATAATGATAACCATAGAGATTTTCTCCAGAAGTATCCTTATCCGTAGGCAATGAAATCCAAATCACACAATTTTCAATTTTTGGCTCAACCCCCAAATATGCTTTTGCTATTTCTAGAATCTGTTCGTCAAAGATAATTTCTTCAACCTCTTTAATAAACTTATTTGGCGAAAATAATCGATATTGTAAAACATCTTTTAAATAATTCCCAGACATTATTTCATTATAGGTAAATTCCTGATTTCCTATATTTGGTTTAAATTTTAAAGTTGATAACTTTTCTAATATTTTGTTTATATGATCTTCACTAATTAAGAATTTATTAGATAAACCATCATTAATAAGGTTGTTTAGAATTTCTTTTTTTGAAATAGAATTATCATTTAATTTACAATAAGAAAAATTTCTAATATTAGAAGTCAAACATCTTTTTGCATATTTTTTGGCTAAATAGTTTTTAACTGGCAAAATTCTTCCTAGGAAACGTAACTTAAGATTTTTAGAATATCTTATTTCATCAAAAAAAATTTCTTTTAGACCTCTTATTAAATCAGATTTTATTTCCATATAAAAAAAACTAAAATTAAATTCAATAATTAATTAAAAATAGAAATCAATAAATTCTGAGGTAAATAAATTAATTACTTCTAATTCAAATCATATCACACATAAATTAGGCCACTTTTTCCCTTAAAAGTCCTGATATAGCAATAAGTCTCAATTATAGCCTTGTTATTGCGGGTTCTTTGGGAGCACTAGGTCGCAGGTTCGAATCCTGCCGCCCGGATTTAGTTATAGCAGTAAGTCTCAGCTAATAATAATTTTCCCTCAAAAAGCAAATTCATTGAATTTAGTTGCTTTAAATTGCTTATCTTTCCAAAACTGTCTTGATTTACTTTTTAGTGTCATTTCACTGAGAATATTACCTTCTATCTTGTAAGCATCTTCACGTCTGCCATATATTTTATCCTTATGAATAAATTTTGTTTTTAGAAAATTACCTTCATCATCTATTGATCCTGATATTGAGGCATTTTGCCAATTATTACATTGTTCATGAGTATTTTCTATTGATCCTGATAGTTGATTACCAACTATCCTAAGTATTATTTTTATTGGAACTTCTCTTGGACACACATAATTTCCTTGATATACAACCATATTCATCCTCATCATAAATTCTGATTTATAACTTCCATCTAATGTACTTTCCGCAGAAGCAGGGTTGCCGGAGTAGAAGTATAAAACCAAAACTAATTTGTAAAAAATACTTTTTAACGCTAAAAAAGACATTTCTTGATAAACCTATATAAATTATTTTACTTTTAACGGGAAAACAATCAATTAAATATTGATGTTTAGGAATTCTAAGTAAATATCCTTTCCCTCAAATTTCCCTAAAATTTTTAATAGTCCTAATTAGTCGATACTATTTTATCTAAATTAATTGCTATATCAATAAGTCTCAGTAATTATCCTATTTAAGCTGCTTCTTTGGGAGCACTAGGTCGCAGGTTCGAATCCTGTCGCCCCGACTCAATCAAAACCAATTCATACTAACGAGTTACCCAGACTCACTTTTTTATTGCAAAAATATGACCACTCGAAATGTGTTCAAATAGTGGTCAAATTTGATTGACAGTAGATCTAACCTCGACTCTACTTTTTTTAGATAAAGTACCTATATTTTGTTATTCATTTAAAGGTTATTATTTTGAGCAAATAACAGGATCAAAAAAATGATGAAACTTGCAATCATTTTCTTACCAATTGTCTTTGCACTTATATGGGCTCTATTTATTGGGTTAAGAATAAATAGAGTAGAAAATAGAGATGGAAAAAGAAAATTAATTAATTATTAATTGATTGACAGTCGATCTAAGATAAGGGGCAATAAGCTCATTTCTTAATAGCAAAGTACGCTATCCGCTTTAATTGATTCTTCAACTAGAACATCTGGCATAACAAACTCTGCAGTGTATCCATCTAGAAGCTTCTCATCGTAACCCCTAGATTTAGCTGACATTCCTGAGACATATATGGTAATTTTTGAATTCTTTAATTTTTGAAGATGTTCGTATAAATCTCCAGTACCTTGGC
Source organism: Prochlorococcus sp. MIT 0604 (assembly GCF_000757845.1). NCBI lineage: Bacteria > Bacillati > Cyanobacteriota > Cyanophyceae > Synechococcales > Prochlorococcaceae > Prochlorococcus > Prochlorococcus sp. MIT 0604. The sequence goes on from NZ_CP007753.1 coordinate 1,101,556, forward strand.
CAACTATTTCACCAGCTTTTTTGCAATTTAATATTTTTACTCCGTCTCCTGCAAGAAAAAGTGTTACTTTATGATCGTTTTTTTCTGCAGTAAGGGCAACCAATAAACCTAAAGTTATTTTATTTTTGGATTCTAAACCGCTGTAAATATGTACTAACACTGTATTGTCCGTAATGATAGACATTTAATCCTCTCCAATTTTTTATATCCTAAATAAAATCTATTTTCATTAGCTGTTTTTTTATGAAACGCTTACTACTTGCACTGCTGATAGTTAAAAATGACAGCCAACTTAGAGATAAACGTATACCATTTATAAAAATCAAAATCTTTAATGAAAAAAACTATTTTAACTGGTTTAATTGCTTGCATTGCTGGGCTTGCAATTGGTTATAAAGTCCCAAAAGACAAGAATGCTGGTTATGTAATGATTTCTGGCAGGATTACAAATCCAGAACAAGCAGGTAAATACTTTGAAGCAGTAAATGATGTTGTTGTTAAAGGTTGCGGAGCAAAAACACTATCAGTTGACTTCGAGACTGATATTAGAGAGGGATATGATGGTCCGTTTTCTGTGCTTTCAAAATTTCCAAGTAAACAAGCAGTTATTGATTGTTATGAAGGACCATATCAAGAATTAATTCCTTTAAGAAAAGGAGCTATAGATATGAATTTTAGAATAGTTGAAAGAAATAGATAAAAAAGAGCTAGGGATCCTTATCCTAAAAAAAGTGGTCAAAGAGTGGTCAAAAAGTGGTCAAATGTTGCTTAAATAGCCAGGACAAACAACGCAACACCACGCAAGAATCCAGATAATGCTTAAAACCTAGTGCTGGACTAGAGCTTTTAAGTGCTTTGGGAGCACTAGGTAGCAGGTTCGATTCCTTTCGCCCAACTTGCTTTTCAGCGATTAACTATTTTGAATTAGGGGAAAATTAAGGGCAATGACTTCCTTTTTAGTGGGTTTTCTTATGGTTTTTCCCTAGACTTTATAGAATTTCTTGAATTCTTTAAGATATAAAAACTGCCTTATGTAGATAATATAGAGATGGTTGCTATCCTTATTGGCAGATGGCTATTAAATATTGATATTTAATGTTGCGACTTCTTCCGTTACCGATTTTTATTTGCATTTTTCTATTCTCTTGGTGGAGATGTAAAAAAAATATTATCGCTAGTGATAAGCAACTAAAGCCTTGCATTGATTGGGCATATATAAAAAATTTAAATCTCCCACCAAAACCTTCATTTGTCGAATTTTATATTGTTTATGTTTCTTCTTTTTTTAAATTTCCCTTTGAGATAATTATTCAAAAACTACCTTTTGCAAAGAAAGTAAGATACTACGAAAGAGAAATGAAATTAATTTTTGATAAATGGAATTTAGAAAAAATTAAAAAAATAATTAACTAAATTATGGATAAAAAGAAAAATTATATGGAAGAAAAACTAGACGAAGCTCTAGATTAAGATTTTGATATTGATTGGGAAGTTTAAAACAAGAAACCCTTCCAGAAATTCCAACTACTGAAAGGGTTATTAAATCGACTCGCAACTATATAGAATCAATTTATGTCTTGCAGCAAACGTAGAGTGTGCTGACGAGGTTTGGCCTCAATTAATTTATAGCAAAAATTTTTAAACTCCCGCTACTTTTCCTTTCGCTTGTCTTTTTTTTAGAATTGCATAAGTTTGTGAAGCCCACTTTCGAGAAATATCAAATTCAGTATCTAAGTTTTCTTTAAGTAATTTGCCAAATTTAAATGCTTCTACGAAGCCTAGATAAATTATTACCAGCACCCCAGTTATTTTTACTGCAACAGCTGCTATCTTTTCAATTCTTTGATCTTGCATTTGAACTTATCCAAGTCCACTAAAAATACCAGTTGTAAGAAATTATGCAAATGTTTTTTTAAATTAAAAATAACTTCTAAAAATACTGGTTTTCTCACTAGCTAAGACCCACATCATATAGACCAAATTTTAAAACCTTATGGATAACTAGGTCGCAGGTTCGAATCCTGTCGCCCTGGCTCTTATCACCCAAGTAATAAAAAGGTATCCAAGCCTTTCTTTTTTATTATTTAAATTCTGCCGTCAATGATTGCGAACAAATTGCGGACAAAAGATGTCTAATTGAAAGGTGAGGTGTTATTAGCAGGTGCTATTAGCAGGATTTCAAAAACTATCCCAGTTAGGGCAATTGGGAGAACCCAAATACCAATAAATCTATGATCAAAGAATCTTAAATGATCTTCCCCCCTGAAAACACTTCGTAAAGAAGTAAATAGGGTTTCAGGTTGCTTATAAGATGGCACATTTTTAGAAGGAGAATATGGCCTAACAAAGGCGGAAGAAGCAGAAAACTTTGCAATTTTTCTTAGAAAATAAATAGGTAAAACCCATATAGCAACGAATCTTCCACCAAGCCACTGACGAGCATTAGGCAGAGCATACTCTTTTATAGATTTATTCTCTGGCATTCCAGATTCCAAATTCTTATAAATTTTTTCTAATGTAGATTCATTACTTGATTTATTGATCATTTGATTTTCAGAAAATTTTTTTACAAGAGGTGTAATAAATAAAAATATTCCTAACTACTAAAATAACTAAAACGTAGTTAGGAATATTTTCTTTGGCTAGGTTCATAAAGACGGAATCTATACCGTTGCAGATTCGCCAAATATCTACATATTATTTATAAATAAAAAACTCTTTTTTAAAAAGTAAATAATATACATAAGAAGGAATAATATTTAATAATTTAGAGTTTTAATTAAGAATTTAATTTACTATTCATGAATATTAAAAAAAATATTTAAACCTCATTTTCTAAGATTGCGAAAAAGAAAATGAGGTCAAAGGGAGGTTCTCATTACGAACCGCTTTATCAAAGCTAGCGGTTAGTAGATTGCCCTAATATCTACTTATATATTTATATAATGAGTTTTAAAATACAGGAAGATTAATTTTATACAAATAAGTGTTTAATATTTTATGTGATTATTGCTTAGGAAAAATTTATTAATGCACTGACTATAGTTATTGAAAGATAAAAAAATGCATAAAGAGAAAGTGCAAAAAATAAATATTGTTCTATTGGAATCATGAGAAGGTATTAATTTAATGGTAAGAAAAATTTGATTAATTTTTTGTTAAAAAGATATTCTCTAAAAAATAACTTTGTTCTATCGATTCATTTTTAAGAGAAATATTTTTTGGCAAATTATTATTCATAGAATTAAAAGCACCCCATTTTTTTAGCCAGAATAAAGCATAAAAAAATGCGATTAAAAATGGTGCTCCAACAATTAAAAATCTAATATCCATCAAAATTTCCTATTAATAAGATTTAAACTGCATTGCTAATATTGCTCCAAGGAAGAAAACGGTTGGAATCCCTAGGGCATTAACTGCTGCGGTTCTTACAGTAAATACTGGATAACCTTCTGCTGGTCTGCCAGTATCAGGAATTAATGCTGAATCTTCCCATACTTGATAATTTTTAAAAGGAACTACTCCCTTCTTTGGTAAACCTAGTGGCGTTAACCTAAATACATCCCACCTGCCTAACCAAAAGACTGTAAATATCCATGAAAATATTATTGGTGTAATAACAAGTAAAATCCTATAATCCATTTCAAAAAGTAAAAATAAACTTGATTATTATTTTGTCTTTTTTAATTAAATAAAAGAGTTGATCATTAACTAATATTTAGAAAAAAGCTCTTAATAACATTGTTTCTAATCATTAGTAACATCATGAAATGATTAATTGATTTAATTAAAGTATATTTTTTTGGATTGCGATATTTAGATATTTTTTTTGATGTAGATTTTAATTAATTAAAAAACAAATATGGAAACCTTTAGATTCTTACTTTTTGGTTTTGCAGGAGTTAGTGTAGTTTTTTGGGTTGCAATAATAGCTTTATGGCATGCATACATGTTCCCAAGATTCTTCAATGAAGATAAAGGTTTAAATTCTGTTATGAATCAAGAAATAAAAGTTTCAACAGACACAATTTTAGGCGGTTTGATTAACAGCAATAATTTCAGAAATAGAGATAAATATTCAATGAAAAGCTTGGTTATTGCAGACTTTTCATCTGCAAGTAATAATTTCAAACTAAATAAACTCTACACAACGGTGATGATTGGGGTTACTTTTGCAAGTTTCATTTTTCTCACTTATGGATTAAGCAGTTCAATAACAACGGTCAGTTAAATGGAATCTATATATGTAATTATTTTTATTACTTGTTTTGTTTATTTAATTTTTGACTCATTCAAAAATATAAATACAGAATAGATTGCTAATGTTTTTTGCCAGCTAATAAAATTTTTCTTCTTATATAAAAGAATACTAATGTAGTTATTATCATTATTGGTGGATGAAATGATATTGAATTTAGATATTCAAAGTAATCAAATGATTCCAAAATTTTTAATGGTAATTTACTAAAACTATATTTCATCTCTCAAATTCTTATTGATTTAAATAGATCAATATCTTGTATAAAATGCTAGTTAAATTTTTCTTAACTGATATTTTTCGGACAAACTTTATAACAAGTAATATGCGTTTAATTTATTATTCTCCTAATTCTGCATCAAAATCAATAGTAGTAATTGTTTCATTTAAAAGATAATATTTTCTTCTTCAAGTTTTTTCTTAAGTTCCATAGGCATATAAGCAATATCTTTCCTAATTGCATCAATGGCATCTTTATACTTTTTAGGTTCAGCTAAAAGCATTTTGATCAAATTGTATTGACTTTCGATTTCTTGTGAAGAAAATTTTCCCATAAAAAAAGAGGGTTAATTCCTCTATGTTAGATCGACTGTCAATCGTTAATAAATATAGACTGACAAAAAAACAAGAACCACCTCCAGAAATTCCAACTACCAAAGAGGAAATTAAATTGACACATATATAAAGTCAATCTATAACTTCAAGTAAACGAGGGGTTTACTCATTAAGGTTTGGCCTCATTTAATTTAAGCAAAAGAATATTAAATAAACTTATTTAAACTTTCTAATCAATGTCATAATCGTCATCAATATCTTTTTCATAAACCCTCGCAAGTTCTCTAAGTAAAATTTTTACTTCCATATCTGTAGCTCCAGATTCGTCTTGGAACTTGGTGCAAATTACCTTAAGTTCTTCATAAGCTTGCTCAATCAATATTGTTTTTTGATTTGGAATAGTCATTTAGTTTTTATTTACTACTTCTCCTCCATATTCTCTTGCTATTACATCTAAACATCTAAGAATATCTTTGTTATTCAATAGATCTGTTTGCTCTAAATAATTAAGAAGAGTTCTGATTTGTTCAATAGTATTTTCTTCTAATTCCTTCATTTATTTTCCTCCTCATTACTGATATTTATTTAGTAATTGATTATAAATTATAAACAATACTATTACTCCACTAATACCATAAATTACATGGGATGGGTCATGATGATTCTGCCAAAGCTCCTGTAAAAATACCATTAATAGTTAACTAACAAGCTCAATAGAATATACGGTATCCTTACAATTATTTTTTTTATCCCATTCCTTTGCAAAAGGAGATTCCATCTCTACTCCTAATTTTTCTAAGTCAGTACAATTCATTAACAAATGAGATTTGTGTTCATTGACTTTTACAAACTCATAATCAGTTACAAACTCCTTGCACATTTCTTCAAGAAATAATGTCGTTACATCATTTTTAAATTCTTCATATGTACAGCTAAAGGTTGAAATAATAAGAGTGTTCATAGAAAAAGGAGCTGATTGCCCCTTTATTTTAGATAGACTGTCAATCTCTTTCTATGAGTAGACTTTGGCAACTATTGGACCAGCTTCTTCATCAGTAAATACAGGTGTGGTTTCCCAATTGAGAAATTCACCCCATTCAGCGGCATGTTGATATATCGCTTTTGGATCATCAGTCTTTAAAACTATCCAACCCTCTAAAGAACCGGGTGCGTGATATCTTCCAATCATCTCAACTCCAGGATAATCTCCCCCACCACCAAGAAATTTTTCTGCACCTTTTTGATGATATCCGGCCTTAAATGACCAATGCTGAACATAAAGCATTTTATTTTTTAATTTTTATTGGCTTTCTATTACTAGCAAAAAAAATAATTACTGAAAATAAATAGTTATAGTTGCCCATTATTTTAAATCTACTTTCCAAAAACTATCCATGTCCGACCTAGTTAAAGGAGAGCACCATGCCGTATGGGGGGGGGTAGCTAAGATTATGTATAACTATATAGAAGTACGTACTTTATGCAATATGCAGTCTCAAACTTGTTCTACTAACGTCAATAAACTCTTGTTTTAGAAGTATTGGTTAATCTCAAATCAACAAAGGAGTGCTTTGGAAGCACTAGCTGGCAGGTTCGAATCCTTCTGCCCCGATTGACTTCTCAGTATTCTCAATGTTCCATTCAGCGATTAAAGAAAAAAATGCTTATTTAACCTATTTAGCCTTTTTATTTTTTAATATAGGTAAATTAAATTACTAATAATAATGAGTAAGTTTCAAGATAACTTTTCAAGCGAAAGTTTTTACCCAGATAGCAATTATTATCTTGACCAAGATAATACTCCTAAAAAGGACTCAATTTTAGAAGATCAAAAATCCAATATGGGTGGCAATTTTGAATGGCCAAATACCTATTGGTTTATTGCAGAAAGAACAAATGGAAGGCTTGCAATGATAGGTTTCATGGCTGTCATTATTAACTACACCTTATTTGGATGGATAGCTTATCCAATCCTTTAAATGAGTAATTTTAATTTTAACAATAATGGTGTAGATAAGTCTGGAACACATTGGCTTCAATATGCTGCGTTTGTTGTAACTGCATTTGCTATTTATTTTTTCTGGGCATTTTTCAATGATGCCAATTTCCATCAATTCTCTGTAAAAATATTCAAGTTCTGGAATTGTAATGGATATAACCCTTTGAGTTATTGCGTGATGCGTTGGAAAGTAGACTTTATTCCTTAAAAAAGTAATAGCTACTGGGTCTTACTAGTTGGTTAATTCAAATAAACCAAGAGTAAAAAGGTTTATTGAAAATACAAAAAACAAAGATCAATTTTTCAATTTATGTTTGTTGATTCTGTAAAAGTTACTTATATTTGTAGCAAAAAACCGCCTGTAATAACAACCAGAAAAGAAACGAGGAAGATTGGACAACAAAAAAGAGAGCTAGGGCTTCTAATCCTTAATAGGTTGTCAAATAATAGTCAATTACTAATTAATGGCGGTGCAAGTATAAAGCGTTTTATACTATTTAAGTTTTTTCTACCAAAGTTCAAAGTATAAATCTTACGTTTTTACTAGCAAATTTCTTTTAACTTCCCAGTTAATTTTATTAGTTTTTGATTAGTCATATGTTTTTGAGGAGTTTTCGAGTAATCCATTTAATTCTAGGATTTCTTCTTTACTAAGTTCTCTATATTCTCCTGTTGGCACGTCTAACTTAATATTCATAATTCTTACACGCTTTAATGATCGTACTTTATATCCTAAGGCCTCACACATTCTTCTAATCTGACGGTTAAGTCCCTGAGTCAGTATTATTTTGAAATTTCTTGGACCCAATTGTTTTACAAAACAACTTTTAGTTATTGTGTCTAATATTTCAACTCCATTACTCATGCTTGTAATAAAGTCGCTATTAATCGGACGATTAACTTTTACAATATATTCTTTTTCATGATTATTTCTTGCCCTGAGTATTTTATTTACGATATCTCCATCATTAGTTAAAAAAATCAATCCTTCACTTAGCTTATCTAATCTTCCGATGGGGAAAATTCTTTTAGGGTATTTAATGAAATCTATGACATTATTGGGTTCTACTTTTCTATCTGTTGTGCAAACAATTCCTAGAGGTTTATTAAAGGCTAAATATATGTTTTTTTGTCCCTTAAATTTTTCTATTTTTTGACCTTTAACTTCTACTCGATCACTAACTTGTACTTTAGTTCCAATTTCTGAAATTTTGCCATTAATGGTTACCTTTCCTTCTAGGATTAATCTATCAGCTTGTCTTCTAGAACAATAACCAACTTCACTTAAATATTTATTTATTCTGGTAGCCATTTTGGATGTTTCATTTTTATCTGCACTAAATAAAATAATTTACTAATCTCCTCATATTCTAGATCGGCTGTCAATTTTAGTTAGTATTCTCATCATTGAATTTCAGATTATTTTCATCAGTAATTTATACCGCGCAGATCTAACTCTTTTTTAAATTCCAATTTTTTTCAATTTTCCTCCATCCCTTAGAAAGTAATCTTTCATAAATTTCTCTAGCTAAATCTATTTCAACAGAAACTGTACTTGTCATTACTGGTTGTTTGTTTTCTAATCCCCCCACTATTTTTCCAGTATCTATAAACATATACTCAAAAACTCCATCAATACTCTTATCGTTTTTAATAAATCTTTTAACTTCTGACCTATTTGAATTAATCAACCAAAAAGATTTAGCCATTAATCTAACCTTGGAATTAGTAAGAGTTCCATTTAAAACAAACTCATTTGATCTGTTTCTTTTTTCTTTACATCCTCTACTAGCCAACCATCATGGGGCCAACTCATCGTAATTGCAAATAATCCTTTTAATTCATCTGCATTTTTAACTTGCTCTGTCCATTGTTCCTCATATCCATCAGGAACGATCACAGGCATGCGGTGATGTAAAGGCTTAATTAAATCATTTGGAATAGTAGTTAAAATGCAGCAACTCTCAAGTTCTGCTCCATCTGGGGAGATCCATTTACTCCAAATTCCTCCCAGCCAAAAAGTCTCATAATTCGCTTTTCGAACACGATATTTTTTTTCAAAAAAACCGCTCGCAGGTATTAGGCACCTTTTATGTTTCCAACTTCCTCTAAATAATTTTTTTTCTTCTACAGTTTCTGATCTTGCATTAAATGGTCTTGGTCTCTCTTTATCAAATGGGTCTCTCGCCCAAGGAGAAATAAAGCCCCATGTCATAAAAGTAGTTTTAATTCTTCCTTCGTTTTTAATTACAAGAACAGGATCATTAGGTCTTATTAGTTTTTGAGTCTCATATTTAGAATCAAGTCCACTTGGATAGTCTTGTTTCAAAACCGTTGGCAATTTTTCAAATTTAGTTTTCAGCTCAAATCTTCCGCACATTGGTTTTTAAAAAATTTTTTAAAACTCACTTACAAAAAAGAGCAAATTTACCTTATTTTAGATCTACTTTCAGTTTCTTCAAATAAAAATCAATTTTTTGATCTTAGAAATTTTTTATCTAAATAATTAAAAGAAAATATAGATATTGAAAAGCTTCCTCAAAATTAATTTGAATGTTTCAAAATTAAGTTATGACAGATCCTATTCTATATCTATCAATGTTATTGGGATTTGGAGGAGTTTATGTATTAATCTCTTCCTTCCATGATGATGACGATGATGATGATGGAGAAAAATATTTTTATAATCTCGAACACACCAATTTAGCAAGATAATTGATGTTTTTATTAAGCATTAGTTCTTAAGATAAAATTATTAACAAAATCAGTTTTCAATCAAAGATTATTTTACAGGAAGTAACTGAAATATTATGCCTCTTACAAGAAATACACTTGGTCATTATATTCATTTTTAAATTTAGTTGTAGGTCCTTTATCCGTATATATTTGTGCCTTAAACCGTACATTTTTATTAGTCGGTTGATGAGCATGCTTAGTTAGAACTAAGTGGTAACAGAAATAAATTAAATGCCTTCAACACCGATTAAATCTTGTAATAAATATGTGTTGAGTTACAAAGATTCATCAAATAATACACAACAGATTGGCTTTTATGCGCGAGATGCATATGATTGCCTGATGCTTGCGAGAGAATTCAACTCTTACGTACATGACAATCCAGGATCTGTAATGAGAATCCAACAAAAATTTTGAGGTAATTAATTATGAATTTAAAAAGAACACCATTTGCAGTTCAAGATAAAAATATAAGAGATCTTGATAATGCAAAAGATTTTCCAACAATCGCAGATTTAATGAGAGACCAAAAGGTTCCACAAGATAACGGAAATACGGTGCACCATAGAAGAGATTTAGACTCTCTAGGTTAGTTTAAGATAATAGCTAGTTGCTGATTTTCAAAAATTAACGATCATGACGAATATCATTTGCGTTTCATTCATAAGATTATATTTTTCTAAAGTTTTTTGAAGTTCTATAGGCATGTATGCAATATCTTTCTTTATTGCAATAAATACTCTATATACTTTTAAGGTTCAGCTAAAAGCATTTTATTGAATTATATTGGCTTTCAATTTCTTCAAAAGAATTTTTCCCAAAGAGCAGGTATTACCCTTTTATTTTAGACCAACAGTCATGCACTTAAAATATTAGCTATTTGTTATGGGCTGCTGCAATTTCTTTATGTACAGAAAGAAATTCTTTATCTGTTAGAACTGGAGTAACTTCAATTTCAACGCCAAAATTATCAACCCAGATACTACTCCATTTCCAAATGTTCTGATGGTTTGAAGATTCAACTATTGCCCAACCATTAGCTCCCTCAGGATTTACTACTCGATTAAGAACTTTAAACCCATCAAATTCATCACCTTCGCATCCTCCTTCTACAAAAACCGCAAAAGCTTCGGCTCCTTGTATATGACTTTCTTGATCTGGAAATTGCCAGTGAACGATGTAAGTTTGCATGAATAAAACTATTTTTTTAATTATTAATTATCGATTTTAAAAATTAAATAAAAAGTCTTTAAACACTAATTTAAAAAGGCCTAAGCCTAGAAGGAAAAAAAGCAAAAAAAAAGACTCTTACGAGCCTAGGTGATGGGGACTCCTATAATGACAAATTAAACAGAATCAAACAACCCCATCAATAGGTAATTTTAAATACTTACAAACACCATATGTAGTGCTAAGATTTTAAAAAGGCTGGGTGATGGGGATTATCCCGCTTTTTGATTGGGGCGAAGCTAACGCCCTTTTTTTATGGAAAAATTTACTTTAATCAATAAAGCCAAATCTAGGATAAAAGTATTTGAACCTTTTGAAGATAGTTCTAAGAACTCTTCTTCTAAGAACTCTTCTATGATTAATGCAATTTTAATCTCTTATGGGTGTGTTTTCAAACGATCTAGTAAGCCAGTCATGAAAGGCTCTAGAGTTGAATCTCTTGAAGAAGCAAGAAACGAATATAAAAAACTATTAGAGGAAGGGTGGTTAAAAACTTATAGATTCAATAGTTTTTTTAAAAAAAAATGGTGAATAGGTACTTTACCTAGAGTTTGACATTATTACAATTTAATTGCTAGATAAGCTTCAGAATGGAAGATTGAACATGAAAAAAAACATTTATTCAAATATCAAAGATTCAGATGCTTTGGAAAGTTTTTTTGAATGCATAACTTCTTGTAGCCTCAATAGTGAGGGAGTAGATTGCACAACAGCATGTTATGTAAAACATTTAGAACCAAACAATGTCGATTATCCTTTAAATTTTGCATAAGCAAAGCTTATTAATAATTGTTATATTTCATAAATGTTATTTCCTCCTCCTCAAGTTATTTTTGGTCTATTGTTTTTATCTATAGCAGTAGTTCTCATCTGGGATATAAGATATAATCCTTTTGGAGAAGACGAAGACGGTATTTAATCTTCAACTAGGAAGCTGATTTGTAGGTGGTGCTTGAAATCGCCGTTTCTTTCTTTTGAGTATTTTATAAGCAACTAAAGAGCCTAATAATAACAATGTAATGGCTATTGAATTAATCATATCAAGTAGTTTTATATATATAAAAACAAATATGTCCTAAAAATCAATGATAAATTTATTTTTCAAAAGTTAATAAATATGGACTAATTTTTAATATTTAGCTTTGACATTAGGGGGCCAAAACAACCAAGAAAAAATGCTTATTTGACCAAAAGTAATTTCTATGGAATAAGAATAAGTCACTTTTTCTTATTTCTCATTTGATATTGCAGAACAGCTTTTAGGTGTTGTACTTCTTTTTCTAAAGTCTCAATTCTTTTTTCTAGTTCTTCATTAGTTGCCATATTTTATAAAGATAATTAATTCATATTTATACTATTAAAAAAAGACTTTTTATTCATAGTAAATGTCTAATAAGTAATAGAACCTATTGATGTGAATAATCTCTCTAGATAAATTATGCAGAGTATAAATTTAGGGGTAATTTATGAGTGGAGATTATGAGACACTAGAAATAAATCAACCTAAAATTACATATCTTAAGAAAAGATCCGAAAATAATACAGAATGGTTAGATGAATTAATCAACCAAATTGAAGATATGAAAAACAATATATCCAAATCTGCTTAATGACAGAAAAAGAGTTGAAGGAATTAGAGAAATTTGCAAAAGAAAATGGATACAATGACGAGCTAAAAGATATATATTTAAGGGAAGTTATTGACAGAGATAAAGAATACGAATGAAATCTAATTTTCGACCAAACATTCGACTTGCTACAAACATTCTTTTAGTTATTGGTACTTTTGCAATTGCTTTAAAGATTACTCCAATAGCAAAGGTATATAAGGAAAAAAATTTATGTATTAAATATTTAAAACATCAAATAGATCGAGACAAACTTATCAAAAGACTAAAAATAGTTAAACAAGCAAACCCATCTAGTATTTGTGAATCTATCCTCAAAAGTTAAAAATGCGTATTATTCTTAAAAATTTTAAATTTTTTATTTTTTTATTTTTCTTATCTCTAAATTTAAATAATTATTCTCTTGCACATATGAGGGGTACATTTCTTTCTGAGGAGGAAGCTGAAAAAAGGGCTTTAGAAATTGGTTGCGAAGGAATACATAAGAATCAAGATAAATGGATGCCATGCAAAAACGAAAAAGAATTACATATCTATTTGAGGAAATAGATGGAAAAATTAAAAACAAATCAAAGAAAAATTCACAGAAAAATAACCGCAATTTCAGCAATCCCCTTACTAATTACTATTGTATCTGGGACTATTTATAGTATTCTTCAACCATTAGGAGTAGATGCTTTTTGGTTAATAAAATGGCATACCGGTAATTTTGGCATTATTAATTTGCAACCTTTTTACTCGATATTTCTTGGTATAGCTTCAATAATCTCAATAATATCTGGCGTTAAACTATTACAAAAAAAATCTTAGATATATTCAAAGCCAAGCCAAAATCTAACTAATTAATACTATTTGCGACCCCACTTACTAAGAAAATTATCGCTCCTAGCGCCATTGTTGCTACACCCATATAAGGGTATTTCTTAATTCTTGATTTAGTAATTGGAAGCCATGAAAGGTATCTATCAGATTTATTTAATTCATTTTTTTGACTAGGAGGTAATCCTAATTCTTCTCTTCTTTTAGCTTCGCCCATAATCTTAAATTTGTTTATGTTTCAATATTAAAAATTATGTTCTACACCTGCGAGTTAACTTTATTAAAAACAGAGGTCCTTTGTAGATAAACAAATTATTTTAAATTTATTTAACCTTCTTTAAATATAGATTCTTTGTATTTGCCTGATCTGATGTAAATAACAAAATTAATATAGTTCCAACTAGAAATGAAAAAATCATTGTCAAACCAACAACTTCAACCATTTCACTAGGAAGATAATTTAGAAACATTAATGAATAGATCTCTTATCTTAAACTTAGCAATTGTATTTTTTATGTAAAGTAAATATTACTCCTTAAATTTCGAAAAGAACTTTCAGAGACTTTTTAATCTTTATTTGTTTTTATTTGCAGGATAAATCTAGTTCTAACCGATCACAATTTTCTTACTTAGCTATTCCTATTTTCTTAAGCAATTTCAGGTAAGGCAACGCCCAATCACCAAAGGTAAAAGAGATTGTCGTATTTTTCGTAGTTGGAAATAATGTTTTAGAACGTGTAGAGACTAATTTAGAAAATATCTTAATAGTCTCTACTTCTAGATTATCCATATACAATTTTTTTTGAACAAATCGATCTTTCTTTTGGGGCAAAAAATTTTCTATAAACCATAAAACTTGATCTAAATTTGATTTATTGGGTACGGTTTTAATTTGTTTATTTTCCTTTTTAAACATATTTATTAACCTCTTAATTGCTGAATTAAATTTGCCATTTATATAATTTAAATCAATAGTAAAAGCATTAAAATTATGTTCTTTTTAATAATCGGTAAACGAAAAATAAATTAATAATTACGTTATTTTTATAAAAAAAAAAAAAAGAGAGGGATAAAACCCACTCTTAATTGATCAGTTTAAAAAAAAGAATTTAATTTTTTGATTCTTTCAATTGCATTTCTTTTTGTGTTTTCCTGATTCTTTCTTCAAAGACGGATCTTCTGTATGGAGTAACTTCACCACTTTTAGTAGCCAAAAGTTGGGCTTCATATAGCCTATTGGCTCTTATGATTTTTTCTCTTATTTGTAAGAGGTTATTCATGGTCTTTTGCAGTTAATGAGAATCCCGTTCCCTACTCCCATTTCATGCGTCCAGAGATATAAACTTGGATGAACGTAAATGAACAATAACATCTTTAAAAAAATTCTGCGAGAGTAATTTTTACTAAATTTTTCTCAAAAAAATAAATATTGCATAGATAGTATAAATAAGGTTTTAATATTTCCTAAATTAGGATAAGAAAATTGTTTGCGACCCATCATTATTATCCTGAATCACTATTTTTTTATTAGGGAAAATATCTGATAATATTCTCTTCAAATTTGAACTATCTGAATGAATTATATTACTCATATTTTTTGAATTAATTTTCCAATTTTCATCTACAAATAGTTCTTTATCATCGCCTTTTTCATTCTGAAGTGATGTTTTATTTAGAATCTTAAGTAACAGTTCTGAATCATAATTTTTAAATTCTTCAGGGCCCTCTTTAAAATTTTTAATCATTATTTAGAAATCTAATTTTCCTAAATCTTGCATAAGAAATTTGAAGAATACAAGGTATTAATTACCTAAAAATCTCTCTTAAGATAAAAAAATCTAGATGCAATTAAAATAATTTTCTTTAGAAAATTTAATTCCAAAATAGCTAAAGAATGATATTTAAAAAGATTAATTAATCATTTACACCATTTATTTACTTGTTAGGTTGCAATTAAGGGAATCAGAAAAGATGCCAAGAGTAATTAACAAAAAAATTAGACTTTTAAGATGGTTAAACTCAGGCATGATACTACCATTTATCATTATGGCTGCATCTTCATCAATCATTCTTTATGGTGTTTTATTTATCCTAATAAAATAGTTTTTTAATTTAAGCAGCTAATTTTTCCTCAGATTTAGACATAATTATTGCAGCTTTTTTTAATAAACTAACTACTTCTTTTCTTCCAACTGCATTATCAGCTTGACGCATTATTTCATAATAATTTTTATTTATTTTCTTCATAAATAGTTTTAATTTAATCTAAAATTACAACACCATATCATTGTGTCAACTGTAAATAATTCTCATATATTATTTCTTTGATTATTTTTTGCACAATAAAAAATTTCTCATTTATTATCCTTCAAGTTTTTTTAATTGATGATGCCAAAAAATCATAAATATCAAAATTAATAATCCTTTTAATTAAGCTATATTGAAGGATTTGAAAACATAAAATAAACCTCCGATTAGGATCAGTATCGCAGCTCCATAAAAAAGAAAAGGGATAATTGGATACTTATACAATGTAGTCCTTACTTTTTGTTGTATGGCTTTTTTATCAAGTTGAGGTAACTTTATATCTTCTGTTTTTTCTCTAGGCGGAATACCTAAATTTGTTCTTCTCTTTGCCTCTCCCATAATTAATACTGAGGAATTCCCATACATTTTAAATAATTTTTATCCGCTAAATCTAAAATTTGATTCCATTCTTCATGAGATGTTTCCAAATTATTTTTAAAATCTTTTTCGAATTTAAGAATACATCTTTTTTCTATATTTTCTGGAGAATTATAGTTTCTCAAAAAAGTAAAACTCAAATACGATAATGATGAAAAAACTATAAGTACTTTAGCGATTCTAAAATTATTCATATCTTAGATCCTATTTCCTTATAAATAAATTACTTTTTGGTTTTATAATTAATTGAATCTATTAAAAAAAATTATCAAATGATAAATTCGGTAAATTTTAACCTTTTGCCTATTCAGGATTTGGTTGTTTCAGGGTTAATAATCTTTATAATGTCCACGATTATTGCCAATATTTATGACCCATTATTGGGAATAACTTATGCATTTGGGAATATACTTACTCTTACTTTTTTGAGTTGGTTATACAAAGAGACTTGGAGTGATCCAAAGAAATAAATCAAATTCAAAAAAGATAAATAAAAAAACTACTTCTGTATTTTTAACTTTGAAGAATACTTTAAATTAACAATGAAAGTTGCAACAAGAGATAGTATCAAAAAAAATAATAAGCTCTCTAGAGTAGATTGAGGCATCACCATAATAAGTACCAAAAATAATACATTTCTACAAAAACGAATTCTGAAGAAAAATCAACCCTTTAATTATTTTTTATTTTCAAATTAATAAATCCCAATCCCAAAAAATGAATGTGCAATAAACAATAAACTAAATAATGTTAAGAAAATTAATCCTATCCAGCTTATTGTTTTTAGAAAAAATCCATATCTATTTTTAATTGGTACTAATTTGCTATTTATAGTATCCATTGCCATCCATGCAAATAAAGGTGCGGTTAGAAAGCTTCCAGTCATTGCAGCAAATACAAAATCTTTTACTCCTATACCTCCAGACCTTGCAATCAGCAAAGCTATTAATGATGCAAAGATATGTATAATCATCCAAATTTGAAATCTATTTCGCTCTGCATTGGAATCCATACGTCCAAAATCAGTCCCTCTCAATAAGCCTTGAATAGCAGAAATACTTCTTGGATATGCATCTAGACAAGTAATTGTAGTACTAAACATTGCGGCAAATGCTGCAGGTATTATGATCCATTTAGCCCAATTACCAATAGATTTAGTGTAAAGGAGTATTAACTTTTGAGCAAAGGAGACTCCACTTCCGGAAAGCATTCCATCGCCAGTACCATACATCGTTATTGCTCCAAGAGTAAGGAAGAAAATAGCCGTAACAACAGTTATTATGTAACCGAGATTAAAATCAAATTCTGCTTCACTGATATTTGGCCTATAATTTGAATCTTTCGCTCGAGAAAACATCCATAAAGAAGGCCAAACACATAACTCTACTGGGCAAGGCATCCATCCCATTAAAGGGATCAAAAAAGCTAAATTTTTTAACTTCCATGGGCTGATTTCTGGTTCAAAAAAACTCATATTTAATGACTCATTTATTGAACCTTTGAACAAAAGCGATAAAACTGCAAATAATGTTAATAAAGTTAGTAGAGATACTAAAATTTTTGAAATCCTATCAAGGGCTTTATATTTACCAAGAATTAATATCATTCCAGAAACAATCAGGATTCCTATAGACAAATCCATGGCTGGAAAAGCTGAGAAAAAGGGAATATTAGTTAAAAGGACACCAGAAACAAAACTTACAGCGGCTACAGTAAAAGTACCTGTAATTAGACTAACTATTAGAAATAAAGGAAGATATAAAGAATTCTGCTCTTTGAAACCTTCTAATAATGATTTACCAGTAGATGCTGTAAATCTAGTCCCAACCAATAAGAATGGATATTTTAAAAGATTAGTAAGAAGGATTAGGCCAACTAATGAAAATCCAAACCTTGCACCAGCAGTAGTTGATGACAATAAATGAGAACCCCCAATAGCCGCTCCAGCAAGCAAAATTCCTGGACCTAAACTTTTTTGTATTCCTTTTGTTAAATTCATGTCTTTAATCAAATGATTTAATTTAATTTTTGAGCCCTTCTAAACTTATTTTTTAATACTCTTTTTTTAAACACAAAATCAGATAATGAGTGAAAAATAAAAAGAATAATTAGTAATCCTATTCGAACTTTCATAAGATTTCTCCTTCAAATATGCTTTTATCAGATATTTATTTTGTATTCAACCTCTTTTCTCCATAAGATCCTCAAAAACCTATCTAAAACATCTAATTCCTTTTTATCAAAACTTTTTATTTTCTTTTTATTTTGTTTTTGCATAAATTATTACTTAAGTATTTCAACTTTAAACTGAGCTAAAAAACACACAATAAGCAAAACTTCTTAAAACTCAAGGTAGTTTGGATTGTTTTTAATTTGATATATATTTTTCTGCTCTTCTTAATGCTTTTATTGCACCTCTATAATCAAGATTTTTTAATTTTTCCTGACTTTTACGTTCCAACATTTTCACTATTTCATTTATCTTTATTGCATTAATTTTAAGTTTATGATCGAATATAAGATCAAATTTTGAGCAATACAAACTAGATAATTCTTTTCTATATTCTTGAATCATTTTTTCATCACAAGAATTAGATTTCAATATTGCATTAGCTTTAATTTTGTCTTCTAAAGCGCCTTTAAAATTTCCTCCTTTAAATTTATTTTCACTTGATCTAGTCAGCTTAATAAGATTTTCCAATATCAATCGCCCAGAATCTTCCATTTTTTTTTTTTCTAAATTCAAGACAATCCTATCAGCATAAAGAAAAAACAACTTAATTTTTTAATACTAAAAAAATTAACCAATAACAAGTCCTTTTTCAAGAAGTAAATCGAAAACCTCCACACTTTTCGTTTTTCCAAATTGGGTGGGCTTATGTAAATCTAATAATTGAGCAAGGCACATAATCCAATAAGTATCTTTTTTTAAATTTAGACCTTCGCAAATATGGGAGGGTGCCAATTTAAAACAGCCAAAATCTGTAGATATATTAATATTCATTATTTGAGTTTCAAGTTCCAGATTTAAGAGTTCTATTTCTTGCTCAGAAAGGGATGACCCAAGAGAATATGATTCAATTAAAAGTTGGTAATTCATAAAAAAAATTATTTTTTTAGGAAATCCAGCGAGTGATTTTTGTCCCCTCGTAAATATGTCCTGAAGCTTCTACTATAGGTTTTGTTTCAGGATTCATAAAAATATCATATAAAACATTTTCTGGTCCTTGAAAAATTACAGTCGCCCTTTGAGGATCATCTAATGATTTACCAATATAAAATGTTTTAACTCCCATTTCTTTAAACATTGTCTGCTGTTCTTTTGCATTCATATGTGATTCATACTCCTCATAGGTATTACTTAGTTGAAAATCTAAAATAGTCGTTTCAGTAGTCATAAGAATAATTAAAGTTTTTTAATTCTAAAATCTTTATCAAAAAATTAATCTAAAAAAAATTAGTTTTTATTAAGCAAAGTGTTAACTAATTTTCATTTATGAGTTATAAATCAACTATAAAAAAAGATTTTAATTTTGGACTCAAAAATTTCTCAGAGAGAACAATGGACTAGTAAGCTAGGATTCATTCTCGCAGCTGCTGGTAGTGCAGTAGGTCTAGGCAACCTTTGGGGTTTTGCTTACAGAGCATCTCAAGGTGGAGGTGCGGCTTTTGTACTTTTATATATATTGATCGTTTTAATTGTATGTCTTCCGGTATTTGTTGCTGAAATGGCTCTAGGAAGAAACGCAATGGCAAGCACATTGCTTGCGCCTGTTAAGCTGGCTGGTAAGAATTGGTATCCATTAGGAATTCTTTTCTTCATAGCTCCTTTAGGAATAGCATCATATTATTCAGTGATAATGGGATGGACTGCAGATACCTTGTTCCATTCTTTATTTTTTGGATTACCAAAAAATTTAACTGAAGCAGAAACCTTCTTTGGCTCGATTAGTAGTGGCAGCAGTGTTTTATTGGGCCATCTATTAAGTCTAGTACTTACAGCAATAATAGTTTCATCAGGTATAAAAAAAGGTATAGAAAAGGTTACTAGATATTTCATGCCAATCCTTTTCATAATTATTGTAATTCTTGCTATTTGGGCTACTTCACTTTCAGGAGCATGGGAAGGATATAAAACATTTCTACTTAAGTTTGACTTTAATGAATTGAGAAATCCTCAAACAATAAGAAACGCTTTTACACAAGCATTCTTTTCATTAAGCTTAGGGATTGGAATTATGGTTACCTACGCATCCTATTTAAATAAAAAAAGTAATCTTCCAAAACTAAGTGTTGGAGTTGCATCATTAGATACTTTGGTTGGACTAATGGCTGGATTTATAACTTTCCCAATAGTTTTAACATTCGGTTTAAGTGACGCTATTTCTGAATCCACTGTTGGTGCTTTATTTATCTCAATTCCAACAGGTCTAGGTTCATATGGTGCGGCAGGTAGAATTGTAGCTGTTGCATTTTTTGCATTAGCTTATATCGCAGCCATAACTTCATCTGTTTCATTATTAGAGGTTCCAGTTTCCTCTTTAATGGATAAATTCGGCTTTAAAAGAGAAAAATCAGTTTGGCTGATAACTCTTTTCCTATTTTTAGCAGGCATCCCTTCTGCATTAAATTTAAATATTCTTGGAACAATTGATTCGATTTTTGGTGGCGTATTACTTATCTTTGGTGGATTCTTGGTTACTTTCTTTATGGGATGGGTGGTCCCTGGAAAATTCAATGAAGAGCTTAGTGATTCAAAAGTTGGAATCAAAACGACACGTTATTTGAAATTCATGACAAGATGGGTTGCCCCTCCAATTATTGGTTTTGGACTATTTATTAGTGTTTTTGATTTGCTGAAAGGCTGGGTAAGTTAGGCAATACTTTGCTGCGGAACTTTTTTAAGTAAATATTAAATTTTAAGTTCTATTAAATTTTAAAAGTAAAAGCATAAACCATCCCTGATAAGAAAATATATAAGATATATCTAGATGTTGAATTTAAAGAAATTACAACGCAATCAACAATAGATTACAAATTTAATGTCAACCACGTCTAATTCATTTAAAGAAAAGCTTACGAAAAATTTTTCTGAATTTTCTCAATTATCTGACTATTCTTTTATGAATTGTCTCAAAGCAGATCCTCAATCAACAAAAGATGGAAATGATCATAAGCCGCGTTCAGTATATTCAGGCCATTACGTACCAGTTCTCCCAACTGCTATTCAAGATCCAGAATATATTTCTCATAGCAACAAACTTTTTAAAGAACTAAGGCTAAGCTCAGATCTTACTAAAGACCAAAATTTTTGTCGTTTTTTCTCAGGTGATATTTCTGTTGCTAAATATCCAATGAGCCCTTTTGGTTGGGCAACAGGTTATGCATTATCAATTTACGGGACTGAATATACCCAACAATGTCCTTTTGGAACTGGCAATGGTTATGGCGATGGCAGAGCAATTTCTGTTTTTGAAGGTTTATTCAATGGGAAAAGAATGGAAATGCAACTTAAAGGAGGAGGTCCAACTCCCTATTGTCGCGGAGCAGATGGTAGAGCTGTCTTAAGGTCTAGCGTACGAGAATTTCTCGCACAGGAATTAATGAATGCCTTGGGAATCCCCACCTCAAGATCTTTAACACTTTATGTCTCACGTTCAGAAATAGTAAGAAGACCGTGGTATTCCAAAGGGTCCAGATATTTTGAACCTGATATCATGATTGATAATCAAGCGGCAATTACTACGAGAGTCGCTCCATCTTTTTTACGTGTAGGCCAGATTGAACTTTTTGCAAGACGAGTTCGTAATAATGCGCATGATGAGGCCCTCAATGAACTAAAGATGATAGTTCAACATCTAATTGATAGAAATTATAAAGATGAAATTGAATATGAGATTTCAATTGAAAGTAAAGTAATAAAACTGGCTTCTTTATATAGATCAAGACTTATGTCACTTATAGCCAACTGGATGAGAGTTGGTTATTGCCAGGGTAATTTCAATAGTGATAATTGTGCTGCTGGAGGTTATACCTTGGATTATGGCCCCTTTGGATTCTGTGAATTATTTGATCCAAGATTTCAGCCATGGACAGGTGGAGGTGAACATTTCTCATTTTTTAACCAGCCTTCTGCAGCGGCAATCAACTTTAAAACATTCTGTTCATCTCTTAGTCCGTTACTTTCACAAAGCAAACAAGATCAAGAAAAGTTAGATCAAATCGAAAAAGAATTTTCTGAATTAATGAATAAGGAATTGATGAAAATGTGGGCAAACAAGCTTGGTTTAGAACATTACAACGAAACTATAATAAATGAATTTTTTAATCTCATGGTCATTTCAAAAGCAGACTATACAATTTTGTTCCGTAAACTGTCTGAAATACCTGATAACTTAGATTCTTTAAAAGACTGTTTCTATTTACCAATTAATGACGAGCTCAATAATAGTTGGGAAGTATGGCTTGAAAACTGGCAATCAGTCTTGAAGAAAGAGGGAAATATTAAAGCAAAATCGGCATCAATGAAATCCCTTAATCCAGTCTATACTTGGCGCGAATGGATGGTCGTTCCCGCATATGAAGAAGCTGAAAAGGGAAATTACAAAAAAATAAAAGAGTTACAGGATGTCTTTAGCAATCCATATGTAGAACAACCCCCAGAAATAGATCAAAAATATAATCGACTAAAGCCAAGCCAGTATTTTAACTATGGAGGAGTATCTCATTACAGTTGTTCTTCATAAAAGTTAAATCCTCATACTGATAGAACAACTCTGAGAAAAATCTTATTTATTTATGGCCGTAGGCATTCCAACTACTGATACAACTCCCACATGAAGTATGGCCGGCTTCTTTCCAACATTTTTCACATAGTGTGGGGCACCATTATTACTCTCAATAAATGCATCACCTGCTTTAAAGAAATTAATTTCTTCACCCCTCACATGCTTTAATCTTCCTCTGGTGACATGAATCAACATTGGGGAAGGATGAGTATGAATTGGAGTTTTCAACCCAACTGGAATTTTTACTTTTAAGAGTCTCAATTCAGGCTTACCCTCGAGATAATTAAAATTTTTACCACTTAGTCCTTTTGAACTTTGAATAATAGGTATAACTTCAATCTTTTCTTCAGCAAGAGAAGGTTGTGGTAAAGCTAAAGTCCCAATAAAAAGGAAACAAAATGGAATAAATGTTTTTATTTTCATTAGATAAATGAGATTCACTAATAATAGGTAGTTTGCAAAAATAATAAACTAATTTATTTTTTATATAACTTTTCTAATTGCTTAATTTCCTCTCTTAAATCCTTACCTCTCTTATTTAATTTATTATTTTTAATAACTATTGGGATAATCCACCAGGATTGAAGACCTAAAAAGATAAATACTAAGATCAATAATTCAAAAGTACCTGGCTGCATTTGATAAATAACCCTTCTTTCTTAATAACATTATTCTAAAAGTTATTAAACATTCATGAGATTTGGAATTTTCCTAGGCTGCCTCTAATTCAATATTAAGTTCAACTCCCTTTGAAATGATTGCTTCTTTAAATTCAATAAGTTTGGAAATTATTCTTTGCTTCTCAGGATCAGTTTTGTGAATATCATCTACAACTTCCTGCATTGCAAGTGTTACTTTTTGTAGTTTGATTTCTAGATCTTCCCTGTAATTCATAAGCTTAAAGAAATTATCTTATTTATTAAAAAACAAAATAATTATTAGTAAATAAGTACTTAACCTTAAAAGGATTGACAGCAAAACAAGGAGGATATAATTTATAGTACAAACGTATTAATAGTCAGTCGGCCGATTAAAGGTAAAGTATGGAGCCTAAGTACTCATTTGGTTGTAGCACTAGCAAACCCAACGGATGCCTACTAAATCCCGAAGGCAGCAGAATCATATTTTTCGAAGAATGCAAAAATTCTCCTAAACCTAATTTAAAAATTCATACTCATCTTTTCTACACAAATCACCTCGGAGAACCTGGAGGGTACAAATCCTCTGAAAAATTCAACATAGATTCAGCCTGGGAAAAGTGGCACGAACTGCACCAAAAAGGATGGACAGAAGTATCTCATAATTACGGATAAGTGATCCGGCCAAGAAAAAGCCTTTATAGATGAAAGGTGTAAACTAGCTCCTTTTTTTTTATCTTGCTATAAAAATAATAAAAGATGATTTAACTTCTTCTGCTTCAATGAAATATTGTGGAATTAACTGAGCTAATTAGGGATTACGTTGCTACAGAATTATTATCAAGTATTGAACTTGACTTTCTTGAAGGAGAATTATGGGAAACTACACAACATATCGCAGAAATAAATACACTAATCAAAGCCCCTAAAAACATATGCAAGAAATTAGGACTAGATGAAAAATCTTGTTGGCATTTATGCAGTGCAGCAGTTCTTGACACCTCAAGACCATTAAAAAATAGACAAAATAGAGTTGATGATTTTAAAAAACTAATTAATCTAAATGAAATCAGCTACATATAAAAAAGACTCAATTATACGTTTACTTATTGCATCAATTCTTTTTTTTATACCACTAGAAGGTTTTGCTGATGAAAAGCAAAGAGAAATTGAGAATGAAGCTATAAATCTTGTCATTAAAAAATATGGAAAAGGCCTAGAAAATAGATTAAAAGGAACTGGAGTAACCCCCAGTTATCGAAGTTGGTATGAAAATGATTGTTTTGTAAGTATTGCAGCAGGTACATACCAGGAAGATACTTGGTCGGCAATAAAGTGGTTTAGCGTTAATGTCTGTTCTGAATCAGCTGAAATAATGGAAAGTGAATGAAGGGAATTAGACGCCTATTAGTTTTGCAGCATTTAGAAATAGAGGGGCCAGGTCTTTTTGAACAATTTGCTAAAGAAAGAAATTTAAAAATTGAAATAATTCGTTTAGATAATAAAAATGCTCTGCCAAAAACAAAAAATGGTGACTTAATTTTAATTATGGGTGGACCAATGGGAGTTAAAGATATTGGAAGTGACAGATATCCATGGCTTAAGTTAGAAAGAGATTTTATAAAAAAAGAATTAGAAAATGAGAGACCTATGATCGGTGTTTGCTTAGGTGCTCAGTTGCTTGCGAGTGCTGCTGGCGGAGATGTAGAAATTCTTAAATATGGATCACCTCCAAAATCATTACCAGAAATTGGATGGTCTCAGATTTTTATAGACAAATCGAATAAAGACTTTAAAGCACTATTTGAAGACCCTTTTCATGTACTGCATTGGCATGGAGATAGGATTTTATTACCTAATAAAGCAGTACTCATTGCTAGTAGTGCACGTTGTAAGGAACAGTTTTTTAGGATTGGTAATTTTGCTTACGGATTACAATTCCATATAGAGACAACGGGAGGAATGATAAATAAGTGGATTAAAGAAGATAAAGAATTTGTCTTTAAAGGATTGGGCTCAAATGGTCAGAAAATTTTAAAAGAAGAGAATAAAAAATATATTGATAAAACTTTTTACAAAAGAAAGCTTTTAATAAATAAATTATTTGAATTATTAGATAATTAAAAAGGGAATAATATAATCGTCCAGTAAAAAAGGGCTTGATAAAGCCCTGAAAAAAAATTAAAAAGGATTTCTACTAGAAAATTCCTGGAAGAATTTGACCAGTAAAATAATAAGCTCCTACAAGAGCAAACATTCCAAGCATTGCAGCTTTACCATTAAGCTTTTCAGCTTTTTCGGTCATGATTTTTTTTGCGAATTCCATAATAAAGTTAAATATATTATGTCTAAAAATTAATTATTATAATTTCAGAATGATGTAGTTTTTTCTACCAAATTGATATCTTTCTAAAGATTTAAAAATAAATACTTAAACAACGAAATGAACTCTTAATAGTTTTCGAGCCAATCTGTAAAGCGGAGCAAGCCTAAAAAACAACTATTTAAAAGTATATGTCACGTATTTGTGACAGTTATGTAGTAATTATCTTGAAAATAACTTAATTTTGGCTTAATACTTTACATTTGTTAATAGTAGTGTTACATTAGTTAACAATTACACAACTTCAATGGCTAATTCAAACGTTACTACTGAATCAGGTGGCAGACAGAATATGTTTCCTACTGAGACACGTCCTTACATAGATGAGTCTGTTTCTTACGACAGCTACCCACAAAATGCAGAAAAAGTTAACGGTCGTTGGGCAATGATTGGGCTTGTTGCGTTAGTAGGTGCTTACGTTTCAACCGGACAAATTATTCCTGGCATTTTTTAATGAGTCCACTTTCAGGTTTCCTAGCCGTAATTGTATTCTTTACAGCCATCCTCGTTGCTTATTTAACCAAACAATTTCAAAACGAAAATTTAAACTATTCATCTTCTAATCAAATGAAAAACACAAACACAAAAGTCAAAACAATCGAAAAAGAAAAAGTTGTTGCTGAAACTCTTAACGGCAGATTCGCAATGCTTGGATTAATTGCTGCTGTTGGAGCATATCTAACAACTGGTCAAATAATTCCTGGTTTCGTTTAAAAACCTACTATTTAACATTTCTACAAATCAGAAAAATGGAAAATTCAAAAACAACTTATTGGCAAAACGCCGAGAGAACTAATGGAAGAATGGCAATGATGGGCTTATTTGCATTAGTTGTAAATTATGGCTTATTCGGATGGATAATCCCAGGAATTTTTTAAAATGAATTTAGGCTTACTTTTTCTTAAAGTAAATACTTTAGGAGTTATAACTCTTTCTGAACTTGATTGGGTAACTAACCATCAATCTGAATTTTCAAGGCTGGATATGGCTTTAGTTATTAAAATCGGCCGTCTTATGGATTCTGGAGTAGTGGAAATTGATAATAGATTGCCTGTTTAATTTTTAAAAAGTGATTGTCATGAGTGTTTGTCAATAGGGATACTGACAAACACTTTTTTATGAGAAAAAATATTAAAAAAAAAAGAGATTGTTTCTTAGCTAAAAACAATCTCTCAATTACCTAATTCTTACATGAAAATTTCAAGTAAGCATTCAGATCTTAACTGATTTGTTTTTATAGTAAATCCGTAAAAATGCTTTTGTAATTTATCTTTTTAAACCACCTCTTTTTATCCAAAGGAACCATGTAACCCAAATAGGAGGAAGGAATCTGATTAAAAAAGAAATTTTATATATATAAAATGGGGCATTTTCACTTTGAAATAAATTCATCAAAAAGGAAGATATAGTTACCCAAAGTAAAATTATTAATATATTTGCTCCCAACAAAGCGAACTTATTTTGTTTGAATATTTTTGGCATAAAATAGATTTTTTATATTCTTAATTTTAAATAATCTCGGGAAATAAATTATACATTTTCAAAAAAACTTCAAATTTAAAATCCATATCCAAATAAAAAAAGTACTAAATTTCAATCCCTCTCCAAATAACAATCCAAAAGCGATAGGAGGAGAAAATATTAAAAAAAGAATAGAGAATAAACTAAATAACGCAAATGATCCTCTTTGAAAAAAATTCTTTCTTTTTGTTCTCCTTAGATTTTTTAAAGTATTCCACTCCCATTCGATAAACTTATAGAACTTTTCTGATAATAAAAAAAAATACTTCATTAATATATTTAATTTCTATCGGCTTTTCTTATTTATAAAATTAATTTCACCTGTTAGCAATAAACCTTATCCCCTTCTTCAGAAAGATAGTAAATTTTATTTTCTGAACTTACGAAGAAAGTTAATCCCTTATATTGTGATCTTTTAAATTTATCTAATCTAAGTTTGTGTAAATCCCAATTATCAGTACTTATGTCAGGATTAAATTCTTGTTCTTTTAAGAAAGGTACATAAGTTGGACTAATTGTTGTTTTTTGGGCTAACCCTCTATTTCGTTTTGAATAAAAAAGTAATAAAAATAAAAGTACCAAAAAAAGAATTAATAATATATTTGTCATTGTCAATTTTTCTAATTTGAAAAAACTTTATTTGGAGAATCAAGAACTTTTCACAATAAATTTCTTAGTAAGTAAAAAATCCTATTTTTATATTCTTGTATTTTTGAATACTTATCAAGGGGTTACCTAAATCAGATTATAAAATGAGTCGCATTTTCAACATGACTCAAAATTCCATGAATACTCCTTATGCAAAAAGAGTAGCTGAAAAATTTAGAGAGGCTCAAAACTATTTAAAAACTAATGGTTTTAGTAGATCAACTAAACATTTACTGGAAGATATTGAAAATTCTGTTGAAAAATAATGCCTATACCCCCTCACTTACCTCAACTACAATATGGCTACAATGATGGCTTTACAACCATTGTTTTTGGGTTGATAGGAAGTTGCTTAGGATGTATCTTAATTTTATTAATTTCTTTTTTTGAATTTAAATTCAAAAAGCATAATAGTAAGCCTTAAGATACTTACTAAACGTTAAATAAGAACTCCATTACATCACCTTCGTTAACAATATATTCCTTACCTTCACTTCTTAAAAGACCTTTAGTTTTTGCATTAGCAATTGAACCTGAATCAATTAAATTTTGATACGAAATAGTCTGAGCTCTTATAAATCCTTTTTCAAAATCAGTATGAATTACTCCTGCTGCCTGAGGCGCAGTCATCCCATCTTTTATTGTCCAAGCTTTTGTCTCCTTTTCTCCGGTAGTGAAATAAGTTTTTAATCCCAATAATTTATATGTTGATCTAATTAAAGAACTTAATCCCCCTTCATCTACTCCTAAGCCAATAAGGTAGTCTTTTTTATCTTCTGGTTCTAACTCTATTAATTCAGATTCAACTTGCGCTGATATTTTTATACATTCTGTATTTTCATTGCTTGCAAAACTCTGAACTGTTGATGAAAAATCATTACCTTCAGCTAAATCATTTTCATTCAAATTAGTTGCGTAAATAATTGGTTTAGCAGTGAGGAAGCCTAATTGCTTAATTATTAAATTTTCTTCTTCATTCAAAGATATTGATCTAACTGAAAGACCTTTCTCTAGCTCTTCTTCAATTTTTTCTAGTAAGGAATCTTCTTTTGCTGCCTCTTTACTAGTTCTAACCTGTTTTTTAATTCTTTCTCTTCTTTTTTGGAGTTGAGATAAATCAGCTAAATTCAATTCTAGATTAATTATCTCAATGTCATCCAAGGGATCTACCTTTCCGGAAACATGAATTACATCACTATCTTCAAAGCACCTTACAACATGAACTATTGCATCAACCTCCCTAATATTTGATAAAAATTTATTTCCCAAACCTTCGCCTTTACTAGCTCCTTTTACTAGTCCTGCGATATCTACAAATTCAATTTTTGTTGGGATAATATTTTGGCTACAACTTAAATTACCTAACTCTTGCAATCTTTGATCTGGGACTGAAACTATACCTTTATTAGGTTCTATAGTACAAAAGGGAAAATTAGCCGCTTGGGCCTTAGCATTTTCTACAAGTGCATTAAATAGAGTTGATTTTCCAACATTTGGTAATCCAATAATACCTGCTTTTAACATTTGAAAAAACTTATGGAAAAATTATCAAGAAAACATCTTCTAGTAATATAGTATTTACTTAACCAATCTTGGATAAGTTAATTATAATCGTCTTGATTATTTATTTAGTTCCTAAATATTATCTACTTCTGCTTTTAAAAAGAAATGTTTGATTTAATAAAAAAAAATATTAATTTAAGAAGTGGAGTTATACTGCTTTCTCTAGCTATATTTTTCGTTTTTATAACTAATTCCTTCAAGAAAAATAAGTCAAAAGATATTTCTGATTTTGTAGTTCAAGTTGAAAAAGGAATCCTCTCAGATTCAATTAATACTAGTGGTGAAGTAAAAGCAATAAGGGCAAGCAATATTGGGCCTCGGAAGCAAGGCGTAATAAAAGAAATCAAAGTAGATGAGGGCGATCTTGTAAAAAAAGATCAGATTTTAGCCTCTCTTGATGATGAAGACTTTATCTATAAAATTGAAGAACTTGAATTAAATGTAAAAAAACAAAAATCTGAATTTTTAAGAAGGGAATATTTATATCAAGAAGGCGCGGTAAGTAAAGAAGACTATGAAAGTTATAAAAATAACTACAACATTAGTAGCGCAAAACTTAATGATGCAAAAGCTGAAAAAAGTTTCTATCAAATTAAAGCTCCTTATGGAGGGAAAATAACTGCAAAATATGCTGAGATAGGATCTTATGTCACACCAAGTACAAACTTAAGTTCAGACCCTAAAACCAAAAACTTTATTTTTGAACTATCAGAGGGCTTAGAAATTGTTGCTAAAGTTCCTGAGAGTGACATTGGCAGAATAAAAATAGGTCAAGAAGCCTCAGTAAGAATTGAGGCTTATCCCTCACAAAAATATAGTGCCATAGTTAAAAAAATAGCTACAAGAGCTGTAAAAGATAATAATGTAACCTCATTCGAAGTAACTTTAAATTTTAAAGATATTTCTGAAGAAATTAAAATTGGAATGACTGCAGATCTTGAATTTAGAGTCGAAGGTAAAGAAGAAAAAATCCTAGTGCCAACAGTTTCTATTGTTACAGAAAAAGGTGAGAAAGGAATTTTGAAAGTTGATAAAAACAATTCTCCCAAATTTGAAAAAATCGAAATTGGTATTAGTAGTGGAAATAAAACTTCAGTCATTGATGGATTAGAACCTGGAGAGCAAATCTTTATTGATATTCCACCTTGGGCTAAGAAGAGAAAATGAGTTTAAAATCTGAAAACTCTAAAAAACCAATTTTACTTTTAGTCGATGGCCACTCACTTGCTTTTAGAAGCTTCTATGCATTTAGCAAAGGGATTGATGGAGGTTTAACTACCAAAGAGGGATTTCCAACAAGTGTTACTTATGGATTCCTAAAAAGTCTTCTGGATAATTGCAAAAATATTAGTCCTGAGGGTGTTTGTATTACGTTTGATACCGAAAAACCAACTTTCAGACATGAATTAGATCCAAATTATAAGGCCAATAGAGATGTGGCTCCAGATGTTTTTTTTCAGGATATTGAACAACTAGAAATCATTTTAGAAGAAAGCCTTAATTTACCAATTTTTAAATCTCCAGGATACGAAGCAGATGATCTCCTAGGCACAATTGCGAATGATGCTTCTTCTAAAGGATGGTGCGTGAATATTCTTTCTGGAGATAGGGACTTATTTCAATTAGTAGATGATCAAAAAGATATTTATGTACTTTATATGGGTGGTGGTCCATATGCGAAAAGTGGAAATCCAACTCTTATGAATGAAAATGGAGTAAAAGAAAAATTAGGTGTTGCGCCAGAAAGAGTAGTTGATCTTAAAGCCCTAACTGGTGATAGTTCTGATAATATTCCGGGTATTAAAGGGGTAGGTCCAAAAACTGCAATTAATCTACTAAAAGAGAACGACACGCTTGATGGAATCTATCAGGCTTTGGACAAGATTCAGCAGAACAACGATAAGAAATATAAAGGATTCATCAAAGGTTCAGTTATAGAAAAGCTAAGAAACGATAAACATAATGCTTTTCTTTCTAGGGATTTAGCAAAAATAAATACTGAGGTGCCTTTAATTTTAAGTAACGGTTATGAATTAAAAAATATAAATCAAGAACTACTTTCAGAGTCACTGCAAAAACTAGAACTATCAACACTACTTAGACAAATTGATATTTTCAATTCAACTTTCAGTAAAGGTGGTTTTGACAAAAATAATGCAGCTAAAGAGGAGGAGAAGGAGAAGGCACCAAAAGTTTCAAGTTCTAATGAATTAGAAAATAGTGAGAATAAAATACCTAAAATCAATGTAACTGTTGTAAATGATTTCGAATTACTTGATAAATTAATCCAAAGATTAGATAAGACCAATCAAATAGTTTCTTTAGATACGGAGACCAATAGTTTGAATCCAATCGATGCAGAACTTGTTGGGATAGGGTTATGTCTTGGAGAAGAAAATGATGATTTATTTTATATTCCTCTTGGTCATCAAACAAAAAAAGAGACTTCCAATCAATTATCAATTGAAGATGTTTTCTCAAAGCTAAGATATTGGATAGAAGATCCAAACAAAGAAAAGGCACTCCAAAATTCTAAATTTGATAGGCAAATATTTTTTAATCATGGACTTGATCTTAAAGGCGTAACCTTTGACACCTTGTTAGCAGACTACCTTCTTAATAATCAGGAGAAACATGGGTTAAGTGAAATTAGTTTTAGATTATTTGGATTTAAGCCCCCCTCATTTAAGGAAACCGTTGGGAAAAATAAAGACTTTTCATTTGTTGATATTGATGAAGCAAGTATTTACTGCGGTTATGATGTTTTTCTAACTTTTAAGATTGTCAAAATTTTTAAAGAAAGTTTTTCAAAGGAAAAAGATGAATTAATCAAATTGTTCGAAGAAATCGAGCTGCCTTTAGAGCCGGTATTGTCCCAAATGGAAATGAATGGCATAACCATCGACATCCCTTATTTGGATAAACTCTCAAAAGAATTAAAAAGTACCTTAGAAGATATTGAAAGTAAAGTTTATGAGTTAGCAGAGGAGAGTTTCAATCTATCTTCACCAAAACAACTTGGTGAGATCTTGTTTGAAAAATTAAATTTGGATAAGAAAAAATCACGGAAAACAAAAACAGGATGGAGTACAGATGCAGTAGTTCTGGAACGATTAGTCGACGAACATGAAATAATCCAACATTTAATCAAACATAGAACTCTTAGCAAATTACTTAGCACCTATATTGATGCTCTTCCAAATCTTATTAACGAAAAGACAGGAAGAGTTCATACAAACTTTAATCAAGCTGCTACAGCGACTGGGAGACTAAGCAGTAGCAATCCTAATCTTCAAAATATCCCGGTTAGGACTGAATTTAGTAGGAGAATCAGAAAAGCATTCTTGCCTGAAAAAAATTGGAAACTTTTGTCAGCTGATTATTCTCAGATCGAATTAAGAATACTCGCTCACTTAGCGGATGAAGAAATACTAATAAATGCATTTCATAAAAATGATGACATTCATTCTTTGACTGCAAGATTAATTTTTGAAAAAGAAGAAATTTCTTCTGATGAGAGGAGAGTTGGGAAAACAATAAATTTCGGAGTTATCTATGGTATGGGAATTAAAAAGTTTGCACGTTCTACAGGAGTAAGTACTCCAGAAGCAAAAGAATTCCTAATAAAATACAAAGAAAGATATTCAAAAATTTTCAAATTTCTTGAACTTCAAGAAAGGCTTGCCTTATCAAAAGGTTATGTAAAAACAATTTTTGGTAGAAAGAGAGAATTTAAGTTTGATAAAAATGGACTTGGAAGACTAATAGGAAAAGATCCTTACGAAATTGATTTACAATCCGCAAGAAGAGCTGGCATGGAAGCACAGTCACTAAGAGCCGCAGCCAATGCCCCAATTCAGGGTTCAAGTGCAGATATTATTAAAATTGCAATGGTTCAACTAAATAAAAAATTCATAGAAATGAATGTTCCAGCAAAAATGCTTTTACAAGTACATGATGAATTATTGTTTGAAGTTGAACCAGAATCTTTGGAAATTACGACGAAATTAGTAAAGAAGACTATGGAAGATTGTGTAAAATTAAATGTGCCTCTTTTAGTTGATATTGGAATTGGAGACAATTGGATGGAGACAAAATAAACCTTATGAAATACTTATTTTAAGATGATCAAACTTTTTAATACTTTAAGCAAAAAAGTTGAGGTTTTTAAGCCTATTGATGATGTAGTAAAAATTTATTGTTGTGGGGTAACTGTTTATGATTTATGTCATCTTGGTCATGCCAGAAGTTATATCGCTTGGGATGTATTGAGAAGATTTTTAATTTACAGTGATTTCAAAGTGAAGTATGTTCAAAATTTTACAGATATTGATGACAAGATTTTAAAAAGAGCGAAAGAAGAAAGCAGTTCAATGAAGGAAGTATCTGAAAAAAATATCATTGAATTTCATAAAGATATGGATTCTTTAGGGATAATGCGTCCTGATAGCATGCCAAGGGCAACGAATCATATATGCAATATCTGCTCCTTCATAACAATCCTTGAGGACAAAGGTTATGCATACTCTAGAGATGGAGACGTTTATTATTCTGTTTTCAAAAATAAAAATTATGGAAAGCTAAGTAATCAAAATTTACAAGAACAAAATATCAATCAGCAAGGAAGAATGGTTAATGAAGAAAATAGTAAAAAACTTAATCCGCAAGATTTTGCGCTATGGAAAAAAGCCAAAGATGATGAACCATTTTTTGATTCGCCATGGGGGAAAGGTAGGCCAGGATGGCATATTGAATGTTCGGCGATGGTTAAAGATGAATTAGGAGATACTATCGATATCCATTTAGGTGGTTCTGATTTGATTTTTCCACATCATGAGAATGAAATCGCCCAATCAGAAGCAGCCAATGGCAAAAAGCTAGCGAACTATTGGTTACACAATGGGATGGTCAATGTAAATGGACAAAAGATGAGTAAATCCCTTAAAAATTTTAAAACTATCAGAGAGCTAATTAAGTCAGGTATAAGCCCTATGACTTTGCGATATTTTGTTATGACTGTGAATTATAGAAAACCACTTGATTTTACTGAAGAAGCTTTAAGGAGTGCTTCAGAAGCTTGGAAAAATATTAATGTAGCCCTTTCTTTTATGGATCTTACAAAAGGTATTTTTAGATCTATTGATAAAAATGAATCTATCGAAGAAGAATATAAAGAGAAAATAAGTTTTGAATTATCTCAAAAAAAACTTAAATTTTCTGAGGCTCTGGGGAATGACCTCAATACAGCAGGTGCTATTGCAATTATTTACGATTTAGCGAAACCATTAAAAAACTTTTTAAACCAATTTCAAAGGGTTGAAGGTTTTAAAATAGACCTAAATCAAAAATTCTTTCTACTTGAAAATTTTAAAACTCTTGAAAAGTTGACAGAGGTACTTGGTCTTAAAAAAGAAGTTTTAGTAAAAGAAAGTAAAATAACAGAAGAAGAAATATCATCTCTTATACATGAAAGATTGAAAGCAAAAATAGAAAAGAATTATGCGAAGGCCGATGAAATAAGAAATTTGTTAAAAGAAAAAGGTATCGAACTTATTGATCAATCAAAGGAAATAACAACATGGATAAGGGTCTAAATTTTAAGAAAAAAACCAATTTGAAATTTTTGTTTTTTAAATACACCATTAAATGGGAAGATATTAGAAATATCAGAGAAAATTGAAATACATTACTGTGCTCGGTTCTACTGGTTCAATAGGGACTCAAACTCTCGAAATAGCTAGTGAGCAGCCTGATAAGTTTAAAGCCGTAGCTCTTTCTGCAGGAAGAAATATTAATTTATTAACTGAACAAGTTAAAGAACATAAACCAGAGGTTGTTGCTATTGAGGATGAAAGTCTTATAGAAGATTTAAAAGAAAATATTAATAACTTAGATTTGGATGATGCTCCCTTGGTTTTAGGTGGAAAGCTGGGGATTAACGCAGTTGCAGCATGGGATAAAGCAGATACTGTGGTAACAGGGATAGTAGGCTGTGCAGGCTTAATTCCAACAATGTCAGCAATTAATGCGGGGAAAAATATTGCACTTGCTAACAAAGAAACTTTAATTGCGGCAGGACCAATTGTTATTCCTGCATTAAAGAAAAATAATAGTAGGCTTTTACCTGCTGATTCAGAACACTCTGCTATCTTTCAATGTTTACAAGGATTACCTAATTATGAAAATGCAGATTTTTCAACAGGAGAGATGCCTAAAGGTTTAAAAGCCATACACTTAACAGCTTCTGGTGGTGCTTTCAGAGATTGGGATGTTGAGGATTTAAAGCATGTCACTGTAGAAGATGCGACTTCGCATCCTAATTGGGATATGGGGAAAAAAATAACTGTAGATTCTGCAACTCTTATGAATAAAGGATTAGAAGTTATAGAAGCTCATTATTTATTTGGGACCTCTTACGAAAATATCGAAATAGTTATCCACCCTCAAAGTATTATTCATTCAATGATTGAGATGGAAGATTCTTCAGTATTAGCTCAATTAGGTTGGCCAGATATGAAACTACCCATTTTATATGCGATGAGTTGGCCTGAAAGATTTAAAACAAATTGGAAAAGATTAAACCTAAGTGAAATTGGAAAATTAACTTTTAAAGAGCCAGACGAGTTTAAATATCCATGCATGGGACTTGCCTATGCTGCAGGAAAATCTTCTGGGACTATGCCTGCAGTCCTAAATGCTGCTAATGAAATGGCTGTTGAACAATTCCTCAAAGAAAAAATTTCTTTTCAGGAAATTCCAACATTTATAAGTAAAGCTTGTGAATCACATATGGAGAATTTGAATTTGAGTCCCGAATTGGAGGATATTCTTGAAGTAGACGATTGGGCCAGACTTTTTGTTAAGCAAGAAATTAAAAAAGGGAAAAAATACGTAAGTATTGGATAAAAGTGAATATTAAAAAGCATCTTCTACTATGCGCAACCCCCACAAAACAGAAATGCTTTAAAGGTAATGAAGGGCAAAAAACATGGGAATGTCTGAAAAAGACTTTAAAAAAATTTGAGAATGATCCATCTACAAAAAACGTTCATATATTAAGATCAAAAGCTGACTGTTTAAGGGTATGTAAAAACGGCCCAATTCTTCTTGTTTGGCCTGATGGTATTTGGTACGAAAAAGTTTCTCCAGAAAAAATTTCAGAAATTTTTACCTCACATATTATTAACGGTAAGCCAATAGAAAAATGGATTTTTAAAAAAACACCATTTTTAAATAATCCTAGATACTCATAAACCAGTTCTTTACCACTTCGTCTGACCAGCAGCCATTGATCGAGTGAAAACCATTATGACCGCCTTTTTCTGTTATAAAAATAGTAAATTTATCAATAGATTCTTTTCTTAAATTCAAAGTATCCTTATATGGAACCCAAGGATCATCCTTAGAATGAATAAAAAGCATTTGAGGTAATTTTTTTATTGAGTTTTGGATTCTAAATATTGGAGAAGCTTTAACATAATAATCTTCTAAAGAATTAAATCCCCAACTAGGAGCTGTAAATTTATGATCAAATTCCCTTATACTTTTTAAACTTCTGATTTTTTTTCTTAATTTCTCATTATTAAGAATTTTGCCTTCATCATTTAATCCTTCCCATAGCTGGTTTTTTAAGCGGTTAAGTAACCATCTTTGGTAGATATAATTTCGAGGTTTTTCAATACAGAGACTACATGATGATAAATCTAAAGGGCTACTCACGCAGGCTAGGCCATATAAAAGTTTTTCTCCTTTGTTTTCATCGTAATCTAAGCAGGCATTTAAGAGAATTGTTCCGCCTAAAGATAATCCAACTCCGTAAATTGGAATATTGTTATTCCTTTTAATAAGATCTTTGAACTCTAAATTAATTAATTTTTTAAAATATTTTATTGCTGAAATAACATCACTGGAGCATCTAGCACAATAATTTCCTTTAGCTAAATATCTAGCAGATCCAGATCCTCTTAGATTTAATTTAAGAACTCCAAAACCATTATTTGCTAATTTCCTAGAAATTCTTCTTAAACCAAACCGTTTAGTTGAGCCCCCTAAACCATGCGTAACGATTACAAAACCCCTAAGTGAGTTTAAGTTTTCAGGTAATTCTAAAAACCCTAGAAGATAATCAAATTCAAATTTTTTAGAAAGAATTTTATTAATCGGAAAGAGTATTTTTTTATTTTTTTTTGATTTACCAAAATCAATAACAAAAGTATCTCTCAAAGTTTGTAAGTCGCCACCTATCCAAGGTAAGACTTCTCGAAATGGCTTATTTTTTAAGTAATCTGACAAACCAAAAGATATACTATTATTTCTCCCCAACTCCAAGATCCTTTAATTCTCCAATCAAATCATTCAGTACCTTTTTTGCATCACCAAAGACCATTGAGGTATTTGGCAAATCAAATAAATCATTTTTTATTCCGGAGTAACCTGCACTCATACCACGTTTAATTACGAATACCGTTCTAGCTTCCTGCACATCAAGAACTGGCATGCCATATAAAGGAGAAGAGCTATCATTTTTAGCTTGAGGATTGACCACATCATTTGCTCCTAAAACTAAAACAACATCCGTTGCTGGAAAATCAGGATTTACAACGTCCATCTCTTTTAGTTGTTCGTAAGGAACATCTGCTTCTGCTAAAAGTACATTCATATGTCCAGGCATCCTCCCTGCTACAGGATGAATTGCGTAAACAACTTCAATACCATTTTGCTCTAGTTTTTTTGTCACTTCCCTTAAAGTATGTTGAGCTTGAGCTACTGCTAGACCATAACCAGGAACAATAATTACCTTGTTGGCTGCCTCTAAAGTCAATGCACATTCTTCAACACTGCAAGAAGTTATATTTGTATATTCCCCTGAACCAGAAGAGGCTGTACTTTGTGCAGATAAAGATCCTCCAAAAAGAACTGATACCAATGATCTATTCATACCCTTGCACATTACTTGAGTAAGTATTAGTCCTGCCGCTCCAACCATTGCGCCTGCTACTATCAAAAGCTGACTATCTACAACGAAACCTGCTGCTGCTGCTGCAATCCCTGAATAGCTATTTAATAAAGATATAACGACTGGCATATCAGCTCCACCAATTGGCAAAGTAACTCCAATACCTAATAAAGAAGAAACTATCACTAAAAGCCAAATAGAACTTGTATTGCCGTTTATCAAATCAAAAAAGGCTATCAAGGAAGCAACTGCAAAAACAATATTTACAAAATGTCTAACTTTGCTCTGAGTCCATCCTGGAGTTGACAACCAACCCTGTAGCTTTGCCATCGCCACAATTGAACCAGTGAAAGTTATGGCCCCAACAAATATAGAAACAGATATTGAAACTTCGTTAATCAGTGACTTAAAAAAATCAAAATTTTCTTGGCCACCAGATATAGGGAAAATAGCTACTCCTAAGGCCACTAAAAGAGATGACATTCCCCCACAACCATTGAACAACGCCACTGTTTCAGGCATGGAGGTCATAGGTACTTTTTTTGCAAGAATTGCTCCCAATAAACTACCTATGATTGAACCAATTATTATCCAAATCCAAGACTGAATAGCAATTCCGGAAGTGCCTAAATAATAAGAAAGTAATCCTACTACTGATAGCGACATTGCAAATGCAGCTAATCTATTGGCATCCCTTGCTGATTTTACTTTTGACAATCCTTTTATTCCCAAAGCCAGTAAAAGTACTGCTAGAAGGTCAATAACGAATTTAATGATTACAGGAAGATTCATGTTAAAAATTACTTCTTATTTGATGGTTTTCGACTAAACATTGCGAGCATTCGATCAGTTACAAAGAAACCGCCTACAACGTTGAAAAGAGCAAATCCAAGAGAAACTGAACCAATGATTAAAAGTGGTACGTTACCTTCTGCTTTTACAATTAAAGTCAAGGCTGCAAGCATTGTTATTCCTGAAATTGCATTTGCTCCACTCATTAGTGGTGTGTGAAGAGTAGGAGGAACTTTTCCAATTAACTCGAGGCCCAATAAACTACCAAGTAAAAGAACCCAAAGAAGACTTATAAAAGACATAATTTTAAAACCTCAATTTTCAAAAACTTTATTTTGAAGAACAACTCCTTCATCGCTTAATAAACATCCAGAAATGAGTTCATCCTCTTTATCTAATTTAATTACACCATCTTTTATAAATGGTGTAATCAATGATGTTAAGTTCTTAGCATAAAGTGAACTTGCATCATAAGGAACCGAAGAGGGTAATTCGCCCGCTCCTATGAGTTTTACCCCATCTTTAATAGTAGTTT
Organism: Prochlorococcus sp. MIT 0604; assembly: GCF_000757845.1. NCBI lineage: Bacteria > Bacillati > Cyanobacteriota > Cyanophyceae > Synechococcales > Prochlorococcaceae > Prochlorococcus > Prochlorococcus sp. MIT 0604. Next base: position 1,141,290 of record NZ_CP007753.1, read on the forward strand.
CGTTTGATTTTGTACCTTCGCAGTTCCCTCCCTGAGAAACTGCTAAATCAATAACTACTGCACCAGGCCTCATTTTTTCAATCATGGGAGAGTCTATTAAAACAGGGGCCTTTTTACCTAGAACTTGCGCAGTACATATAGCAACATCAGCTTCAGATAAATATTTAGTTAAAGTTGCCTTCTGTTTTGAGAGGAATTCGGGTGTTACAGCTTTTGCATAACCTCCTGCCTCTCCAGGCTTTTCCTCAACTTCAGGAAGTTCTATAAACCTTGCTCCGAGGGACTCTACTTGTTCTTTAACAGCAGGTCTAATATCTGATACAAATACTATTGCTCCAAGTCTTTTTGCTGTCGCAACTGCCTGTAATCCAGCAACGCCTCCACCAAGAACCACTACTTTGGCAGGTTGTACTGTCCCTGCTGCAGTCATAAGCATTGGGAAATATCTATCTAATTCACTTGCAGCCAAAAGAACTGCTTTATATCCAGCAATATTAGCCTGTGAAGAAAGAACATCAGAAGATTGAGCTCTACTAATCCTCGGAAGCAACTCTAGTGATAAAGCTGAAATCTTATTACTATTTATAATCCTGAGAAGCTTCTTATTACCATATGGGTTAAGAAGACCAAGCAGAACTGCGCCTTTCTTTAATTTGGTTAAATTATCCTCTGATGGAGTTTGAACACAAAAAATTAAGTCCGCTTCACCCCAAATTTTTTGATCTAAGTTATTTATTATTCTTCCTCCCGATTCTTCATATGATAAGTCACTAAATCCTGATAATTTTCCTGCTGAGCTTTCAATATAAACATCACATCCAAGACTTTTTAATTTCTTTACCGCTTCTGGTGTAGCTGAAACTCTCCTTTCACCAGAGCTTGTTTCGGAAGGAATAAGTATTTTTGTCAATTTATTTATTTTTCTAACATACTAAATATAAATTGAAGAAAGTCAAAAGTCTTAGATTTTTGTTAAAAATATATTTTCTTTTCTAAAAAAAATAGCTATCTAGAATATATAAGTACTAAATAATCCAATGAGTATAAAAGCAATCGAATGTCCAGATGGAGTATGCCACAGTCATCATGGTGGTCATGCTGTTCCAAGGCAGGCTATGCAGAAAAATCTAGAAAAGCATGGTAAAGACTGGTGCGAGAAATTAGCAGAGAGAATTTATGAAATGTCAGTTGATACTTATTCACAGACAGTCATGCCCAGTCTCCACTCGGCAGGTTGGCAAAGAAGACATTTAGATTGGGAATTTAAGCTGGCAGAAAATGATTCTGAACCTGATGAAGCTCTTGTTGAAGGAATTATTAATGCCACAGAAAGCTTTCTAAGGAGTAGTGAGGTTCATCGATTATTTATTCAAGAATTAGTTCAGGGCACATTCGAGGAAGCAAATGACAAAAAAATAATTTCTAAAGCAATAAAATCTATCATTGAAGAAGAAATTGTTAGTTCACTAAGAGAAAAGAAAGAAACTCTTTTAAAGAAAATATCCGCAAAATTAATATCAGAAGAAAAAGTTAGTGAGGAACTTGCAATTAATTCCGCTAAAGAGGGTTTTGAGGAAGTTGAAAGGCTACTTGCGAATCACAGCGAGGCAGTCTAACTCTAATTCTTTATATTTTCTTTATAATTTATCAAAAAATCAGCTCAAATATAAATTAAAGATTAAATTATTGTTTGGAAGTACAAAGTTGTAACTTATTAGACAATACATAGGTTCTCTGATGTGTTTATCTATATACAAATTAAAATTTTCAATGGACAATTTCATTAGAAAAAGGATCGACATAGCGACTTGTTGGGCTACCAACAGAATTTCTGCAATGGACACTTTAGAAAGGTATGAAGACAGCTATGCAATCGCAGAAGAATTTAGAGAGTGGATATTACATATTGGAGAAAAGAACGAAAATTTAAAAGATTCTGTTTTAAATTTCCCAAAAGAATTAAAAAAGTTATTAGACCAAAAAGTCAACGATTGAGTAATAAATCTATCGAGTGAAATCCGCCTTACATTATTTTGGTTTGTTTATTATTATAAGTAGTGAAATTAGCAAATAAATGGAAAATAAAGAGAAGATTTCAAACGTAGAAAATGTTGTAATTATTGGCTCGGGACCTGCAGGTTATACTGCCGCAATATATGCCGCACGAGCAAATCTTCAACCATTACTTATAACAGGATTTAATTCTGGCGGAATTCCTGGTGGGCAATTAATGACTACAACATTTGTTGAAAATTATCCAGGTTTCCCAGATGGAGTACTAGGTCCTGAATTGATGGATCTAATGAAGGCTCAAGCAGAAAGATGGGGCACTAATTTATACGAAAGTGATGTAGTCTCAATTAATACCGATTCACATCCCTTTGAAATAAAAACTTTAGAAGGTACTATAAAATCTAACTCAATTATTATTGCAACTGGAGCAAGTGCAAATAGATTAGGCGTGATAAATGAAGATAAATTCTGGAGTAAAGGAATAAGTGCTTGTGCAATATGTGATGGAGCCACCCCACAATTTAGAGATGAAGAATTAGCTGTTATTGGAGGGGGCGACTCTGCATGTGAAGAAGCAGCATATCTCACAAAGTACGGAAGCAAAGTGCATTTGATTGTTCGATCAGAGAAATTAAGGGCTAGCGCAGCAATGGTTGATAGAGTAAAAGCTAATCCAAAAATAAAAATTCATTGGAACACAAAAGTTTATAAAGCGGATGGTTCTGAATGGCTTGAGAGAATAGAAACTATTCACTCTCAAGAAGGTAAAGGGGAAATCAATATAAAAGGTCTTTTTTACGCGATAGGGCACACACCTAATACGAAATTCTTAGACAACAAAATTGATTTAGATAATAAAGGCTATATTGCTTGCAAATCAGGAAGACCAGAAACATCTATTGAAGGCATATTTGCAGCAGGTGACGTTGTTGATTCTGAGTGGAGACAAGGAGTTACCGCTGCAGGAACTGGATGCATGGCAGCATTAGCTACTGAAAGATGGTTAGCCGAGAAAAACTTAGCGAAGACTATAGTCAGAGAGACTCCCGAACCTGAAAAAAAACTTAATTCATCAGGGTTTAATGAAGAAGAAGTTAATGAAGATACTTTCGATTCAAACTCTGAATGGCAAAAAGGCAGCTATGCATTGAGGAAACTTTATCACGAGAGTAAAAAACCTATCTTAGTAATTTTTAGTTCCCCAAGCTGCGGCCCGTGTCATGTTTTGAAACCTCAGTTAAAAAGAGTAATTAAAGAACTTGATGGTGCAGTTCTTGGCGTTGAAATAGATATTGATAAAGATCAAGATATTGCAAAACAAGCTGGTATTAACGGTACACCAACAGTTCAACTTTTCAAAGAAAAATTATTAAAAAATCAATGGCAAGGTGTTAAACAAAGAAGTGAGTTTAAAGAAGCCATTAAAAATATTATCTAAAGTAACTTTTTACTTATTATTCCTCTTAGGATTATTTTTATTAGTAGTAGGTCTAGCACCACCTGAATTCCTTTCTCTATAAGTTATCCTCCCTCTAGAAAGATCATAGGGGCTTATCTCAACCAACACTTTGTCGCCAGCCAATAATTTAATTCTAAATTTAGTCAATTTGCCTGCAGCTCTACATAAACATTGATGCCCTTCAGGTTGTTCTAAGGTAACCAAATAAAATCCATTTCCCTGCTCTTTTTCTATAACACCTGAGGTTTCAATCATTAATTAATCTTTTACTATGATCATATTATCAGAAAAAGATTGGCCAAAATTGATTTAAGAAAAATTACATAAGTAAAATATGAAATTCAATTCAAATTAAAAATTTAATTTCATTAATTATTTGAAGTTGACCATAGTAAAAATTTGCTTTCGCAATTTTTTCAGAATCTTCTAATTGATCAAAAAAAACAAACCCAAGGCTTTCCCATAATGAAGATCCGCATACATTATTCAATTCATTTTTTGCTTCTTTTGCGAAATTATCTAGTTTTCGTTCAAGATTTTTAGACTTAGAAACAGACATAATCCATAATATTTATATAGTACAAATATACTATAAAAGTCTAAAATTGCAATATTAAAAAGGTAATCTCTTTTTTTCCTCAATATTCAGGTCTGCTTCCATTTCCCTTAATCTTTTAAGTATTTGTTGGTAGTACTCTTTTAAATAACTTTCTAGTGAGGTCATATCTTCTTTTCTAAGTTCCAATATTTCGTAAGTTTTGCTCATGTCAGCATCCAATGATTCACCACTACTAGTTACTTCAGCGAAAGCCAATCTCTCAGCAACATTTAAAGAGTCTTGGAAAAAAGAAACTACTTTCTGAGTGATACTAATCAGAAAAGGTGAAACTCTAAAAATTTTAGCCTTCTTTTCGCTAAATTTTTCACATAAGGATATGACTTCGGTTGAATCCCATGCTTTTGGACCAACCAATGGCAATGATACTCTATGGGTTTTTGGATTATTAACTGCTGCGACAATAATTTTTGCCATGTCTTGAGTATTCATGTATGCGATCTTAGTTGGAGTTCCACTCATCCATACTGCTTGACTATCTAAAATTGGGATAGCAAATTGACCTATAACTCCTTGCATAAAAGCTGCGCATTTGAAAATTGTATATTCTAGATCAGATTTCTCAAGAAGTTTTTCAGTACAATGTTTAATGTCCATTAATGGAACATTTCTAAATTTTTCTGTTAAAAGAATTGAAAGGAATATTACTCTTTTTACATTTAAAGATTCACAAGCGTTGAACAAGTTAACTTTTCCATCCCAATCTATTTCATAAATACTTTTAGGATCATCTGGTTTACTTGTAGCAGCATCAATAACAACTTCAATATCTTGCAATGCATATTCAATATCAGAAGAATTCAATAAGTTTCCTTTTGTCAGCTCACAACCCCACTCTTGAAGAAAGGAAGCTTTTCTTGGGTTTCTTACAAAGCATCTAACATCATGTCCATCCTCTATAGCTTGCTTAGCTATTTGTCTCCCAAGTGTCCCTGTTGCTCCTACTAAAAGAATCTTCATATTTTAAGATTTACTTAATTTGTAGACAATAACTCAAATTGTGATGTGTTCGTGAGAATCAATCTCCCTGAAACTTTAATAATAGTGCTCCACCAACCAATCCTATTGGTATCAGTATCCAAAAAACTGCCGCAATACTAAAAATTTCTTTTGCCATAGTAAAATTGAATGATTACTATAATCTACATTCAATATACATTTATTTGTTAAAAAAGTAGATAATGCAAATATCTTGAAAATTTTTAAATATATGAATAATAATTTTGAAGAAGAAAATATTAATCTTCCTAATTTCTGGAATTGGAATGGTTTTAAAGTTTGTTGGAGTGTTTCAGGAGAAGATAATGAAATTCCAATTATCTTTCTTCACGGATTTGGCGCCAGTCGAAAACATTGGAGGAAAAATATAGAATATTTCACGAAAAGGAATTGTGCCTCATATTCCTTAGATTTAATAGGATTTGGAGATTCAGATCAACCAGGGATAAGACAAATTGGAGAATTAAATAATAAGATTTGGTGTAATCAAGTAAAAGACTTTATCTCACAGGTAATTAGACCAAAGAACTCTTCGAAAGTAATTCTCATTGGCAATTCCCTCGGATCATTGATAGCTTTAACATGTGCTGTTTCATTTAATGATCAGATTGCAACAGTTATTGCATCGCCTCTGCCAGATCAAATCCAAGAGAATAAACAGTCAAAAACAAAAAAATCATCACTTATAAAATTTAAAGATAAATTCATAAGAATATTTTTTATATTTTTCCCTTTAGAGATTATTTTATTTTTAATAACAAAATTAGGGGTTATAAAACTGGGATTAAATTCTGCCTATTTCAAAAAAGACAATATTGATTGCGAACTTATAAATTTGGTGACAAAACCAGTTTTAAGAAAAACTTCAGCGAGATCATTAAGAGCAATGTGCATTGGAATGTCTACAAGAGATGAAAAATTTAAAGCTTCTTACCTTTTGAGAAAACTATGCGCCTCAAAAAAAGTTCCTTTTTTATTGATTTGGGGGGAAAAAGATAATTTCATACCTTTATTTGTTGGTAAAAAGATTGCAAATTTCCATAGATGGGTAAAATTAAAAATAGTATCTAATTCAGGGCATTGTATCCATGATGAAGATCCATCAGTATTCAATAGAATCTCTTATGAATGGATTAGAGATTTAAAAATCTTTTAAAATATGAAACATACATTATCAGTTCTCGTAGAAGACGAATCTGGAGCCTTGAGTAGAATCTCAGGTCTCTTTGCTAGAAGGGGATTCAACATAGATAGTCTTGCGGTAGGGCCTGCAGAATCCAAAGGGATTTCGAGATTAACAATGGTAGTAGAAGGTGATGATGAAACTCTTCAACAAATGACTAAACAGCTTAATAAGTTATTTAATGTTCTGGGAGTTGTAGATTTTACTAATCTCGCAGCTGTTGAGAGGGAATTGATGTTACTAAAAGTTTCATCAAAAGAAGATACCAGGAGTAATATCCTTGATATAGTTCAGATTTTCCGTGCAAAAGTTGTTGATGTATCAGATATGGCCTTAACTCTCGAGGTGGTTGGAGATCCTGGGAAGTTAGTTGCTCTAGAGAAATTACTCGAGCCATACGGCATCCTTGAAATAGCGAGAACTGGTAAGGTAGCTCTTAAACGCTCTTCAGGGGTTAATACAGAAATGTTGAAAATAAACAAATATTCTCTAGAAATTTAATTAATTATCTTGACTGCCTTGATGTAGTCTTCTTTATTAATTTTTTTGAGTACATCTAATCCTTTTATAATTTTTCCAAAAATTGAATATCTTCCATCTAATTCTGGGATATTAGTAGTTACAAAGAAGAATTCAGTTGATGAAGACTTATTGTTAGAGCTCTTAACCATAGCAATTGAACCATTATCAAAAGTATTAACTAAATTTTCAGTTTCGTTAGGATTTTTTATTTGATAGTTATATCTTGGGTTACTTTCTTCTTTGAATTTTATTTCTAAAGGTATTGATAGACTTGTCTTATTCGGGTTTTGATTTCTTTCAAAATAATTTTTATTTTTTGGATTAACACCACCATGTATAAATCTTATTTGGCTAAAGTTTATTATTTTATAAAATTTTTGATTTAAGTAAATATCATTGTCTATGTTTTCCAGAAAGTTTGATACTGTTACTGGGTTATCTTTACCAAATAATTCAACCTCAAAATCACCTTTTGTAGTTTTAAAATTAACTATTTTATTACTCTGAATACAACTAAAACCAAGTTTTTGGCAGTAATAATTTGTATCAATCTTATTTTTATAACTACAAGCTTGAAACAAAAACAAAACCTGTAAAAAAGATAATGTACTTATAAAAAAATTTTTTTTTATTTTAAGCCCTCCAAATTAACATCCAAAAATTTAGCCAGACGAGCTCCTTCTTCTTCAACTTGAAGCAGTGGTTTAAGTTCACCTGCTCCGCTTAAAGGGAGAGGTTTTTTTCTTCCTTTCAATACTAATGCAATTCTTCTTCTAGGATTAAATCCCTCACTTATATCTAACTTGACCGATTTAATTTCATCGAAATTTAATTTAACTTCAATATCTTTGAATAATCCTTTCCTTCTTATTTCTACAGATTTTGATGATTTATCAAAATAATTACTTCCTGAACCAAAATTTATGTAAACCAAATACCACAAGTAAAAATTTAATAAATTGGCTATTACTCCATATGCTCCCATTATTATTCCTTGAGGGATAAACAATAAACTTGAAGGATTTCCTAAAGGTAATAAATCCCTTCCTGTGTAGCTAGATATAGAGGCCAAAACAAAACCAATACCTCCTATTGTTAGCATTCCTCCAATAATGTAATTTGAAATTTTTCTTGATCCACCAATTTTTTGTTCGATTTTATCGAAAGACTTAAGGTCTGATTTCATTTTTATTCCTTTTTTAGATCCTAATTCAGATAATTTAACAAATTAAGGGAGTATTCTTACCTAATTTTTAATAAAAAAGTCAGGAAAGCTTTACAAGGCATTTCAGATATACAAATATTTCCCCACATTACTCTCAATCTTTGTTACAGTCACTGCGTATCCCGAAGCTAAAAACGATTTCTCATGACGATCGCAGTTGGTAGCGCCCCACAAAGAGGATGGTTTGATGTCCTCGATGATTGGTTGAAGCGCGACCGCTTTGTATTTATTGGTTGGTCCGGACTACTTCTACTTCCTTGTGCATATCTTGCTATAGGTGGTTGGTTTGTCGGAACAACATTTGTTACCTCATGGTACACACACGGAGTTGCAAGCTCATACCTTGAAGGTTGTAACTTCTTAACAGCAGCTGTAAGCACCCCTGGTGATGCCATGGGACACAGTCTTCTATTTTTATGGGGTCCTGAAGCCCAAGGTAGTTTCGTAAGATGGCTACAACTTGGAGGTCTTTGGAACTTCGTTGCATTACATGGAGTATTTGGCCTTATTGGTTTTATGCTTCGTCAGTTTGAAATTGCTGGCCTTGTTGGAATTAGACCATACAACGCACTAGCTTTCTCAGCAGTAATTGCAGTATTCACAAGTATTTTCCTTATTTACCCTTTAGGACAGCATAGTTGGTTCTTCGCACCTTCATTCGGTGTTGCAGCAATCTTCCGTTACATTCTGTTCATTCAAGGTTTCCACAATATCACTTTAAATCCATTCCATATGATGGGAGTTGCTGGAATTCTTGGTGGTGCTCTACTTTGCGCTATCCATGGAGCTACAGTACAAAATACTTTGTATGAAGATACAAGTATTTACACAGATGGTAAGGTCCAAAGTTCAACATTTAGAGCTTTTGATCCAACTCAAGAAGAAGAAACTTATTCAATGATTACAGCGAATAGATTCTGGAGTCAAATTTTCGGTATTGCTTTTTCAAACAAGCGTTTCTTACATTTCTTGATGCTATTTGTACCTGTTATGGGTATGTGGACATCTTCAATAGGTATTGTCGGCTTAGCACTAAATTTAAGAGCTTATGATTTTGTAAGCCAAGAAATCCGTGCAGCAGAAGATCCAGAATTTGAAACTTTCTATACAAAGAATATACTTTTGAACGAAGGTATGCGAGCATGGATGTCTTCTGTGGATCAACCACACGAAAACTTTGTATTCCCTGAGGAGGTTCTTCCACGTGGAAACGCCCTTTAATAATTTATTAAGAGCTCCAAACCAAAGTATTGAGGAAACTGGTTATGCCTGGTATGTAGGTAACGCTAGATTAATCAATTTATCTGGACGTTTATTAGGAGCTCACATTGCTCACTCTGGACTAATAGTCTTTTGGGCGGGAGCAATGATGCTCTTTGAGGTTAATCATTTTACTTTTGATAAACCAATGTGGGAGCAAGGTTTAATCTGTATGCCACACGTTGCAATGTTTGGCTATGGGATAGGCCCAGGTGGTGAAGTTACTGATATCATGCCTTTCTTCCAAGCAGGCGTGGTTCATTTGATAGCTTCCGCTGTACTTGGTTTTGGTGGTATTTACCATTCATTAGCAGGTCCAGAGAAACTTGAAGAAGATTTTCCATTTTTCTCAACTGATTGGAGAGATAAAAATCAAATGACAAATATCCTTGGATATCATTTGATTGTTCTAGGTGTTGGTGCATTAGCATGGTCAGTAAACTGGTGTTTTATTGGCGGTGCATATGACACATGGGCACCTGGTGGTGGTGAAGTCAGACTTGTAAACCCAACTCTAGATCCAAGAGTTATTCTTGGTTATCTATTCAGATCTCCATGGGGAGGAGCTGGTTCAATAATCGGTGTTAACTCCATTGAAGATATTGTTGGTGGACATGTTTATGTTGGTATTACTGCAATTATTGGAGGAATATTCCACATCTTTACTAAACCTTTTGGATGGGCGAGAAGAGCATTCATTTGGAACGGTGAAGGACTATTAAGTTATGCACTTGGTGGAATTTGTGTAGCAAGTTTTATTGCTTCAACATTCATCTGGTTCAACAACACTGCTTACCCTTCAGAGTTTTATGGCCCAACAAATGCTGAAGCTTCACAAGCCCAAAGCTTTACTTTCCTAGTGAGAGATCAAAGAATTGGAGCTAACGTAGGTTCAACAATGGGACCAACAGGTCTAGGTAAGTATCTCATGAGATCTCCTACTGGTGAAATTATATTTGGTGGTGAAACAATGAGATTTTGGGATTTCAGAGGGCCATGGTTAGAGCCTTTAAGAGGACCTAACGGATTGAGCCTCGAGAAAATCCAAAATGATATTCAGCCTTGGCAGGTAAGAAGAGCAGCTGAATATATGACTCATGCTCCTAACGCTTCTATCAACTCTGTTGGTGGAATCATTACAGAGCCTAATGCTGTTAACTTCGTCAACTTAAGACAATGGTTAGCTGCAGCTCAATTCTTCCTAGGATGGTTTACATTCATCGGTCACCTTTGGCATGCTGGACGTGCTAGAGCGGCCGCTGCAGGTTTCGAAAAAGGAATCGACAGAAAGAGTGAACCAGCTCTAGAAATGCCTGATTTAGATTAATTTCTATCTCAACTAAAAAAATCCCTATCTTCGGATAGGTTTTTTTTTGGCTCAATTTTATTATCTATATAAATTTTCTCTAAGCCATGGCAAACTTAATCCCATTACATTACTGAAGCAACCCTCTATTTTTTCTATATATTTACCGCCTATACCTTCCAAAGCAAATCCTCCGGCGCAATATAGAGGTTCATTTGTATCTACATAACTCTTGATTTCCCAATCTTCCAACTTAGAAAAATAAACTTTTGAACTTACTGTTTCTTTTATTATTTCAGTGATTTTAAAATTTTTGGAAGTTGAGTCAAAACTTCCAACTATTAGAGTATGACCAGTATGTAAAAATCCAAATTCTCCAGACATTTTTTTCCATCTAATAATTGCCTCTTCTTTATTAGATGGTTTTCCATAAGCTTCTCCCTTAAATTCAAAAATCGAATCACACCCAAGTATTTCCAAAGAACCGAAATTAAACTCTACAGGCAATGATATTGTTTGAATTTTTTCAGATAAACTATTAGCCTTTTGAAAAGATAATTCTAAAGCTAAATTAAATATGTTCTTTTCTTGAATAGTAGTTTCATCAAAGTCACTTGATATTTGGATAAATTCAATTTGACAATTTTCAAGTAATTTCTTTCTAGATTTGGATGCAGAGGCTAGAATTAACACAAATTTTTTACTAAATTATAATTCAATTTTCTAATTAATAAATTTTAAAATTAATTTAAATTACTAATGGATTTAGAAGGAAAATTACATGAAATAAAAAAGCCAATAATGGTCCTAGGAACTTCCAGTGGAGCAGGAAAATCTCTAACGGTTACTGCTATTTGTAGGATTCTTAAAAATTTAGGAGAACAACCAATCCCTTTTAAAGGACAAAATATGAGTAATAACGCTTGGGTTGACTGGGAAGGTGGAGAGATGGCATATTCACAAGCACTCCAAGCTTTTGCTTGTGGTATTAAACCCTCTACAGAGATGAATCCCATTTTATTAAAACCACAAGGAAATTCAATAAGTGAGGTGATTCACCTTGGCAAAAGTATAGGAATAACAACCGCCAAAAATTACTACCAAGACTGGTTTGTTCCAGGTTGGGAAGTAATTAAAAAAAGTCTAAATTCTATTTATAAAAAAAAACCAAATTGCCGTTTAATTATCGAAGGAGCTGGAAGTCCAGTAGAGATGAATTTAATTCATAGAGATCTCACTAATTTAAAAGTTGCTAAGTATTTAAATGCAAATTGCATTTTAGTTACTGATATTGAAAGGGGAGGGGTATTTGCACAAATAATCGGAACCCTTGAATTAATGAAACCAGAAGAAAAAAAACTTATTAAGGGAATTATTATTAATAGATTCAGAGGAGACATCTCATTATTTGAAGAAGGGAAGAAATGGATAGAAAGTAAAACTAAAATCCCTGTTATTGGAATTATTCCATGGTTAAATGATTCTTTCCCCCCCGAAGATTCTTTAGATTTATTAGAAAAAAAATCTCATTTTAGGAATCCTGAAATTAAAGTTGGGATAATAAAATTACCATCTATAAGTAACTTCTCAGATTTTGATCCATTAGAAAATGAGGATTCAATATTAATTGAATGGATTGAAGAATCTCAGAACTTAAAGAGGTATGACTTTATTATTCTTCCTGGCAGCAAACAAACTATTAAAGATCAAATATTTCTTGAAAATTCTGGCTTATCTCAGAACTTAAGGGAATATGCAAATAATCAAGGAAATATTATTGGCATTTGTGGAGGATTACAAATGCTAGGCACAACACTTGAAGATCCTTATTTGAAAGAAGGTTCCAAAAATTATTCTGAACAAAAAATTAAAGGCATTGGATTACTACCATTAAAAACGACTTTCTTTAATAAAAAATTAACACGTCAAATCAACTCTGAATCATTATGGCCATGCCAATCAAAAATTAATGGCTTTGAAATTCATAATGGCCAAACTGAATTAGATAAACAGCAAGGCTCATTAAAGATTAAAACTATTTTCAAAGACTTAGATCTAGGTTGGTATAAAGAAAATAAAGAAGGTGGAATAATTGCCGGTACATATATTCATGGGATATTTGAAAATGATAAGTGGAGAGATCAATATATAAATTTGATAAGAAAGAGAAAAAAATTACCGCCATTAAAGAAAAAAACAAGGTCTTATAGAGTTAAGAGGGAATTAATAATTGAAAATCTCGCAAATGAATTTGAAAAGCATTTAAATCTCTCATCATTATTAATTTGAAAAACTCAAAAATTAAAATTCGATGGCCAAATGATAATGAGACCTTTGCTTCAGAGGGTGATGATTGGTTCTTATCTGCACAAAAAGCTGGTTTAGCAATTCCCTCAGGCTGTCTTACAGGAAGTTGCGGTGCATGCGAAATAGATGTAAATGGTGAAACTATAAGAGCTTGTATAAGTGATATTAAAAATAATAAAAAAGGCTTATTAAAAGTTTCATTAACTACAGATCCTTTTTGGGAAACCTAAATTTTTTAAAGTAAAAAATTCATCTTAATTCCTAATCTATATTCTTTATCTTTAAGGAGTTGTCCAATGTCTTGAACCCCTGCAGCATTAGAATAATATAAATCTAATGACTTTTCAGGTGAGAGAGAATATCTCAATGCGATAGTAGTATTAAAATTCGAATCGTTTTTAATTGAAGTATTTATTTCTGGAATAAGCATTAAACTTTCTGACAAATTCAAGTAACTTGAGAAGCCTATCCCTCCAAAACTTTCCACTCCACTAAAAAAATATTTGGGACTTATATTAAATGTTAATCTATTATTTAACCTAAAAGTATTGATTAATTCTGTGAATAAATATCCTTGATTAGTATTGTCATTTCTACCAAACGATGATCTTAATGAAGCCCAATAAAGGTCATCTTTTTGGGGACTAAATAATAAAAGTTTCCCGCCTAACCTAAAATTAAGATTATTTTCAGCTAAGTAGGTTGAATATAAATTTGATTTTTTATTTCCACTAAGGTTTAAATCATTAAAACTACCAATATTTAGAAGCTCTAATTGGAATATATTTGATAAAGAATAACCATAAAAACCAAACAAATTTCCTCTGTTATCATAGTTAAAGTTAAATTGAGAAGTTCCAGCTCTTGGTATTAAGGCATTATTTACAGTAATTCCACCATTACTAATTAATTTGTCTCGTTCATTAAGAGGGTTAAGGTTTGTATCCTCTCCGTATGGTCTATAAGATATGTTAGCTGAATAAAGTGGAAGATTATCTGATGGAATAGTAAGTAATCCCGTAGAGGGTGAAGCCCCATATGAATTGGTTATTTTTCCTTCAATTCCAATCTTTGGATTAATATCCCATCCCAAACCAAAGCTATATATAGACTTTCTAGAGTAATTTAAATCACGGTCAAAAGAATTATTGCCTGGACCTAAAGGGGTTGTATATGAGAAAAGAAGATTAAGATTATCAGCCACATCATAGACAAGGCCACTTCCAATATAAAAATTATTGCCATACGCATTTTTGCCAATTCCTTTGGATCCTAATTTCTCAGGTAAAAATGTAATGCCAGGGACAATTAAAGCAGTAAATTTGTCATTAAAATTTTTTGATATAGGAAAAGATATAGCCCCAACTAATTCTTCAAATTTGTCTTTACCGAATGAATTATCTTTTTGATTATAGATGCTTTTCGCTGTTTCAGATCCACTAGCGAGCCTCCAATATTCAAGAGTGGATACCCATGACAATCCAAAATTAAAATTTTTCTCATCTATAAATTTTTTCTTAAATGAAATTGCGTAATTTTGCCAATAATAGTTAATTGTCTGACCACCAACTAAGTTATATAAGTCATCATCAGCTCCAGTTATATAAATAGAAAGAAGGGAGGAATCTGAGATTCCATAATCCAAAATAAATGAAGGGTTTTGTTGCCCAGTTCCGCCCGATATACCTCCGTCAAAAGATGATTTCCACCTAACAGATGTTTGAAAATTTCCATATTCAAGGTAATTATTGAGTGGTAAAAAAGGTTCAATTTCGGTGAGAAAAAAAGCTGATTTATTTAAAGGTTCATATATTATCTCTTTACTTAAAGGATCAAACTTAGTTTTAGAAGCTTCGTTTACATTTACATTCTCAAAGATGTTTTCATCATTATTGTAGGATTTCCATATAATCTTTTTCAAAGGAATAGATTTTGTTTCGGAAACCTTTTTCCAATTAATTTTATTTAATTCGGGCTGATCTTCGTTTACTTTCTCTGCAATAACCCCCATAAAATTGAAGATTTGACTCAACAAATATATATATAAAATCAACCTCATATTAAAACCTTCTTACGTCTGGGAATTTTATAATAATACTCTATAAAAAATCGAAAAATCAATTTTAAAAATTTTCAAGCATATAATTTCCAAGGTCATAAGAGAATTTCTGAAGTAGATTTTGTATTTTAGAGAGTGACTGATATTATCCAGCACCAAAAATCCAGTTACGAAAAACTACCAATCATATATATATTGAATTATTAAAAGGCATTTTTTAGTTTTAAATTAAAAATATCTTCTTAAATAAAAGAAAATATCTTGACAAGGGTCTTAATTTATATTGCCTTTAGTAAACTTTGCAATGAGAACTTGTTGGGTGGTCTATACATTCTTTTTCCCAATAATCTTGTCTTTGATTTTTAGGTAGTTGATAATTAAAATCATGCATTCCCCACATATCTGAAGTTGCATTTCTTAGAAAGGTGAATGGAGAAGTTAGTTTCATAAAACCTCCTTTATCTCTACGTTTCAATTATCCTACTTTTAGCTTGAAATACATAGAGTATTATTACCCGAATATTATTGCTTTGTGGTTGTCACGACTATCTTTTCTAATGCAGTAGGAATAGAAATAGTACAGGATTCAAAAGCACTTCATCGACTTTGTGGACAGAGAGGTGAATACGACTTCAAGAGAGCAAACAAATGCTCTCTTATTTTTTTCAATTTTAATAATGTTTTTTCAATAATTAAACCTATGAGGAAATCTTACTTTTTCTTATTAGAAGTATAATAATTAAAATCTCTTTGAAAAAGTTCAAAAAGTATTTAGAGAATGTATGAGCACCAAGCGGGATGACAAATCATGGCAGAAAGATTTCTTAAACATGAAGTCACATTCTCTTTCAGATGCGAAACTCTTAATGGGAGGTATAAAAGGATTAAAAGATGCATGGCGTCTTGGTGTTCTGCATGTTGAATACGAAAGACTAAAGAAATTACAGGAGCAACAGCAATGACAGAGAAAATAAACTGGCAGAAAGAATTATTAGAAAGTAGAAAATTTAATAATAAATTTTCAAAAAATCTTATAGAGCATGGAGCAAAAAACTTTATGCAAGGAATCTATCTTGGATATATGTATTCCAGATGGAGAGAAATAAGAGGTTTAGATAAATATGAATAATTAGAAAATACAGTTCAAATGCAATCATCATTCAAAGAATTTGAAAATAATTAACAGAATTAATCGTCCCTTAGAAAGTTCTATTTAATTTAAAATTAAACGAAAGACTTATTCTTTCCTCATCAGATAAATTAATCTCAACCGCGTGAGGAACCCAGGAAGGAAAAACAACTAGCAAATTTTCCTTTGGTGAAATTGTATTAATGGGATAGTCATATCCTTGCATTTGGTAGCCTTCTTTAAAAAGACCCATATATTCTGAGGAAATGAAGTCAGCTTCATTAAAATTCCTATAGAAAAGAAATCTTCCTCCTTTCATTTCTTTTGGTACTTTAATGAAAAATACACCTGAATAAGTTAAGCCTGAATGAGTATGAGGCGTATTAGAAGAACCTTTTCCACTTATATTTATCCAAAAATTTGTTAATTGTAGGTCACCTTTTCTGCTGATTTGATGAATTGTATTAACAGCATTAATAATTTGCTTTAATAAATGATTGGTTCCTGGAAGATTATTTAAATCTCTAATGTCTTTTGAATGATATGATTGAAAACCAGAATTACTTTTAACAACACCATCTTTATCATTTTTTCTGATCAAATAAGCCTCTTTTTGTAATTGCTCTATATTTTCATTTAGTTCAGCAGTCCAAAACTGTGTTGGGAATAAAAAACCAGGTTTAATTTGAATTTTCATTTATAAAAAATTTATAAATCATTTCATCAGTGTAAATATAAAAATTATTTAAAAACATCCATTTTAAAAGATTGCTATCTCCTCTTTTTGAAATGCGTAAGGTACAAATTAGAATAGTTAGCTAGAACTAAAAGCAATAATAAAAAAAGTATTTAAATAATTCAAATTGATTTTTGATATTTTATTACTCTTAAATCTATCGTCAAATAACTAAAGTGGGAACTCTTGTTTTTAACTTTTGTGATTAACCCGTCAACAGCTTTTTAAATTCCCGCCAACAAAACCGCCAAAATCAATTATTCTTTCAGGTTAAATTTAAGAAGTACTTTAAAATTTTAATCATACAAGATTGATTTATAACTATAAAATCAGAGAAATTTTAATAAATTTATCGTCCGTGAAATTAGATAATTTAAAAACGTACGGAGAGTCTAGAAGTTGAGTTCAGTCCATATGTGCTTTTATGGGAACAATAGGGAAGGGTAAACCAACTCATAGTTGATAATCCCACAACACATCCCACAACACATCCAACAACACAGAAGCCAGACTTAGTTTTTGGGAACTATGAATTATGACTCCTAAAAAAAGAAATTAATTTATTGAAGCCTGCACTATACATACTTTTACCTCTAACGTCTAAAGCTTTGTTCTCAGGCACAGATAACCATTCATTTTTTAATTCTTCTAAATCCTCATTTCTTACTAATTCATCAACAGTTGAATATTGAGGTTTCATTTTTAAAATCTCATTGGTAATTTTATAAACCGCACTGACATATTTCCCAACAGAACTGTCACTCAAATTTGTTTCTTTTCTCATCCAATCTGAAAATGGAGCATCATACATAAAGGTTTTTGCAAAACTCAACCTATTCCATATTTTTAAGTCAATATTTGAATAAAACTCTTTTAGATTAATTGAACTAAATACTTCCTCATCTTCAATGAATTTAAAAATTCTTTCTTTTGGAACTTTTCCTTGTGCGATTTGTTGAAACTCAGCAATAATTCTCTCATCACTCATTCCTAAGGCAGATAACACTGTAATTATTTGTTTGAAAGCATTCTCCTGAACGGAACTATTATCTTCCCCCTCAAGTACTATCGGCAAAATAATATATCCAAATTCTTTATTTTGGGAAACTCTCATTGCCCTTCCAGCTGCCTGCACTATATCTACCTTGCTATGCTTTGGATCCGCAAAAAGTACTGCATCAACTTCTGGGATATCAACCCCCTCAGTAAGGCATCTTGCATTAGTTATTAAACTTGGATCTTCATAAATAAATCTATTAAGTGCTTCTGATCTTTTCCCGGTACTATCTTTTCCAGAAATATGAAAAGAATGAACATATCCAAATTCTCCTCCTAATTTATTTACTTCCTCATTTAATTCTCTAAATTCCTTAGCCCTTTTTATATTCCTATGAAATGAGATTATATGTTTTACTTTATGTTCTTTGATAATCTTCCTTAAAGTAATTAATGCTGCGAATGTAGAGGCATCAGCTTCAAAAGACCACAACTTATTACCAGCAGTAAGAAATTCATTATTATCAATTAATTCTTTTATCTGATCTTTATAAATCACTGTGGAGAAAATTTTATAATCGGAAAGAATTGGAGGTTTTTGTTCTAGAGCAGATTTAAATGAGATTTGATCAACAACTTTTCCATAAATTTGCTCATCATCCATTGAGACAATCTCCTCAGAATCTCCTTTAAAAACTCTTTCAGTAGCTGTCATAAATAATCTTTTTGTGATTTGAATATTTTCATCGTAAAGAAGTTGTGCGAAAGGTTTTTTCTTATTACCTACAGTTTTATGTGCCTCGTCAAATATTCCAATATCGAAAATTAAACCTGAATCTTTCCCAGCTTCTATTATTTTTTTTCCACTTTGATAAGTAGTAATTACAATTTTTATTTTGTCAGAATCTTTTTCTAAGAACGAGGAAATTATTTGATTATCAGTATTAACCTCGATACCAATTTCAAAAGTATTTAAAGCTGGATCATCAAGATTTTTGACATCATCATCACTACAAACGGCAATCCAATCAATTTCTATCCCTTCACATAGAAATTCTCTAGCCCAAGTTTTAAGAGTTTGTTTTACAAGCTGTAAGCTAGGAACAATGATTATCGCATTTCGACCATTCATATATCTGAAAAACCAGTACCCAGTTAAACTTTTTCCAGAACCACAAGGATGTATTAGTTTGCCTCTAGATTCTCTAGAGAAATAATCAAGACAATTTCTCAGGGCTATCTTTTGATGTTCCCTTGGCTCATATTTACTAAGTATTATTTTTTGATTATCTAAAATTGAATGAAAATTTTTAAAATCTTCATTATTGAGTTGGGAGAAATCTGAATATGTTAAAAAACCTAATTTTTCTCTATGAACATTTGAAATTTTCTTACTAACTTCTAACGCTGATGAACTTATAATCCGATGTCTTATTTTGCTATAAGTTATTTCTCTTTCTGTAATCCCAAAAAAAGTACTGACCTCATCATAAGAAACGTTTTTGTTTATATCCTCGTGATATTTGCATTGAATTGCCCAAAGATTCCCATCATTTGATTCAGCTATAAGATCAACACCAACTTCTGGTTTCTGCAAATCTAAACAATCAAATATTTGATTTGGAACATTGGTATGGTGCCAAAGATTTACTAATTTACTAGAAAAAATAGGATTATTTACGAAATAAAGGGAAGTTAATAATTCGAATACATCCCCCTTTTTTTTATTATTTTCTGGACTTGATCCAAGTTGAGTTATATTTTTGGAAAACTCATCCCAATTATTTGAGGCAAAAACTAAATCTTTTGTTTCTGGTTTCTTAAAAAGATCTATAACTTGAATTGATCTTTCTGAAAGCATTTTTAAAAAAAAGTTAAAACAAATATACTCCCAACAAAATTATAAAACTAAATCGAAATTTACAACTTTAATAAAAAGTGAGCTCAATCCCACAACACCGCACTCAAATACCACAACAAATCCCACAACACAAAATAAGAAATTGAAAAGTTAAGACCAAATTTCTGGAAAATCTTCAAGTCTATGACTAATACCTAAGTTAAAATTTTCGGCTAAAAAATATTTTACGGAGAGGGTGTACATAGAATTCAATCTAGAATTCCAGTATAGACCTACTCTGACCACAGTTTAGTTTAGTAATTCATATAAAACCAAGAGACAACCTAGAGACATTTTAGTTTTTATTACCTAAGAGACCTAATTTACACCCTCTTTAATTTTTTGATATTGACACGGTATTTAAAATTAGTTGAAGGATAATAATTTTGAAAAAACTACTTCTTTTATTTTTACTATTTGGTTTTAATACTCCTGTAAATGCGGAACAGTATCCCAGGCATAAATTGACCTGCCCAGAATCGCAAGGTGAATGCTCTGAGGGAGAAAGAGCAGCAATTAAATTAGTTAACGACACCTATTGGAAAATGCTTACAAAAAGGATTGAACGTAATACTCATTACAAATATCCTTGGTATTGGGTTTATAAAAGGGGAGAGTGTAAATATTCAGTCGGTGCAAAAGAGGATATGCCTACTCATACAGTCACTATGGAATGGATAGAAGTTGATATTTGCGAGAAGACCACTAAGTTAATAGATCTTAGTCGTCGTAGGTAATGAAACTCTTCCTCCTTTTGCCACTTTTATTAGGTGTTATTCCTTCAGTTAAGGCAGACTCGATTTGCACTCTTACAAGTGAAGTAGAACCAGATGTAACTATAACTTTAAAATATATTGGTTCCGCTGGTGGTATTGGGACTTTAAATTATAAAAATAAACCTTCATTAGGTTTCTATGTAGGTATCTGGAATGGATACGGAGGTCAATATTACACTGCGATGACATATTCACCTGAATTATTAAACGAAGAAAAAACCTATCAGGAAAGAACAAAAAATACAGAAAAGATAAGAACAGGACATTTTATGAATTTTGTTGGAAATCAATTAGGAAGAGCGACTTCAATAGAAGATAGGAAATCTGGGAAGTTAAGAGCATTAATGCCATCACTGTCACAAGGTTATTATTATTCGATTCCTTTCACTAAAGATGGTGAATTTGGAAGACAAAAATTATCAAAAGAAATGAAAACCATTATTGATGCTACCGAAGGTTTTTTTGTTAATTCAGGTGGGTGTAGAAAGTTCTTTCCTTATGGATGGGATTAATGAAAAAACTTTTATTTGGTATCTTATTTTTAAGTTTTTTATCTCCCATTAATTCTGAAACAAAGGATAAAAAAGAATATGACAAATATGATTTCTATTCAAAATGTTTAGATGATGCTTTGCCTAAAAAAATGAATAATGCATTAGTCTGGGAATGCTCAACAAAAGCATCAAAAAAACTTGATTCTTTAATTCAAAAGCAAATATCCTCTAGAGGTGATTGCGATAAAGAGGGATTTGAATCACATGCTTGCCAATTAAAGAGAAGTCAAACTGCGTTTAAGACTTATTATCAAACCGAATGCACTTGGAATAAATATGGTCCTCATTATGAGTATTGTGAAATGATTCTCAAAAAAGATCGATTAAAATGGTTAGATAAAACTCTTTGAAGATGCAATAAACAAAAAATAAATTTATGCTAATTTAAAATTGATGAGGGTTGGTTACCTCATTGATAAACGAGAAAACAATCTTTTCAATTTGTCTACAATAACTCTCTAAAAAATTTCATAATAAACTTTAATGAAGTTATCAGATAACGAAAAAAGAAATATCATCAATATGATCCAAGCGGGGAAAAATTTACCCGAAAAATATAGATTTCTACTTTTTGAAGACTCTAGAGAAATTGAATTAAAATGGAACGGGAAATCTAATGAGATTACGAATATTGCTTTACCTTTTCAAATAATTGAACAAATAGATGAACCAAGAAAAGAGGATCAAATTCTTGAGCAGCAATTACTTGATTTCAGAAAAACTTCTGCAGGTAACACTTGGAATAATAAGTTAATTTGGGGCGATAACAAATTTATTCTTTCCTCTTTAAAAAATGGTCCTATGAGGGATGAAATTGAAAAGCAGGGTGGTATAAAACTTGTCTATATAGATCCTCCCTTTGATGTTGGAGCAGATTTTTCTATGAACTTAGAAATTGGAGACTATACCTATGAAAAACAACCTAATGTTCTTGAACATATTGCTTACAGAGACACTTGGGGTAAGGGTAATGATTCTTTTCTATCCATGATTTATGAGAGATTAAAATTGATTAAAGATTTACTAGCAGATGATGGAAGCATTTTTGTTCAATGTGATTGGCGAGTAAATAGTTCAATTAGAAAAATTCTTGATGAAATTTTTGGTGAAGAAAATTTTTGCAATGAAATTATTTGGAAAAGGAAAACTGGCAGTACTAGTCAAATAGGAACAAAAACAAAAAGATTTGGACATGGGACTGATTCGATTTTTTACTACAGAAAAAGTCAAGAAAATATTTTTAATCCGCAATACGGGGAGCAAGACCCAAACTATATTAAAGAACTTTTTAGACACAAAGATCCTGATGGGAGACTTTATCAAAGTGATAATTTAGCGAATCCTGCTTTCAGACCAACCTTACGATACGAATATAAGGGTTATAAACCTCCAAAAAATGGATGGGCAATTTCACTTGAGAAAATGAAAGAATTTGATAAGGATGGAAGACTTGTATTCCCAAAATCAATTGATGGTCGAATTAGAAGAAAACGTTATTTAGATGAACTTAAAGGGAAACCAATTTCCAATCTGTGGGACGACATCGGGCAATTATCATCGCAATCTTCACAAAGAATGAATTATCCCACTCAGAAACCAGAAGAGTTATTGGAAAGGGTAATTTTAACTTCTTCAAATCCTGGAGATTTGATCTGTGATTTTTTTGTTGGTTCAGGTACTACATCTGCAGTTGCAGAAAAATTAGGAAGAAAATGGATTTGTGCAGATCTTGGCAAATTTGCTATTCATACTACTAGAAAGAGAATGATAAGCATTCAGAGGGAATTAAAAAAGAATGAGAAACCCTGGATGGCATTTCAAGTATTAAATTTAGGTAAATATCAAAGGCAACATTTTCTTGACGATAAACCTTTTGCTAAAGATGAAATATCTCTAAAGAATAGAAATATAAAATTTCAAGAATTTGAAAATCTCATATTTGAAGCATATAAGGCAAATAAAGTTGAAGGATTTAAGACTTTACATGCTAAAAAAGGTGATAGTTTCGTATCCCTTGGTCCTGTAAACCAACCTCTATCAAGAAATCATATCGAAGAAGTAATTAATGAATGTATTGAGAATAATATTATTGCTGTTGATGTATTGGGTTTTGAATATGAAATGGGTTTATTCCCAACAATACAAGAGGAAGCAAAGAAGAAAGGTTTACGATTAAATTATAAACAAATCCCAATAGAAATTTTTGATAAAAGGGCAGTAGAAAAAGGGCAAGTTATTTTCCATGACGTTGCATACATAGACTTTAAATGTAACGTAGTTAATAATAAAATTTCTGTTGAACTTAGTGATTTTGCGGTATTTTATAATGAAGAATCATTTGAATTCAGTCAGGATACTAAGAACAATAGGACAAAAGTAGTTGTTGAAAATGGTCAAATAATTGAGAAAAAAAGAGATAAAGATGGTGTTATAAAAGAAAAATTATTAACTAAAAAATGGCATGATTGGATTGATTATTGGGCAGTAGATTTTGATTTTGAATCTAGAAAAGAAATTATAAAAATTGAGGATGAGAACAAACAATTTCTAGACAAATGGACCGGAAATTATATTTTTGAAAATGAATGGCAATCTTTCAGAACAAAACAAACTGACTTTCAATTAGAATTAAGAACTTCCGAAAGAGAATGTTTTAAGAAAAGTACAAAAGTTGCTGTAAAAGTTATTGATATTTTTGGTAATGACACAATGAAAGTTATCGAGGTTGATCTTTAATGCCAATACCTCCAGGTCTTTCAAAATCTCCGTTTGAGATAAATATACCCAGCGAAAGATGGAAACCAGATATTGATCTAGTTAAAAAACCAATTCAACAATTTAATGCACCCTTTGTCGAGAAAATCCGAGAAGAAGTGCATGAATGGAGACAGTTTGGATATGATGGCGTTTCAGATACATCAAAATACTTACTTAATTTCTGGTTTAATTATCAACATAAGAATGATTTTCAGTATTATTTTGCTCAAAGAGAATCAGTAGAATCTATTATTTATCTTTTTGAATACAAGAAGGTCAGATCTAATAGAGATTTGCTTACTCTAGACTCTTGGGGTATCACAGAGGATTTTCTCCAAGATGATTGGTTAAGGTTAATTATTAAACAGGCAACAGGTAGTGGCAAAACAAAAGTATTGTCTTTATTAATTGCTTGGTCATATTTTCATTCTTTATACGAAAGCGATTCTATCCTTTCCAAAAATTTTTTAGTAATGGCACCTAATACTATTGTGTTGGACAGATTAAGGACTGACATAGAAGGATTAAATATATTTAATAATGATCCAATTATTCCTCTCAACGGGTACGAAAACAGATCATGGAGTTTTTCTCCTAAAGTTCATATCCAAGACGATATCAAAAGTATATCTGATCTGGGCAATATTTTTTTAACTAACGTGCAGAGATTTGCAGAGAGGAATAAACAAAACAATGAATATGATTTAAAAAGTAAATTCTTAGGACCTGAACCTAATATTAAAAAAGGTGGGATAAAGAATACTGTAAAAGAAACAGTTAAAAAACTAGATAACCTTATCGTATTAAATGATGAAGCACATCACGTTTACGAAAATACTGCCTGGAAAAGATCAATAGAGGATATTCATAACTCTTTAAAACAAAAAGGGCAAAAACTTGTTTTGCAAATTGACGTGACAGCAACCCCAAAAAATAAAAAAGGAGAAATTTTTACTCAAACAATTTCTGATTACCCATTAGTAGAAGCAATTTATCAAGAAGTTGTTAAGAAACCTGTAATTCCTGATTTACCAAGTAGAGAAAAGTTAAAAGAATATCCTTCATCAATTTTTTCTGAAAAATATCGTGATTATCTTCATCTAGGGTATGAGACTTGGAAGAAACAATATGAAAAACATAAAAAAATGAACAAAAAAGCACTTTTGTTCATAATGGTTGACGATACAAAAAATTGTGATGACGTAGAAAATTACTTAAAGTCTACTTTCCCACTCTTAAAAAACGGTATTTTTGTAATTCATACAAAAGATAATGCGAGAGATTCAACAGGCGAAATAAATGAAAATACCTCAAAAGGGAAAGAAGAATTACAGAGATTAAGAAGATTAGTTAATACTGTTGATGATTTAGATAGTCCAATTAAAGTTATTATTTCGGTGCTTATGCTCAAGGAGGGTTGGGATGTACGGAATGTCACAACTATTGTCGGTCTAAGAGCATATGCTTCTCATATATTGCCAGAACAAACCTTAGGAAGAGGTTTGAGAAGAATGTATTTTGGGCAACAGTTAGACGAAGAATTAGATGTTATTGGAACAGATAACTTTATTGATTATGTAAAAAGTATTTCTGAAGAAGGGGTTGAACTAGAGGAAATACCGACGGGGGGAAGTAATCCATCCTCTGGACCAGTAGTTATAAATGTAGATGAGGAAAATGGATCAAAGAATATAAATGAATTAGATATTGAAATCCCCTCTATTCCAAAAAGGTATGGTAGGGATTTTCTTTCCTTACAATTATTGAATCCTAATGAATTCAAATTTAAACCTTGTAAATTAAGAAACTACTCTAAAGAAGAATCAATTAAAGAGATAATTTTTAAAGATATAATCGAAGACTCTGAACAAAAGTCAATTAAATTTGATAATCTTGAATATTTAACTTCTACTACAGTATTGAGATTTTTTACTGAGGTTATTATAAAAGATCTTGGTTTTTCAAAATTAGGAGTGAATCATTTTATATATGGAAAGTTAAAGATTTTTGTATCAGATATTTTATTTGGAAAACACGTTGATATTGATGATTTAAATATAATTAGGAATCTATCGGAACCCTTTATTACCAGTCAAATAATAGAAACTTTTAAAAAAGAAATTAATAATTTGTCCTTGAAAGATTTAGGTTTTAAGGATTCAAACCTTTCCACATTTGTATCTAATACAAAACCCTATTTGTCGTCAAGAAAAAAGATTTATTATTCTCCTAAAAAATCTATTTTTAATTTTATTGCTGGAGATAGTAAATTTGAAATTGAATTTGCTAAGCATCTAGATAGTTTTGATGATGTAGTATCTTTTTTCAAAAATGACATTCAAATGAAGCAGTATATTGAATACGTTAAACATGATGGAAGGATAGGGAGTTACTACCCTGACTTCTTCATTAAATTAAAGGATGAAAGTATTTGGATTGTTGAAACCAAAGGAGCAGAAACATTGAATGATCCTTTGAAATATAAAAGACTAGAAACCTGGTGTAAAGATGCTACTAAGACTCAAAATATTAATTGGGATTGTCTTTACTTAAGACAAGAAGTTTGGAATTCTATAAAAGTTAAACCTAATTGTTTTTTTGATTTGTTAAATATGATTTGATAAAAAATTTTTAATCTTACATTCGAACCCATTTCACCAATATTTTCAAATTCCACCAATATTTCTCAAAACACCTTTTTAGTTATTGACAGAATAAATTAATATAAAGATTATAAATCTAAAGAAATTCCATATCCAAGAAAAGTAAAACATCATGATTACTAATAAAAGATACCAAACGCTATTAATGCTTGCGACTACAGGCAAACCTTTAAATAAAGACGCTACAGAAGAAGAAAAGAAATTCTACGAAGAATGTAAACATGACTATAAAGTTATGCATGAAACCGCCAAGAAACATGGCATAAAGAATCCGATTTTAGAAATACCAATGGAAGTAGATTTTTAAAGAAAAAATGCAACCACCAAAGACTTCTGAAGAATTAGAAGAAATGTATCCCGATCTAGAACCTTGGCAAAGGGATGAACTAGAGGTTTGGCACAGAGGATGGATTACTAAATTGATGACAGGAGAATCAACATCTGAAGAATACAATGCCGCGACACCTCCTCATCCAGACCCACATCATCCTGAAGAAGATGAATAGAAAACAACCTTTAAAATTATTTGTCCCTTAAAAACCTAGAGACTTTTAAAAAATAACCTTGAGACAACATAGAGACATAAGTGGTCATTGTGGTAAATTATAAAAGTCAAACGGGTTAAAGAATACCTAAAATAACTCAGTCATAACAGTCAATCTGGACATTCTGACCAATTCTGACTACATCTTATTTGTATAGAAATACGGAGAGGGTGGGATTCGAACCCACGAATAGTTTCCTATTAAACGATTTCGAGTCGTTCGCTTTCGACCACTCAGCCACCTCTCCGCCTGTTTATTAAGTATGCACGTAATAATGAGAAAATTATGAACTACATAATTATCTTAATTTTTAATTCCAACCTGCATCTTTCATCAATTTAATAGCTAAAGAATTTTGCTCTCCAAGGTCTTCGACGGTTACACTATCAGGCGTAAACTCTCCAAAGTTCTTAACTATTTCATTCTGATTAACTTCCTTCAAAGGATGTTCAAAAGTAGGAGCAGCTAAACCTTTACTGCCTTCGGGAGAAGCCAAGAATTCAAGCAGCTGAATAGCTTCATTTTTATTTGTTGCATATTTTGCAACACCACCGGCACTAATATTTACGTGTGCAGGATTAGGAGTAAGGACCTTTGTTTTTTTTGCATACAAAGCATCTCTCCTTCCATTAACACCTGCTAACATTCTTGCGACGTAATAATGATTAACAATTCCTACCCCGCATTTTTTCTTAGAAACTGCTCTAATTATTGAAATATCACCTGGGAAAAATGGTTGGGAAACATTTGAAATCATCCCGCTTAACCAAGCTTTAGTTTCTGATTGGCCTTTGTTAATTATTTGATTGGCAACTAAAGATTGATTATATGGACTTTTTCTATTTCTCAAACATACTTTCCCTTTTAGAGAAGGATCAGCCAAATCAGTGTAATCATTAATCTTGCTAAAATCTACTACTTTTGGATTGGCTATCATAACTCTTACTCTTCTTGTTAATGCATACCATTCCTTATTTGGGTCTTTTAATCCAACTGGTACATCATTTTCTAAATTAGAAGATTTTATTGGTTGAAGTAACCCAGCTTTGGCTGCGTTAGTAATTCTTGCAGCATCTACTAACAATATTAAATCTGCTTGAGAATTCTCCCCTTCGCGTTTCAATCTTTCGATTAAAGAAATTCCTGCTGCCTCAATAAGTCTGACTTTTATTCCTGTTTCTTCTGCAAATTTTTTATAAATACTTCTATCTGTGTTGTAATGTCTACCTGAATAAACTTTGACTTCTTTTTCTGTTGAATTGGCGGGTATATTAACGTTTAGCAAAAATGTACATGTTAGTGCTGAATAAAAAAGTTTTTTGAGATTTTGCACTTTTTAAAATTAGTATCTATGGTTACTTTATACCCATCAAAAGAGTTCAAACTCTTAAAGCCATCTTCGATACATTGAAGTGTATCATTTTTTATATGCCATATGAATTATTTAACTCATCAGTTATTAAATGCTGAAGAAATAAATTTTATAGAAAAAGAATTAGAACAAGAAAATCAAGGTTGGGAAGATGGAAAAAAAACAGCTGGCAGTCACGCCTCAATCGTAAAAAATAATTTGCAATTAAAAAGAACATCAGATATTTCGAAAAAATTATCCTTGTTAATTAAACAAAAAATTTTAAATAATGATTTAATAAAAAGCTTTACTTTACCAAAAAATATTCATGGAATCATGTTTACTAAATCCTCCAAAGGGATGAAGTATGGACGACATATCGATAATGCATATATGTCATCAGGCAGGGCTGACTTATCTTTCACAATTTTTCTTACCAAAAAAAATCTATACGAGGGGGGTGAACTATTAATTGAAAATCTTACTTCAGAAAACAAATTTAAACTTAATAGTGGAGAAATTTTAATTTACCCAAGCACATTTTTACATTCAGTTCAAGAAGTTCTCAATGGAGAAAGAATAGTATGCGTTGGATGGATTGAGAGTTATATAAAAAGTATTGAAGAAAGAGAATATTTATTTGATTTAGAAGCAGGTGCAAGAAGTTTACTGGCAAAGCATGGCAGATCGGACGAACTTGATCTTATTTTCAAATCTTATTCAAATCTCTTAAGAGTTATGGGGGATTAAGAAGAATCATTTTATACAACAAAAAGAATCTAAGTCTGAAGTTGATTATTATATATAAAAAAAGAATAAACTAATGCCTAAAAAAAGTTCGATTTCAATTTTCATTGCAGCCACAAGCGCACTAGCCATTTCCACAGCAAATACCAATTATGTTAATTCAGGTGATAATGATTTAGGTGGATTAAAAGAATGGAATACTGATATGCCTTTAGATGCAGATTTCGAATTAGATGCCGAAGCTCAAAAAATAGCTGATGAAGCTGCAAAATCTAGTACTTGCATTCCAATAGGAGAGGGTGAAAATTGCTGGTAAAAAAAATTTTAAATAAAAAAAGGGCCTCAAATATGAGGCCTTTTTTGGTTTCAAATTTTAAATCTAGAATTTGAAGGTTGTAGAAAGTACTGCACCAAAGATATCATCTTCGGTTGTCTCTTCTACATCAGATCCACCAAAGATTGCTGGTGTGACTTCAATAGAATCATTTGGTCTAAATGAGTAGTATATTTCCCATAAGAATGGATCTACTTCGCTTAAAGTAGCTCCAGCAACTGCTTTAGTTGCTTTCATAGGTTGTCCAAATGCAATACCAATTTTATCACTTGGTTGGAACATATCAGCCCAGTTAAAGCCAACAAAATAACCACTACCTTCAGCTATGTCTGAACGCCCAGAAAAACTCATGGTGTCATATCCAACTGAAACTGAAGGAGTTGCTGTTCCTGTTTCATCTGGTCTCCACCATGCTCTTAAAGCAACAGAATCGGAATCAACTGTTAACGCATCAGCACCTGTATAAAGGTCTTTTGTTGCGTAATAAGACCAAGCATTCCATCCTTGCTGTCTTGAATAAGTAGCAGAAAGATGATAATTATCTTTAGTGTATGCAGTCTGGACGTTTATTTTATTATTGTCTTCGTTAGTTAGGAAACCATTAGTCCCCGCTGCGTCCTTGGAATTAACTGTTGTACTAACAGCAAAGCCATTATCCGCAACATATTTAAGACCTGCACCTGTAGAAGTACTGGCTCCGAAAGCGGCTCCATTACCACCTAGTTTGAAAGCTTTTAATGCTCCAGGTTTATAAACCGATGGAGTAGCTGCAAGCATGTAATAGTTTTCAATTGCTGGTCCAACTGTGGCAGTGAACTTATCTCCTATGGGGAATGTGTACCACATCTTGTCGACTTTAAAGTTGGTCGAACCATCAGTAAGACCAGTTTCTTTTGCTTCTATATGGTAAGTAGATGTTTTTTGGTCAAAAGCTCCGTCCCAACCATCACCAGCTTTAAGTCTTACATAGAGATTATCATCACCAGTAAAACTTGTATTCAAGTTCATTTGATAAACAAAAGCTGCTTGAACCACTTCAGTTCCGTTAGAACCAAGATTGTCACCACCATCAACTGCACCTATCGCCATAACAACTTTCCCATCAAGGGTAGTAGTGTCATTAAAGCTACCGGCTTCGAAATTATTTTGTTTAGCTTCTAGGCCATCAATACGACCTTTTATTTTTGCTAGGTCTTCACTAACTTCGTTAATGAATGTATTGCTGTCAAGTCTTGAAGAAGTTTTTTTGCTACGAGTGTAGCTATTCATTTCTTCAATATTAACTATATCGGAAGCTTGAGCAGCCATTGGAGCTATTAAGCTCAAAGTTGCTCCTGCTACCAACATTTGTTGGAAGAGTTTCATTGTACCTCACACTTTAAAAACCCAATAAAATGGGTAACTATACTGTATCGAGCGCAACAGAAAAGGAAAGGCATATAAGTTTCATTCCAATGTAACTTTTGATACCATTAACTTCTTTATTCTCTGAATATATCTTATGTATTAATTCTTTATCAAAGGGAAGTTAAGGGATTCTCTGTCGTCTACCCATGACGATGCAACTTCTCTTGCTAATTTTCGAATCTTTTCAATATATTGTGCACGATCTGTAACTGAAATTACTCCTCTAGCATCAAGAAGGTTAAATGTATGACTACATTTCAAAACAAAATCAAGCGCAGGGTAAGTTAATTTCTTTTCTATTAAAGAGATTGCCTCGGCTTGATAAATATCAAATAATTTCCTTAGATTATCAGGACTAGATTCTGTAAAATTATAAGAGCATTGATTTTTCTCAAATTGAAGCCAAATATCGCTATATTTCAAATCTTTGTTCCAATTTAAATCCCAAATACTTTCTTTATCCTGCAAAAACATTGCAATCCTCTCTAGTCCATAAGTGATTTCAATTGGAATTGGATGGCAATCTATCCCCCCGCATTGTTGGAAATAAGTAAATTGAGTGACTTCCATTCCGTCCAACCAAACTTCCCAACCTACACCCCAAGCTCCAAGTGTTGGAGACTCCCAATTATCTTCCACAAATCTTATGTCATGATTTCTAGAGTTAATTCCTAGAGATTCTAGAGAAGTCAAATATTTTTCCTGAATTCCTTCCGGGGAAGGTTTAATTATCACTTGATATTGAAAATAATGTTGCGCCCTATTTGGATTATCGCCAAATCGCCCATCAGTAGGTCTTCTACATGGCTCGGCATATGCGACACTCCAAGGCTCAGGTCCAATAGCCCTTAAAAAAGTATGCGGATTCATTGTCCCAGCACCCTTTTCGGTATCATATGGCTGCATAATCAAACAACCTTCTTTTGACCAAAAATTATTTAAATCTTTAATTATATCCTGAAAAAACATTTAATTAAAATAGTGGGAAAATTTAGATCAATGCCATTAGACATAATAACAAAGCTTTAAAGTAAAAAATATTTTGAAATCCAAGTACTCAAAAATATAATCCGATAAAAAGCTGTCATTAAATTAGATCCTTGATAAAAAATAAATGATGAATTAATTATGTAAAAAAATCTAATGGCAATGGTCCAAAAGTATTAGATTCTTTAGCATCTTCGTCATACTGACATGTTATTAAAATTCCTTCTCCAAGACCTTTCTCGGATCTGACAAAAACATTACCAGTTTTTTGATTAGCTTTTAAAAAAACACCTCCTTCAGCATTTAGGGAACCTAGATTTCCAAATTTAATTGAGGAATATTTCTTAGAGATTGATTTTAATGCTTCAATAGCTCTCTTGTTGCCAGGTGCCATTATTCCTATTGTAATCCAATCGGCATTAAAAATATTTACCTCTAGTTCCTCGAAAAGTTTTTTTGCTTGACCATTTCTTAATTGAGGGGCAGTTCTAAGATTATTTAAATCGACTAATTTATTTATTTTCATTAGCTTAGTATCCCAAAAATCCTTAACTGAATGTTCTTCCATTCCAAGCCCACAACGAAGCTGGCACATCCTCAAAAGAAATATAAATCCTATCTATTGGGACCGCCATCTTCTCATTTACAAAATCTGATATTGGCTTTGCCATTTCTGAAGGATTTATAGAACCTATTGATTTGATTTCTAAAAAGCAAGAAGGTGCCTCATCATTAAAATACATTTGGCAATTATCATCTATCTTCGCCATAACAAATCGTTTTGATTTGTTAGTTAAAGATGAAATTAGAATTGAAATTTCTTCGAGAAATTTTTCTTTATCATTTACCTTTGCTGAAGTCGAAACGTTAATATAGGGCATCTCTAGGCAGCAAAGTGATCTTCTTTAGCATCATTTTTCAGAAAAACAGTTTTATTTTTTAAATTTCTTTTTGATGAAAGATATGCCATATCGTATGAACTTATTCCGTTTTTATAAGGATTGAAAAGAGCATTTTTAGACCTATTTTTTTTGCTCCTTTTAAACTCAATCATCATTATTAGATCATTATTTAATAATTTAACTTTTTTTAAATAGATGTCTAGTTTTTTTGAGAATTTTTAATTGATTAAAATAAAATATAACTCTAATACACAATTAGAATTTCAATTTATTAGATTTGCTAGAAATATTCTAAATTAATTATTTTGGAAGTCTTAAATAATTATCAAAGGAAAAAAATTGATGAGAGTAATGATGAAGAATTTTATTCTGATCCAAAATTTGTTTATCACTTAGATGCAAACTTCAGGCAAAATCTATCAAATCTATACGAAAGAGAAATTGATAATTGTTCAACTGTCCTAGATTTAATGTCAAGCTGGGATAGTTATTTACCTAAAGGGAAAAAATATAAAAAAGTAATTGGACATGGTTTAAACAAACAAGAACTTGAAAAAAACAAAATTTTTGATTCTTATTGGATACAAAATTTTAATTTAAGTCAACAAATTCCGCTAGGTAAAGAAAGCATTGACTATTGCTTGATGGTGGCAGCATGGCAATATTTACAATATCCAGAGAATTTAACCAAAGAAATTGCAAGAATATTAAATAGTCAAGGCAAAATAATTATTGCTTTTTCAAACAGAGCATTTTGGCATAAAGCTCCTAAAATATGGACTTCATCTACTGAAGAAGAGAGGGTACAATATGTACGCAAAGTATTAATCTGCAACGGATTTAATGAGCCAAAAATTATCAAGAAGTTTACTGAACCAACAGTTAATATTTTTAATTTTTTAAATAAAGACCCATTTTATTGTTTAATCGCAACTAAGGAATAGATTTTTAATTGCATTGAACTAAACAACAATTCTGTGAAAATTTTATCAACTATTTTTCATAGCCATACTTTAAAATTTTTACTAATATTGGGTAGTTAAATTTAATCATATGGGTTCTAAAAGAGAAAAATATCCTGAAAAATGCCCTTGGGATCTAGGACCTAATCAGCATTTAGCCAAAGAAGAGAACTGGACTTTAAGATTAGGAGAGGCAAATGTATGCTTTAGCAAAAATAAATTAGATAATAATTATTTTCATGTAATTAGTAATGAAAATGAAGAGCAAATTCTAGCTTTTAGAGCGAGACTCCTATATCAAAAACTACTTGATAAAGGGTTTAGATTGGTTGAATAAAACCCTAATTTAATAAGCATATATCCTCGAAAACAAACTTTTGCGTCTCTTCTTCTTGTTTTTTGTTTAGGTATTTTATTTTTCTCGAATTTAATATCCAATAATCGTCTTTACCTATATTTGTAAATTCATCCTCGTATTCCAATTTTTGAGAATTTGCCTTAAGTGTATCTGGATCAATTTGTTGACTACAATATTCTTTACTAAGGGAACCGATTCCTGTATCTAAGAATTCTTCAACAAAAATTTCAATTATAGTTCCATGAATTTTTCTATAGACCATATTAATGCAGTCATTTTTAACTCTATATTTATCACCTTGATTCTTACCTGAAACACTCATTTCAATCCCACTTTCAGAATTTTTGAGTAAATTAAAACTATTTTCTGAATGAATAGAATTAAATTCTCTCTTTACCCGGTGTATACACACTTCAAATAACTGAGAAGCAATACTTTTAACAATTTTCTCATCTTCTATTTTTTGAATATTTGGTTTAAAGTCTTTACCTAATAAGAATTCGCCTTCATGAATATTATTATTATTAACAAAAAAAATACATTTGCCTTTGTAACCATTAAATTCATTATTCCAAGTGTACCTATTTTCATAAGCCTTTCTGAAAATCTCTTTACAATTAATTTCTCTTAGAATCTCCATTAATTTATTAAATAATTTAAATAAGTCTACAAAAAAAAACCTCCCTATTATAAGGAGAGGTTTTTTTATTAGATTAAACTAGTTTTGGGTAATTTTTGTATTTTCAATATTGTCAAATGCTTGACCAATTTTCTTAAAGTCAAATCCCATTGCTCTTAATGCATGCCAAAGATGACCTTGTAAGAAAAAGAATCCCAAATAGAAATGAGTATTAGCTAGCCAAGCTCTTGAGCTATATGCTCCTGAACCTAAATCAACCGTATCAGTAAAATAAGGTGCGAATTCAAATTGAAGCTTTAAAGGCTCTCCATAAAGATCAACTGGATATATTGTGGTATTTGAAGCACACCAAAAAGCAGCTACAAAAGCCATATAAGAAACACCAACTACTGAGTATGAAAGAATAGCCTCAGCGCCAAGTAATCCCTTTCCTTTAAATTCTGTATATTCTCCAAATTGTTTAGTACAAATATGGAAAACTCCTCCAATTATTTCAAGAAAAGCTAGGAAAGCATGACCTCCCATAACATCTTCAAGACTATCTATTTTTAGAAAATCAAATTGATGATTCCATATAGCCGCGATGTCTAAATTGTAAACAACTTGTCTTGTAGATCCTATCGCTGGGTCATAAATTCCATGAATGCGAGCCCATTCGACAAACATTATTGCTCCAAGGCCAAGAAAGATCAGATGGTGACCAAGAATAAATGTCAATTTGTCTGGATCATCCCACTCGAAATCAAATTTTTGTGGCTTACTATTCTCTGGATAATCTCCAAGATCGCCTGCAAATTTATTGGAATGTAATAATCCTCCAGCACCTAACACCGCTGAAAAAATTAGATGTAATGTGCAAATTACAACAATTCCATATGGTTCTGTAATAACACCATTTTCAATTCCACCAATTCCAATACCCGCAAGGTGAGGCAAAACAATTGCTTTCTGTGCACCCATTGGAATACTAGCGTCGTAACGAGCTAATTCGAATAATCCAAAAGCTCCTGCCCAAAACATCATTAAACCTGCATGGGCAGCATGAGCTGCTATGAATTTACCTGAACGGCCAACAACACCAGAATTCCCTGCGTACCAGTCATAGGTGACATCAGATTTTCCGTAAGTTTGTAACACTTGATTTAAGTAAACAGCAAGTTGAGCTTATTGCTTATCAGATGGTTTTTTACATGATCTTTACAGATTTAATTACTTTTGTAAAAAAAACATATTTTGAAAGAACAAATGTTACAAACTTGGGAAGTAATATCTTTGAAAGCTTACGCCAATGAAGGGATTTCACCCTTTAGCTGAGAAGCCCATGTCTCAAGACGTGAATCAGTCAAATCAGATTCACTATCCTCATCGAGAGGTAAACCACAAAAGCTCTCTCCGATAACACTTTTAGACTCATCAAATGTGTAAGAGGATTTATCTACATAACCAACCATTTCAGCGCCTGCTTTAGTGAAGTAGCTATGAAGTTCTTCCATTGCATCACAATAGTTTTCTGTATACGTAGAAGAATCGCCTAAACCAAAAATAGCAACTTTTTTTCCTGATAGACTTAGTTCACCAATGTCTTCTAGGATTGAATCCCATGCAGTTCCTGATCTTTCTTCATCAGCACCAGTATTCCAAGTAGGTATCCCACAGATAATTCCATCAAGACTTTCAAATTCCGAAAGATCATCCACATCAGACACATCTTTGGGTGCCTCTGCTGAAGAGATAAAGTTGTGAAGACGATCAGCTACGTCTTCAGTTTTTCCAGTTGTAGTTGCGTAATAAATTCCTACAGTCATAACTTCAAAATGTTTACATTAAAATAATAAAATCTAAAAACGTTAAATTAATTTCTTTAAAAACTTTTTCATGTAAAATTTTATACTAATCAAGGTAAGAAAAATTTTTTGAGAATAATTTATAAAACATTTAAATCATCGTGACTGACAAATTTCAAAATAATATCAATCATCTTGTTGAGGAATTTAACTTTAATGGGCAGAAAAAATTCAAATTAATTATTTTATTTGGTTTATTGGGAGATTTTGATAGCTTTGAATATGCAATAAATTTGAAAAGTTTTATTGATAATAATCAAGATAAAAATTTAGATATTTTTGCAATTGCTATTGGGAACCAAAATGGGAAAGAAAAATTTTGTAACTTTACTGGCTTTCGTAAAGAAAATTTAATAGTCGTTTCTGATAACAAAATTCATAATAATCTTCAAGCCTCGACAGGATTAGATATAGGTTTAGGAGGTTGGATCAATATGCTTTTGATGTTATCTGGAATAAATTCTTTAAAAACAATCAAAGAAGTTACTAGAGGTTATCTCGGAGATCGGAAAGCAAAGCAAATCTATTCAGAATTTGACAAAATTGAAGTCTTTAAATTTTTAAAATTTTCAGGTAATTCATTTAGACAGGTTTTCGGAGATGGTTATTTGAGACCATTTGAATTGGCAACATTTAGATTAAACAACATGAACGAAATAATTAAAAATTGGAGTGATTATATTCTTAACGAAAAATACCTTCCTCAAAGAGGGGCTTCTTTTTTATTGAATAATAAAAATCAAGTAATTTATAAATTTTTTTCTAATGATGTGCTTGGATATTCATCAAACATGAGGAACCCCTTAGGATTTCTAACTGATTTAATTAAAGAATAATTTTTAAACATTTTATGAATGAAGACATATTTGGATATCTTGCCGCGATTTTAACAACAGCGGCATTTTTACCTCAATTGTTAAAAACTTTAAAAACAAAAAAGGCAGAAGATGTCTCATTGACAACATTAATAATGTTTATTATCGGAGTTTTGTCTTGGATTATTTATGGTTATAAAATTTCATCTACACCAATATTGATTGCAAATTTAATAACTCTGATCTTAAATTTATTGATATTAATCTCAAAAGTATATTTTTCAAAAAACTAAATTGAGTAAAAATTTATTCTAAAAGTTTTAAGTTTTAGATCTATTACTTAAATCTTGATTAAGATAGACTAAAAATTTACTGATCTTGAAAACTTCAAAATGCTGGGTTTGGTTTAAAGGTAGTCTTAACAAGGGTGGATATTGGAAAGAAGGGTTTACTTGTACTTTTGATGAGAGCCCAGGGGTTTTAATAGAAAGTCCTGCTTACGTAACTTGTAGAGTTCCTTCATGGAGAGTTTTAACAAGAGAGCCAGAGAATTTATATAAATCTCCTCAAATCCCTGAAAAAGCGATATGGAAAATAATATAAATTTTCAATGCGAAATAAAAACTTTTTGACTGAACTACGGCAAGTTAATATTGCTTTATTAAAAACTTTATTAATACCATCTACTCTCTTTTCATAAATATTATCCCCTTTTTAATCTTTGGTTTTCTTCTGGGAAAACAAAACCCAAAGATTTCAAAATATATTGCAAGACCTCTAATAAGATTTGGCATTCCATTAAGTGTCATGGGTCTCCTACTAAAGGAAGGTATAGATATAAACCTAATTAAAAGTGCATTTTTAGCATTCTCAATAATTGGATTTTCAATAGCTTTAATAAACATAATCCCAATACTTAAAAAGAGGCTTCCAAATTACTCTTTGCAGTTGGCAGGTCTAATAGGTAATACATCATTTCTTGGGATACCCATTGCAATAGCTCTTCTACCTTCAACAACTATCAACTTTACTATTGGATTTGATTTAGGAACAACACTTTTCGCTTGGATATTTGGACCTTTTTTTCTTCAAAAAAAATCCAACAACGAGAACATACCAAATATGAAGAGATTTTTAAATGCATTGATAAATAGTCCTGCATCAAGAGGGATAATTGGCGTACTTTTTGCATATCTTTTCCAAATAGATGAAATATTAGGTAATTACCTTTGGATTCCTGCAAGAATAGTTATTGCTTTAGCAATAATAATTGTGGGCACAAGACTTGGAATAATCGCGAATCAAAATGGAAGGATATTAGATCTAGATGAAGAAATTAAATACTCAATTTTATTAAAGTTATTTATTTTCCCTTTTCTTATTTTTTTAGCTTGCAATTTCTTAAATTTTACCTTCAACCAATCAGCAGCAGTAATTCTTCAAGCAGGAACCCCAACAGCAATATCTACAATATTAATGGCAGAAGCATATAGCGTTAAGCAAAAAATCGCTTCAAAAATTCTTTTTACTACGACTTTGATTTCAATAATTACAATTCCTCTATTAAAAATCTTAATGGATGCATTTATTTAAATGACTCTAGGCAGGTGATATACATGCATGATTAATGAATATTGTAAAGATAATATCCCGATAACTATATAATGTCTTAAGATTCAGGTTATGAAGTCAGCGAACCCTGAAAATGAATATGTCCCTTTAAATTTAAGGATTTCTGTGAGAAGGGATACTCTAAGGCTAATCTCAGAGATGGCCCATGATATGGGAATAAGCATTAATGAAGTTTTTAGTTTTTTAGCCGAAGATTCAGTAATCGATCTTGAACTACTGGAAGATTTGAATGAAGTTGATATCCCCAGCAAGTGCAGCATTGATGATCTTAAAAAAGCTCTTTTAAGAAAAAGACTTTGTTAAAATTTTTCAACTTTTCTATTTTTCCAGTCAGCTTTGTAACCACTATTCACAAAAAATTCAGAATACTTATTCAAATCACTTTTCTGAATTCTCCATAAATTATAAATACCATATTTACCCAATTTCTGATGTTCAATTTTTGACCATTGCTGCTTGCTGGAAGAGTATTCATCTATCACAACCAATAAAGATTTGTAGTCATAGTCAGGTTGATCTTCATAATTTTCTCTCCTATCATTACTTAACCTATCTGACAGATTAATTAATCCTGCTATGGTATTTGGTTCATAAAAAACTATTTGTCTCGAATAAAAATGCAATGATGGTTTTCTAATACCAATCATGGCTAAAGTTTCCTTTTCCTCGCGAATATCTAAAATTAATTTTGAGATATTCCTCAAAGGTAGTTGCCTAGAAGTATCAGCCAATTTTCTTATTGGGAACATCAAAAAAGATTGTCCAATTAAAAGTAAAATTTGAAGAAAAAGAAGGATATTTTTGGATTTTACAGAAAGTAAAATTATTGCAAAAAGTGTAAATGAACAGAAAAACAATTTAGCTTTAAAAATTATCCCAGAGCTTAATAATTCGGATGCAAGATTTGGCATTTCAGGATCATTTATTGAACTTAACCAATTATTTGAGAAAAAGAATGCCATTGAGACGCCAAACAAAATGAAAATATTAAAAATCCATAAATATAGATGACTTTTACTTGAATTTTTTAAGTTAATAAAGCTATTACTAAGTAAGATTGCGGCTGCTGGAATTGCTGGCAACCAATAGCTTGGTAGTTTCGTGGCAGAAAGACTAAAGAATATTAAAACTGATGTTAACCAGCATAGAGCATATGTATAAAGGGATTCAGTGACATTTGAACTATCTTTTGAACTCTTCAAGAAATCCTTAACAGCTTTAAATATTCCGTGAAACAAAAAAGGAGTGAATGGTAATGAAGCCAATATCATTATGTAAAGAAAAAACCAGAATGGTTCTGCATGATTATTTACGACTGAGGTATATCTTTGAAAATTATGGTAACCAAAAAAATTGTCCCAAAAAGGCTTACCCTCTTTTAATAGTTCTAAAATGTACCATGGAACACTTATTAGAATTGTTAATAAAAAACCTTTCTTAGGGTTTATCTTGTAGAGAAGCGTTTTCCAGTTCTTCTGACTAAACAAGAAAGACGTAATAGTAAATATTGCCAAAACTAACGCAACAGGGCCTTTAGTTAAAATTGCAAACCCCAAACATACCCACGCTGAAATGCATTGATCATTATTATCACTTGCCATTCTCCTCCAAAACAAAAGCAGGCTAATCCCTAACGTTCCAGTTAAAAGGGCATCACTAACCGCAGTTCTACTCCAGATAATTATCAATGGAGACAAAGCAAATCCAAATGATGCAACTATTGGAGTAAGGAATTGCCTACCACCCTTCTGTGGCCAACAAAACAACGTATCTCCAATCATCAACATTAAAAACAATGATCCCAAAGCTGAAGGGAGTCTTGCTGAAAGTGTCCCGAAACTATCCCAAATCTCGTTTTTCGGCAATGAGTAAAAAAAACCCATTAGCCAATATATTAATGGAGGCTTATCAAAACGGAACATTCCATTAACTTTTGGCGTTAACCAGTCACCAGATTCACTCATAGCCCGTGCTGCGGCTGCGAATAAGGGGGGGGTCTCATCCACCAGACCTGTACTACCTAAACCCAAAATAAATATAATGATCCCAGAAATCAAAACTATTGTTGAGTTTAAAAGCCTTTTTTTTGAGTTCAGAAGAATCATTTAATATATTAATTTTATTTATATTCAACGATTACCTTATTAAGCCAGTTCACAACCTTGTTAGCAAATTTATCTGCGGAGGCATTCTTTTCTACCCACTCTCTACAATTTTTACGATTTATTTTTTCAATAATTTTTCCGTAGTAAAGCAAAGTTTCCTTATCATCAGGATTAACAAGATAGCCTGTTTGACCATGCTGAATAATTTCACTAGGTCCTCCCCTTTTATAAGCTATAACTGGCACACCACAAGCTAAAGCTTCAACAATAACGTTCCCATATGCCTCATTCCATTTCGGAGTATTTAGCAACCCCCTGCATTTACCAAGTTCTTTTTGTAATTCATCGGTTGACAAAAACCCCATCCAATCTATAGCTCCTTGAGGAAATGATTTTTCTACCTTTGATGCATATATCTCATCTTCAATAAATCCCCAAACTTTTAATTTTTCGCCAAGTTCATTTGCTACATAAACTGCATCCTCCAAACCTTTCTCAGGCGCCACTCTCCCAACCCATGCCAAGGGCCCCTTCACTGATTCTTGGAAAGTATAATTATTTAAATTAAACCCATTCCCAATTATTGTTGGTTTTTTTATGAATGGATAATCATTAGCTTGCACTTTTGAATGAAAAGCAAAATTATTTGGGTACTTAGCATATACCTTGGAAATTAAATTACTAATAACTGAACTTTCAGAACCCATACTAATAAGATGTGCAATGGGTATCTCTATATTTAAAGTCATCCAAATAGGTAACCAATCATATGACATGTTTAACAATACATCTGCATTTTTAGCTATATCTAATCCCTTTTCTAGCATTCCTGCTAAAAGAGAATTATCTGGAATGATCACGGGAGAATTGTAATCTTGATGCTGCCAACTAATTTGATTTTCACCTTCCACAAAATGTAATTTTGCTTTTACATTACTTTCATGTAAATTAGAATTTTTTGGAGCAACAATCTCAACAGAATGACCTAAGGAAATTAAACCTGACACTAAAGAATTTAGTGTT
The DNA here is from genome assembly GCF_000757845.1 of Prochlorococcus sp. MIT 0604. NCBI lineage: Bacteria > Bacillati > Cyanobacteriota > Cyanophyceae > Synechococcales > Prochlorococcaceae > Prochlorococcus > Prochlorococcus sp. MIT 0604. The sequence continues at coordinate 1,183,402 of NZ_CP007753.1, forward strand.
AATTCGACTCCTCCACCTTTTCCGCTCCCCAAGAATCCTATTGGAGTACTAATCAAAACTATTCGCATTATTAGACTATTTACAAAAAGACCTTTATCAAATAGTAGTATCAGAAAATTTATTTTCCCATAAACTTTTTCTCTGGCTAACAAAAAATACCGAGATAAGAACAAACACTACTCCTATCCACTGAACAATAGTGAGCCTTTCATCCAACCAAACACCTCCACTTAGAAGAGCAAAAACAGGAGTTAAAAATGCAAGAGTACTAAATCCAGTTATTTCTTTATTATTAGCAAAGTAAAAAAATAATCCATAAGCTATTGCACCTCCAAAAATACTTGCAAATGACATAAGTCCCCAATCAAATATTGACCAATCTGGGATTATTTTGAAACTTGATTGTAAACAGTGCTTAATAATTAAGGGCAAACTCCCTAAAACCATATGCCAACCAGTAACTGCAACTGGATCACTTTTAGTACATGTGAATCTAATTAAAATTGTTCCTAATGCCATAGCCAGAGAAGCTGCAAGCATCCAAAGTTCTCCAAAGTTAAAAGCAACATTATTTATAGACATATCAGACATTAACCACCAATTCCCTAAAAGTTCTTGTGGAACTCCTAAAAATATAATTCCTCCCAAGCCAAATAGTAGTCCTAACCAACCTATTGGATTAATCAAATTTCCAAAAATTGCCCTCGCTAAGATAGCTACTAAAAGTGGTTGAGAATCAATTAAAACAGACCCTAAACCTGCTCCAGTTTTTTCAATACCATAAGTTAAAAACAACTGAAAAAAAGTGGCATCGACAATCGTAAAAACAAAAAACCACTTCAAATCGCACTTATAAATTTTTAAATCTCTTTTAAGCAAATATGTTGTTATTAGGACAAGAATCCCTGCAGGAAGTAATCTTAAAGAAGCCACAAACTCTGGACCAGCACTTGATACTAAGGGAGTCATGGCCGCCATTGAAGTACCCCAAAGTGCAAAAGGGAGTATCATTAAAAACCAATTTAGTATTGAATTCATTAGGTCTGCTGATAGTCTTTTTAAAGTAGTTTTATGAATTTACCTTAAAAAAATGATTTGGCCTTTTAGACGAAAGTCAAAAAAAAGAATGGCTCGCATAGTAATTGATGAGCCTATTACAAGTTCAACAAGAATTTCTGTCCTTAAAGCTCTTAAACAAATTGAGGATAGAGAATTTCCTGCTTTAATCGTGAGAATTGATTCTCCAGGGGGTACCGTCGGGGATAGCCAAGAAATATACTCTGCTATTAAAAGACTAAAAGATAAAGGATGTAAAGTCATTGCTAGTTTTGGAAACATCTCAGCATCAGGGGGTGTTTACATTGGTGTTGCATCTGACAAAATAGTTGCCAATCCAGGCACAATTACAGGATCTATTGGTGTGATTATAAGAGGAAATAATTTATCTGAATTGTTAGATAAAATCGGGATTAAATTTGAAACTGTTAAAAGCGGTGTATTTAAAGATATACTTTCTCCAGATAAACCTTTAAGCGAGGAAGGTAGAAATCTACTTCAAGGACTAATAGATGAAAGTTATAAACAATTTACTGAAGCTGTGGCTGAAGGAAGGAATTTACCTGTTGAAGAAGTAAGAAAATTTGCTGATGGAAGAATTTTTACTGGAACACAAGCACTTGAACTTAGACTTGTTGATAAAGTTGGAGATGAATTTGTTGCAAGGGAACTTGCCGCAGAAATGGCTAATATTGATCCCAAAATTCAGCCCTTAACATTTGGAAAGAAAAAGAAGAAAATACTTGGAATAATTCCTGGAAGTAGAATAATTGAGAAAATTATCAATAATATCTTTTTTGAGTTTGACTCATCTAATAAAGTACTTTGGTTATATAAGCCTTAAATCAATATGTCTGAAATAATGAAAGATGATTATAAAATTTCATTTATTCGTGGAGCTACAACAGCATCTGGGAATTCGGTAAGGGAAATAGAAGATGCTGTAGTGGAATTAATTGATGAATTAATTTCACGAAACAATCTGATTAAGAAGAACATTTTATCCATTACATTCACCGCAACAAAGGATTTAGATGCATGTTTCCCGGCTTCAATTGCAAGAAAATTTAATGGACTCGATTCAGTCGCATTTATAGACTGCCAACAAATGTACGTATCCAATGATATTAATTTCTGTATAAGGATAATGGCTCAAGTTTTACTTCCACTCAATAATCCAATAAAACATCCTTATTTAAGAAACGCAGCAAAATTAAGGACAGATAGATGTTAATCTTAGTAAAAACTATTTTTCCTCAAATTTAATACCACGAACTCAACCTAATTAAATTTTATTTACTCAATGTTAAAAAACACAAGGAAATCTACTTTAAATCTTAAAATTTTAAGATTTTTTTTCATTCCTGCAATCTTAGTTTCAACTCCATTATTTGATAAGATCCAAGATGCTAAAGCAGGAATGGAATTCCAGTGGAATCAAGACTCTAGTTTTAAACGATTAAAGTGGTTTCAAAAAGAAAGCAAAAAGAAATTCAGAAATACAATTTATTTTTTCTTGAGGCCATCAGATAGAGCAGCTGATCTTTTAAAAATTAATCTAGCAGTACCTAAAACCTTTAAAACTACTATAAAAAATGAAAAAATTAGTTTTTGCAAAGTAAGAATAGGCGGTTTTGAGAATAGAACAAAATGTTTAGAAGATATTCCAGCTGATATCGAAATTAAAACTGATGAATCAGGCTTGCTTTCACTAGATATTTACCCCTATAGCCCAATACCCTCAAACAAGGACAGTTATGCAATTGTTTTAAAAGTCTTTAATCCCAGAAAATCAGGTTTATATCAATTTCATACATATGGGCAGCCTAAAGGAAAATCACTTTCATATTATTTAGGAAGCTCAACTATAGTGATCGATTAAATGATAAATTAAATAAGGATAATTAAACAAATGACTAAAAGAACTTTTGGCGGCACTTCAAGAAAAAGAAAACGTGTATCAGGTTTTAGAGTAAGAATGCGTTCTCATACTGGGAGAAGAGTTATTAAAAGTAGAAGACAAAAAGGTAGAGAAAGAATGGCTGTATAACCTCAAATTTAAATGGCCTTACCTAAGGATATGCGTTTAAAAGGTCATAGGACTTTTAATTATATTCATAAAAATTCCATAACATATCATGGAAAATTAATGACATTTAAAGTTGCAAGATCAAATCCAGAAATTCTCTTAACTCATAAGCTCACAAATAATTCAAACAAATTTAGAATCGCAATTGCTGTTAGCAAAAAGGTTTCAAAAAAAGCTGTAGAAAGAAATAAAATAAGAAGAATACTCCAAGAATGGTTATTAACAAACATTCAAAAAATTAATAACCACAAACCATATTGGTTACTTGTTAACCTTAGGTTTGGAGATTTCTGCAATGATAAGAGTAGACTTTTGGAGGAATTTCAAAACTTAATGTTCAAATCTCGTCTAATCAAATGATTAACATGAATGAAGAAATCTTTTATGAAGGTGGGCCTGCAAAAAGTGATTTAATAATAAATCTACTTGCGGGAATAACTATCCTTGGATTACCTTTTACTTTTGCAGCAGTTGTTAGGGCTCTTTGGTTGAGATATAAAATTACAAATAAACGAATCTCAATAGACGGTGGATGGTTTGGTAAAAATAAAACACAAGTTTCATTAAGTAACATCGAAGAAATCAGATCTATTCCAAGGGGATTCGGATCATATGGTGATATGGTTCTTATCCTAAATGACGGATCAAAGCTTGAAATGAAATCATTACCTTTATTCAGAGAGAAACAAAAGTTTATTGAAGAAAATATAAAAAAAAGATCACAAATCTCAGCCATCAACGAGGTAGAGGGATTTGCTACTAAATCCTAAATAAATTAATTACAAAAACCTTTTTTTCCTGTAAAATGAAATGTGTAGTAAAATTACACTCTTTTTAATATCGTGATAGGGTTCATTTCTGAAAAATTACTTATCCCGATTCTAGATTTTTTCTACGGTCTAGTCCCTAGTTATGGTTTAGCGATTGTTGCATTGACAGTCGTAATTAGAATTGCACTTTTCCCTTTAAGCGCTGGTTCCATTAGAAGCGCTAGAAGAATGAAGATTGCTCAACCAGTAATGCAAAAAAGGCAAGCAGAAATAAAATCTAAGTTTTCAGGTGATCCAAAGAGACAACAAGAAGAACTAGGAAAATTGATGAACGAGTTCGGAAGTCCCCTCGCCGGATGCCTTCCATTGATTGTACAAATGCCTGTATTATTTGCATTGTTCGCAACTTTAAGAGGCTCTCCATTTGCTGATGTACCTTACAACATAAACCTTAAGGTCGTTCCACAAGATCAAATAGCAGCTATTGATCCAAAACCTTATAAATCTCCAAGACATTCTATTTTTATAACAGAAAAATCACATTTTCCTGTTATAGCTACTATTCCTAATGGAACAAAATTAGGAACTGAAGAATCTATAAAAATAAATCTGCAAACTACAAATGGCAATAGCTATTCTGAAGTTTTATCTAAATATGATAATGGCTCAAGATTCCTCCCTACATGGAAGGTCTCAAAAGGTTCTGAGAATCTAAAAGTTTCCCAAGACGGTACAGTAACTGCAATTAAACCAGGTGATGCAACAATTGAAGCAAAAATACCTGGTCTTGCGGCAAAAAGTGGTTTTCTTTTTATTAAAGCTCTCGGTCAAGTTGGTTTTTATGTAGATGGGGCTATTAATTGGGATATTGCTGCATTAGTTGGTGCATTTGGATTAACTCTTCTTCTTTCTCAGGTGTTATCAAGCCAGGGGATGCCTGCTAATCCTCAGCAATCAACAGCCAATAAAATTACACCAGTAATGATTACAGGAATGTTTCTGTTTTTCCCACTACCTGCAGGAGTCTTACTATATATGGTTGTCGCCAATATATTCCAAGCATTTCAGACTTTTCTTCTTAATAAAGAATCTCTTCCTGAGAATCTTCAGAAAATTTTAGATCAACAAATGTTGGCCAAAAATGAAGTAATAAATACTCCTGCATCAACTATTTCAGACAAAAGATTACCTTTTGAACCCAATAGTAAAAAATAATTTTTTATTTTAAATAATGAATTCTTGGTGTAACAATTTAGAATTACTTATAAAATCAAGAACCTCACTAATTTGGGTAAGGACTAAAGAAGAAGAAAGATTAGAAAAATTAGTTAATTTCTCTTGTGAAAGATTAAATATTAAAAGATTTATCCGCTGGGATTGCATTAACGGTATTAAAGGATTAATAAATGAAGAAGGTAAATTTTCTAACAATCCCTTAGGAGTGCTTAATTGGCTTAAGGAACAAGGATCTGAAGTTTCAACAGTTTTATTAGTAAAAGATTTTCATAAATTTTATGATGATCCATCTATTAATAGAACTCTTAAAGAACTATCTTCAGCGCTTAAAGAAACTAGTAATAATTTAATCATTAGTTCTCATCTATTTCCATCATCAGAAGAGCTTGATGAATTGATGACAATTGAAAACTTACCTTTACCCGATCAAAAAGAATTGAAAAATCTAATAAAAAAAATTGCTAATAGTACTAATTCAAATCTTGAGGAACAAGACTTAAACCAACTTTCTATTGCTTCAAGTGGACTAACTGAAATAAAAGTCAAGCAAGTCACTGCTAAGGCTCTTGCTCAAAGAGGAAAAATAAGTAAAGAAGATATCAAAGATATACTTGAAGAGAAAAAACAAGTTATCGCCAGAAGTGAAATTTTAGAATTTTTCGAAGCTAAATCAGGTCAAGATGATATAGGTGGTTTAGATATTTTAAAAGTTTGGCTTAATCAAAGATATAGAGCCTTTTCTAAAGAAGCTAGAGATTATGGATTACCTATACCCAAAGGGGTCTTACTTGTTGGAGCGCAAGGAACAGGGAAATCACTTACTGCAAAATCGATTTCAAAGAGTTGGTCAATGCCTCTACTTAGGTTAGATGTGGGAAGATTATTTTCTAGCCTTGTTGGTTCAAGCGAGGCAAGAACAAGAGAAACAATATCAAGAGCAGAGGCTATGTCTCCCTGTATCCTTTGGATCGATGAAATTGATAAAGGCTTTGGTGGAGATGCGAGAAGTGATGGTGGTACAAGTCAAAGAGTTTTGGCAAGTTTGCTAACTTGGATGGCTGAAAAAGAATCCGCCGTATTTGTAATTGCTACCGCTAATGCTATAGATAGGCTTCCTGCCGAATTATTAAGGAAAGGTAGGTTTGATGAAATATTTTTTCTTGATTTACCAACTTCAGAAGAAAGATTAAGCATTCTTGATTTGCACTTAAAAAAAAGAAGACCAAGTTACAGTTTCCCTCTCTCCACCATCATAGATAGAACAGATGGATTCTCAGGAGCAGAGCTTGAACAAGCAGTGATAGAGGGTATGCACATTTCATTCTCAGAAAATAGGGAGCTTATGGAGAAAGATTTGATAAAGGCAGTTTCTGAATTAGTTCCTTTATCAAGAACAGCTAAAGAGCAAATTGATTTACTAAAAGAATGGTCATCTACAGGAAGAGCTCGTTCTGCATCGTAACTAAAAATGAAAAATTTCCTAAAATTAGAAATCATTAATTTAGTTAATTTTTCATCAAAATTACCTAATAATGAATTTAGATAAATTATCTTAATTAATGTATAGAAAAAAAAAGAGTGTTAGATCAAAAATTAATAAGAGAAAACCCAACATCTGTTGAAGAGAATTTATCTTTAAGAGGAAAAGTTTACAATCTATCCTACATAAATGCATTAACTATTAAAAAAAAGGATCTTGATACAGAAGTATCAAGTCTTCAATTTGAGAGTAAAAAATTAAGTAAATTAATTGGCCAAGAAATTAGCAAATCTCAAAACAATAATTCTCCAGAACTAAATAACTTGAAGAGAAAGGGAAGCGAATACAGAACCAAACTTTCTGAACTTGAAGAGGAACAAAGAATACTAGCTAAGCAAGTAGATGAGGAGATTTATAATTTGCCAAATTTACCTAGCAAAGATGCTCCTATTGGAAAAGATGAAAGTCATAATGTCCAAGTAAAAACTTGGGGAGACCCCCTTATTAAGGAGAATCTAAAATCTCACTGGGAAATAGGCGAAAGTCTTAATCTTTTTGACTTTATAAAATCAGCTAAAATATCAAAAAGTCGTTTTATTACACTTATTGGAAATGGAGCCAGATTAGAGAGGGCATTAATAAATTTCATGCTCGATATGCATACTAATAATGGTTATTCAGAATTAATGCCTCCAGCTTTAGTCAACACAGAAAGTCTTACCGGATCTGGTCAATTGCCTAAATTTTCAAATGAAAGTTTTAAGTGTTCTAACGACGACTTATGGCTTTCTCCAACAGCTGAAGTTCCACTAACCGCTTTTCATAGAAACGAGATTATTGATTCCAAGCAGTTACCTATTAAGTATGTGGCATATAGTCCATGCTTTAGAAGAGAAGCTGGTAGTTATGGAAGGGATACAAAAGGTTTAATAAGACTTCATCAATTTAATAAGGTTGAGCTTTATTGGTTTTGTGATCCAAGTCAATCTCTAGAAGCGCATAAAAAGATTACTTCTGATGCAGAAAGCATTTTAAGAAAGCTCAACTTACCTTACAGATTAGTTGATATTTGTACTGGGGACTTAGGCTTTTCTTCTAGTAGAACTTTTGATCTTGAAGTTTGGCTTCCGAGTAGTAAATGTTATAGAGAGATTTCAAGTTGCAGTAATTGCCTTGACTTTCAAGCACGTAGATCCTCAATAAGATCAAAAATTGATAAAAAAAATACATATTTACATACCTTAAATGGTAGTGGACTTGCTATTGGAAGAACAATGGCCGCGATTCTTGAGAATGGCCAGCAAACAGATGGTAGCGTTAAGATTCCAGATGCTCTGGTTCCATATTTTGGATCAAATTTTTTAAAAACTGCTTAATATAAAATAATGAATGTTTTAACCTCAATAACAGTACTTGGATTTCTCATATTTTTTCATGAAATGGGGCATTTTCTTGCTGCAACTTTACAAGGTATTTATGTTGATGGATTTTCGATTGGCTTTGGACCCTCAATTATTAAAAAAAAATTTAGAGATATTACTTATTCATTAAGAGCCTTTCCTCTTGGAGGCTTTGTATCCTTTCCTGACGAAGAATTAAATAATATTGACCCCAAAGATCCAAATCTTTTAAAAAATAGGCCAATAATTCAAAGAATTATTGTAATCTCAGCTGGAGTATTCGCAAACTTAATCCTTGCTTACACAATTTTAATTATAAATATAACTACAGTTGGTATTCCATTTGATCCAGAACCAGGCATTTTAGTTTTGGCCACTCAACCTGAGAAGGCTGCCTCACTTTCTGGTTTAAAACCTGGAGATAAAATATTAAAAATTGAAACTAGTAGTTTAGGAATTGGTGATGAAGCTGTTTCTACTTTAGTAAAAGAGATTCAAAATTCTTCAGATGAAGCAATTTCAATCCAAATTGAAAGAGATGGGAATTTCAAAGACATAACTTTGATACCAGAAAATATTAATGGTAAAGGAACTATAGGTGCTCAATTACAACCCAATATAAAGAAAGAAACTAAAAAGACAAAAAATATTTTCGAACTTTTTAAGTATACAAACAACGAGTTTTCATCACTTTTAGTAAAAACGATACAAGGCTATAAAGGACTGATAACAAACTTTTCCTCAACAGCTCAACAATTAAGTGGGCCAGTCAAAATAGTTGAAATTGGAGCTCAACTATCGCAACAGGGAGGCACGGGTATATTATTATTTGCAGCTTTAATTTCTATTAATTTAGCAGTTCTTAATTCTCTACCTCTGCCTTTGTTAGATGGAGGCCAACTTGTTTTCACTTTAATTGAGGGATTAAGGGGGAAACCTGTCCCAGTTAAGGTACAAATGGTTGTTACACAATCTAGTTTCTTTCTTCTAGTTGGACTAAGTGTATTGCTCATTATTAGAGATACTAGTCAACTTTTAATAGTACAAAGATTATTAAACCAATAATTAAATTTCAAGATTGACATTCAAGCTGTTAAAATAAGAAAAAGTTATAAAAAATTTTAAATGGCCAAAAAGTCCATGATTGCAAGAGAGGTAAAGCGCAAAAAACTTGTAAGAAAATATGCTGCTAAAAGAAAATCATTATTAGATGAATTTAATGCGGCAAAAGATCCAATGGAAAGGTTAGAAATACATAGAAAGATTCAACGCCTCCCAAGAAATTCTGCTCCAAATCGAGTTAGAAATAGATGTTGGGCGACAGGTAAACCAAGAGGAGTTTATAGAGATTTTGGTTTATGCAGAAATCAATTAAGACAAAGGGCACACAATGGTGAACTTCCTGGAGTTGTTAAATCAAGTTGGTAGAAAAAATATTTCTTCATACAAATCATTAATATTTTTAAAAATTCCTAATAAATATAGTTTTTACAAGTCTTTTACTTTATTTTTCATACATTTTCTTATAATATTTAAAGCTTATTTAAATAATTTACTCAAATTGTCCCTATTAAATGTAAGAATAAAAATGTATAGATTTATAATTTAAAAAGTGGAAGGACAAAATAAGTCGATCACGTTTGACGGACGAGAGATACGACTAACTACTGGAGTATATGCTCCTCAGGCGAGTGGATCAGTAATGATTGAGTGTGGAGATACATCTCTACTTATAACAGCAACAAAAACTACAAAAAAAGAAGTTTCAGACTTTCTCCCTCTAATTTGCGATTACGAGGAAAAATTATATGCTGCAGGAAGAATTCCAGGTGGCTTCATGAGGAGAGAAGGGCGCCCTCCAGAAAGAGCCACTTTAATCTCTAGATTAATCGATAGACCAATGAGACCTCTCTTCCCATATTGGATGAGAGATGAAATACAAATAGTTGCTTCATGCCTTTCTTTAGATGAAAGAGTACCTGCTGACGTTCTGGCTGTTACAGGAGCATCAATAGCAACTTTACTTGGAGAAATTCCATTTTATGGCCCTATGGCTGCAGTACGAGTTGGTCTTATTGGGGATGATTTCATTCTCAATCCTAGCTATAGAGAGATAGAGAAAGGTGACCTAGATATCGTCGTAGCAGGTTCGCCTGATGGCATTGTGATGATTGAAGCAGGAGCCAATCAATTATCCGAGCAAGATACAATTGAAGCTATAGATTTTGGATATGAGGCTGTTACCGAACTTATCAAATCTCAGGAAGACTTACTAAACGATTTAGGAATAAAACAAGTTAAGCCAAAGGATCCTGAAGAGGATAAAACTCTACCCTCGTATTTAGAGAAAAATTGTACAAAATCGATTGAATTAATTCTAAAGAAGTTTGATCAGTCAAAAGAGGAAAGGGACCTTGAACTAGAAAAAATAAAAGTGGAGGTACAAGCTAAAATTGAATCTCTAAAAGATGACAATCAATTGAAAGCTCTCTTATCAGATAATGATAAATTATTGAGCTCAGACTTTAAAAAACTTACAAAGAAATTAATGAGGTCGCAAATCATTAATGATGGCAAAAGAGTGGACGGAAGAGAACTTGACGAAGTCAGGAAAATAACGGCTTCTGCAGGAATTCTTCCAAAAAGAGTTCACGGCTCCGCATTATTTCAGAGGGGTTTAACTCAAGTTTTATCTACAACCACATTAGGTACTCCTAGTGATGCTCAGGAAATGGATGACCTTAATCCAAGCAATGAGAAAACTTATCTACATCACTATAATTTCCCACCATATTCTGTAGGAGAAACTCGTCCTATGCGAACTCCTGGGAGAAGAGAGATTGGACATGGAGCATTGGCAGAAAGAGCCATAATACCTGTATTACCGGGTAAAGAGACGTTTCCTTATGTATTACGAGTAGTAAGTGAAGTTTTAAGTTCCAATGGATCTACCTCAATGGGATCAGTATGTGGCAGCACCCTCTCATTATTAGATGCTGGAGTGCCTTTAAAGTCTCCTGTAAGTGGTACTGCCATGGGTCTAATCAAAGAAGGGGAAGATGTTCGTATCCTCACAGATATTCAGGGTATTGAAGATTTTCTTGGGGATATGGATTTCAAGGTTGCGGGTACTGATAAAGGAATAACAGCATTACAAATGGATATGAAAATTACAGGTTTACCAGTTTCAATAATTTCTGACGCTATAAAAAAGGCTCGTCCAGCAAGATTACATATTTTAGAAAAAATGAAAGCGGCAATAGATAAACCACAAGATTCCTTATCACCTCATGCTCCGCGACTACTTAGCTTTAGGATCGATCCAGAACTCATAGGAACAGTTATTGGTCCAGGAGGTAGAACTATAAAAGGAATTACCGAAAGAACCAATACAAAAATAGATATAGAAGATGGGGGTATAGTCACAATTGCTTCACATGATGGAGTTGCCGCAGAAGAAGCCCAAAAGATAATAGAGGGATTAACTCGCAAGGTTCATGAAGGTGAGATCTTCTCTGGTGTTGTAACAAGAATAATTCCTATAGGTGCTTTCGTAGAAATATTGCCTGGCAAAGAAGGGATGGTTCACATTTCTCAATTATCTGAAGCAAGAGTTGAAAGAGTTGAAGATGTAGTTAGACAAGGAGACGAAGTAACTGTAAGAGTTAGAGAGATTGACAGCAGAGGAAGGATTAACCTTACTTTAAGAGGTGTAGGACAAAATAATGGAATGTCTTATCCTGAACCAACACCCACGCCAGTAGCTCCATTAAATTAGGAAGTAGTTATGGATAAATTGAGGATTTTTGAATAATTTCTTTAATTTGAGAGCAAATTCTTTTCTGATTTTGTTTGCTGTTTGATGCAATTATTATGCCAGGGTGTTCTAAAGCAGTTGTCCCATAAACTAAATCTTCATTATCAATATTCGTTATTGCCCCTCCTGCAGCATTTAAGATGGCTTCTGGTGCAGCGAAATCCCAGTCTTTTGGGGCACTATTACCAGGCAAACTTAATCCGATGTAGATATCACTTTCTCCTCTTATAATTGAAGCGACCTTACATCCAATACTTCCCATTGTAATATTTTTCCTGAAGTTAATCTTATTAATCAAATCTTTTAATTTATCATTTTTATGATTTTTACTAGTCACTAAGGTCATCTCTTGGAGAATATTTGTATTAGACAAATTTTGTTTTTGAATACTGCCATCTCTTTTCTGATTCCATAGTTTATCTGCATAAGAGATCCATAATTCATCTTTTTCGGGGATTAGAACAACACCAATGTATGGTTTTCTTTTGTAGTTCAGAGCTAAATGCATTGCAAAATTTCCAGTCCCTTGAATGAAATCTTTAGTTCCATCTAAGGGATCGAGAATCCAAAGCCAATCAGCATTTAGATCGCAATAATTCGTTTTGATTTTGAAGTTTTCTTCGCTCAAAATTTCCCAATTTATATGTGGATATTTCTGGTTTATCCTATTAATAATTAACTCATTAACCTCCAAATCAGCCAAAGTTACAGGATCGTTAATATTTTTATTTTTAAGAATTTCAAATTTTTTTTCTGAATTTTTAATAATATTTGAATAAGCCAACAAAATATCTGCAGCTTCCCAGCTGAAATTTATCACATCGTCGATGAGATTATTAACATCCACTCCAAAAGGCAATTCAATCATTTAATGACAAATAATTTCTTATTATCTCATAGAAAAGAAGAACCTGAAAAAGGGGTTTTATATGTAGTTGGGACACCAATTGGTAACTTAGAGGATATTTCCCCTAGAGCAATTAATATTCTTGCAAATGTCTCTTTAGTCGCTTGCGAAGATACCAGACAAACAAAAAAAATAATGAACAAATTTAGCATTTCTAATAATTTGATAAGTTTTAATAAAGAAAATTCATCAAACAAAACACCAAAGTTAATTGCCGAACTAAAAGCTGGAAAATCAATCGCAATTGTAAGTGATGCCGGTATGCCAGGTATTTGTGATCCTGGTGAAAATATAGTGAATGAAGTTAAATTAGAAGGAATTAGCGTTATTTGTATCCCAGGAGCATGCGCAGCAATTACTGCTCTCGTATCTAGTGGGCTGCCTTCTTCTAAATTTATATTTGAGGGATTTCTGCCAAAAAAGAATATTGATAGAGAAAAAATTCTTTTTGAAATAAGTAAGAATGAAAAGACGACTATAGTTTATGAATCGCCTCATCGTCTAAAGAAGTTATTAAATGAGTTATTTGAGTTTTGCGGAGGAGAAAGAGAAATTGTAGTAGCTAGAGAATTAACGAAAAAATTTGAAGAACATGTTGGTAAAAATCTTAATGATGTAATACTTTACTTTAAAGATAAAGAAGTAATGGGTGAAATAACGCTTATCATTAGAGGGAGGAAAAGTAAGCAAAATAACGAACTTGATAAAATTGATTTAAAAAAAGAACTAAATGAATTAATTAAGGCTGGATTAAGTTTATCAGCAGCATCAAAGTATCTAGCAAAAAAAAATGGCATTAAAAAAAGTATAATTTATAATTTAAGTTAAATTTTCAATACAGAATGAATATGTCTACTACATTGAAAAAAATAATTTTTGCAATAATTTTCAATTCTTGTTTATTCTTTTTATTGATGATTGGCATACAAAATAGTTCTAAAAAAAGTAAGGTTAAATTTTTAAAAAATGAAACTATTATGTTACCAGTAAGTTTTATTGTTGGTTCAAATTTTATTTTCGGATCTTTATTAGGTACTATTTTTCCAATTAATTTAACTAAGAAAAATTAATATTTAAAGAGCTATAAGTTTCTCTGCACTTACAATCCTAGATATGCCTCTTGAAATGAGAATAGGTGAAACAATTCTAAATACATTTGGATTAGGTACTTTAATAACTTTTTGTTCTTTACCGCAAGCTCTTTTAGCTAATTTCAAATCAAAAAATATTTCTATTGTTTTTCTTTTCAAGTCATCGTTTGGAAGGAATTCCCAGTCTGGGAAATCTTTTAGTAATTTTATTTCTAATTCAATATTTTTATTCACAATCATATAAACAACTTTTGGAAATTCGATATCTTTTATCGGTATAGAGGAAAGTTCCTTTCTGGGAAGGTAATCTATTTCATAATCTAAAGGAGCTATTTCAACAAAATTGAATTCTTGCTCATCAGAATTTTTAGAAGAACTTTTATTGTGCTCGACTTTTAAATCATTCTTGAAGTTTATTGAATTTTTTTTAGGATTTGCAAAGGCAATAATTTCTTTATACTTCTCGCTCCCTAATTCTTTTTTTAAATTCCTAATAATAGTGGCACTCGTACATTTAAATTCTTTAGACAATTCATCAACACTATAGTTGCTATCTGTAAATAAATTTAAGATTTCTTTTTTTGTCTGAACTGAAAGACGTTTTGCCAATTATCTAATTTTAATGTCTTTAATATTCTAGGGAAAAAGTTTATAAATCTCAATTAAAAATGAGAGTATTAGATTCATTAATAAGAATTAGGTGCAAAAAGTTCTTTCGAAAAGATTAATATCGGCAAAAATTAAAATAATAAATCAAAAAAATTAAACCATAGGTAGATAGTTCAATATAGTATTTTTTTTTTGGTAATTTACTTGTTGAGTTTGCCTAGCTGTTTTAATATAAGAAGGTTATTTGGGTAATATTTTCAGAGAACTGTCAAAATGTAATAGTATTTATCTCTGCAAAAACCCGAAAACCCTAGCTTCCTTAGCTCAGCTGGATAGAGCAACTGCCTTCTAAGCAGTGGGCCGCAGGTTCGAATCCTGCAGGAAGCGTAAAGAAATGTATATGAAATTTGAATTTACGTCAATTGTAAACCAATTCAAAAAAGGTAGTTTTCTTTTCGACATTGGTATTTTTTTTCTTCCATCTTCTTTATTTATTGGAGGATTTTTTTTAATTCCTGCCTCAATCTTTGGATTTATTTATAAAAAACCTATATTACTTAAAGATAAATGGAATTCATCTTTTTTTGCATGTGGAATATTTATCCTAATAAGTACTTTTATGCACTATTTTATTTTCCAAAATGACTATAGAGATCTTATTTTAAATAATCTCAGAATACCAATAAAGATTCAAAATTATAGCTGGGACCCTACTTTATCAATTTATGGTTTAGGGAATTGGATTCCACAAATTTGGTTATTTTTAAGCTGTCAAAATTTTTTAAATACCCCTCAAAAGAGAAGAAAATTCTCAGTAATACTAATTATTTCTACTTTCCCCGTCCTTTTTTCGGGTTTTAGTCAATATTACTTTAGTTGGTATGGTCCCTTTGAAACTCTTAATGGTCTAATAGTTTGGTTCCAAAAGCCAATATTAAGAGATTATGGTCTTACTGGATTATTTAACAACCAAAATTATGCTGGATCTTGGCTTAACTTAGTATGGCCATTTTGTATAGCTTTAGTTTTAGAAAGGAGTCAGAAATTTATAAAAAAATCTTTTTCTATATCCATTTTGTTAGCTACAGGTTTAGCTCTTTACCTTACAAATTCAAGGAACGCATGGGCTGGTTTAATAGCCGCAATACCAATTGTATGTGGGATAGAAAATCTTTTAGTAATCAGTATATTGTTATTCATTTTAATTGGCATACTTCTTTATTCTTTCTTGCCAATTTTTAATAGTGAACTACAAAATATTATTAGAGGCCTACTTCCAAGTAATATTATTTACAAATTGTCTATTGATAATTATTCTATATATCAAATTTCAAGAATTGGAATATATTTAAAAGCAATAAATTTGGTAACACTTGATCCAATATTTGGAATAGGAGCTGCCGCTTTTTCATCAATTTATGCTTACTCAAGCATTGACTGGATAACACATCCTCACAATTTGCCAATAGAACTTGCTTTAAGTTATGGGATTCCTGTATCAATTTTACTTTTCGGAACTATATATTTACTTCTAATATTAACTGGCAAATTTTTATTTATTTCAAACATTAAACGATTTAAAAATAATGATTATTTTGATAGAGCTTTCTGGGCAGGGACATTCTTCTTCATGTTTTCTCAGCTTACTGATATTCAATATTTTGATGGTAAAATTAGCTTAATTTTTTGGTTGTTACTTGCTGGCTTAAAAAATATTTTTTTTGAGCACCAAAATAATAAAATTTAATCACCTACTCCTACACTCCATACTTTAAACCCCAAGGAGGTCAGAAGATTTCTATCCAGAATAGATCTTGTATCAAAAACCCAGGCTGGCTTTGACATTAGATTAAAAATATTATCCCAATCTAGATTTAAATATTGATCCCATTCAGTCAAAACAACTACAGCATTTGAAGATTCTAATGCATCATTCAAATCATTACTAAAGTGCCATTTTCCTTCAAACTCATTGTCAGATTTAAATTCAGTCATAGCTCTTTCAATATCAATAAGAGAAACTTTAGGATCATGAATAAAAAGATTTGCTCCATTTTCTAATAAGTAATTTGCAATATAGATTGAGGATGATTCTCTTACATCATTAGTATTTGGTTTAAATGAAAAGCCTAGTAAAGTTATTT